>NC_015385.1:0-600000 GCF_000195275.1 Treponema succinifaciens DSM 2489 | reverse complement strand
ATAAAATTTATTCTTCACTTAGCTTTTCAAGATTGTCAGCTGTGTAGACAGTTTTCGCCTTGCCATTCACCATTGTTTCTCGTACAAAAACGCATTGACCTTTTTTGCGTGTGTAAAAATCTGAAGTCAGTCTTTTAAAATAACCTCGTCTAAAATGAGGAGTCATCATCTTTTTGGAATCAGGGTTTTCAATATTTTCCAAAACTTTTTCCGCTATCGTTATCTTTTTTGAATATTCATTTTTTACTTGATTCGGAACACCGTCAACAACACACTCAGGAAATGTGTTCATATAAACTATTGTGTTGACAGCAAGATTAAAATATTCAATTAATTTTTTGGAATCTTCCGTTTTTTCTAAGAGCTTATATTGCTCAAACGGAAGAAAGCCTGCATTTTGACCTACCATCCATACAAAAACAAGTTTACCATTTTCAGGTTTATATAAAAAACTGAAAGCATAACCTTTCATTCTATTTTCAAATGGAATATGAATTCCAAAATCAAGATGTGTAGTCTTTGTTCCAAGCCATTTTACTTGACCTAAAGTGCTTATCATTCCATCCTCTTCCTGAGTTCCATTTTCAATAATAAATTTTTTAAGACCGTCAAAATCTCTTATCGGCAGACCAGCCAAGAAATCTCGCAACGACTTATCAACAAAATATAGATGGAGAAATTCCTTTATAGAATCAGCATAGAACAAATCAGCAATAAGAATATTTCTTTGCGTCAATGTTCCGTCAGGCATGAATGGATTCATTATCTGAGGATCAATCCATTTATGAATAAATTCTTTTGGAGACAAATTATTGTTTCTATTCGACTTGTTATAACTGTCCCAAAGTTCTGCAAGAGGCTGACTTTACCTGATTTTTTTTGCCATATAAAAACCTACTTCTTGTACACTTTGTAAATGCCAGCAGGCTTTGTAGATTCTCCAGCAGGAACATTCGTAAAATCGTAATATCTTCCGTTGCCATCTGGCGTTATCACAAACGAGTACTGCCCATTTTCTCCCCAGTCCCATCTACGGTCTAAACCTTGCCTGCTGTAATGCGTAATTTCACCTTCATCTCCGCCATCATAAAGCACAAAACCATAAGTTGTTTCGCCTAAACTAAAATATCCGAACTCTATCAAAGTCTTTCCGCCAAAACCATAATCTTCACATTCCCAAGTCGTAAAACCAGAATCAGTATCATTGCTCGATATAGTTATAGCTTCATTTGAAGATGAATCAAAAAGGTGGATTTGTCTTTCGTTTGAGTCGCTGGAAAATACTCTTCCAAATAAAGTCGAATCATCAACCATTGAAGTTGTGGCACAAGATGAAAAAACTGTAAGAACAAAAAATCCAAATAAAGCAAACAATGTATTACAATATTTCCGCATAAAAATTCTCCTAGTCAACCCCACACACACAAATGGCTCTCCTTTAAAAGAAGAGCCATTTTCTCCTATCTCTTATCCCCTATAAAAGTTAATCAAACATCCTGCCTGAATAATCTTTCGCTCGTCGTCGGTCATGTCGCCGGTTGCAAGGTCGAACTCGGCGGTTGTGCCGTCGGCGCGTACTGCGTAGGCTTTTACGCCAGGGAGTTTTTCCGCAATCATCTTTTTTGCGCCCGGAACAAAAATGTAGTCGCCGTTCGCAAACGGAAGACCGCTTGGAAGAAGATTGCGCGAGTTTTCGCCAGAAAACTCGGAGAGCAAAACGGAGTTTTGCGACTCGCCCTGCTTATAAAGGAACGGAATCATTCCCCAGTTAATCAGGTTCGAGCGGTAGCGTTTTGTGGCGTAGTCGCTTGCAATGTTCGCAGCAGCACCAAGAACTCTCTGGCAGCTTGCCGCCTGCTCGCGCGCAGAACCGTCGCCCGGCTTAACAGCGTAGATTGTAGAGCCAAGACCGGCCTTTTCAATTCTTCCCTTGAACTCAGGATATTTTTCCTCAAGAATCTTTTCCGCGCGGCTCACTTCCGCCTTGACCTCTTCCGACCTGTCGCGGACAGCCTTTGCCCTTCCAACGTAGGCAGGATCTTTGCGGCTCAAAGTAAACTCCGCAAGTCCAAGCGGGTTTGAGCGGAAACTTGAAGTCTCGCCCGAAGGAATAAGCTCGTCCGTAGTTGTAACCGGGTCGTGGATTTCAGATACAACCTTGAGCAGAATGTCGTCAGAAAGCGGCTGCATCTCCGGCCAGTCCTTGATGTTCGGTCCGAACTGAATCTGAACTTCCGGATGCGCAACGCCCTTTGAGTCGTAAACGCGCTTTTCGTAGATTGTCTTGTCAAAGAAATATTTTTTCTTGCTGAACTCGCCGTCAGCCAAATCTGTGGCGGCAGTCAGGAAACCCTTGTTTGCGGCAGTCGCAGCGATTGAGCGTGCGTCCATAAGCGCAACAGAGGCAAGCTGACCGTTCTGGATTTTCGAGCCTTCGCGGTTCGGGAAGTTTCTTGTAGAATGGCGGATTGAAAGAGCGCCGTTGGCAGGAGTGTCGCCCGCGCCGAAGCAAGGTCCGCAGAAAGCAGTCTTAACGATTGCGCCCGCGTCAACAAGCGAGGCGAACGCTCCGTTCTTCATAAGCTCCATGTAGACCGGCATTGAAGCAGGATAAACGTTCAAAAGGAATTTTCCGTTTCCAGTGTCCTTTCCCTTCAAGATGTCGGCAGCCGCGCAGATGTTCTCAAATCCGCCGCCGGCGCAGCCTGCGATAACGCCCTGGTCAACGTAAAGTTTTCCGTCAATCACCTTGTTTTTGAGCGTAAAGTTCACCTTGTCGCCGAACGAAACTTTAGCGCGCTTTTCAGTCTCTTCAAGAACGTCCATAAGATTCTTGTTAACTTCTTCTATTGTATATGCGCAAGACGGATGGAACGGAAGCGCAATCATCGGCCGGATTTCGCCCAAGTCAAGCTCAATCGCGCCGTCGTAATAAGCGTCAGCGCCCGGATTCAATTCCTTGTAGTCGCCTTCCCTTCCATGAATTGAATAGAACTCGCGGATTTTCTCATCAGTTGACCAGATTGAAGAAAGACAGGTTGTCTCAGTCGTCATAACGTCAATGCCGATTCTAAAGTCAGCGGAAAGATTCGCAACTCCAGGACCCACAAATTCCATCACCTTGTTCTTAACGTAGCCGTTCGCAAAAACAGCCTTGATAATCGCAAGAGCAACGTCCTGCGGGCCGACGCCCGGAACAGGAGAACCGGTCAGATAAACCGCGATAACGCCCGGCATATTAACATCGTAAGTTTTTCCCAGAAGCTGCTTTGCAAGCTCGCCGCCGCCCTCGCCAATCGCCATAGTTCCAAGCGCGCCGTACCGGGTGTGGCTGTCTGAACCCAAAATCATGTCGCCGCACTTCGCAAGCATCTCGCGCGCAAACTGGTGGATTACAGCCTGATGCGGAGGAACATAGATTCCTCCGTATTTCTGGGCGCAAGTAAGCCCGAACATGTGGTCGTCCTCGTTAATCGTTCCGCCAACCGCGCAGAGCGAGTTGTGGCAGTTCGTCAAAACATAAGGAATCGGAAACTTTTCAAGCCCCGAAGCGCGCGCCGTCTGAATAATTCCAACATAAGTAATATCGTGCGAAGTAATTTTGTCAAATTTGATTTTCAGTTTAGAAGCATCGCCCGAAGTATTGTGCCTCTGCAAGATAGAATAAGAAATAGTGTTTTTAGCACACTCAGCCGGATTTTTGCCCGGCACGGACTCAACTAATTTTCCGCCCGAAAGAAAAGCGCCTTTTTCCCAAAGTTTCATAAGATTCCTCGAATTGTCAAAAAGATAAATATATAGAAGAGATTAGCATAAAACGCGGATTTTCTCAACGCTCGTTATTTCTGATAAAAAAACTGCCCGACCCTTTTTATGTAGTCAATCAAATCTTGGATTGTGAGTTTTTAAAAAATCGATATGTCAACTTTTGTTGGAAGCAAGGAACCGTCAAAATCGTTTACAAGTTTTAAAAGAACAGAACTTGGAATTTCTTCATCAAGTATCGTCAAATCTATATCGGAACCTTTGCGGAAATTTCCTTCTGCACGGCTTTCATAAACAACGATTTTTTTATCTGCGGATATTTTGCGAATATTTCATTTATGATTTTTTATGATTTTTTCTTATTTTAAAGTCAGTCCAAAAACCATTACAATTTTTCTTCCATAAAAAATATATCTGTTTAATTTTAAACTTTACTAGAATAAGAACAAATACTATCATGTTGTACAATGTTTTATCTGAAAACAAAAAAAACATTTTAATTTTTACACTGATTGCATCCGCAGTTGTATTTTCTGCCTGTCACTTCGGAACAGATGAAAGTTTTGAACTGAGCATAAAGGACACAACAAAAGACACTGCATTTGTAATTGGTTTTACATTTGATGACTCAACAAAATCTTACGCACGAATTAATCCTGGAACAATCGCAACAATAAACTGTGAGCAGGAAGTTACAAAAATCGAATTCTTTTCAGGAATAAATTTGCAGACTAAAGAAATGTATTTAAAGGCAACCTACAGCCACAGAATAAAACATACAACCACGCTCACAATTTCAGAAATTTCAGACGGAAAATATGTTGTGAAATAATCTGAATTAAAACCGCAATGTAAGCGAGGCTGTAACAGGCTGGTCAAAAAGATTTGAAAGTGAAACGTTTGGAGCGTCTGTTTCGTAATCTTTAGGCGAGCCGGTTGTGTTTCCTTCTGGATTCAAAGAAAGCTGTCTTGTATATGAAGCACCTATCTGGAAAACCGCATTCTCATTCATTTCGGCTTTAACACCAAGAGCGAATCCAGTTTCGTTTACAGTTCCGTGCAAGTTTCGTCCGCCACTATGCATTTCGCTCATGTGGTCAAAATTCGCCCAGTAAAATCCGCATTTAAAACCAACGATAAACTGAACATTTTCTGTAACATCATAAAGTGCTGAAAAAGGAACACTAACGCGCCACTCTGTGTTTCCGTTTTCTGGGATCCAGTTTGTGTTTTCTACAACTCTTCCAACTCCGTCTTCTTCAAGTTCAGAAATCCTTTTGTTTACGGAATTATCCGCAGTGTTTACGCAGTTGAAATTCATCATAAATGACGGACGCAAGCCAAATTTTAAATTGTCAAGAATATTCCATTTCCAGCCAGCCCAAAAAGAAAATCCCTGCATCGGAGCAAGCCCCGAAACTTCATTTACAGCGGAAGGATATTTGAGAGTCGGCATTACAGTATAAGTTCCGCCCACTCCACGCATTCCATCCGGTGAAAAATCCAGCTTTAAAATAAAAGGAATTTGCGCCACATCAAGACAAAGAGATTTCCAGTATCTGAATTTTCCTTCCGCCTCAAATCCAAGCTTAATAGGAACTGATTCAAAAGTTTTTCCGATTTCAACTTTAGGAGCGGCAGTGCCAAGTCCTTTGTAAACATTTTTGTCGTAATAGCTTGCGCGCACTCCAAGTCCAAGAGACGGAATGCCTGCCATTATGCAAACGTCCATATCGGTCAGATTGTGAGGCCACGCCTTGTGATTCATTATTTTTGCATTGTAGCCTGCGCCCCAGTAAATCCCAAGAAAATTCGCAGCCCAGGCAAAATTAATCGCATCATCATAAAGTCCGGTATGAAAATAATAATTGTCATCAAGCTGATTCTGCCAGTAGCGCACATCGAACATATCGCCGTACTGCGAACGGAAAACTCCGAATGAACACTCTTCTACAGTTCCAGAAGCATGAGAAAAAACTTCAGTTCCCAAAAAAACAAATAAAAATAAAAAAACTCCCAAAGCCTTCCAATTTTTTAACTTTAATCCGAACATAAATTTAAAACACCAAACCTTTTGTAATTTAGAAAACAGTCCAAAACAAGCGTATCAAAACGAAAACAATCAGCACGCATTTCTGTCATAAATTGAATGCAACTCTAGACAATATATTCGCTCAATATACTACACAAGATTTCTTTCGGCAAGCACCTTTGAATTTGAATAAACTCAGCGGACATACCGTGTCTGAATATACTTTATCACAAAATGCGAAAGTATAGTCATTCCCGTGTCAAGCCCGATAATGACATTAAATTATAAAACTCGAAATTAAGGACAGTTAAGTTATTTTTTATAGACTTTTTTTTTCAATCAGCTATGCAAGCCCCTTTCTGCATTTCATCGCTTTGCTTTTCAATCATTCTCGCAAGTTTATTTTGCAGTTCACAGTTTCTCTTATTTCTGTTTTCCAGTAAAAACTTTGTGTCCAAGGTTACAGCGTGGATTGTGTGGTAATTTTTGCTGCCATCGTGCCAGTTGCTTGCCGCATATCCGATGTATTGCAACTTTTTTTCCATATTATCATCCGGCAGAATGAACACATTGAAAATATCGCTGTGCTTGAACTGGTATTTTTCGCGCCGCTCGGAATCAAAAGTCTTTATGTCAGCGTCTATGTATTGCGCATAAGTAATCTGTTTTTGGATTGAATCAGTTCCGGGTATTGAGCCGTGAATTAAAATGCTTTCCTGCTCGCTCTCGTTTTCTTCAGAATCCAGTTTTCGGAGCATTGTGTAGCTGTAATATTTTGAATCGATAATGAAACATTTCCGCCTGTTTTGCTCCAAAGGATTTTCTGCAATCATAATTGTATCAGGCCGCAAAGGAGCGTTATTCTTTGGTTTTCTGCCTGGAAAATTCCATCTTGAAGCAGGATAAAAATATTCTTCTTTTTCCGTTTGCCCAACCGTTCCAAAAGCTGAATCAACCAGACTTTCCCAGACAACCTGAAAACAGTTTGTTCCGTAGCTGGCTTCTTTTGTCTCGCTTTCAGAATCAAAATTGTTTATAAAATCAAGAAGATTAGAAAAAAGTTCAATGCTCGATTCAAGATAAGTAGAGTCGATTTTTTCCTGCAAGACCTGTATGTAATATTTTTTATTTTTTGAAACATTATCTTCATCAAGCAGGCCTTTTTCGGGAACAGACGGAGTGTAAAGAAAACCGAAAATCTCAAAGCATTTGTAAACGCAGTATTTGTGAATCTCGGTTATAAACTGATTTTCCTGAATGCGGTTTTTGCGGATAATAAAATCCAAAAATGCAAGTCCGCTTTCTGAAACCGCAGGCTTTATGTTTTTTATTGTGCGGCTCCAGCTGATTTTTCCGCTGCTGGATTTTGCGTATAAACTTTCCTTTTCAAAATAATAAGTTCCTCTGTCTAAAAAATCTTCTATTACATAAAGCATAGATTTTATTGGAAAATCGCACTTTAGCTCGCCGTTCAGAACAGAAACCCGCTCGCCATTTTTATTTGAAGTGCAAAGAGCAATTGACTTTATCAGGTTCAGGATTTCGTTCCGCTCTTCCTTTTTGATTTTTGAGGCAGACAAGCTTGGTTTTTCAGGAAAATATCCCATCGGAAAAGTTACAGTCCGTTCCGACTGCGTGATTTTTATTCCCACAAAGTCGCTTCCATTCTGCGCAGTTTTTAGAGAAATCTGTATTTCTTTAGATAATAATTTTTCCGGCATAAAAATTGAAATTCCAGAAATTATTCAGACTTCGCAACTTGTTCTGGAGATTCAGTCAGCGGACTGTTGCTTTGCTTTAGTGCACTGACTAAATCTGAATTAAAGCAGTTTTTAAAGGCGTCTGCGCCTTTGAAGTTTAAAAGCAAATCGCCAAAAGTTTTTATTTCAGCTAGAAAAATCTCTTCTGGATTACGCTTGAAAATATCGTTCCAAAGATATTTCAGTACTTTGTTGGCAAAATCAGACTCAGGGATTTTTCGAGTTTATCTGTTTCAGGAATTTCTTCAGCTTTGTCAGTTTCAGAATCCGCCTTAACAAAGAAAAGCCCTAGCTGCTTGTCTTCAGCATTGGAAAATGAAATTTTAGAGTCAGAAATCCTTTCATTTATCTTGTCGCGAAAAACTCCCCATTTTATATTTGTCTCCCCTATTTTCAAGTCATACTGATTTTTTTGAGAATCTTCCATATCATCATATTTTATATTGTTCGGAATATATTCCATTTTCCATCTGCGCTGAAAAGCATTGTCAAGCATAAAAACATTCTGGTCGCTTGTATTCATCGTGGCAAGAATGGAAAGATTCGGTGGAAGACGGATTGGTGTGTCTAAAATCCATTTTTCTCCGCCAACATCTTTAGAATCTGGCAAAATTTTATCATTATGATAATCATTTTCGCTCATTATAAAAGAGCTTATATCTGGATTGTTTATAGAATAAGTACTAAATCCATCTTTTTCCCTATCAAGCAGCTGGAATAAATCTCCAAAAATGGCGGCAGCATTTCCACGATTCAATTCTTCAATTACAAGAAAGAATTTTTTGGAATGTTCTTTATATGCATGCTTTAAGATTCTTGCAAAAGGACCAGCCTTAAACCGATACTCTATGCCATCATCGACAAGAGGCATAATTTGCCCAACAAAATCTGCGTTTGTATAGTCTGGATGAAATACAACCCTGATAACCTGATGCTCCCTATCATTTTTATCATTTATAGCCGCATTTATTATTTTGTCAACTTTGTGGCTTTTTCCACAGCCGGGAACTCCGTAATAAATTAACTGAAAATGATTTTTTGCAAAATCACAAGTTTTTGCTATTAAATCACTTATTTTATCATTTGATTCAAAATCGTAACTTCTATTTAACTCAATTTTATTTAATAATAAAATTGAGTTCATATCCATTCCTGCATATAAAGTTTGAACTTGTGCACAACGAGTTAATTCTGTTGCGCTTGCAACTACTATAGATCCATTAAATTTTAATGCACCTGAAGTAGAATTAAAATTATTAAGAGCATAAAAATCTTTTTGATTTTTTTCATTATCAAATTGATTATACTCCAGCTTAACTGAATCATTATTATCAAACCACAAATCTGATACCGATTGCAAATTAAATCTTTGTATGAATAAATTAATTAATTCATTTTGATTAATTTTATTCTCAAATGAAGTTCGCCTTAGAAAAAAAATAGCCAAAGAAAGAATATCTATTTTATTTTTTATAATTTTTGAGAAAAAAATGTTTCTCCAGTTTTTTGAAAAAACAATAAACCAATTTTCCTCATTTATATTTAATGTTTCTTTTGATATGTCAAATATTTCTTGTAAAGTTAATTTTAACTTTCTCAAATTTACTCTATATACTTTATTACTAACAATATTCGCTTCTAAAACAGATAGAATGCAAATAAGACCACCAATTTTATCATCAAAACCATTTAATTTTTTATAAGCAGAAAAAATACATTGCGGTGTAAAATTATACATTTAACTTCTCCATTTTTATTTTTTCAAAAAGTTTTTTACTTATTGCTTCCAATACAGGAACAGAAACAGAATTTCCAAGCTGCTTATAAGCTTGATTATCAGAAACTGGAATTCTGAATTTCTCTGGAAATCCTTGGAGTCTCAAAGATTCTCTAACTGAGAGTTTTCTTCCTATATCCCATAGTTTTGGAGTTCGATTTGCAATTATTGTTGAAGCATAAGTATCTAAGCACGAATAAAAAGCTTCTTGTATTTGAGTTTTTGCAACATCACCTACATGAAAGCGTAAACTTCCATCAGATTTCTGAAATGAATAGACACCATACTTGCCTTTTTTTGTATTTGGTTTATATTTTGAGTTATCATGCTTTACTCTATCCGTTTTATTTTTTGCCATCTCAAAATGATAAGCGATTCTATCAAGCTCAAATTTTGGCAATTTCAGACTTTCATCTTGATTATCTAAATCAATTATGTCTCTTAAATTTTTATGAATCTTTGTACCTGCAGGAAAAACAAAATCCGTTTTCGATAAAAAACCAACACAGTACCACCGCTCTCTTTTTTGAGGAAGTTCAAAATCTAAAGATGATAAAATAACTTCATGAATATCATATCCAAGTTCATCTTTTAAAATAGTTCGTATAGTTGCTATTGTTTCTCCATTTTTATGAGAAATTAAGCCTTTAACATTTTCAAGAAAAATAAATTTTGGTCTATGAACTTTTAAAATTTCACAGATTTCAAAAAATAAAGTTCCCCTTGTTTTATCCTCAAAACCTTTTTTTTGACCAGAATAACTAAACGGTTGACACGGAAACCCCGCACACAGTACATCAAACTTTTTTGGAATCAAATCTTTAATTTCTGTTTTTGTAATATCACCAAACGGAACTTCACCATAGTTCTCAAAATAAGTCTGCTTTGCGGCATCATCCCATTCAGAAGAAAAAACGCACTGACCACCACATGACTGCATCGCAAGCCTAAATCCGCCAATACCTGCAAACAAATCAATAAAAGTAAAAGAGAGGCTTTCAGATGCACAAAATGGAACATCAAATTTTGAATTAAAATCTTTTGCAGAAGGAAGATTTTTTACATCAATCCCATTCTGCTCAAGAATCTTTCTATATTTTTCATCGGAAGCAGAACATTGAAGCTGAATATAATGGCTTAAGAGAGCATATTTTTCATCGAAAGTTTTTTCGCCTAAATATTCATCAAGGACTGCATAATTAACTTTTGATTTTTTACGTGTAACTTTCTGCTCATTTAAACGAGCGTTTTTTGGGACAGGTTTTTCGTTCATTTTTCTTCTCCATCTACTGCCGACAATGTAATTTTCTTGTACGCATTTTTCTTTGCGTCTGGATGAGGTTCAAGACCAATAATCGTTATATCATTCTGATTAGGCGCGTACACCCAAAATAATCTTCCTGCTGCTGGCTTATTATTTTCTAAATAAGATTCCCACACTTTCATTTCATAACGCTTTGAAAGGGCTTCAATATCATGAGTGTGAAGTCCTGTATGGCGCGGATTTGCAGAAAGAAGACGCATTGCCTTTCCAAGTTTTTGATAAAGCAAAACTTCATCTTTCGAGGCTGTCTTTTCCTTTACTTTTTTCTTTAATGAATCCCAAAATTCTTTCATTTCTGGAATTCCTAGGCGAATATTGAACAAAATTATGCCTCGAATTCCGTTAAATCAAGTGGTTCGGAAACATTTCCATTTTTTAGGTTTTTAACTGAAGAATCCATCATGTCAAGCGTTGCCTGTGAGACTTCAAAAGGAACAACAAGTTCACGAGGCTCAAGAACAATCCGACCGTCCGCAAATTCCTGAACATGATAGTATTCATATTTTGAATTTCTGAGAGTTATTCTTTTCTTCATGTCTGTCTTTGTATCGTAGGTTTTTACGGCTGTCATTGACATATTTTCTCCGTAGTGGGAAATCCCACTATCTATAGAATACGTCATTTTACTGAAAAACTCAAGGAATTTCTGTCCCAAAAAACGCCGTTAAAAAGGACAGGTTTTCAGTTCAAACGAAATGATTTTTACCAAGTTTTCCTTGTTCTCAGCAAGCTATAAGCAAAACATACCCACTTTGTCAGGTAAATTTAGTAACTATATTTGGAAAATATGGAAATGGATTGGCTCGTCTTTTTCGTTTGACCAGATGTAAATCTTATATCCTAAAGTTCTGATATATACCGGCATTTACGCAGTCTCCACAGAATCCAACGTTCTGTAAGTTGTAATCGCAGGATAAATTTGCTTCAAATATTCTATATAGAACTGATTTTTTTTATCGTCAAAGTTTGAATGCAAAATTTTTCCGTCATTTGAAAGCAAAATAGATTCCGCAGTCTTTGTGTCTTCAAAGCAAACATTATCATTCGTATAAGTGATGAGTACTCCGTCTTTTTCGCAAAATTCTTTTCGCATATTTTCCTCCCTGCTATTTTTAAATTGTAAGATAATGTCTTGGTTTGACATAAGCAATTCCTACAAACAAATTATAACATACTTTGTGGCATAGGAAAATAATGCAGCAAAATGCCCCCAAAAACATCTCTAAAAATATATTCATTCAAATCCTGGAAATTTTATTCCACATACATTATTCATATAACAAGCATATTCAAACATAGTTATTATTGTTAGTTTTTTTTTGTACTGCTTAAAAACATAAATTTCATAAAAAATGAATACTTGAAACTTCAAGCAAAATATAAAGATGTAGTACTACTGAAATTACAAAAAAGTATAAAGATTTAAAATTAAAAGAATTAAGATTGTCCTATGAATATCAAGAAAAACTACACAAGGAAAAAGAAGAGCAACGTCTGATTAGAGAACAAATGCGTGAAGAAGAAAAGCTTCAGAAAGAAATAGAAAGAAAACAAAAAGAAGCTGAAAATACAAAAATACCGACAAGTATTTAATTTGTATAATTCTAGTTTCGATTCTGTAAAGTCGCGGAACCGTAAATCAATAATAACAAGGCGAATGTAAACTTTTATATTTTACTGTCATTATCGGGCTTGCTCCGACTTTTTATCGCCAAACGGAAAATCCAGCAATCTGTAAAAAATCCGAATAGAAAGAAGAATTGATTTTTTCATTGTGCACCTCGTTTTAGTTGGATTTTATTAAAGTCAGAAGAAAACAGATATGCTTTTTCCGCATTGTTAGTTTTATATTTATTTTTTGTAAAAAATTTAAATTTTACTTGATACAGATTTATTATAAAAATATACTGTTTGTGAGGAATATTTTTTATGGAACAAAAACTTTCAGAAACTGACAGAAAATTATTTTATGTAAAGCTTCCTTTTCTGCTGCTTTTATCTTCGTTTTCACCATTCTTGCTGGCTCCAGTTTACCTATATATTACTGGAATTGCCACAATTGATGAATTTATTACCATCCTGCTTTCACCTTACACTATTCTTGCATACGTGATTGCGGTTTTGTGCCCGTTTGCTTTTTACAGGTTTCTTCGGAAAAATATAGAAACTTATGACGGAACAGATGAAGTCATTAGGAAAATAAATCTTCTATTGAAATATTCCGGAAAAATAATTTTTGCAATAAATTTAGTTTTGGGAATTGCAATACCTTTTCTTGCCTGCTTTGTGATTCATTTAAAAGACACGCAGTTTGCAGCATTTGAAGGAAGTTCTCCGTATCTTTCAATCATTCTTATATGCACAGGCTTTATGCTTCTCTACGGAATCAGTTTTTACACAGTTTTCAACAGCCGCTTCGAGCACTTCCTGCACTGGCTTCCATTTGACAAATCCGTTGTAACTTCATCAAACCGCGAGCGAATCATCTTGATGACGCTTGTAAATCTTTTGGGCTGCTTTCTAATTATTACGGCATCTTTTTTGGTTCCCAGTGTTGCATCCGACTCTTCGGTTTCTGGCGTTCTGAAAGTTATTTTCCCAGCGGCGGTATTCAGTTTTATTTCAGTAGGACTTACAACTTCAGTTACCGCTTACGACATAAAGAACAACCTTCAGCAGGAAAAAGCTATTTTGGGTGCGCTTGCTGAAAAAAACTATGCCATAAAACATGCGCAGGTTGTTACAAGAAACGACTTCGGAATCATCATAAACGACTTGAACAACGCATACAAAATCATAAGAACGATTTTTCAGGAAATCAGCAAGGACGTAAATTCCACGCTATCTGTTTCATCTGAAGTTTCTGAGCACGTTGACCAGTCAATTTCAGAAATCGCAAACGTAAAGAGCATTTCAAATTCTGTAAAAAATGAAATGATAAATCAGGTTGCTTCTGTTGAAGAGACGAGCGCGACAGTTGAAGAAATCATCAAGCACATCCGCCATTTGAACAATGAAATTGAAAAGCAGACATCTGCAATTGACCAGTCGTCGGCCGCGATCGAGCAGATGGTTGCGAACGTAAACGGTGTAACTTCAAGCCTTAAGAAAAACAACGGCACAGTCCAGGAGCTTGAAAGCGCATCCGAAGCCGGAATGAAAAAAGTCCACATTGCAAGCGAGCTTTCCGAAGAAGTTCTGGAAAAATCAACATTGCTTATGGACGCAAGCAAAGTCATTCAGGACATTGCAAGCCAGACAAACCTTCTTTCCATGAACGCGGCGATTGAAGCTGCCCATGCTGGTGAATTCGGAAAAGGATTCTCCGTTGTTGCGGACGAAATCAGAAAGCTTGCCGAGCAGAGCAATGAGCGCGCAAAATCCATTGAAACAAACCTGCGAAGTCTTTCTGAATCAATCAATTCGGTTGCCACAAACGCAAACGAAGTTTCTGTTCAGTTCAACAATATTTATTCTCTCATAAAGAAAGTTCAGAACGAGGAGCTTATAATTTCCAACGCAATGACAGAACAGACTGAAGGCAACAAGCAGATTCTTGAAGGAATCAGCCGGTTGACAGAATCAACAACAACTGTAAAGGACGGCGCGGCGGAAATGCTGAAAGGCGGCGAGCAGATTTCAATTGAAATGAAAAACCTGAACAAAGTTACTTCAGAAACAAACACAAAAGTAAATTCGATTAACGAATCTGTTCAAAAAGTTACAGAAACTTTGGCGGATTCAAAAGAACACGTTCTGGAAAATTCTGCAAATGTAAAGTCATTAAGCGAAAAAATGTCGGACTTTAAATTTTAACTTTTGCTATTGACACTGCTCCCCTTTTCCGTGCATACTGCAAAAAGCAAAGGGGGAGTAGTTACTTCCTTAAGAATCAACAGCCGGCTCTTTGAGTCTGGTTCTTAGGCTTCGGCTTGACCGGAGAAACAAGACCTTTTGCCTGATTATCCTGTTTGTTTCAGGGTGACCGGGCAAAGGGTCTTTTTTTTGCGGTGGCGGATTTTACAGACGGAGGTTTTGAAATGGAACGGATTTTGGATTATTTTTTTAGCGGAATCGGGGCGATGACCTGGCAGAATTTTGCTATGATTGCGATAGGCGCGCTGCTGATTTTTCTTGCGGTCTACAAAAAGTACGAGCCGATGCTGCTCTTGCCGATTGGTTTTGGTGCGATTCTGGTGAATCTTCCGCTGGCGGTTGTCCTTGGAACGGCTGAGCATCCCGGCGCGCTTCAGATTCTTTTTGACTGCGGAATTATGACGGAACTTTTTCCGCTGCTGATTTTTGTGGGCGTAGGTGCGATGATTGACTTTAAGCCGCTGCTTGAACGTCCGTGGCTTTTAGTTTTCGGGATTGTGGCGCATTTCGGGATTTTTATTGCGGCGGCGGTCGCATACTGGGGATTCGGTTTCAGCATAAACGAAGCGCTGAGCATCGGCGTTATTGGCGCGGCGGACGGTCCGACTGCAATTGTTGTGGCAAGCCGTTTCGCAAAAAATCTTTTGGGACAGATTACGGTTGTCGCCTATTCGTACATGAGCCTTGTTCCTATTATAATGCCTCCTGTAATCAAGCTTCTTACAACAAAAAAAGAGCGCACGACTAGAATTCAGGCGAAAAACAAGAACATTCCGCATTGGGTGATGGTCGTTTTTCCGGTGGCGGTTACGGTTGCGGTAAGCATTCTGATTCCAGACGCGGCGGCTTTAATCGGTTTTCTGATGTTCGGAAATTTAATCCGCGAGTGCGGTGTTCTTGAAAAACTTTCGTCGGCGGCGCAGAACGAACTTTCAAACATTGTGACTTTGCTTCTGGGAATCAGCGTGGGAGCGAGCATGACGGCGCAGAATTTCCTTAACGTTCAGACGCTCCTGATTATGCTTTTGGGGCTGATTGCATTCGCAGGCGACACAGTCTGCGGAATCCTGTTCGCGAAATTCCTGAACCTGTTCCGCAAAAAAGGAAACAAGCTGAATCCGATGATTGGCGCGTGCGGAATCTCTGCGTTTCCTATGGCAAGCCGCGTGGTGCAGAAACTTGCCCTTGAGGAAGACAACCAGAACTTTATCCTTATGCACGCGGTTAGCGCGAACGTCTCAGGGCAAATCGGGTCGCTTGTTATAGGCGGAATAATAATGGGATTTTTGGGCGGAATGTAGGCAATGTCAACAGGAATAATGATTGCAGGGCCGTCCGGAAGCGGAAAAAGCTCGCTTGGGAAAATCGTCGCGGAAAAACTGGGCTTTCCGTATTTTGATGTGGACGATTATATTTGGAAGAAAGACACGAGCGCGCCATACACTCAGATGTATTCAAAGGCGGAAAAGATAAGATTGCTGAAAAGCGGCATTGAGCCTTATGAGCATTTTGTAATGGCAGGCTCGATGAGCTCCTTTCATCAGGCGTTCGACGACAATTTTGAGATGATGGTCTTTCTTTACGCCGAGCCTGAAATCCGTTTGCGGCGCGTCCACAAAAGGGCAATGGAACGGTTCGGCAAAAGAATACTTGAAGGCGGAGATTTGTACGAAAGCCACCAAAAATTTCTGGAAAGCAACCGAAGATACGAAAGCGACAGCTCTCCGAATCTTGGCGAACAGAAAGAATGGATGAAAAGTCTTCCGTGCGTAAAAATCGAGCTGGACGGAGGCAGAAGCCTCGAAAGCAACGCTCAAATCATTGTAGAGAAATGGAATAAAATGAAGGGAGAAGTTAAAATCTAAAAAGGAGCAAAAAAATGTGCGAAGAATGTTACTCAGACGAAAACAGAATTACTCCGCTGCTGAATCCCTTGGACTGTCTGGAAAACCACACTCAATATATCTGCGGAACTTGCGGACGCTGCATCTGCATTGAATGCGACCCGAAAAGAGGCCTGCAAAGATGGAATTTTCCCTTCAAGTCATTGGAAATCGCAAAACTTTATTTGCGGACAGCCGACTTCACAACAAAAAGCTCATGCGGCATTTACGAGATTGAAAACAGCAAAGCTAGGCTATCTTATAAAATTTTCGCCGCAAGCGAAGATCTGGAACTCTTCCTCAAAAAGAACAAGGACAAAAAATGCAGACAAATGTCCCCTGTTTTCAGCGTTGAAGAATACAAAGAATATCCGCACACACAAGTGCGAAAACTGACTTCCGATGAAATAAAAAAATATATGAGCGAACGATGAATTTCAGTTTAGGAGTTTTGTTTATCCGCTGTGCCGGATGTGATATACTCGGCTTGGCGGATCATTGACCTGTCGGTAATGGTGGAAACAAAGTTTCAACCAAAATCCACGAATATCAGGATGGTCTAGTGCCGAAAATCTTGATTTCTAAAGCCTTTTCTTTTTTATATTAAATTTTGTTTTGTCATTGACAAATGGCACAACATATCAGGAGGTATTTATGAACAAAGAAAAAGTCAGAGAAGAAATCATCGCGCTCAGAAAAGGCGCGAATGTCGCCTACGTCGGCTCGGTTAACAGAGAGGGATTTCCGCAGATCAAGGGAATGCTCGTACTCGAAAGCGAAAGCATGAAGGTTCAGTATTTTTCGACGAACACAGGCTCACGGCGAGTCGCTCAGTTCAGGGCGAATCCCAAAGCATGCGTTTACTATGTTGACGACACAAAGGACAAATACAAGGGCGCGCTCTTCACCGGCACAATCGAAGTCTGTACTGACCACGAAACAAAGGCAATGCTCTGGCGCGACGGATTTGAAATATACTACCCGAAAGGCGTGGACGATCCAGGCTACTGCGTCTACCGCTTCACCGCACAAAGCGTAAACTATTACCACGGACTAGCCAACATGACGCTTCAGATTGAAGAGGTGGAATAACAAAACATTTATAATATAAAAAAATTTAAATTATCTGAATCTAAAAAACAATCAGCGGAATTTTTCGGTTGATTGTTTTTTCTTTTCAAGGTAAACTCTATAAAAAAAATAACATCAGTTATAAAAATATTTTTATTGGAGGGTTAAAATGAAAACAATCGGACTTATCGGTGGAATGAGTTGGGAAAGTACAATTCCATATTATAAAATCATAAATGAAGAAATCAAAACAAAACTTGGTGGACTTCATTCTGCAAAAATAATTCTTTACAGTGTTGACTTCGATGAAATTGAAAAATGTCAGTCCTGTGGAAATTGGGAAAAAAGCACTTTCATTCTTGGAGAAGCTGCAAAAAAACTTGAAATGTCAGGAGCAGATTTTATTTTAGTCTGCACCAACACAATGCACAAGTTTATATGCAGATCCAGTCAATGATAAAAATTCCTGTGATCCATATTGCCGATGCAACAGCTTCCGAACTGAAAAAAAGAAAAACTTTCAATGCCGGACTTTTTGGAACAACGAACTTCGGCGCATATTTCATCAGCACGACCAGTAGCCACTACGACTGGGCGCTAAAAAAACTGAAGGTGCACAGAAAGATTGTCGCAAGTAAGTAGAGAAAATCATCGCTGAAAATGTGGTCATTGAGTTTACCGAAATGTTGAGCCACTGAATGTTGAGCCCGTCGAAACACGGAATGTGGTCATTGAGCTTGTCTAAATGACCGCTACACATTTCCGCCCACGCCTTTGAACTTTTCCACCAGAGCCGTTATCTTCTGAAAAACTGTATGTTTCTTTGTCAAATAATTCGGGTTCAGCGGACTCATTTTTGGAAGAATTGAATTCAGCTCCGTGCCGTTCTCGCTTGCGAACTCTTTTTTCAGGGAAACTGCTATGTAATGCCTTGCTTTTTCCGGATTCAGTTTTTCTTCCGCAATCAGTTCGTCCACTTCATGCAGCTGCTCTTTCTGGGCATATTTGAAAAATTCGTCAATTAAAGCAGCCTTGTCATTTATTTCGTCAAGATTAGTTTTGTTGATAAAATCGACCAGCAGGCTTTCCTTTGCCCTGTTTCCAATGCTTGAGCGGATAAGACGGCGGGCATCTTCAACTAGAGCCTCTTTGTTCTGGTTCTTCCTGTTGTTTTCAAAAATCAATTCAAGAATGTAGTCAAGATTTATTTCCTGCGACTTTAAAAGGTCTACTTCAAAAACTACATCGTTCCAGTCAAGCGTAAGAGAGTCTTTTTGATTGGAGGCCTTTTGAACTCTGAGCCACTCCCGGATATCATTGTACGTTGACTTGTAGTCTTGAACTGCACGTTCAGAAGGAATTTTCACATCTTTTATTAAGTTGATTGTTTCGTCAGACAGATAATATTTCGCCTTAAAATCTTCAACTTCTTTTTCGTCATTTTTGTCAATCTGTTGAAATGCCTTTAAGCCCGCAAATTCATCATAGTTTTGAAGAACGTTTTCTATTCTGAGGTATTCACCGAAAAGTTTTATAAACTCGATTTTTTGATTTTCGGTTATAATGTCCTCTGGATTCGGGAATTTTTCTTCAAGTTCCTTGACAACTTCAATATATCCGCGGCAGGAGTTTCCTGTTTCCTTATCCTTAAAGCCCTGCATATATTCGCTGTAGCTTCGTTCAAGGATAATATGGTTTGTTGCTCCAAAAAGCTTGATTGCGCCAATTGTTGCCTGCTCCAGGTTCCTGAATGTAACAATGTTTCCGAAAGTCTTTGTCGAGTCAAAAATCCTGTTCGTGCGTGAATAAGCCTGGATAAGTCCGTGGTAACGCAAGTTTTTGTCCACAAAAAGTGTGTTAAGCTTTGGTGCGTCAAAACCGGTCAGAAACATTCCGACGACAATAAGAAGGTCGATTTCCTGATTTTTTACACGCAAAGAAAGGTCCCTGTAATAATTTTGAAAACTTTTTCCTTCCGTGCTGAAGTTTGTTGCAAACATTTTATTGTAGTCATTTATTGCGGAATCAAGGAATTCTTTTGAGCTTGAATCCATTGTGCTTGTCTCAAAACTTTCGTCTTGAATTTCTCCGATTGCGTTCTGCTCCTCATTTGCGGCAAATGAAAAAATTGTGGCAACTTTCAGTTGTTTTTCGAGTCCAGCCTGAAGATCCTTGAACATTTGATAGTACATTTTTGCTGATTCAACGCTACTGACTGCAAACATTGCGTTAAATCCGTTTTTGCTTCCTGCGTTTCTGTGGGTTTTCTGATTGAATTTATCCAGCACATACTGGGTGATTTCTTTTATTCTGTCAGGATGAAGAAGAGCCGCTTTGTTTTCTGCGGCAGAAAGTTTTTCTTCGTCCTGCTCAGATTCAATTGACTTAAATTTCGGACGCACATCATTATAATCGACTTTAAATTTAAGTACTTTTTCATCGCGGATTGCGTCTGTGATTATATAAGAATGAAGCTGCCTTCCAAATACTGACGCTGTAGTTTCCGCACCGAGCGCATTTTCTGTGAAAATCGGAGTTCCTGTAAAACCGAACTGATAATAAAATTTGAATTTTCTCTTAAGATTTTTCTGGGCCTCTCCAAACTGCGAGCGGTGGCACTCATCAAAAATAAAGACAACCTGCTTCTTATAAATTGAAAGATTGTCCTCGCTTTTCATAAGGTTGTTCAGTTTTTGAATTGTTGTTACGGTGATTTTGTTGTCGTCTTTTTCAAGATTCCGTTTTAGTCCGGCGGTGCTTTCCGAGCCGTTCACGCTGTCTGGAGAAAAACGCTGATATTCTTTCATTGTCTGGTAGTCCAAATCCTTTCGGTCAACAACAAAAAGAACTTTGTCGATAAAATCGAGTTTTGTAGCAAGCTGGGCCGCCTTGAAGCTTGTGAGGGTTTTTCCGGAGCCTGTCGTGTGCCATATATATCCGCCGCTTTCCGTGCCGCTCCATTTTTTTGCAATGTATGAGCTTTTTATTTTCCATAAAAGACGTTCCGTAGCCGCAATCTGATAAGGCCGCATTACAAGAAGCGTATTTGTCGTGTCAAAAACCGAATAAGTGAAAAGAACATTGAGCAAAGTGTTTTTCTGAAAGAAAGTCTGCGTAAAATCGGTCAAATCTTTTATGAGCGAGTTGTCGGACTTTGCCCAGTTCATTGTAAAGTCAAAGCTGTTCTTGTTCCGTTTTGTGGTATTCGCAAAATAGCGTGTGTCAGTTCCGTTGGAAATCACAAAAACCTGGAGATACTTGTAAAGCGAATGTTCGGAATTGAAGCTTTCCTTGCTATAGCGGTGAACCTGATTGAATGCCTCGCGGATTGCAACACCGCGCTTTTTCAGCTCCACCTGCACCATAGGAATTCCGTTCACAAGAATCGTAACATCGTAGCGGTTCTGATGAGTGCCTGTCTGCTCAAACTGCCGGATTACCTGAACCTTGTTGCGAAGAAGCTTTTCCCTGTCTATAAGATAGATATTCTGAATATGTCCGTCGTCAAAGACAAAATCGCAAATGTAATCATCGTGAATCTTGCGCGCCTTGTCATCCATTGTGTCACCGGGCTTGTCAAGGTAAGTCTGAACGTAGCGTTCCCATTCGCTGTCAAGAAAATGAACGTTGTTCAGCTCTTCAATCTGGGTGCGCGCATTTGAAAGCAAAGCCGCGCTGTTTTTCACGTCCGGAAGATATTCATAGCCAAGATTTTTCAGGTCGTCGACAAGCTCACGCTCCAAGTCAAATTCCGACTGGTAGCCGTTCTCGCAGACCATAAGCGGCTTTACGTATTTGTCCAAAACAATGTAATTCGGAGACTCGGCAATTGTCTTGTATTCTGTCATTTTGAGGATTCCTTATAGTATTTATTATTTATAAGATGATTTAGCAAGAATTTTACAGTTTGTTTTTCCGGTTCTGTTGGCTCAGCAACAATCTCATTAGATAATGTCGAATGACTTGTAAATTGAATTATTCGGTTATAATATAATTTTTTGTCATCTGGTAATAATTCAGACCATTTTGGATAGCCTAAGAAATTTGCAGTTTTTTCATAAAGATTTCTTAATAATATAAAATGATATTTTTGGACATTATTAGAATCTATAGCTTTTTTTATTGTTTGTATTAAAAAAAGATGATAAGAAAAGCATTTGTTTGAATCGCCTTTTTTCTCTGTTAGTTTATAAGTATTATCATCTTGAAGTTCTAGCATATATCCATTCTTTAAATCTAGTTCATTATACAAAACATTATAGAAAAGCGGATTGTGCGTTGTGATTATAAATTTCACTTCAGATTTACTGTTTTTTATCAATTGTGCTAAATCAACGGCAAGTTCAATCAAATGATTTTCATCCAGTGATGTTACAGGGTCGTCAATAAAAATATATTCCAAATGGTCGAAATCATTTGTGCTTCTATCATTTGCATCTGCAATATTTAAAACTTCTACAATCTGTTCAATCAGACTATAAAAAATACACCAAACGAAATTACTTTCTTCACCTTTTGAAATTTTTATATTATTTATGCTGTCATCTCCGCCACGGAGTATGGAGAACGTTACTTCTGAAAAATCATCGTTGATTTTTGGCGTAATTGAAGAATGTGTGTAATGCTTAAAATGATTGGCAATATTACCATCTTGTCCTTGTTCTTTCAAAAATCCAAATGCTAAATTTGTAAAATTATTTGGTTGTATAATAATTTTTCTGTTTTCATCACCATCCAAATCATTGTCCCAAACAAACAAATCCTCTGTAAATGCATTGTAATATAAAAATTTAATAGGAGAATTATCCTCTTCTTCACTATGCTTTGGATTTACTAATTCTTTAAATTCACGGGAAAGTCTAGTTTTTCCAACTCCATTAAATGCATAAATCAATTGGACTTTTTTATTGTTATTTTTCAGTTGCTCTGCAATTCCTGTTAAACTTAATCCCATAAAATATATTATAACACGATTCATTATTGTTTAAAAGACAAATTCTTGTTGGTTCGGCTACGCTCACCAACCGTGGCAGAGGTACTGTCAAAAGCTTGATTGCTGAGCTTGTCGAAGTACATCAACCGGTGAAAAAGGATTAATCATTCGGATACTGAGCCTGTCGAAGTGGGCGAAGCGGTCGCAATGCAGTCATTATTCTTCGGCAGGCTCAGGAACAGTGTGGAAATGACAAAAGTTTATCCCTGTAATATTCATACTGCTTTTTGCGGGCCTCGATTTCTGCCGGAAGACCACTAGAAATATCGTTGCAAAGGCTATCAAATCGGTCGAGGATTTTTACAATGCGCTGCTGAACGGAAAGAGGAGGAAGGGGGAGTTCAAAATCTCTTAATATTCTTAAACTTAAACCGCCTCTTGTTCCTTCTCCAGAAGAAATAGCACGAAGTCTTTGATATTGACTCTTCAGATAAAAATAAAGATAGTAACTATCCACAAAATCTTTTGTAAGAATAGAGCAAAGCGACTGGTTTGTACATAAAGAGATTCTTGTTATTGCTACAGTTCCTCTTGTTTTTCCTTGTCCTGCCAATGCCACAACAACAGTGTTCTTTGGAACCATTTTCGTACTGCAATTCTCGAACCCTTTTTTAGTAATTTTCTTTTCAGTTTGATAAACCTGTCCTAAATTAACTTCTCCAGAACTCATCCAAGAAATTGTCCCGTTTTCCCAGTATTCGGGTTTTGATGTACTAGGAGTTGCACCTGCACAAAGTTCTCCAATTTCTCCCAGCTGCACAACAGCATATCCAAAAACATACTGGAGCAGTTTTATTTCATCTGTTCTGTTCTGTTCTGTTCTGTTCTGTTCTGTTCTGTTCTGTGAAGATTGTGTTACCGCGTTCTGCGAATGTCAAGAGCAAATCGCGATAATATTCATATTGTTTTTTGCGCGCGTCGATTTCCGCCGGAAGTCCTATTTTCAGGTCTGAGCAGATGGCGTCGAAGTTGTCGAGAACGTTTGCCCAGCGTTCCTGCACGTCAAGCGACGGCAACGGAATTTCTATTTCCTGAATTGACGGAATGCTTGAGTGCACAACCTTGCTTTTTACCTTGCCCTTGCCTTTCTGAATTCTCGCTTCTGTCGTGGCAAGAACGTGCGCCAAATATCTTGGATTCTGATTGTGCTTCATTACAACAATATCGCCGCCGGCAAGACATTTTTCGTTTCCTGTGTAGGCGACAGACTTTGCGATGTCCTCGATGTTCTCGCCAGTGATTGCAAAAAGAATGTCCCCATGCTCAAAATATTTCGGCGACTGAACGTATTCAAGTTTTGTGTGGGAAACGCACTTTTCAAAGCTGATGTTGTAGGTCGTGTAGATTTCGCCGTAACGCACGCATGGAACGCCTTCCGCTGTGATTTCGTCACGCCTGATTCCGGAACCTCTGTAAAACTCTGTCGCAATGTCCTTCAGCTTCACAACAGGAAAAGTTCCATTGATCGGTGAGCCTGCCGAACCGAACGGAGGTGTCAGCAGCGCGTCGCGGTAGTACTCGTACTGCTTGCGGCGCGCTGTAAGCTCCGCTGTAAGCTCCGCTGTAAGCTCCGTAAAACTGTCGAGTATGCGGACAATTTCCTCCTGCACAGGGAGGGGAGGAACAGGGATTTGGAAATTTTTCCAAGTATCATTATTTATATTGTTAATTGTTGAACTTGAAGCTGCAGAAACTTTTGCTAAATGTCTTTTGAACATATCGCTTGTTAAAATATGAAATAAGAATCTTGTTGAAAAATTTTCAATTTTTGGTCGAACAACAGCCATGAATCCACCAAAAGTAATGTTTGTATCAGCAAAAATATATGCGACTTTTCCGATATGTTCTTTGCTTCCACTTCCAGCACAAATCAGAATATCATTTTTCTTGAGCCATTGCGTTTCTTTTATTTTTACATTTTCAGAGATTATTTTTACATCATCAAAATTCAAAGTATTTGTTTCAAGAGTAATATTATTCGCTCGTAAAACCTCTATTCCATAAGAATCATTATTTACTTCATCGTTCTTGTTATATGTAATTCCACGTATGTAATTACATACATCAAAAAACAATCTATATTCCACCCCATCAGGGCAAAGTTCATTTATCAGCTCGTCTAGTTTAGTCATTTGTCAGTTTCCTTTTTATCAAAATTGCAATTTATAGATTATTAGCATCACCTGCAAGGCTTGAAATTTCTTCCATTAACAAATCAACATTGCACATTGTTGATTCCATTGAATCAAAGCCCGCATTTCTTGAATGAAGTTTTTCTGAATTTACATATGCATTGTCAATTCTGTTTTTCAACAGTTTATAAATATCATTCCTAGACAACCAGACATTATTTTTAGTATATGAAGGCAGATATTTGCATAAATCTTTTATCAATTCATTTTGAGAACTGTAATATTGTTTTGGCAAACAATAATGCAGCAAAAACCAGACTTCAAAACACGGAAAAGAATCCGCCAAATTTATTTTTAATTTAGCCAAAGCTTTTTTATCATTAATTTGTCTTAAAATATCTTTAGAAATATTTTGCGTCTTTAAAACATCCCGGTCAAATAATAGCCACACTGCATCATAAGCTTTTGACTTAGCTTCTTTTTTCGCAAAATCAAGCAACGTACCAATGTTACTATGCTTTGGCATCTCAGGTTTTATTCGTAAGTTCGGATATTTTTCAAAAGCCTTTAACCGTTCAAAATAAATCTGCTCAGTCTCTCCTTCAACAACAAGAAGAATTGTCTTATATGCAGGAGTTTTAATCTTTCTTCTTGCCATAGAACAACTCCTTTAGACCTTGAATATCAATGTTAGGTAAGCCGCCAAATTTTCCTGCCTGATATAGTTTTTTTCGAGAAACTTCTTTTCTAAAACCTGTAAAATCTGAGATGGAATTATACACACTGTTTCCATTTTGAGTCTTTGTACAGAACCAAACCTCATCATCTAAAATTAATCCAGAATCTAATAATTCCTGATTGTGAGTTGTAAAAAGCAATTGAGCATTTTTAGACAGTTCCAAAAACAATCTTAAAAAGGCTTCTATTAAGTCCTGATGCAACGATGCCTCTATTTCATCTATAATCGTCAAACTAGATTCGCTCGAATTCACCAGTGGCTCTATCAGCTCCAAGACTCTTATTGTACCAGCAGATTCAAGCCCCAATGGCAATGGATATTCTTTTTGATTATATTTATGCACCAGTGAAGCTCTTCTATTAGTTTTTTCTTTATTATTTGAAGCAGTTAATGACAAATTTTCATTCGACTCTTTGATTTCTTTTTTTATTGAAATATCTGATATAGAACCGAAATCAGCAAATGAAAGAAAACCAGTTGCCTTGTTTTTCAAGGATTCATCATTATCAAGTTTTTCAAGCAAAGATTGTGGGATTTCATTATTAAAAGGGCTAAAAAAGCCTTTATATCTATTAACAATATAAAAAAATACATCATTAAGGACAGAAATTTTTGTTTTAGAACTTGCAGAAATTAAAGAACAGTTGGAAATAAGAATATCTTCTATTGCTTTTTTTGCTCCTTTTACAGAGTTTCCCCATTCAATATTCATTTTATTTCTGTTGAATATCAGGCGCGGCAATCTTTTAGGATAATAATTTAAGGACTCTTCCAAAACCTCATTTCTATTGATTCTTAAATAATAGTGATATTTTATATATTTTTTTTCTTCTGTGCTGTATGCAAAAAAAACTAAATCGAATTCTCCACAAACATCATCAAGATTTTCTGTTTCAAAAAAATACGGTACAAATGGAATTTTCTCTTCTGGCTTTGTAGTATAAAATGAATAAGCCATAAAACGTAAATAAAAATTTAGAGCCACAGCCATATTTGTTTTGCCGGCTGCATTTGAACCATAAATACAGGCAAGTTTTAGTATTTTTATTCCATCTATATCAATATAGTGATTCTTATTTTCTTTATCATAACTAGCTGGCTCAAAACTAATAGTTTGTTTTTCTCCAATTGAATATGTATTTGTAATTGAAAATTCTAAAATCATATATTCCTCATTTTTTATTCTTGTAATCAATATCGGAATAAGATATAAATTCTATGATTAAATTTGCATATTTTTTGCAAATTTAATCATATTTTTGTCATTAAGGCAATTATTCTCCCTCAATCTCATCAACAATCTTGTCAATTTCGGCGCGGAGAACGTTTTCTCTTGCTACGATTTCCCTGATTTTTGCGTTCAGTTCCATGATGTCGATTTTTTCGCGTGTGTCTTTGGCCTCGACATAACTTGAAACGGAAAGGTTGTAGTCGTTTTTTGCAATTTCTTCTAATTCTGCGGACTTTGCAAAATATTGAATGTCATTTTTTGAGTCAAACGCTTCTATGATTTTTTCTATATGCTCATCTGTAAGAATATTGTTGTTTGTTTCTTTTTGATAAAGCTCGCCGGCTTCTATAAACTGGATTTTTGTGTCTTCCTTGTGCTTTGAAAGAACTAAAATATTTACAGCGATTGAAGTTCCGTAAAAAAGATTCGGCGCAAGTGAAATTACAGTTTCCACATAGTTGTTGTCTACAAGGTATTTTCTGATTTTCTGTTCTGCGCCACCTCGGTAGAAAATTCCAGGGAAGCAGACAATCGCAGCCCGGCCTTTGCTTGAAAGATAATTTAGCGAATGAAGAATGAACGCAAAATCCGCCTTTGACTTTGGAGCCAGGACTCCTGCCGGAGCAAAGCGATCGTCGTTTATCAATGTGGGGTCGTCGCTTCCAATCCAGTTGATTGAATACGGCGGATTCGAGACAATCGCATCAAAAGGCTTGTCGTCCTTGAACTGCGGATTTGTGAGCGTGTCTCCGAGTTTTATGTTGAATTTATCGTAATTTATGTTGTGCAGGAACATATTCATTCTTGCAAGGTTGTATGTTGTATGGTTGATTTCCTGCCCGAAAAAGCCGTCTTCTATTTTGTTTTCCTCGAACTGCTTTTTCGCCTGCAAGAGGAGCGAGCCTGAACCGCACGCAGGGTCGTAAATCTTGTTCACGTTTTCCTGCTTGTGCATTGCAAGGCGCGCGATAAGTTTTGAGACATTCTGAGGAGTAAAAAATTCTCCGCCCGATTTTCCTGCATTTGCCGCGTAGTTTGAAATCAAAAATTCGTAGGCGTCGCCAAAAAGGTCAATCTGATTGTCGTGGAAATTTCCAAAATTCAGTCCAGAAACTCCGTTTATAACCGCTGCAAGCCTGGAGTTTTTTTCTTTTACCGTGTTTCCCAACCTGTTGCTTGTCGTGTCGAAATCAGCAAAAAGCCCTTTTATATCCTGCTCGGAATCGTAGCCTGTCGCGGATTTTTCAATTTCAGAAAAAATCTCCGCCAGATCTGTGTTCAAAGATTCATTGTCATTCGCATTTTTCGCAATGTTCACAAAAAGCTGGCTAGGATAGATAAAGTATCCTTTTGTCTTTATCGCATCGTCCTTTATTTCCGGAGTGATTATTGAATCTTCAAGGCTTGCATACACAATGCTTTCATCGTCAGCCTCTATATATGCACAAAAATTCTCGCTGATAAAACGATAGAAAAGCGTTCCTAAAACGAACTGTTTAAAATCCCATCCGTCAACTGCTCCCCGGACTTCATTCGCTATTTTCCAGATTTGAGCCTGCAGCTCCGCTCTTTGCTGTATGCCGGACATAAAATCCCCCAATAAAAAGACAATAAATAAAACTGCTTTATTATAGAAGAAAAATTAGGATTTATAAAGTTCAAAAATGAATAGGGTTGCCACTGAATGTTGAGCCTGCCGAAATGAATCACTGCATTTTCTTCAAAATCATGCTATAATAATCAGAACGGAGGCAAGCCATGTCCTATGAAACATTCCTGGAACACTTCTCTATGTTTTCAAGAAAAACGCCTGCAGGATTCCTTATCTTGAAAAATCAATCGGAATTTCTGTAATAACCGAAATGGAGCTTCTTTCGTTTCCCAAAATAACAGATATAGAAGAAATGTTTTTCAAAAGAATGATTGAAAACTGCGATGTAATTTCTCTTGATGAGAATGTAAAAAGGCAGGCTATCAAAATCAGAAGAACTTACGGAATACAAAATCCGACTTCAACAGGACTTCCCCATGATTACACTAAAACCCGTAACGCAAAACGAAAAGGAACTTCTCTGGAACATCAATCAAAAGTATTTGTACGAGATGACAAAATATTATCCGGACGAGATGGATGAGAACGGAAATTATCACTACGGATATTTTGAAGCGTATTTTACCGAGCCGGCGCGTAAGGCGTATTTAATCTACAGCGGGCAGAATCTGGCAGGGTTCGCAATGCTGAATCCGCACTCGTACATCGGGCACAAGGTGGATTTTGTGATTGCGGAATTCTGCGTTTTTCCGGCATACCGCAGGCAGCACATCGCCCAAAAAGCCAGTGAATTTATCTTGAAAAAACATCCGGGCAAATGGGAAATCAAATTCAACGGGAACAACTTGGGCGCAAAAAAACTGTGGGAAAAAGTCACGCAAAAATACAATCCTGCGGTTCATCACATTAATGACGATGAAACTGTCCTGGAATTTTCAAACTGCTGAATCGGTGCTTATCGAACTCGCTTAAACTAGTCATTGCCGTGCTTGACAGGGGAATTTCTTTGCACGGATTATCAACCAATTTTCTTTCAAAAACATTGCAGGGTCAAGTCCGAAGATGACATAAAAAGTACTTTTGGGAGATTTCATTTCACAAGCTTCTGCCTATGTTTTGAGTTGATTGCAAATGATTCTTTCAAGCTAGAAATTTTCCTTTTTATGCATTCTGTAAGTTGTTCTATTTTAATATATGTCAGTTTGAATATAAAAAAAACGACCGCAAGAAAAACTTACGGCCGTTGAATAAAACCTATAGGATATGTGTGTAGATGATAATAGCTATTGAAAGCACTATTGGAATTCCATTCTTAATGAACTTACGGAAACTTTCTCCTTTGCCTCGTACTATGATATTTTGTACAATGGCAAGAACCACAGGAATTATTACAGTCGGTGGAAATTGAAAAATCCAAAGAAATCTTTCCAATCTCTCGGGATTGCCCTCCATGAACCATTTTGCCCCAATCATATAGATTAGCCAGCCGACGGACATTACTATCGAGCGGTATATAAATGCGCCCACATCATCCCTGTAATACCACATTAACTGATAACGTTCTTCATCAATTGTGTCCTGTTCCTGCTGTCCTGATTCGCAATAGCATTTTTCTGAGCAGTATCCGCCATTCCATTTTAGCGGTCTGTATTTTCCGCAGTAATTGCAATATCCATAATTGTTTTCTGACATAAAAAAACTCCTGCCATGTTATTTACATTTTATGCATGTAAATTGTATTGTTCATATAATCCTAAACCAGTTAAATCAGTAATTGAGACTATAGAGCCGTCATCCGCAGTCGCAATCTCAAAAACACCATAGTATCTATGATGCGAATTTCGCTCTCCAGTTCGCTTTGTAATTTCGCCAGTATAATCGTCGATGGTAAGAAAAACCACTGTTGTTTTTCCTACGGCAAGGCAGCCCGAAAGATTTTCCTTGAGCCAGACGTTAAGTTCGTCAGAGAATGGAAGGCATCTATCAGGATTTGATTCAATTCTCGTTTTACAAGATTGAATTTTGTCCTGAACTTCGTTTTCTGCTATGGCATACATATAAACATGCCTCATTAATGATTCTTCAAGTTTGAAGTTTTTACTTGCCGAAGAGAATTCATTCGTTTCACTATTGTTAGTAACAGTCCATTCGACAAATGATTTTTTGTATTTGTCATTTCGTTTTACCGTATCAATTCCTATAAAAATTCCAAAACCAAGCACTGCTGCAACAAGAACAGCAGACAGAATAGAAACAATTTTATACCAAAGTTTAGGCCAGTGGTTCAAATGCCAGTTCCCGATTTTCCCAATCAGAATCTTGACTTTGCTGTTTGAAGCTCTATTTGCATGGAATTCGCCGAGCAAGGCTGTGTATTCGGAACAATATTCTTCAAACTGTGAACCAAACTGCTCAAGATTTGATGCAATTTCATCGTTTTCATAATTTTTATTCATTTCTATTTTAAAATTCTTCCGGTCTATGCTAAGCACAAAATTCTTGCAGAGAGCCTGTATTTTTTGTGTTGCTATTTCCACCTTCTTTTTCGGAACAATAAATTCGCTCTTTGCTGAATAAGATAGTTTTGCGGAATATATATCATTTGAAGTCAAAGCAGCGGCAATCTTTCCCTTGAATTTTTTCGCCTTGATTTTGCGTGCGGCTGAATACAAAATGCTTTTAGGTGTTTTTACAAACTGTTGCTTTTCATAAGTTTTGCCTTCTTTCTTTATAAGTTCCTCGAATTTTTCAAACTGTTTTCTGTAGACGTTCTGAATAAAGAAAAGCCTTGAGAAAAGCTCGTCTTTTGTACCCTGCGACAATGTTATCTGGGAATTTTTGATTGTGCTCAAGAATTCAACGCTTTCGTTCATGAGATTAAGCTCGTAAACATCAAGAATGAAATTTTCGATTTTATTTGCAAGGACTTCTTTTTCGTTTTCCGCCTTTTTTAAGCAGGATTCAGCCGCATTCATTTGTCTCTTCCAATTGTCAACCTGCCCTTTATAGCGGTTTAATTCTGCTTTTGCCATAGCCTCACACTTTTTTGCTTCATTATAACCTAGTCGGTCTACAATAATTTTTTGGCGGGGAGCGGCACCTTTTCTGCCAGCAGTTTGCATACCATTAAACATGCCACTCATTATCCTCATAATCCATGCAGGCATCCATATCTCTTTGAGCATCACTGACTGCCTGTTCTGCAGCGTCATACTGGTCTTTAACAGCATCATACTGGGATTTTTTTTTCATCATATTCAGCCTGAAATTTTTGAATTTTCGCCTCTATTTCGGGCATTACCGCATTGTTCCATTTTATTGCATAGTTTGCCGAAGCCTTTCCCACTGCATCAGCCGTTTCCTGCTCCCAACTAACGCACATTCCTTTCCAAGTTGCTAGAGCCGACTTTGCTCCTGCCTCTGCATTTGATGCTGTAACTGACTGTTGCAGAGCCGACAATGCACTTTGATTTACATTCATTATTTTTGCCTCCATTTTTTCAGCATGACTTATATCAGTAGCGAAATTATATGCTACGAAAAGGAAATTTTTGCATGAAATCCTACAAGAAAGATTATGAAATTTCACATAGAAAATTGTGAAAAATTCATGAGCAACGTTTTCTTATAGGCAAAACACCGCAATTTAAACCGCTACTTATTCTCAGAATTTAGAAAACATTTTCTGTGTACGCTTGTAGCTGGTCTTTAAAAAATGCGGATAAAACAAATATCTACAGAATGGGGGATTATGTTCAGTTCCTCTGCAATTTGAGCCTTTGATTTTCGCTCAAGTAGTTTCCTGAAAACATTCTTCTTTTATTATAATCAGCTATTTGATAATTTTAACTATTGCCTGTTGTCATATTTTCAGAAGTAAATAAAGAATTTTCTCAAGATACAATTAAGGCAATACTTTGGCGTGAGGGATTTGAAATGTACTATCCGAAAAAGCATGGAGAATCCCGGTTACTGCGTCTACCGCTTCACCGCACAAAGCGTAAACTATTACCACGGACTTGCCAACATGACGCTTCAGATTGAAGAAATTGGATAATAAATATTAAAAAACAGTCCGTATAAAGCGGAATCCCTTTTTACTCGTCAGTTCCCATTTCAAGAATAAGATTTACTATATTCTCTTCAATCTTCAAACGCTTTGCAATTTCAGCATTTTTCCATCCGTCTTTTTTCAGCTTAATAACATTCGATTTTAGCTGCGGAGTAATATTTGAACCAGTTACAGCAGATGGCTTGCTTCCAACTTCCTTCGCTGTAATATCATGAAGAAGTTTCAACTTGCTATCAGCATCAGAATAAAGTTTTTGCAGCCTGACTTCTGTGTTAAGAATTCCATCACGAGAATCTTTGATTTTCGCAATACGTTCTTCCGCATCATCAATCAAACTTTGCAAAGAAGTTATTTTATCAACGGCATCATTAATTTTTCCGCTGTTCTTCATAATCTTATCAATATGGTTTTGCATTGACTTGATTTCATCCGGCAGAGAATTAACTTTGCCTGAGCATTCTTCAAGACGTTTTTCAAGCTGTGAAATATTTTCAAAAGACCTGTCAACTTCTTCTGCGACACGATCGTAAGTTTCTTTTTTATTTTCTATCCGCTCAAGTTTTGACTGAACATTTGAAATGCTGTCCTGAAATTTTCCAACCTTTGCCTGCATATTTAAAATATCATCGCTCATAGAAGTGAGTTCCTGAATCTTTGAATCCATGCCACTGCTCAAATTCATAAGCGTATTGAATTTATATTCAATGCTGTCCAAACGAGATTTATCCAAGCTATACGCATTCAAACGTGAATTAACATCATCGCCGAACTTTTCAAGACGCTTCGCCTGAGCAGACAAGTCATTTAATTTTTCTTCAAAATTTTTCACTGCTGAAATTTTTTTGTTTAAATCATCAATAGAAGTTTCAAGCTGTTTTTTCAAAATATCTGCTTTGTCAAAGACCGCCGTTTCAGTTTTGAAAGTTCCAATGCTTTTGTTGATTTCATCAATTTGGAACTGAAGCTTATTCGCCTCCTCGCCGATTTTATCAAAGGCATTGTTGTAAACACGCATATATTCGTCAGTCTGCTTGTCAAATCTGCTTTTGAGTTCCTTGCTTTTTTTGTCAGCATAATCTTCCTGGTCAGCCGTTGATTTCTTTACATTTGCAAGCATATTTTCATATTGCTCACGGAAATCAGCAAGAGCCGCCTTGGACTTTTTATCGTAATCATCAAGAACATCTGTAGCTTTATTTGCCGCAACAGAAAAATCTTTTTGCAAGTCATTTATTTTTTGATCATTTGTATCGGCAAGAAGCTTGAGCTGATCTTCAATTTGCTGCGAGGCATCCTCGTATTTTCCTTTAAGACTGTTTTTCCAAGCTGTAAATTCCTGCACAGCCGCATCGATTGTTGCCGACTGAGATTCCTGCTTTGAAAGAAGAATCTCGCGGAAATTTTCAAACTTGGAATTCAAATCATTCTCAATTTTATCAAGCTGACCATTCATGCGCTCATTATAACTGTCAGTTTCTGTCTTTAAATATTCATCCGCATTTTCAATCGTTTTTTGAATTTCGTTTCTATACTGCTCAATAAAATCATGAATTTTCTGATTCACTGTATTAATCTGCTCCTGAATAGTTGTCTGACCGGAAAGCAACGCTGTCTGGAATTTCTTTTCCTGTTCAAGTGTTTTCTTTGTAAGTTCGGAAATTCGTTTTACAAGAGCATCATCATATTGCTTCTCCAAAGCTGCACGTTTAACTTCATACTCAGCTGTAAAATCAGAAAACTGCGCGTCAAATTTATTTTTCCAGTCAGAAAGTTTTAGAACAACATCATCCTGACGTTTTGCAAGATCAGTTGTAAATGAATCTTCGAACACTTTGACTTTTGCGCTAAGTTTAGCAGCGGAATCTTTTTTAATTTCATCAAGTGAAGTCTGAACAGAATCCAAGTCAACTTTTAGTTTTTCATATTTTGCAACAATTGATTTTTCAAAGTCAGCCTGAGTTTTTTCCGCGCCTTCAGAAAATTTTTCAAAGTCGCCTATAACTTTTTTCTGGCTTTGATCCATAAGTTTTCTTAAAGATGATTCAAGTTTGTCAACGTCAGCTCCGGCAGTATTCAATTTTTTAAACCTATACTCCATTTCTTTTTTGTAAGCATCGAGCTGCTTGTCCAAGGCTTCAAGATATTTTGTCTGGCGGGCATCACATTCAGCGGCAACATTTTTTGTAGAGGAAAGCAAACTTCCATTAAGTTCATCAATCTGATTTTGCATTGACAAAGAAAATTCCTTGAGTTTTTCAGAATTGCTTTCATTTTCATTTTCAATTCGCTCGGAAATTTCTTTTGCATTATTTTCAATTTTCTCGTAGCGGGAAAGAATAGAAGAAAGCGTTTCGTCAATATTTTCCTTTATCGATTTTGTCTGCGCATCAAGAGAACCAAGGGAAGTTTTTATATCGGAATGCATTTCGTCCACGCGCTTTTGAACATCGCCTTTGTACTTGTCAAGATTTGCAGAACTCAAACTGCTGAATTTTTCATAAGCATCGTTTTCATCTTTTTCTGCTTTTTCAAGTATAGAAGAAAATATTCCGTTGTATTTTTTTTCAAGTTCAGAAGACTGATTTTCAACAGAATTCTGCAAAGCTTCCAATTTTTCAGAATTAACTTTCACATCCTGCTTTAACGCCAATGTAATTTGATTTACATTTTCTGTTGTTCTTGAAATCTGTTCTTGAACTTTTTCAATTGCAGTTTTCGCATCTAAAACAAGGCTGTCAGTTTTTTCTTCAATCTGCTTTTGAGCATCTTCAACATAAGCAAGAGCGTTTCCAGAAACTTCATCCGTTTTTGTAGAAATTATTTTCTGGACATCTTCAAAACGACTCTTTGCATCTACAATCGCATCTTCTGAAAGAGACTGAATTTCATTTGTGCGCTGATTAATAAGTTCCTGCAAATCGCGGGTTTTGTTTTCAAGCTCTTCTTTTAAAGAGTTAGTATTCTGCTCAATTTTTTGCGTGTACTCAGAAGTTGTGGACTTATACTGCTCCATCGCTCCGTAAGTTTGAGTTTCAACATTATTTTCAAGATCAGCAAGTTTCTTTTCAATTTCCTGAGCACGTTCATGAATTTGACGTTCAAGAGCCTCTGTTCGTTCCGCAAGTTCTTTGCGCAAAACATCAGTTCTATCTTCAATATCCTGCGTATAACTTGAAGTCGTCGTTTTGTATTTTTCAATGGCTTGCGCTGTCTGATTTTTTACATCTTCTGTAAGATTTGAAAGTTTTCTGCGGACATCATCTTCAAGTCCGTCTGTGCGGTTTTTAATTTCAGTGGAAATTGAAAGAGCCTTGTTATTTATGTCTTCAAGTTTCTTTTTAAATATGCTGTCAATCGAATCAAACTTATCAATTAAACTTGTATTAAGTGCTGCTGTTTTCTGGCGGATTTCATTTTCAATTTTTGAAATAGAATTTTCAAATGAAGTGTTTGAAGCTCCTGTTTTTTGTTTTATTTTTGCATTAAGCTCATCAACATTTTTATCCAAATCAGCATCAAGGGAACGCATTTTTTCCTTGAGTTTTGAATCCAAATTTGAAGACTTTTCATTGAACAAAGCAATAAGCGCCTGGGATTTTTTCTTCATTTCGGATTCTGCATTTTCATTATTTAAATCCAAAGATTCTTTCAGCTTCTTTGTTTTTAAATCATAGTTTTCTTCAAGCTCTCGTGTTTTATCTTCAAAGAACTGAATAACGTTACGGCTTTTATCTGCAAAGGTCGAATCCATGGAAGAACATTTTTCCTCATAAGATTTTGAAAGATCCTTCATTTTTTCTTCAATATTCGAGAACATATCGGAGTAGCTTTGCTCTAAAGAATTTTCAAGGTCAGAAGTTTTTGAGTTGTATTCAGTTTCAAGGGAAGCCACGTTAGTTTTGAAAAACTCTTCCAACCGTGAAGTTTTTTCTTCCAACTGAGAATCAAGTGAAGAAATTTCAGAATTGAGCCGCTCCGAAAAATCAGAAATATTCGACTCAAGTTCAGAAGAGAAAATATCAGATTTTTGTTTCACATTGTCTTCAAAGACTGAAGTCTTGTCCTCAAAAATTTTCGCTTGCTTTGTGAAAGTTTCAAGCAAGGAAGAAAATTTATTTTCCAATTCATTTTGAAGAGAATCAGCGCGCTCTTTATAACCGGCTTCAATAGAATTTGAAGTTTCATTGAAATAAGATTCAATCTGTGAAAGTTTTTCTGAAAATTTATTTTGAATGCCTGACGATGACTGCTCAAGTTTTTCTTCAATTTCAGAAATTCTTCCAGAACATTCGTCTTCAATCCTTGAAGTAGAATTTTCAACAATGTCAGAAAGTTCTTTTATTTTGTCAGCAAACTCATTTTCAAAAGTTCCTGCGGATTCATTTATTTTATCTTCAAGCGCACCAGTTTTTTCAGCAAGAGAATTATCAAGACCAGCAACGGCATCTTCCAAACGTGAATCAAAGTTTTCAGAACTTTCTTTTAAGTCCTGCTCAAGCGATTCAATTTTTTCAGTCCAAGTGCCGGTAAGAACATTTGTACGCGCGTCAATCATTTCTGAAATGCGTTGTGTGCGCTCATTGAATTTTTCTTCAATTGCGGAAGTCTGCTCTTTCAAAGAATCACTGAATATTTTTGTTTTATCATCGAGGCTTTTTTGCGTTTCAGAAATTCTTGAATCAATAATCGCAGTGATTTGTTTTGTCTGAGCTTCAACTTCATCAAGACAAGCGGAAGTTCTTTTTTGAGATTCATCTTTGAGTTTTGCAAACGACTCGTCTTCAAGCCGCTTTGCATTTTCAATCGCCTTGGAATATGCCTGACGGATGTCGTCTTCAATTTTTTCCATAATAGCCTGATTTTGCTTTATGGCTTTTTCTGTTGTCGCATCAATTTCCGAAGCGCGCTGCTCATACTGATTCAGCAAATCAGAACCAATCGTCTTGAGCTGCTCAGAATTTTTTACAGAGAATTGTTTTGTAACATCAGAAACTTTTTTCTCTACAGCTTCAAGAATTTGATTTTGGCGGGAAAGCCTGGAATTTACTTTGTCCACAACAAGGGCTTCTTTTTTTACAGAATCAAGATTTTGTTCAACTGCGGCTGTCATTTCCATAAGATTCTGCAAAACTTTATCATAAGCTTCAATTTTATTTTTTATGTTCTCAATATTCTGAACAGGATTTTCAAAATTTTCTGTAGTCTGGCGGCACTCGTCAATCTGCATCTGCATTCTTTTTATCGCAGCCTTAACTTGAATATCTTTTGTGTCCAAATCGTTTGCAAGAAGTTTTATAGATTCCGTCTGCTTTTCAAAATACTCATCAAATTCAGCCTGACGCTGGTTTGCATAGCGTTTGACTTTTTCCATTGAATTTTCATTTTTACCAGTCTGCTGAATAACAACAGAAACAATCGCAGACAAAACTACCGCAATGACAATTCCTAATATAGTAATCACTTTTTATTTCCCGCCCAAATTTATTTAAAAAGAAGTTTTATCTATTTTAACACAATTTTTTCAAGCTGACGATAATTTTTAAATGAAATATCAGCCTCTGGAAGTTTTATTCCAAACATCCGGCGAAAACCAGTTAAAATATATGCGCTTTTCATTTTTGCATTGTTTGCACCAAGAACATCGTATTTTTTGCTGTTTCCCACATAAAGAATTTTTTCCGGCGGAACATCAAGTTTTCTGCTCAAAATTCCAAAAGAATAAACAGAAGGTTTTAAAGCTCCCGATTCTTCTGAGCCAATGCAAACATCGCAAAGTTCTTTTATTCCCCAAATATCACCTTTTTGTGACGGCGGAAAATCAGAAAGAATTCCGATTTTTAATCCGGCAGATTTCATGTTTTTTATACATTCGTAAGCATGACTGTACGGTTTTATCTTTTTGAAAAATTTTTTTATTCCTTCATAGCAAACATCATTTATGATTTTTTTTGATTCAGCAACAGGAAATTTTGTTTCCTCCGCAAAAAGCCTTGCCTGAAATTCATAAAAATCAGACAGCGGCGCAGTCCTATGAAGAATCTTGCGGATTTTATTATAATGAAGATAAAACTTTAAATGCTTGAGCACATACAGCGGCATAAGAAGATAAAGTCTCCAAGACGGATAAAGAGTTCCGTCAATATCAAATGCGACTGCTTCTATTTCTTCGAACATACATTTCAATTATATAAAAATAATTATCGAATCTCAAGCGTATAATCAAAAGAAGCCGTTCCGTCCAGTCCGGAAGATTCCTCGGAAAATCTCCAAAGTTGAATTTGTTCTTTTATTTCAGCCTGAATCTGCAGAGGCAAAAGCGATGACGGTAGTATGGAAATTCCTGTTACAGGAACAGTTCCGTCCGCACGAACTTTAAAACGGACAATTACTTTTTTTGTTTCATCAACAAGTTTTGCGTTTTCTTCTGAAATAAATATAACAGGATTTTTTGGATACAAAAGCTCTCTTGATTTTCCGTCTGACATTTTTATAGAAAGCTTTCCGCCTGAATTTTGAGAAGCAACAGATGTCTTGCTTTTTATATTTCCAGAAACAGATGAAGAAAAAGTATTTTTAATATTAGCCAAAGAACTTTTTGTCTCTTCTGAAACATCTGCATTTCCACTTCTAGCCGATTCGGAAGAAGATGAAACTCCAGAAGTTTTTTCAGCTGAACTTTTTGCAGCAGTTCCTTCAACTGAACTTTTTACAGAAGATTTATTTTGCGCTTCGGAAATATTTTTGCTTTGCACAGTTTGCGAATCGTCAAAAAAACTTTCATTCCATTCAGCAGTTTTTTTTGCATAAGAATTGTTTTCCGCCATAAGCTGCTCAACGCTTTTTTTAATTTTTGGCTCTTCAAAAGTTTTTTGTTTTTCAGAAGAAACAGGCAATCCATTTTTTACAATTTTATTTTTTTGAGAACTTGATTTTTCTTCAGGAATTTTCTTTGGCTCAACAGGTTTTATTTTTTCAACATCTTTAGAACTTTGATTTTTTGAAGGAACATCTTTTTTCTGTAAAGTAGTTTCCTGCAAAGATTTTTTTTCAACAGGAAAAGAGGCAAGATTTATCGTCAAGACTTGAAATTTTTCCTGAGGTTTAAATTTTACAGCAAGAGAAAAAATCAAAAAAGCCAAAAAGAAAAATGCAGTAAACGCAAAAGCAATCGCATTTCCGCGCCGTTCAAGACTTGTCATTTTTTTCCGCTCGTCCTCAAACTGACAAAAGCAAAGCCGCTCATTCTGATTATATCAAACAGCTCAACAATTTTTCCGTTTTTTACATTTTTATCCGCCGAAATTAAAACAGGAAAATTTTTGCGCTCAATTTCTTTTGTGTCAAAATTTGAAAGCAAAGCTGCCAATTCTTTTTCAGAAACTTTTTCATCGTTAAACCAAAGAGCTCCATTTTCTTCTACTGAAATTGTTATACCGCTTGATTCCGCTCCGGACGAAGTAGAACTTTTTGGCAAATTAACATTTATCGCAGGAAGCAAATTGAATGTTGTGGAAACTAAAAAAAACAAAATGAGCTGAAAAATAACATCAAGCATAGGAGACAAATCAACCACCGGGTTTGTTTTTTTTCGCGCGGAAACTTTCATTTTAAGCCTCGCCTTTTTTTGTAAGACGGAACAAAACAGAAGTAACAGTCTGCTCCATTCTCGTAATGCTGTGATTGACTTGAGAATTAAAATAGCTGCTAAAAATAATCGCAGGAATTGCAACAACAAGTCCGGCAACAGTAGTAACTAAAGCCTCAGCAATCGCACCGGCAAGCAAAGCGGGATCTCCCATTGTGCCACCATTTCCAAGCACACCAAAAGCCTTGATATTTCCAGTAACAGTGCCCAGCAATCCAAGCAAAGTTGAAACATTTGAAATTGTGTTCAATGCAGAGAGATTATTTTCAAATTCAGGAACAGCGAGATCAAGTTTCGACTGAATAAATTCCTTCAAATCACGCTCTGAAAAATTTCTATGTTCAACAGCACTTTTTACAACCTTTGCACAAGGAGTATCTGCAAGAACACAAACCGACTCCGCAGTCTTAAAATCATTTTTCAAAATACAACTTTCAATATCACTGTTGAATTTTTCATCACGCTTCTTTATTGAAAAAAAATAATGAAACCGCTCAACAATAATAAACACAGCAACCAATCCGCAAGCAATAATCGGAACCATAACAATTCCGCCGCTCTTTAAAATCTCAAACATTTTTAGCTCCTATAAAAAATCAAAATAAAAGTTTCAAATTAAAAATAAAATTTTGCAAACAAAGATGCGCAGCCAGCACGAACAAGATAATCAGTTTTCATAAAATCTCTATCTTTGCCGGCAAACAATTTTATGGCATCGGAAAGTTCAAAAGAAAGTTTTATAGACTCTTTTACATTGTAATAAACTTCACCGCCAAGCAAAGGACATTTATCGGAATCTGAACCAATATCTTCCTGCAAGGAAACTGAAAAGCCCCAAGATTTTTCTTTTGAATCAAATGAAATGGAAGTTGAAATATAATTTTTAAATTCATCAGCCGGAACATGAATCCAATGCGATTTCCATCCTGCAGTCAAAGTAAAAACATTCCACAAATAAGAAAATCCTGAATCAGTAGAAAAAAGAGTTCTATCTGACGAAGCTATCTCAAAAATTCCAGAATCTATTTTCGAATCATAAACGGCTTCCCAAGTTCCGTTTTCAAAAGCAGTTTTTCTAAATTCTGCAGAAGAATAAATTGAAGCAAATTTTGAAACAGGAACAGAAATTTTCGCATTTGCGAACCAATCAGAAACTTCAGAAGGTAAAGAAACAAGCTGCGAAAATTTGTATTTATTTTCAAGTTCTGAAAGTGAATTCAAATACGTGTCAAGACCTCCGTGAACTTCAAAAGAAAAACTATTTTTCAAAGGAGAATCTTTTCCTGCAAAAGAAATTCCTGCATCAAAGAACGGAACAGAATTTCTTGTTCCCATTTCAGTTCCGCTAGCAATTCCTCCCGATGCTGAAATTTCAAGAAAATCATTCTTCCATCCAGCAGACGCAGAAGCTTCCGCTCTAAAAATATTTTCAATTTCAACAGAATCAAAATTTCCAGCTAGAGTTCCATAATCAAGTTTGCCATTCAAACCAAAAAAGAAGTTTTTTCCGCTCCATGAAAAATTTAAATTTTGATTCAAATATACAACATCAATATTTTTTTCTTGTTTCAAAAAATCATTTTTACCGTCAGCGATTCCAGCATATCGGTTGTACCAAGAGCCGCCAGTTTTAGATTCAAATCCAAATCCATGTGAAAATTTTTTTCTTACAGAAAAATTTCCAAAAGCTTCTTGAGAATTCAAATCATAAAAAAACGGACTTACGGACTGAAGACCGGTTTCATTTTTTTTGTATTCGCCACCAATTACAAAATCCGTACTTTTTGCAGTAATAGTTTTTTCAGCGAAAAGCCTTGTACTGCTGTTAAAAAATCCATCACCAGCCTTGTGCTTTCCATATCCATTTTTGCTAAGATGTGAAAATTCAATTTTAAACGGATTTTCTCCAATGGATTTATAAACAGAAAAATCTCCGATAAAATCTCCCGGGAATCCGCCTCCAACAAGTCCTTGCGCAAAAATTGTCTTTGCCTCTCCAAAAGAAAAATCAGCAACCGGCTCTTCATCAAAACTGACATTTTCTTCTGCAAAAACAGGAAGAACAGAATCAACTTTCTTATCATCTGGAACAATTTTAGAAAAATCGGGCAACGCATCTTTTCCGGCTGCAACAACTTCGCCAGAAACAGTCGTTGTTATATCTGGCAAAGTTACATTTTCAGTTTGAGAAAATAAAGGCGCAGAAAAAAAAGCAACACAAAATAAATAAAATATATTCTTAACATTTTTCATTTTAACTTTCACTTGCTCCTAATTATTTTTTATAAACTTCTGGGCAGCGGATTTGTAACTGCTTTTCGGATAAAGTTCCAGCAAAGTTTTTGCGGAATTTTCAGAATCAGCATAAAGTTTTGCGGCATCAAAAGATTCTGCCGCTCCATAAATTGCTTTTTGCGCAAGCTCATCATTTTCAGACTTTCTAGCAAACTCGGCACATACCAAAAATCTTTGCGCGGCTTCTTTATTTTTATTCAGAAACCTCAAATATCTTGCGCAGACAAATGCAGTTCTTGCAGCATAAGAACTTTCAGCAGCCTGATTTTTTTCAGATGATTGAATTTTAAAAAGAGATTCCGCAAGTTCAAAAACTTCTTTTTTCGGCTGTTCATTTTGGATTAAAAATTCTGCAAGTTCAGTTCCTGCCATTCTACCTTCAAAAGTTGCAGTTTTAGAATTTTCAACGTAACGCTTTTCAAGCAATGCAAGGTCTGAATTTTCTCCAGAAATCAAATTCTTCAAGAAACTGATTTTTTGTTCCGCAGTCTTTCTTTGCTCTTCAGAATCAGCAATTAAAAGAATAAATTTCTGCTGTTCAAGCGCATCTTCGTATTTTTTCTGCTCTTCAAAAATTTCTGAAAGATTTTTTCTAGCATTATAAATGAAAGTGCTTTTTGGAAAATTTTCCACAAGAATTTTATATTGCAAAACTGATTTTTCAATTTGCGCCAGTTTTCTATACGAATCAGCGGAACAATAATACGAGGCATCAATAAATTTTCCTTTAGGAAATTTTCTTTGATATTCGGAAAAACGCATTGCTGCAGTTTCATAATTCCTTAAATTGTAATACAAATCCGCGCGTCTAAAAGAACTTTCATCCGCAAAAGGAGAATTATAAAATTTATTTTGAATCTCAGAAAAAATTTTGTCAGCTTCAGAAATTTTTCCAATACGTGAATTCAAAAGCGCAATCTGATAACGGCAACGAATAGAAAACACAGAAGTATTCTTTGCATAAGGCTCAAGAAATTTTATAGCGTCCTGATATTTTTCTGAATCAGAATAAATAGAAGCGCAAAGCAAAACTGAATTTTCTTTTTCTTCCTGCGATGAAAAAAAACTCAAGGCTTTCTTTGCCTGAACAATTGCATTTTCAAAATCAAAATTTTTTAACGCAGAATTTGCAGATACAATACAAGATGAATAGCACAAAGAACTTTCTGGATATTTTTCAGAAAAATTTTTAAGAGCATTAAAAGCTTCTGCAGATTCTCCCATTTTATACAAGGAATATCCGTAATAGAATTCCGCAAATGAAATTTTAGAAGACTTTGAATTTTCTGCAATAAACTTAAAAAATCCAGTTGAAGAATTTTTCCAGTCTTGCATATTAAATGAAGCCAAAGCGGAAATGTAAACTGCATCAGAAACAGAAGAAGAATCCGCAACTTTTTTACATTCGCTCATATTTCCAAGTGAAAAAAGTATTTTTGCGTAATCATATTTTTGTTCATTGTTCAGCTGCGATTTCTCAAAAAAGTTTTTATAAATTTTTTCAGCAGATTCAAGATTCCCATTTTCAGCGAGACATCTTGCATATAAAATTTTCTGTGCAAAAAAATACTTGCTTTCTGCATCAGAATTTTCTTTTGATTTTTCTATAAGAGAAATTGCCTGTTTTGATTTTCCTGTTGAATAAAGTCCCAGGCAATAATAATATAACGATTTTTGCTTAATCTGCTTTTTTTCTGGAGAAGTTTTTTCATAAGCATTTTTTGCATGAACAAGAGAATTTTTAAAATCACTCAAAACCGCATACTGTTGTGCATAAGCAAGCTCATATTCCGCATAATATTTTTTGTCAATTCTTTTTGCTGAATAATAATCAAGAATTGCAATTTTATTTTCAGAAGCAAGTTCGGCTTTATAAAGCCCTATCAGCGACGAATATTTTTTTTCTGAATCAGAGTCCTCCGCATTTGAAAAATATTTTTGCGCGGAATCAAAATCATTTTTTTCAAAAGAGTCAATTCCAAGCCGAATCCAAAATTCTGACAAAAGTGAATTTTCACATGACAATGCAGATTTCGCTTTTTCAAGCAGCAACGGAAAGTCTTCTGTAGAAACATAACACGCTTTTTGCAATGCCTGGGCAGACAAAGGAAGTTCCGCATTTAAAGCGATTTTTTCATAACAAGCAAAAGCATCTTTTTTTTGTCCAAGTTTTTCAAAAGCATTTCCTGCGGCAAAAGAAACATTCCAGTAGCAAGAAATATTTTGCGGCGAAAGTTCTTCATATTTTTTTACAAGCTTTGAATATTCATTTTCGTTTGTGTAGCAGTCAAAAAGAATTTGCAATGAGCTGCAAAAAATATCATTTTCGTATTCGTTGCTAGAAACTATTGATTCAAAAATCGGAATGCATTTTTCATATTGATGCAAAGAGTAATTGCAAAGTCCTGCATAATAAATTGAATTTCTATAAACGAAATTTATTTCTTTGTTTTTTTTATTGAAGCCAGAAGAAATTGAAGAAGAATTATAAAAAGAATTCAATGCCGCATTAAAATCTTCCAACGAAAATTCTGAACGGCCTTTCCAGTAATTGGAAAAAATTTTCGTTTCATTTTTTTCAGATGAAGACAATTCATTCAAAGTTTGAATCGAGTCTTCAAAACGTCCAAGATAAAAAAAGCTTTCACCTTTGCAAAGCAAGGCTTTTTCCAAAAATGGAGAAGAAGAAAAATCTTTTTGCAGACGAGAAGAGTATTCAATGACAGCAGGATAATCCGCGCCGGAATAAGCCGAATGTATTTTCTTGAACAATGCGGAGTCTTTTGAAATAGAAAAGCAAGCTCCGCCAGCCACAACGAAAAAACATAAGAATAAATTTTTTAGAACTTTATTTTTTTTCATAAGGGAAAAAAGCCTCTAACGACTTTACTCGCTCCAGATGGATGTATGCGTCTTTATATTTTTTCACAAATTTTTCCAATGAAATTTCTTTTCCTTGCTCAAAAACAAAGCAGCCGAATTTTCCATTGTTGTCAAAATAAGGAAAGAAAACCGCGCAATTATTAAATACAAGCTCATCAGGCTTTAAGCAAGAACCTTGGCGAATTGCGGCAAGGTAAAACCAAGATGGCTCTGTTACCGCAAGAACGTAAAGCACAGATTTTATTTTTTCAATTGAATATCCTGTATTTTTTATGTAGCCAGAAGAAGTTGAAATTTTTCCGCCTGAAACTTCAGATGCAAAATAATTTTTATTCACGTCAAGCCCGGCAGATTTAAAATCAACATTTCTTCTTGAGCGGACTGAATATGCCTTTGCCGCAAGATTTCTGCACCAGTCCAAAGTAAAATACAAATTCCATTCCTGCGACATTACTCCGATTTTTCCAACAGAATCAAATTCAACAGTCGGCTCTGTCAAATCAGAAATCGAAGTTCCAAGCCCAGTTGCAGGCTCAACAATTCCATCGACAATCCATTTTAAAAATCCTGCACCCGACAAATAAAGTTTTTTTTCATCAAGCGAAATTTCAAATCCACTTTCATCTTTTAAAATGTAATCTTTGCCGGTAATAACAGATTTCAGTTTTCCTTTGGAATCGTAGCAAGCATCTTCAGTAAAAACAATTGAATCCAAATTCGATTTTATAATTCCCGCCATCATAAGTGAATCACGGTAGAGTCCAGTTTCAACAGAAACTTTTTCCCATGGAAGAGTCTTTTGAGTCCAGTTTTTTACATCCTGAAATCCAGCTGTATAAATACGCTCAAACGGAACTCCAAGCGGAACAGATTTTGCGGCGAAAGAGCCAAACACGCTCATGTCAACCAAAGTTTTCTGAGCCTGCGGACGGAATACAAGAAAAACATCCGGATCAGGATTAAAATGCCATTCAACACGCAAAGGCTTTCCGCTGTTTTTTTCCCTAAAAAGAACCCAGCCTCCTGCCGCCCCTTTTGGATAAACTGCCGCACGGACAATTCTGTGGCTGTCTCCGTTTATCAAATCAACATCAAGTTCCGAACGTGGAGCAACAATCACTGAAACTTCAGTTTCGTTTTCTTCCATTCGGATTTGAAAAGTTTCGCCGATTCTGTTTTTTCTTAAGTCTTCTTTATAATTTCTAACTTCGGAAACTGGTGCGGAAATCCATGAGTCAACTATAGTCCGCCGAATTTCCGCAGAATCTGGAATTGCAAAAGAGTTGTATTCAGCAAACGCAATTCCAAAAAATAAAAAGACAAAAGAGAAAGCTAAAATTTTTATTTTCAAAATAAGCTCCAGTCAATTTTATAAACAATGCAAAAGCCTTTAGATTACAGGCACATCTTTCATTTCAACAGGCTCTGGATCTATGAAAGCGCCTTCCGCCATTTGAATTTCCGGCTTAACAACTTTTTTATCCGGCTGATGAATCATTCCGTCCGCCTCTTCGTCCGGATGCTTGCCAACAGGTGCGTTGCTCAGAAGAAGCTTCAGACGGTTCAGTTGGTTAACTTCACTTGAGCCCGGATCATAGTCAATCGCAGAAACATTCGACTCAGGATAACGACGGCGCAATTCCTTTATCATTCCTTTTCCTGTAACGTGGTTCGGAAGACAAGCAAAAGGCTGAACACACGCAATGCTAGGGCAGCCAGAATGAATCAGCTCGACCATTTCCGCAGTAAGGAACCAACCTTCGCCAGTTATGTTTCCAAGCTGAACAATATCGTCAACGCCTTTCATCATGTCGTAAATCAAATTCGGCGGATCAAAACGGTGGCTTTTTTTAAGCTGTTTTTTTATGTATCCGCGGAAAAGCTCAACAGCCCAAACCATAAGACGCGCATTTTTTTCAGTTTTCTTGTCGAACGCAAGCTGTCTGTGCCGGAAAATTCCAGTGCTGAAAGTATAAAACAAAAAGTCTGCCAAATCCGGCATAACGCATTCCGCGCCTTCACTTTCAATTACATTTACAATGTCGTTATTCGCAGTCGGATGGAACTTAACAAGAATTTCACCAACAACACCGACACGCGGCTTTTTTACAGGAAGCAGAGGCAGATTGTCAAAGTCCTTTATAATTCCGCGGATAAGCTTTCTATATTTAAACACGGAAAGCGATTTCAATGCGATTTCACATCTTGCATTCCATTTTTCATAAAGAGCATTTGCGCTTCCAGAAACAGCTTCGTAAGGGCGGGTTCTATACAAAACGCGCATAAGCAAATCGCCAAGCATAATGGAACGGACAAGCCTAATAAGCATTCCCGGAGTATAAGTCCAGCCCGGATTTTTTTCAAATCCCTGAGTGCTCATAGAAATAACCGGAATCTTGCTGAACCCTGCGTCATTCAAGGCACGGCGGATAAATCCAATGTAGTTTGTAGCTCGGCATCCGCCTCCAGTCTGCGTAATAATCAGGCTCGTATTGTTCAAATCGAATTTTCCGCTTTGAAGAGCAGCAATCATCTGACCTGCAACAAGAATCGAAGGATAGCAAGCGTCGTTGTTTACATATTTAAGTCCAGTTTCAACAGCCATCGGATCTACAGCGTCAAGGACAACAAAATTGTAGCCGGAATACTCCATCGCTTTCTGAAGAAGCTTAAAGTGAATCGGGCTCATCTGCGGTCCGATAATTGTGTGCTTCTTTTTCATTTCCTTGGTGAAAACCTGACGTTTATACGAAGCTGGTTTTATAGAAAGCTTTGTTCTGTTCCTTTCGCGGGCTTTTACAGCGGCAATCAAAGAGCGGATTCTAATTCTTACCGCGCCAAGATTCGAGCCTTCATCAATTTTTATGAGCGTGTACATTCTGCTTTTTGACTTCATAATTTCATCAACTTGATCAGAAGTAACGGCATCAAGTCCGCAGCCAAAAGATGTAAGCTGAACAAGCTCCAAGTTTGCCATTCCGCTTACAAAAGCTCCTGCACGGTAAAGCCTGTTATGATAAGTCCACTGGTCAATAATTCTTAACGGACGCTCAATAGAACCAAGGTGCGCAACCGAATCTTCCGTGAACACAGCCATTCCCAAGCCGTTTATCATTTCTGGAATTCCGTGGTTGATTTCCGGGTCAAGATGATAAGGACGTCCTGCAAGAACAATTCCATTTGCACCACGGCGGATTGTCTCTTCTAGGGCTTCTTCGCCTTTTTCCTGAACATCTTTCCTGAATTTTTCCTGCTCAGCCCAAGCTGCATCCACAGCTTCATTTATTTTCTGACGGGTAAGCTTTTTAAACTTAAGGGAAAGCTCTTCAAAAAGACGCTCCTTTAAACGCTGCTTGTCATAAACCGGCAGGAACGGATTCATAAACAAAACAGAATCGTCCTGACGAAGCTGCTCAACGTTATTGCGCAAAACTTCAGGATAGCTTGTAACAATCGGGCAGTTGTAATGATTTCCAGCTCCCGGATCCTCTTTTGTTTCGTAAGGAACGCACGGATAGAAAATAAATTTTATCCCCTGCTGAAGAAGACTTTCCACATGACCGTGGGAAATTTTTCCAGGATAGCAAACGCTTTCCGAGGGAATTGTCTCAAGGCCTTTTTCATAAATTGCACGGCTAGAACGAGGAGAAAGGCGCACACGGAATCCAAGCTTTGTAAAGAAAGTAAACCACAGCGGATAATTCTCATACATATTCAAAACGCGCGGAATTCCAACGTCCCCCATAACAGCTTCATCCGGCTTAAGCGGAATATAATGTCCAAAAAGCCTCTTGTATTTCCATTCAAAAAGGTTCGGAAGATTTTTTTCAGTTTCATCTTCGGAAGGCTTGTTGCTTGCATCTACAACTGAAGTTTTTTCTTCAAGTTCTGCTCCGCGCTCACATCTGTTTCCTGTAACAAATTTTCTTACAGCGCGTTTTTCTCCGACTTCAGTTCCAGAAGTAGAGAATGTATTTATTGTAAGAAGACAATTGTTAGAGCATTTTCCGCAGCGGCGAAGCTCAAGGTCAACTTTAAATGACTCAAGCTGATTCAAAGTCGCAATGCCGCTTTTTACAAATTTAGGAGTCTGGTCAGGATCATCCGGCTTTGGACGGCGTAAATCTTCCCACTGATCCATCGCAATAAGCGCAGAACCGTAAGCTCCCATAAGCCCCGCAACATCAGGACGATAAACGTTTACACCGGCAATTTTTTCAAACGCACGAAGAACCGCATCATTAAAGAAAGTTCCGCCTTGAACAACAACTTTTTTGCCAATATCGCTTGCCTTGCGAAGTTTTATTACTTTAAAGAGCGCGTTCTTTATTACCGAATAAGAAAGTCCCGCTGAAATGTCCGCAACTTCCGCGCCTTCCTTTTGAGCCTGCTTTACACGGCTGTTCATAAAAACCGTGCAGCGAGTTCCAAGGTCAACTGGCTTTTTTGCCATAAGCGCAATCTTTGAAAATTCCTGAACGCTCATTCCCATTGTGCGCGCAAAATTGTCAAGGAACGAACCGCAACCCGCAGAGCAGGCTTCATTAAGCTGAATGGAAACAATCGCGCCGTCTTTCATTCTAAGGCACTTCATATCCTGTCCGCCTATGTCCAAAAGGAATTCAACGCCAGGAACAAAAAAATCCGCCGCCCGGTAATGAGTTATAGTTTCAACTTCGCCAGCATCAACTCCAAGGGCAGCCTGAAATAAAGCTTCGCCGTAACCTGTAGAAACAGAACGCGCAATATAGCATTTTTCAGGAAGAATTTTATAAAGGCTTTTTAGAACTTTTACAGCCAAGTCAACAGGATTTCCTGCATTCACATCGTAGAAACGCCACAAAATGCGTCCCTTTGTATCAATCAGAACAGCCTTTGTTGTTGTAGAGCCGGCATCAAGTCCAAGGAAAACAGGACCTTCAGTTGACTCCAAGTCTCCAGTGCTGGCTTTTTCCTGTGAATGGCGCTTATTGAATTCGTCAAGTTCTTCATGAGTTGTAAACAACGGCTCAAGTCGCTGAACTTCCTGCATTTCTGCGCCAACAAGATTTTTAAGGCTTTCCCTGAACTGTTTTATAGTAGGAAATGTTCCATTTTTGCTAGAAGGAGTTACGCATTTTATTTCCCGTTCAGCTGAATAAGCCGCACCCGAAGCAACAAAAAGCTGGCTGTTTTCTGGAACAATTGTCTGCTCCGCCCCAAGCTTCAATGTAATTACAAAGCGTTCCCTAAGCTGATCCAAAAAGTGAAGCGGTCCGCCCAAAAATGCGACATTCCCGCGGATCGGCTTTCCGCAAGCAAGCCCAGAAATTGTCTGGCTTACAACTGCCTGAAAAATAGAAGCCGCAATATCTTCACGGCGCGCACCTTCATTAATCAAAGGCTGAACATCAGTCTTTGCAAAAACTCCGCAACGGGCGGCAATTGGATAAATTGTGGTTGCTCCGCGGGCAAGCTCATTAAGTCCGGAAGCATCAGTTTCCAAAAGAGCCGCCATCTGATCAATAAAAGCTCCAGTTCCTCCAGCGCAAGTTCCGTTCATGCGTTGTTCAACTCCGCCTTTAAAATAAGTGATTTTCGCATCTTCGCCGCCAAGCTCAATCACAACATCCGTCTGCGGAATAATTTTTCTTACAGCGGTAGTAGCGGCAACAACTTCCTGAATAAACGGAATATTCAGCCACTGAGAAACAGAAAGTCCGCCAGAACCAGTAACCTTAACGCTGACAGTCTGATTTTCCTTCGCCGGAAGAACTTCTTCAAGCGAATCAAAGGCTTTATTTACAACAGTAATAATTGTATTTCTAATATCAGCCCGGTGCCGCTCATAAGCTCCGTACAAAAGCTCATCATTTTCTCCAAGCGCAACAACTTTTACCGTGGTTGAACCAACATCGATTCCCATCCTGATTGGACGGACTGCAGGGGTCAATGAAGAAATCTCACCTAAGCTATTATTTTCCATATAAAAATTACCTTTTTTATTTAAAAATAAGAATTCATATTATAATATATAGGAATACAATCAAAAATTCAACGTGAAAAATACAGAGGAACAGGGCAAACGCATTATAAATAATTTAAGTAAAGTTTGCGCGAAGGAACGGTTTCTGGGGCAAAAACACTCTGATTGTTGCGACCGCGTGAGCGGGCAATTCTATAGTTACTTTGCAACAATCAGAGGATGTCCAATAAGTTCTGAATGTCATTGCTGAACAATTTCTAAATGATTGTAATATATGCATTTAGAATTTCGGGTCAAGTCTATAAAAGCCTATAAATGACAAAAAAGATACTTATTGGACATCCCCATTATTGCCCGATTTTGAACCAGGAAACCGTGCCTGAAAGCCAGTTTTATGCTGAATACATTTATAATGCGTTTGCCCTGTACAGAGGAAGAATTCAACCAGACATGGCAATGCTAAAATAAAAAAATTACGCGTTGAATTTCTGGGCAGGAGTAACCATCCAAATCGCCTTTAATTCAACAGAGCCTGTATTCTCCAAAGTATGGGGAGAACCTGCGTTGAACGTGATACTGTCGCCTTCTTTTAAAGCAATTTCTTTGTTTCCGTAGTGAAGAATTCCTTCGCCTTGAACAACAAGCCCCATTTCTTTTCCAAGATGACCGTAGCTTCCGCGGTGAGTACGGCTTCCAACAGGAATATTTATCGTGTAGCTTTCAAATGAATTTTCACCATTGCCGGAAAATGGATCTGAAAGCTCTTCGTAAACAACATCCTCCTCGTTGATTTTACGGCGGTCTTCACGGTGAATCACAGAAACTGGACGGCGGCGGCTGTATTCTTCAAAAAGGAATTCAAGGCTTATATCCAAAGCATCGGCAATATCAAGCAATGTATCTATAGCAGGAGAAACTTTATTCCGCTCAATCTGGGAAACGAGACTTTCACTAACTTTTGCGTGCGCCGCCACAGCTTTTAATGTCAAATGCTTTCTTTCACGGACAGCTCTTAATTTTTCTCCAAACTGATATTGTCTTTTATTTTCGTCTTCGCTCATTTTTTTACCCGCAACATATTAAAGAAATTCAATTTTTTGCAAAAGTATCATTTTTCTGCTTTTCCTGATTTTTTTCCATTATAAAACGGATAAAGTGGTCTTCAAGCGTATTTTTCGGACCTTCAATATGAAGCCTTTGCCTTGCCCTTGCATTATCACGGCGAACTGTATACAAAAGATAAAAATCTCTATAGTCAAGGTTTATGTCTGTTTTTACACGCTCGCCAAGATATGAACTTACTTCATCACGTCCAATCGACTTTACGCCTTGATCACGCAAAATTCCTTTAAGACGCAAAATTTGCTCATAAGAAACTCCGAACAGGAATTCCTCCATTGCCTGTGCAACATCCGGTTCGCTAAGTTTTTCCTTTATAAATGCGCCCCACTGATCGTCCATCTGGAACGTAACCATCATAAGCTCACTCGTTCCCATCATGGAGCCAAAAGCGGGAGCAAGACGGCGGCGAGTAGACCAAACAGCCTGCAAAACAGGCGCAATATCAGAAATTGTCTGGTCGCTTCTGTGCTCCCAAAGGATTATAAGGGAATTGGCAAGTTCACGGCGCAAATCAATAGAAACAGACTTGTCTTTTATAAGGTTCATGTAGACATCTTCCGCCATAAGTGTAAACATCATGGAAACAGTTTCGTCATAATACTTCTTGACTTCTTTTTCATCCATTAGGGCGTAATTTTTTGCAAGCTTCGACATTGAAAAAAAAGTGTGTATTTTCGCCACAAGAAATCCTTTTCCTAGAATAGCTTTTGACGGCATGTGAAGAACAGTATCGCCTTCCTCTTGATACGAAATAATGCTTTCAACCAAAGCCATCGGCGTTCTTGTGGAAGTTGTTGTGTTCACCCGCTCAAGCAAAGACGGAAAGCGGGCAATCGCTTGAGCAAGACTTGTAACGTCATCAAGCCTTTCCTGAAGCCGTGCCAGTCTGTCTGGAGCAGTCTTTTCAAGCGCATCCTGAAGTTTTTTTATAAGTTTCTGCTGATAATCTGTAAAAACAATAATTCCAGTCTGAATAATTTCATTTTTAATATTTTCATCATTGTTAAAAAAATAAGAAATATCAACTTGAGAAAAATCTGAATTTTTAATTTTGTTTGTGTCCAAAATACCTTCGCCTTTATTTTTAAATTGGAACTATTTACGGCATAATTAAAATGCTAAACCTGTTCTTGAAAACTAAAATTTTTATAGACTATTATTATATCACACATTTTTCAATTTTCAACGTATAAATCCAAAACATTTTTGTAAAAATATTCTCTTCTTTTAGCATAAATAAATTTTACACTTCATCTCAAGGAAATACACTCCGATAATAAAATCATGAAAAAGCGCATTTTGTTCTTTACCATAATCTCACTAGGAATTGCCTTTGCACAGCAGACTCGGATTGTTGAACTGCCGCAAATGCAAATTCTGGCAAACGACATATCAGTAAAGGAAAGATTTTCAGATTCGGGCGAACGTGAAGGAGTTGATCTTTTTATAAGGAAGAAGCCTGCAATAAGCAGCGTAATGCTGGTTGAAACCACAAAAGATCCAAACGGAAAAGAGCCAAACTACGCTTACCGCGCCACAGAATGGAACGAAACAAACGGAAACGAAATCCGCTACTTGGACGGAAAAGAGCTTCATTCTGAATATTCAAAATACAGCCTGATTTCTTCAACTGTAGAAAATCATCCTGAGCTTGGACAAGCATTCCACATTTTTATTCCAAACACGATTTATTTTGGCTATCCTTGGTCGCGCAACGGTTCTGTTCAAATAGGGAAAGGTGTTTTTATAAATATCCGCACATTTGAAAAACCTTACGGCGACTACACTGGCAAATACATGGACAATCCGTTTATGTTCGACATAGGTAAAGCTCCAAAGGAAAAAGAGCCTACAAAAGCCGAAGCCGCGCTTGAAGAAATTCCAGAGCCAGAAGTAAATGAAGAGCCGCAAATAATTCCGCAGAAAGAAGAAAAGCCGATTTTAACAGACGACTACAATCCTTTGGCGGTAGAAAAATTTTCGCAGCTTGCAAATGAAGGCGGCGGATTTTTGTATTATTCCAAGCCGGAAAATCTTGTTCAGGACTTACTGGATTCCGTAGAAAGAATCACGCCGAAGACAAGAGCGGACATCGTGCTTGCAATAGACACAACCGGCAGCATGAAAGACGACATGGAAGTTCTTCGCAAAAAATGGATTCCAGAGTTTATCGAACAGGCAAAGGAATTTGAAGACTTAAGAATTGCGCTTTTGCTTTACAGGGATTACAACGACTCCTATAACCACAAAGGACTTCCTGTAAAATTCTTTGACTTTACAAGAGAGCCTGAAAAAATCAAAAAGCAATTGGATTCCGTCATAATCCACGGAAACGAAGGCGGCGACATTCCAGAAGCTGTGCATGAAGCTCTTTTTGCTTCAATAAATTTCTATGAATGGAGAAATGACGCGCAAAGAAAAATCATTCTTCTTGGAGACGCTGAACCGCATCCAAAGCCAAGAGGTCCAAGAAAAATAACGCAGGAAAAAGTAATGCAGCTTGCAAGTGAAAAAGGAATCACGCTCGACTGCATTATCGTTCCTGATGAAAAAGGAAAATCCGCGGATTAATTGCGTTTTCTGTTTTGAATTTTTTCAAAGTCTTTCTGGACAAGTTTTCTGTATGCGCCGGGAAACTGTCCAGGCTGGCTTGCATTATAAATTTCAAGAATTTCATTTATGATTGGCTCTGCCTTGCTGTATTTTTTCTGCTTAACATAAATATGCGCAATTTCGTAGCGGCCTTCTATATAAATGGCAGTGTTCATTCCGTAACGCTGCAAAAGAATTTCATAATACTGCAAAGATTTTTTTGTGCTCCCCTTGTCCAATGCAGTCTGTGCAAGCTGAATTATTTCAAGACTTGAAGCATTGTCTGGAACTTCAACCTTTGTTGACACGCATGAAAAAAAGCAAACTGAAGCAAAAGCAACTAAAAAGTTAAAAACAATTTTTTTCATAAATATTGAATCTTTCATTCCTAAAGTATATCATTTCAGCACTTGATGCACAATCTAAGTTTTTATTCTATATATCCTATAAAAAAAACTAACTTTATAAAGTTACATCAAAAAGAGGCGTCTTATGGCATACAAAATCTTTATCGACGGAAAAGAAGGAACTACAGGCTTAAAAATTTTTGAACGTTTTGAAAACAGAAAAGACATTGAAATCCTGCTTATCGATGAAGACAAACGCAAAGACTCTGCAGAACGCGCAAAGTTTATCAACGAGTCTGATTTTACATTTTTATGCCTTCCGGATGCCGCCAGCATAGAAGCCGTAAGTCTTTGCACAAATCCAAAGACAAAAATCATAGACGCTTCTACAGCGCACCGTATAAACCCTGACTGGGCTTATGGATTTCCTGAGCTTTCCCCTGCGCACCGTGAAAAAATTATAAATTCAAGCAGAGTCGCAGCGCCTGGTTGCTATGCTTCAGGATTCGCCTCAATTTGCTTTCCGCTTGTAAAACATGGAATAATTTCTGCGGATTATCCGATTGTCTGCCATGCGGTTTCTGGATATTCAGGAGCCGGAAAAAAAGCAATCGCGCAATACGAAGATTCAAACCGCAATCCAGAGCTAAAAAGTCCGCGCCTTTATGCCCTCACACAGGAACACAAGCACTTGCCAGAAATGCAAAAGGTAAGCGGCTTAAATTACAAGCCAATTTTCAATCCTTATGTATGCGATTATTTTCAGGGAATGACAGTTACAATTTCGCTTTATTCAAGGCTTTTGGAAAAGAAAATGAGCGCAAAAGAAATCTGCGAAACATTCAAGGAGCATTACAAGGGCTGCCATTTTGTAAAAACCGCGGATTTTCTTGGTGAAGGAATTTTGCAGGACAATTTTATCGCGGCAAACACATTGTCAGGAACAAACAATATGCAGATTTTTGTCTGCGGAAACGACGAGCGAATTACAATAACGAGCCGTTTTGACAACCTCGGAAAAGGCGCAAGCGGAGCGGCTGTCCAGTGCATGAACATAATGATGGGTATTGACGAAGCGACTGGTCTTTAAAAAGAAAAATTTCCTGTGCATATTCTGTAACGCGCGTTATTTTCTTTGTCAATCAATTAAACCAAACTGATTATATTTTTCAGCCGCGCCATTTCTGTAGGAAGATTCGCACAAAGGAAAATAAAAAAGTGAAAGCACACAATTGGAAACAATGTCAAACAAAGCGTTGTCTGTATCACAAGAAAGATTGTTGTTTAATGCGCCAATTGCAGTACAGCCGACCGCGCCCATAAAAGAAGCCCAACTCATGTTCCGGCAAAAATCAGCTTTTTCTGACAAAAACTTAGCTTCTTCAATAATGCGCAAGGAAGCGTCAAGGTCTGTTTTGATTTCTGCATTTTTTCCGCCAGCAAACTGAAATTTGTCCAAAGAAAAAAGTCCATCATGCTGAACCATTTTTTGAAAAACTGACTGAGTAGAAAAAACAATTCCGCAGTTTTCATTTTCCTGCACAAAAACAGAAAAGCAAAGAAGCAAAATAAAACCTAAAAGAAACTTTCTCATAAAAATACTCCTTATCCATATTATAACAATATGTTATTCTTCTTGTCAACAAAATTTCATTCTGTTATATTTTCAACGTAATTTGCTATCCTTTTATTATATTCTTCAACATAATCATTGTAATTTTGCAGGGATTTTTTTTCGTAATGGGCAGAAATGCGATTTGTTGCAACTGCTCCCAAAAAGAAAATTGCGTCAGGAATTCCAAATGCGCCAAGTTCTTTTGTGCTGTCCGCATCAATACATCCTACGGAAAGTCCGCCTGCAGTCGCGGCATTCACAACAGTTGCCCAGTACCAGAATTTTTCCTTTTTTATGACTGATTTGTTTTCTGAAATTCCGCCGATTAGTTTCATGGCTTCCTCTTCTGAAATTTCTGTCCTATCTGAAAAGTTATATTTAGAGAAAAACGGAAAACTCTTTTCACGCACAATTTTCTGCTTGGGTTCCGGCAATTTTTTTCTGGAACTTCCAAAAGACACTAAAACTTTTTCTTCATAAGGCTGTGAAAAATCAGAATCATCCGCAAAAGAAAAAACGAAGGCAAACAGAATTAAAATCAAAAACAAAAGCTTTTTCATAAAAACAAACATTTTATTGTCATTCCCATGCCACGACATGGGAATCTGTTGTAGAACTCCATTAGATTATCGGGGTCGAGCCTGATAATGACATTAAATTATAACCGTTTTTGCAAAGCCTGGCTATTTCATTTTTGAAAAACAAATGAAAGAAGTTTGAAAATTCAATTTTCATAGAACGGCAAAAACTGTATAATAAAAATCGATATGTTTGAAGTTAGAGTTACTGCTGATTTTAGCGCGGCGCATTTTTTAAGAGACTACAACGGAAAATGCGAAAATCTTCACGGACACAATTACAAAGTTTATGCGCACGTCCGCGGAACAGAACTTGATAGAGGTGGAATGCTTTTGGATTTTACAAAGCTGAAAAAAACTCTACGTGAAGTTTGCGGCAAAATTGACCATACAAATTTAAACGACATAGAATTCTTTGAGCAAAATCCAAGCGCAGAAAGAATCGCCGTTTACATATACAATCATATCATAGAAGGAATTCCTTTGCTAAAAAAAACAGACGGAAAAAAAGCATGGCTTTATGCAATCGATGTTTTTGAAACAGAAACAAGCCGCGCGCGATACATTGCTGAATAATTTTTTATCGGAGAACAAAATGCTTACAAGAAAAACAAAAATCGTATGCTCAATCGGACCTGCCTGCGACAACGATGACACAATCCGCGAAATGATAAAAGCAGGAATGAACATAGCCAGATTCAACTTTTCGCACGGAACTTATGACTGGCACAAGCAAGCAATGGACAGGGTTCGCAGAGTTTCTGCAGAAATAGATGTACCTGTTGCAATTCTTTTGGACACAAAAGGTCCCGAAATCCGCACTGGACTTATAGACGGCACAAACAACATCAATCTTTCCGCAGGTGAAACCGTAATTGTTACAACAGACGACTGCACTTGCGTAAATGCTTCGGAAGGTAAGCCGTGCAGAATTTCAATTTCATGGAAAGAAGCCACAAAAAAAGTTTCATCGGGAATAAAAATCTTAATAGCCGATGGACTGATTGAACTTGTTGTTCAGAAAGTTGAAGGCGAAGAAATTATATGCAAGGCTTCAAACGCCGGAACTTTTGGAAGCAGAAAAAATGTAAACTTAATCGGAGTTCATGCCGGGCTTCCAATCATGTCAGACAAAGACAAGGAAGATTTAAAGTTCGGGGCAACACAGGACATTGATTTTGTTGCGGCGAGCTTTGTAAGTTTCCCGGAAGAAGTTGTACAGATTAAAGAATACTTAAAATCTGTAGGCGCAAAAGCCCGTGTCATTGCAAAAATCGAAAATGAAGAAGGCTTAAACAACATTGAAAAAATCACACGCGAGGCAGATGGAATAATGGTTGCGCGCGGAGATTTGGGAGTCCAGCTTCCTACAGAAAGAATTCCGCTCGCGCAAAAAGCCATTATAAGATGCTGCCATACCGCCGGAAAACCTGTAATCACGGCAACGCAAATGCTCGATTCAATGATTGTAAATCCGCGGCCTACAAGAGCAGAGCTTACTGATGTTGCAAACGCAATTTTTGACGGAACAGATGCGCTCATGCTTTCCGGGGAAACTGCTGGCGGAAAATATCCAGTTGAATCTGTAAAGACAATGGCGCTGATTGCCCGCACAACAGAAGATTCTCTTGAATACAAAGAGCACATGAGAAAAATAGATTCCGACTATGTTCCCGGAACAGAAGTAGGACACATGGTTGCACACAGCGCATACAAACTTTCAAAGAACATAAAGGCAAAAGCAATAATAATTCCGACACTGCATGGAAACACTGCAAGAATGATTGGAAGTTTTCGTCCAGAGCAAATTGTAATTGCTGTAACTCCAAATAAAAAAGTTCAGCGTCAGCTTATGATTCAGTGGGGTGTAACTCCGGTTCTTTGCAGAATCGCAGGAGATTCAGACATGATGATTCAGAATGCTGTAAAACTTGCAATTGAAAACAACCTCGTAAAACTTTCAGACAGAGTTGTTGTGTGCGCAGGAATTCCGCTTTCAAGTCCGCTTATGGTAAACACAATCCGAGTACTTGTTGTTGGAAACATAATTGCAAGAGGAACTTCATTCGGATTCTGCAACAGTGAAAAACAAAAAATCTGCGGAAGAATAATCCACGCAGAAGACATTGTTGAAATCCGCGACACTGTAAAACTGAACCACAAAACAATTCTTGTTTGCGAAAGAATAACAGAAGACCTCATTCCGGTATTAAGAATTATAGACGGAGTTATTTCAGAATCCGGAAGCGACTTGCAAGAGGAAAACCTGAAACTTGTAAATCCGAACCTTGTCTATATACAGAATGTTCCCGACGCCTGCAAAATTCTTGAGGACAATCTCTCTGTTTCCATAGACGGAGAGCAGGGACTTATTTACGAGGGAGCAATCTGCTAAAGTAAAAGTTAAACAAGCCTTACAGGGATTCCTTCTTTGGAAAGCTCATTCTTTATAGAAGAAACTGTGTACGCTCCTGAATGAACCATTGAGGCAATCAGGGCAGCGTCAGCCTTTCCTTTTGTAAGAACGTCCGCAAGATGAGAAGGAGTTCCACCGCCGCCACTTGCAATTACAGGAACCGGCACAGACTCCGCAATCATTTTTGTAAGATTCAGTTCATAGCCTTCTTTTGTTCCATCGGCATCAATTGAATTTAAAACTATTTCGCCAGCACCAAGCTCAACAGCTTTCTGTGCCCATTCCCTTGCATCAAGCTCTGTCTTTATTCGTCCGCCGTTAATATAAACTCTGTAGCCGCTTGGCATTTGAGAATCTTTTGCAGCGTCCATTCCAAGAACAATGCACTGATTTCCAAAAACGCGTGCACCCTGCTTTATAAGCTCCGGATTTTTTACAGCCTGAGAATTAAGCGAAACCTTTTCAGCTCCGGCAAGAATTGTAGAGCGTATGTCGTCAAGAGTTCCGATTCCACCTCCAACACAAAATGGAATAAAAACTTGAGAAGCGACTCTTGCAATCAAATCAAGAATAGGACCTCTTCCGCGCGCACTTGCCATTATGTCGTAAAATACAAGCTCGTCCACACCCTGGCGGTAATATTCAGCAGCCATTTCCACAGGGTCGCCAATGTCGATGTTGTTCTGAAATTTTATTCCTTTTGTTGTGCGTCCATCTTTTACATCAAGGCAGATTATAATTCGTTTCTTCAACATTTTAAAATTTCTCCTTTGCAGAAAGATCAGAAGAGACAAAATTTCTCAAGATTCCAAGTCCGGGCTTTCCTGATTTTTCCGGATGAAACTGAAAAACCGCGATGTTGTCTTTTTCAACTATTGCAGGAACTTTTATTCCGTAGTCCGCATAGCCTTTTATTATAGAAGAATCTTCCGGCTGAATCACATAGGAATGTACAAAATAAAAATCCGAATCAGGCGCAACTCCATTTAACAGAGAAGAGCCTCCGTTTGCAAACGAAACATTGTTCCATCCTATATGCGGAACTTTTAAACTTGTGTCAAAGCCTTTATCCTTTAAAGATGAAAAACGCCTTATGCTTCCTTTTAAAAGTCCAAGGCATTCTGTATCTCCTTCCTCGCTGTAGTCAAACACAATTTGAGAGCCAAGGCAAATTCCTAAAATCGGTTTACCAGATTCCGCCCAGTCTTTCAAAAAAGAATCAAAGCCTGTCAACTTAAGCTGCTGCATCGCATAAGCCGCATCTCCTACTCCGGGAAAAATCACACGGTCAACATTTTTTAACTCGCAAGGATTTCCAGAAAGAACATAAGGAGCATCAAGGTATTCAAGCGCATGCTCCACGCTTTTTATATTTCCTGCATTGTAATCTATGATTCCAGTCATTTTTTGCTCCAACAAAAGATTGAATGTTTCAAGTAAGTTTATATTAAAAACTGCCGATAAATTCAATATGGACATTACGGCTCTTGTCAATCTTTGCATTTCAGTTTTAAAAGATATACGCGTTATCACAGCTGCAATTCTTACAATTTTTTTTATATCGCTCGGAAATTACGTTGTAAAATACAGAAAACGTCCGCCTAAACCAAAGAAGAAAAAATCCGCACAAAAACCTGCCGCTGCAGCCACACCAGCTCCAAAACCAGAAGAAAAGCCAAAGCAGGAATAGTAAAATTTTCCATATCAAGTCCTTCAATTGAAAGAAGCCCCTAAAAATGTTATTATTTTGAATAATAAAATGGTTGGGGATACATAAATGAAATTTTTTAGCACACGTGATGCCCGGAATATCGTAGGATTTAAACAGGCAGTTTTGGACTGCATTCCTTCTGACGGCGGGCTTTACGTTCCAGACGACACAGACGATTTGCGCCGCTGGATTTATTATACAAATGAAAAAACAACATTCGCTTCTCTTGCAGGCGCGCTTACTTCCGCAATGATAAATGATGAATTCAGCCCTGTAATCTGCGAAGCAATTGCAACACACGCATTTCCAAAAGATCCAGTTTTCAGACAGCTGGACAAAAATCTTTTTATTCTTGAGCTTTATCACGGCGCAACTGGAACTTTCAAGGACTTCGGAGTTTCTTATTTAACTTCCGCATTGGAAACGATTCTACAGATGGACGGAAAAAAAGCCATTCTGCTCGATGCGACTACAGGCGAACTTGGAGCGTGCATGGCAAAAGCTATCGGCGGAAAAAAACTTCTAAAGTCTGTTCTTCTTGCTCCAAAAGGAAAGCTACGCGGAATCGATGAAAAAAGCTTTGTTTGGAACGGCGGAAATATTTATCCGATTGAAATAGACGGAACAGAACAAGACTGCCACAAAATCATAAGAGAAATTTTTTCAGACAAACAGCTTGTAAAAAAACTCAGCCTGACTGTAGCAAATACGGCAAACATCGGCCGGCTTTTACCGCAGTCATTTTTCTACACATTCGCATTTTCAAGACTCAAAGAAATTACAAACGGAGATATTTTTTATGCCGTTCCTGCTGGCAACTATGGAAATCTTGTTTCGGGACTTTACGGCTGGAGAATGGCTCTTCCTGTAAACGGATTCATCGTTCCTTCAACACCGGAACTTACCCTTGATGCCGGCGGAAACTGCATGGTTATGAACAGCATGATTCCGCTTGAAAAACGCACAGCTGCAGATCCGGCTTCACCTTCAAACATAGAAAGACTTGAACAGATTTTCAAGGCAAATTCACTTATGCTTAGAAGTTTTGTCTATCCTGCGGCAGTTTCAGAAAAGGAAATTGAAGCAGCCTGCAAAAAACTTTTTATGCAATACAAAGTCTATGCAGACCACGACACAGCGGCGGCTTATGCGGCAGTTCTAAAAAGAAACGATGTTGCAGCGGAAGAAGACGGAGCTGTTGTTCTTGTTGCAAGAGACTCGCCTGCGCTTAGCAAAGATTTTCTTATGCACAACTTAGGAGAATCTCCTGCAATGCCGAACAATATCACCGAAGCATTTAAGCCTGTCAAACTTGACAAAGCTCCAATTGCCCCGGAGGATACAGATTCAGTTATTTCGATTTTGAACTCTTTGAATCTTTTTTAGTTTTTTTAGCAGCCGGCTTTTTAGCATCAGTTTTTTCCACGGAAGATTTTTTTGCTTTTGCCTTCTCTGTTTTTGGAGCTGGCATCTTCACGGGCTTTACGGCTTCTGTAAACTGCTCGCACTTGTATTCAGCAAGTTCCTTTGAAGCAAACAAAGTTCTGTAAAGCCTGAAAATCTGCTCGCGAAGGATTCTTTTGCTTGTCATGCAGTTGGAAGCAAACGCATACCAAAGTGTGGCATCCATTTTTTCCTTGTTGAACCAGCGAACTCCGTTGTATTCATTTGCACCAGTAAGAACAAATGAATTTTCAGAATCCACAAGCGATTTTGCCACAGTGTATGTCGACTTTACAAATCCAGAAGTTCCAAAGTTCAGGCTGCTTATCTTCATGCTTTCAAAAATGCGGATAAAGTTGTTTCTCATTTCTGAATTGAAGAAGCCTGCGCTTTCGATTATCTCGGAAAGTTTGCGGCTGTAGCCCCACTTCTTGCAGTTTTCACCGCCAGCGGAAGCAACTGCTGCAAAGGCGCATAGAATTTCCGCACTGAATTCATTCGACTTGATTCCAGAAGAAATCTCAAGCTCAAGGTTGTTTGCTGAATCTTCATCTTCCGGCGCAGAATAAGCCTCATACAAATATTCAACGCACTTCTCAAATGCCCTGAATTTCTGCTCAGGCTCAAGAGATGATTCAGATTTCTTTGACTTTGCTTTTTTCTTGTAATTTTCAGACGCAAGTTTTTCTTCTTCAAGCGCAAACTCGTTTTCTTTTTCGTAATAAGCAAGAGCAGCTTCTTTTGCAGACTTTAGAACTTTTTTGAGCGACGTTGGCTCTTTGTTTTCAAGCTTGAATTCTTTTGAAGAATCGCTAGAGAACAAGGCGTGAATATCCTGCATAAACTCTTTTGTAACGAAATTTTTAAGAGCGGCAAACAAATCCTTGTAGCGGAATTCCTGCCATGCAATTTCAAGATCAGGAACACCAGAACCGTTCAAAAGCTCATTAAGTTTAAAGTATTTTCCGTCCGTGCCGTCAACAACTTGCTGAACATCAAGATAAACCTGATATTCAAAGCCGTTAAGAGCAACGAACATTCCGTTGTTAATCAAGTCATCGCTTCTGCGCACAAACCAAAGTCCGCTTCTATGCTCACGGAAAATCACATAGTGATTATAGCCATAAGTGAATCCCATGCTTTCAGCCAAAGACTTTGAAACCATCACTTTGTCATTTTCGTCAGACCCAGTTTTTACAGCGTACTCGCATGACTGCTTTATCCAGCCCTGGGCGCGTTCATACTTGTTATTATAGAAAACAATTGTGCGCTCGTTGCCTACGACATTTGAGTAAGCAAAAATATTTTCGTTTACAGTTCCATTATTCCAGACATCATAGAACAAAAAGTTTTCAACAGGCGCAAAAAGATAACGCTTGTGCATTAGAGGGAAAATATCATGCCAATGGCGATTCATCAAATCCTGATCAACCTTCTCATCTTTGTAGGCCTTGGTGTATTCCATTCCATATTTTTCTTCAAATCCTTCAAGCTGACCGTGTCCGAACATAGGAAGTCCAGGCATCGTAATCATCAGTGTGCAGACTCCAAAATACTTGTCGCCTTTTCCGAATTGAGCCACAGCTGTTTCTTCGTCCGGGTTGTTCATAAAGTTTACAAAACGCTTTAGAATCTGCGGATCAAATTTTATTGTATTTTTTACAGTGTCGCGGTACTTCTGATTTTCTTCCTTTTTGAGCATATTCATAAAGGCGGAATTATAAACACGGTGCATTCCAAGAGTACGTGTAAAATATCCTTCCATCATCCAGAAAGCTTCAGCAAGCAAAAGTGTGTCAGGCATTTCCTGAGCGCAACGGTCAACAACTTCGCGCCAGAATTCATTTGGAATGCGTTTTTCAAATTCTGCGGAAGTCAAAGCATAACGGCTGCGGCTTGCAATGTCTCCTCCGTGTCCTGGCTCAGGATACCAAAGGCGGCGGATATGTTTTTTTGCAAGAACCATTGCGGCATCAAACCTGATAATCGGGAAGTTCCGGGCAACTTTTAAAATCTGCTGCATAACGGCTTCGCGCGCGACTGGATTCAGAAAGTCAATTTGGGCTGTGTCATTCCAAGGCATTCCAGTTCCATCGTTTCCGTGGTAAATGTAAGTTACATCGCCTGTCGCATTGTCTACACGCTTAAAGCAAACCGCGCAGTCGCTTTTTGAATAGTAATGGTCTTCAAGATAAATTGAAACACGGCCATCGCGACTCAAGTTTTCTCCATTGAAAGTGTAACCTGGGAATGGACATTCCTTTGTTGTTATAAAATAATCAGGATGTTCCGTAACCCAAGTTCCGTCCATTCCAGTGTGGTTTGGAACCATGTCGCTTGCAAGGCGGATTCCGCGGATCCAACATCTGTAGCGAAGATTTTCCAAAGCCTGCCATCCGCCAAGATTTCCTGCAATTTCATAGTCGAGCAAAGAATATGCTGAAGCGGCCGCCTCTGGATTTCCGTTTATCTGCTTGATTCTTTTTGAAGCATAACTGCGCTCCCAAAGTCCAATAAGCCAAAGCCCCGTAAACCCCTCATCGCGCAAAGCATCAAGTTCTTCATCTGGAATCTGGTCAAGGCGTGAAATATCGCGGTTATATTTTTTAGAAAGCTGATAAAGCCATACAAGAACAGTCTTTGCCATCAAAACAACTTTCGGCATCCATTCACGGTCAGGACTGAACCTCTCGTATTCTTTCATCAGATTTTCTTCATCATAAGTGTAGGCTTCCATGGAAACTTCGCCGCCGTTTGTAGGATGCCAGGCAGCTTTTTCTTCCTCGGAAATTGTATCGATTCCCTCAAGAAGACGACGAATCCATTCGCCAAGAACATCACTCCAATAAGTGCGTATATAATCCAACTGGCCTTTTAAAGAAGTCGGAGAAGCAACAACAGGCTCTTTAAGCATATTTATAAGCGAATTGTTCTTAGGACCAAATACAGGCTGAGTCAAAAAGAATGCCTTAATCTGATTCCAAGTTTTAATGTAGTCAGCGTTGACAACAAGATTTGAATCGTCAAACAAAATTGCAAACGGATGAAACGCCGGATTTTCATTTGCAAGATGAAGCATCACAAGTTCCTCCAAAACCTGCTCGCGGTTTGAGCGTTTCATTTTTGTGCCGGCATCAATACAGTTCTGCTCTAAAAACTCTTCCGCAGAAATTTCCTTTTTAAATACATTAACAGGAGGAAACTCTTCCATGAACTGCAAAAGCAATTTGTCAATTTTTACTTTTGAAAAATTTCTGTCCAAGTCAGAAAGAAGATTTTTAAAGCAATCCGGAGCTTTGTCTCTTCTATAAATCATGCAGACGTAATGAAAAATTTCATCGATAAGTCCCATTGCGTTCAAAGAACCTGCTGAAACTTTTTTTTCACTTTGACCGCGTTTATCAAAAAGCCCGTTCAGTTTTGTCTGAAATTTATGCACAGCCTTGAAGTTTGCAAAAATAACATTTCCGGCAGAAGAAAAAAGCGAATCTTCAAAATCGCATTCTTCTCTTACTTTCCGGCTGATGTGAAATTCATTGTAAGAAATCTTCATATTTAACTCCAATAAAAAAGTTTGATTTTAGTTGTCGTGCAGCTGAACTACAGTTTTTATCTTGTTCAACAAAGACTTGTTTTCAGACATTTCTTCAATAGAAACAGGAATCCTATAAGTCCAGTTAAAACTGTTTACGCTGCCCGGAACATTGATGCGCTCGTCATTTTCATTTTCAAGGTAAAAACAATGCTCAAGGAACAAATAATCCTGAAGCGGATTTATAAGAAGCAAGCTTGCGCACTTTGCAACAGTTTTCAAAATAAATTCCGCAATGTCAGGAGTAAAGGCAGAATTCGAATCAGGACAGTTTTCAGTTTTGCACGCAGACAAAAATGCTCTTACGCTGTCTTTTTCAGAATTCCACCATTGGCGCAAAGTTGAACTGTCATGCACGGAAGTTGTAGCAACGCTCAAAGCTGGATACTGGTCAAACGGAATATAAGGCTGTCCGTTTTTTTCCCATTCGCGGCACCAGCGCACAACTTTAAGCGAAAGAATTTCAAGTTTTTGAAGAACTTCCGGCATAACTTTTAAATTAACGCCCAGATCTTCCGCGCAAGGAATCATGTCAGAAGCATGGACAATAGCGCCCAAAGTAGAAAGAGCCTGCTGCTTCCAAAGCCCGTTTTCTTTTTCTTCTGTCCGGGCAAAAAGATTTTTCAGTTTTTCCTGCTCGTCCCAGCTTAAAGTTTTCCAGGCTGAAGATTTTTCAAACGTAAAGACTTTTATGAATCTGTCTTTTTTTATCTGAATCAATGAACGGTCGCGCCATTTTTCAGCAAGAGCATTTTTCACTGCGGAATCTTTGCGCTCGTCATCGCAAAATTTCTTGGAATAAATTTCCTTGTCACCAGAAATTTCTTTTTTAAAGTTCCAAAGCTCCTCGTTGTTCACACGGTCGCAAACCTGCTCAAGGAACGCAACAGCCTCGTCATGGTTCCAAGTTATATTTTCAATAAGCCCGGTCGGAATGTGCGGTTCAGAAATCCACTTTATTCTGTCATCAGAAAATCCCAAATCGTTCAAGTCCTTTCTTGAAAAATCCGAATACGGAACTGTGTGTCCAAGATAAGCGGTTGTTTCAGTTTCTTTCGCAGCCCAAATTCTAAAAAAGCCTAGAACGTGGTCAATGCGGAATGCGTCATAATATTGAGATGAAACTTTTATTCTGTCTTTCCACCAGGCAAATCCGTCTGCTTCAAGCCGCTCCCAGTCATAAGTCGGAAATCCCCAGTTTTGCCCAAGCGGATTTTCTCCATCTGGCGGAGAACCAGCGCGCAAGTCCTGCCTAAAGAATTCAGGATAAGTCCAGCAGTCAACGCTGTCCTCGTTCATCAAAATTGGAATGTCGCCTTTTAAAATTATTCCTTTTGAGCGAAGATATTCCGCGCTTTCTTTAAACTGCTCGCTTGCACGCATCTGGCACCAGACAAAGAAATTGTGGCTGGATTTTTTTGCCTTGTTATTCCATTTGAGCATGATTTTTTCGCGGCTTACGTTGCGCACTTGCTCGTCCCAGCTTTTCCAGGAAGCCTGCATATTTTCGTCTTTTATGTTCTTGAAAACCGCATAAGGAATAATCCAGTTGTTTGCGCGGATAAACTTTTCCATTTGCGCCGGAAGTTTCTGCATAGATTCGTTTTCTGATTTTGCAGAAGTTTTTTCTATATAATTGTACAAAAGATGCAAAAGCTGATTTTTTTCATTCACAACAGCGTCATAGTCAAACCGCCGCTTATATGTAAAATTCTTTTCAAAATTTTTGTATGCCGAAGCAAACTGCTTGCACCCCTTTAAAGCCGCTTCAAATTCCGGCAGCGCATTGATTCTTATAAAAAGCGGATGAAGCGCAAACGCAGAAAGCCCAGAATAAGGCGAAGACTGAGTCCCCGTATCGTTCACAGGAAGAAGCTGAACAACAGAAAATCCCGCCTTTTCGCAGAAGTCAGCAAGATTTTTCAATGCAAGAAAATCTCCGCAGGCTGCGCTGTCTTTTGTGTACAATGCAGAAAGCGGAACTACAACACCGGTTCTTTTTTTCATAATTTAAACCTATTTCAATAATTCTAATAAAAATAAATCGCCCTTACAGACGAAAACATTTGAAACAATTTGAGATAGCATTAAGTATATCATACAATAAAAAATTTACAATTTATTTTGCACAAGAAAAGAATTTTATTATATTCCGCTAAAGACAAAAATCACAAAAAAAAGTAGAATCGGCGCATGAAAAATTCAATAAAATCAAAATTGCTTAATATCATCTTGCGCTCGTTTATGACTGGAATCGCAATCGGAATCGGCGCAACAGCATTTCTTTCGTGCGAAAGCAAAATCGCAGGTGCGTTTTTATTCGGAACAGGGCTTTTTATAATCCTGAACTTCGGCTTCTATCTTTACACGGGAAAAGTCGGCTACATTGTTGAAAAAAAGCCTTCATACATCGCAGAAGTCGCATTAATCTGGCTTGGAAACTTTGCAGGAACATTTGTTTTTGCCTTCCTCATTCTTTGCACAAGAGCAAGCTCAATAGCACAAAAGGCAGCCGCAATGTGCGCGGTAAAATCAGCAGACACGCCTCTAAGCCTTCTTGTTCTGTCATTTTTCTGCGGAATTCTCATGTTCATTGCCGCGGACGGATTCAAGACAATCGAAAATCCAGTTGGAAAAGTTCTGGCGATTTTTCTTCCTGTAATGGCGTTCATTTTAAGCGGATTTGAGCACAGCATTGCCGATATGTTTTATTTTTCACTTTCCCGCACTTGGACAGCTCACAGTTTTCTTTGCCTGATTATAATGACATTAGGAAACGCATTCGGAGGAATGCTAGTTCCGCTCGTAAAGAAAGGATTTTTACAGAACACAAACTAACTTGAATTCAACTCTGCAAAAGATTTATAATACTTTCGTTCTATAAAAACAGGAGTTCAATATATGAAAAAATATGCTAGCGGAAAAGTCCGCGAGGTTTACGATTTGGAAGATGGAAGAATGGTCATTGTCACAACGGACCGAATCAGCGCGTTTGACGTTATTCTTCCAACTATGATTACAGACAAAGGCAAGGTTTTGAACGCTCTTGCGAATTTCTGGTTTGACTACACAAAAGACATTGTGAAAAACCACATGATTTCTTCAGATTTAAAGGATATGCCGGCTGAATTCCAGAAGCCTGAATTTGAAGGAAGAACAATCCTTGTAAAAAAACTTAAGATGATTCCGTACGAAGTGATTGTCCGCGGATATATGTTCGGTTCAATGTACGAAGCGTACAAAAAAGGCGAGCCGTTCCTTGGCCACAAGTTTGAAAAAGAATACCAGCAGGCGGAAAAACTTGACGAGCCGATTGTAACTCCTTCCACAAAAGCGGCGGAAGGACACGACATAAACGTAACTCTTGACTACATGAAAAAAGACCTTGGCGAGGAGCTTGGAACAAAGATTGAAAAGGCAGCCCTTGCGATTTACAAAAAATGCTACGAGCACGCATACAAGAACGGAATCATAATCGCAGACACAAAATTTGAATTCGGATTGGACGAAAACGGAGAGCTTGTGCTTGGCGACGAAGTTCTGACTCCGGACTCAAGCCGCTTCTGGGATTTGAGCAAATACAAGGTTGGCGGAAGTCCTGCTTCCTACGACAAGCAGTTTGTGCGCGACTGGCTGAAAGAAAACAACCTTGCCGGCGACCCGAACATCAAGGAAATCCCTGCCGATGTTGTTGCAAAGACAAGCGCAATCTACAAGGAATGTGAAAAAAAGATTTGCCATAAATAATTTGCAAGAAGAATAAATGTTAAAGGAATATCCAACAAGTTCAAAATACGTCTGGTCAAGGTACGCTTACGCTCAAGACCTTGACTCAGCCGTTTTTAGGGTTTTGATAACCCCTAAATGTCATTGCCGTACTTGATACGGCAATCTTAAAATAACACAAAAGATACTCTTGAGATATTCCTTTTCATGCTGCAAAGCTAATTTTATCCCTGCCAAACAATCATTAATTAAGTTCACTAGTAATCTATATCTAACGGATAAACAATTTTAAATACAGGAACAACATTATACCTGCCCGAAACTGTAGTGTAATCATAAACACCTATATATTGATAAAAAACATCATTTCTATGAAATGGATTTGCATCAATGCTTCTATCAATAATCACCATTCCAAGATGGCTTCCTTGACTAGGAAGATATGGAACATCATCAAACAAAGCATCATGGGCTGAAAAATCATATAATACAATATTCTCATCAATCCATTGAAGAACTTTACCGAGCCACATAGCATAACCATAATGATTATAACGCTTATATTTATAATAAACATCTTGTGAATATGAATACGGATCATCATCCAAAAAACTGCTCCTAGTTATAGCAGGATCTTTTCCATTTAACTTTGGATAAACCTTATCAGAAGAAGGCTCAAGAAAATACTTGCTTCCATATTTTTGATAAAACTCGTCACGTTTTTTTTGTTTTTCTTGTTCTTTTCTCCTCATTTCTTCGTATTCAGCAGCCTTCTTTTCATATTCTTCAAGTGTATACGTCGTCGTTAATCCATTATCTTCTGTAATTGTTGTAGTTGTTTCTGCTTCTTTTTCTATTTTTGTTTCCTCTTCACTAGGAATAACTTGACTTGTAGTAACCGCTGGAACTATTAATGGAGACAATAAAAGAGGCAAAAGCAAACTACCAACCACTAATGTTAAAAATTCCATAACATTTTCCTTCCTAAAAATTAATCCACGAGCAAGTTATTTTCTTTTAGAGCTAAAATAACATCCAGCTGCCCTTGATGAGAACGGTTAAAATTTTCAGACCAAAATTTTGACTTTGACCTTATTTTCCAGTTATTAGTTTCTAATATATTTATAGCTTCTATTGAGATTTTTCCATTTTCAGACAAGATAATATCATTTTGCTTTTTTATGCCTTTTATATATCCAGAAGCGCACAAATCAACAAAGGCATTTTTTGGGCAGCTTTTTATTTGCGTTTTGGGACTATGCGTATAAACTTGAATCGCCCTCTTCCATGCTTTTTCTGGATCTGTTTTTTCATCAGCAATTAGCTTTACAGCAGTTATGCAAGTTTTTCCAAAAACAGTCTCTTTGCTCATATTTTATTAACTCCTTGACCTTTTACAAAAAAGTTAATAAATAGTACCCCCCCCCCGCATTTTGTCAAGACCTGTTTTCAATATTTAGAATATTTATAAAAAAAATTGTTGATTTAGCCTTAATTTCGAGTTTTGATAAGAACAGTAATTTAAGTGTCATTCCCGTGCTACGACACTGCGATGTTTACGCAGTAAACTCGGTCAGGAATCTGTTGGAAATTTTCAATAGATTATCGGGTCAAGCCCGATAATGACATTAAATTATAAAACTCGACATTTGGGCTATTTAAAATGAGAATTGAAAGTATAAATAAAATAAAGAAAAATTCTGAAGTAATACTTCCTAAAGCCCTAAGTGAATATTCCTAAGACCCTGAGTGAGTATTCCTAAGGGTCTTAGGAAGTATTACTCAGCCTCTTAGGAAGTATCTCTACGGCTCTTAGGAAGTATTACTTAGCCTCTTAGGAAGTATCCCTTCAGTTTTTAACAGTTTCTATTCCTAAAATATTGACTTTACAAGTGACTTGAACTTGTCGCCACGGTCAAATTCGTTTGAGAACATTCCGAATGAGGTTGCGCCCGGAGAAAAGACAACCGGCAGCCAAGTATCAGAAAAAACCTCACCATAGTTTCGGCTTGCGTTTTCAGACATAAGACAGGTTTTAAGAACGTCAAGAAGAATCTGCAGGGAATCAAACGGTCCTTCATATTTTACGCCGCGCTCATCAAGCATAGAAACAAGTTTGTCTGTTCCACTGCCGGAAAGCAAGTAGATTTCGTAAGGCGGAAACTTTGTGTTGTTTTCCGGATCAAGACATCTTGCAAGCGGAAGAAAGTCCAGTTCTTTGTCTGTTCCGCCGGCAATAAGAACAACGCGCTGATCAAATGACTGGATTGCCGCAGCGCACGCTTCTGGAACTGTTGAGCAGCTGTCATTATAAAAGACAACCTTGCGTCCGTCAGAAGGACTTTTCCAGTCGTAGAATTTTTCAAGGCGGTGAGGAATTCCTTTCCACTGCCCCATCACGGTGCAAATCTGAGCCGGAGCAACTCCCATAAGGTACATGGCAAGACTGGCATTCAAAACATTAGCTCTCATGTGCTCGCCCGGAACTTGCAGACTTTCCATTACAACTTCTTCAAGAACTGTTTTTTCCTTTAGACTTGGTTTTACAAATTCGGAAGGAACACGCGCAACTCCTTTGTAGGAAGAACCGCTTTTTTCTAAATAAGCTCCGAAAATTCCCTTTGGCAAAAGGACCTTGCTGTATCTAAGAACTTTGGCTTTTGTCTCGCTTGCAAATAAATCGCCCCAGCAGCGACAGCCTCTTTTTGGAGAAGCAGTTTCTTTAAGGTAGTTATCTTCGTCAAAGTCAAGGATTGTAAAATCATTCTTATCTTGATCGGCAAAAATCAGCTTTTTGTCTTCCACGTAGCTGTCCATGTCGCCGTACCAGTTCTGGTGGTCTGGAACAATCTTTGTGATTATAGAAATCTTTGGCTTTAAAAGTTTTCTTCCGCGCAAATCCGCAAGCTGCCAGCTAGAAAGCTCAAGAACAACAGGAGTAGTTCCATCTGTTTTTTCAAGAAACGAAAGCGGACTTACGGTGATGTTTCCGCCTAAAAAGCATTTAAAGCCAGCCTGATTCAGTCCGTAGGAAAGCGCGCTAACTGTGCTGGATTTTCCCTTGCTTCCTGTAACTGCAATTATAGGAGCTTTTGTAAAGCGCAGAAAAATGCTGATGTCTGTTTCAATTGCTTTTGCAGCCGCAAGAAACTGATTGCCTTCAATTTTTACGCCGGGATTTTTTATAACGCAGTCCGCATTGGAAAAATCTTCAATCTTGTGTCCGCCCAAAACAAAGTGAAGCCTGGACTTGTCAAGAAATCTGTCTTTTGCAAGAGACTCAAGAGTTGGCGCAAGCTGTTCAGCAGTCTTCATGTCGGTAACGGTAACAAAAGCTCCGTGCCTTAAAAAAAAGCGGACGCAAGCCTCACCACCGCCGTTAAGACCAAGTCCCATTATTGTAATTTTCTTGCCATTTATTTCATCAAGCGAATTAAAATAGCATCCATGCGGATAAATATGCGGCATTTTTTCCTCCCGGTTTAACTTTTCTATCTTGAAGTGCAAAGGCTTTGTTTCGCCTTGAAATTTTCAATTCCCTCTTTTAGAAGATAATCAATAAGCTCAGAATATTCCAATCCGTCTGCATCGCACATTTTGGGGAACATACTGATTTTTGTAAATCCCGGAATTGTGTTTATCTCGTTCAGGTAAATTTCGCCAGTCTTGCGGTCCACAAAAAAATCCACGCGGCTCAAACCCGATGCGTTTATTACTGAATACGCTTTTTTTGCAGTTTCCCTTATGAGCTCAAGCTTGTCATCTGAAAGAAGAGCGGGAATTTTTAGCTCAGCTCCGTCCGGGTCGTTGTATTTTGCATCGTAGTCATAAAAATCATGCTTTGGAACAATTTCTCCCGGTCCGTAAGCCTTTAAAAGCGTGCAGTCAGATTCCGAAGTTGCCGTTACAGAATTTCCAGTTACAGAGCATTCAACTTCCCGAGCGTCAATCGCTTTTTCAATAAGAACTTTGTTGTCCCAGCTGAATGCTTCCATGAGCGCAAAAGAAAGCTCTCTTTTATTCCGGGCAAGACTTGCTCCGTCGCTTGAACCTGCAGCGCATGGCTTTACAAAAAGCGGAAACTCAAGTTTTTCAATCGCTTCTTCAATAAGCTTGTCATAAAGAGAACTTGAATTTATCTGGCTTCTTGAAATGCACATATATGGAACAACTGGAATTCCTGCGTTCTTTAAAAGAATTTTTGTAGTTTCCTTGTCCATTGCCGCGCTTGAAGCCAAAACTCCGCAGCCAACGAATGGAACGCCAGCCATTTCAAATACCCCCTGAACAGTTCCGTCTTCTCCGTAAGTTCCATGCAGAACCGGGAACACAACATCGCATGGAATGTAGTTTCCGCAGGCAAAAAACACATTGTCTTTTCCACGCCCAAACGAAACTTTTACTTCACGGCTTTCATTTTCATGAACACAAAGAGCGGCTTCGGGATTGTTTCTTATTTCCTTAAAAACTGAATCGTCTTCAAGATACCATTTTCCGCCTTTGGAAATCGAAATGAGAGAAACGTTGTGCTTTGCGCTGATGTTTCTGATTACAGATGCGCATGACAAAAGTGAAATTTCATGCTCGCCTGATTTTCCACCGTATATTAAAACCACATTCATTTTGCAAACCCCATTTCTTTTAAAGCATTCTTTGCTTCTGAAATTTCATCGTACTTTATAGCATTGTCGGCGTAAATTATAGAATTTTCATGGCTTTTTCCAAGCAGAAGCACAATGTCGTTTTCCTTTGCCATGCTGAACGCTTTTCTGATTGCCTGCGGACGGTCTGGAACAAGGAACAAATCCACGTTGTCTTTTTTGCCTTCTTTTCTTGCACCCAAAGCAATCTGCTCAATAATCGTCATTCTGTCTTCCTTGCGCGGATCTTCATCTGTAAGAATCACAATGTCGCAGAAGCGGGCGGCAATTTCACCTTGAAGAGGACGTTTTGTTGTGTCGCGTTCACCGCCAGAGCCGAACACGCAAATCATCTTGCCCATAGCGCGGTTTTTTAAAGGCGGAAAAATCGTTTCAAAACTCGAAGGCGTATGGGCATAGTCCACAATCACTTCAAAAGGCTGACCTTCGTCAATTACAGTCATGCGGCCTTTTACACTCGTAAGTTTCTGCGCACACAAAGCAAGTTTTTCTATTGAAATGCCGGTCGTTCCGTGCACAGCCAAAATCGCAGCCGTTATATTGTATGCATTGAACGCTCCAGGAACAGAAGCCTTTACATGGACAACAGAATTTTCGTTGTTAAGGGAATCGTGTGTTTCAAAGCGGTGAATGCTGAATGCAAGCCCGAATCTTGCCGAAGCTATATTTCTGCAAGAAAAGTACGGCATATCTTTTGGAATTTCTGGAAGCGGAGGAGATGAAAGTCCCAAAGCAGCCTGCTTGCCTGCTTTTCCTTCCGTAGTGAACCCTATGGTTTTGTGCTTGGTGCAGGAAGCAAAATAAGACGCCGCAGGATCTTCCAAATTCACAACTCCGAACGCAGGAATTTTTGTCGCAACTCCGGCAATTGTTTTTTCGTGATTATGCAAATCCAAAGCGCGGAACAAGTTCGCCTTGTCGCTTTTGTACTGCTCGTAAGTTCCGTGGAATTCCAAATGCTCAAGCGTAACATTCATAAAAACAGCGCAGTCAAAAAGAACATTGCCAAGCCTGTTAAGTTTTTTGCTCAATCCGTGGCTGGAAGATTCCACAACAGCGTGAGTACATCCGTTGCAAACCATCTCATAAAGCTCGCGCTGAACAACAGGAGCTTCCGGCGTTGTCTGGTGCTGCGGATTGTCTATAGCGTCTCCTCCAAGAGAATACTGCACTGTGGAAATAAAACCCGCCTTGATTCCGTTCAGGCGCAAGAGCTGCCATATAAACGAAACAGTGGAAGACTTGCCTTCCGTTCCTGTAACTCCGTAGACAACAAGCTTTGAAGAAGGATTATCATAAAAGCACGAGCTTACAGGCGACATTGCAAATCGTGATGAAGGAACTTTTACAAACACAACCTTTTTTGAAGAGGAAGCCAAAGCCTCCTTGATTTGCGAATGCTCTTCCTGCGTAATTTCATCCTGAAAAACAACTGCGCCAGCCCCGCAAGAAACAGCCTGCGCTATAAACTTGTTGCCTGTTGTATGAGTTCCGGGCAAGGCAAAAAACAAATAGTTTTCTTTTACATCCCGGCTGTCAAAAGCAAGACCTTCTACACAAGCATCTGTATTCTTTGGGGAAGAAATTCCGTCTTCCGCCACAATCTTATAATCAGTTTCTTCCGAGCCAAGCGACTTCAAAAGCACGCACAAATTCTTTTCCATAATGCGCCATTCTACCACTTTAAAAAGAAATGCACAATGAAAAGTAATTGCCACACGGATTGGAAAAGCCTAACGGCTTTTTACAGCGCAGGAGATTATCCAGTCAAGCTGGACAATGACAAAAGGTTATTCTGGCAATGACAGAAAAAACTATGTCATTCTAATGGCTCACACCACACCATTAGAATGATACAAATACTATCATTATGCTTGCGAACTAATCTGCCTTTACTGCAAAAAAGTTGATTTTCCGCGCGTAGAGCCGCTCGTTTGTGTATGGGTCTAAGACGGCAAATCTTTCGAGCACCGCAGCCGCAGCAGGTATTTCTGGAATGGAAAATGGCCGCCAGAAGCGTTCGTAATAACGGTATTCAAGCTGGGTTGCCACCCCGCAGTTTTGTAATTGAAAGTCATTTGTAGAATGCCTAAGTTCAAGCTTGTCAGTATCTGACGGGCCGCTCTGATACCAGCCGATATTCGGCGCGTCAAGGCTGTTGTTCGCTATGACCAATGCCTGCTCAATTGTCAATGTTTCTTCCGGCAGGAATTTTGTTCTGCTTGAGCCTTCAACAAGTCCAAGAGCGTCCATAAACGCCGCTGCCTCTTTTGCCCAGTCTGCAATGCTTGCGTTGTCAGAATACCGGGCCAGTTTTGACTCATAAGGCGTGTAGCGGACATTTTTATTCTTTTTTGCGTACATTAAAGCCTGATAAAAGAAAGTTGCAAGCTGCTGACGGTCAACTGCGCCATCGGGGTTGAATTTGCCTTCCGAAGCTCCGCCATAGATTCCAGCCCCTGCCGCCTTTAGCGCATATTTGCTTTTTGTGTCGGAATATGTCTTTGACTTTGCAGACGAAACTGATTTTCCCGAAAGTTTTTCTGCAAGAGTTACCGCAATTGCGCTGGCCTGCATACGTGTAAGAGGCTTTGTAAAATCGTCGCCTAGAACAGACTCGTCCACCAAGCCGTTTCGTGCAGCCCAATAAACTCCGTCCTGAGCATTTTCGCTTATCTTTGCTTTTACGTCCTTGCTTTTTGGAACTGCAAAAGACCACGGATTTAAATTGACTTTTGTTGAAACATCCAGTGCCTGTTCGTAGTTCGTGCCGCCCTTCTTCCAGCTGTCTTTTTTTTGCTCCATGTACATATTGTACGCAGCTCTAACTTCCGGGGTATCCTTGTGTCCAGCACCATAACGAAAATACTCATATGTAAAATCAGAAATGTCAGAGTCGCGCTTGTTAATGCCGCACCATCTGCATGAAAGATAGTAGACTTTTTCTCCCTGCTTATTTTTTCCGGCAAAGTTCTTGTCGGAAATGTCAAACCTTGCAAAATCGTGGACAGGAGACTTAGGCACACCATCCGAGAATGTATGCTTCGGATTATACTCGCACTTTCCGCACCATTTGCACGAATAATACCACTCGTTTGGCTGCTGGCAGGTCATGTGCTGCTTCATGCGACTTGCGGTGTAAGCTTTTCCAGTGTAGACGTGACCAGGACACCATTCTTTTGCGGCAGAATCCCCTTTTTTGAACGCCTCGTACACATCGCCGGAATAGACTTTTACAAAATAAACTGGCGACAAAGGCTTTGAACTGTAGCTTAAAAGACCTTTCGGCAGTTCACTTTCCGGCACGTAGATAGTGCAGGAACCGTTCATCATGCCGCTATCAAACATTAATCTATCTTTATATTTTATAAAGTCGTCCTTAGTTCCTGCTTGATATTCATCTTCAATAAACTCAGACTGCAACTCATCTATAAAAGCCCAGGCGTCAACTTGCGGACTGAGCCAAACTTCCCTGACATTTCTAAGGCAGTCATATCTTCTCTTATATAGTTGATGCAGATAGCTGGCAGTTGCTGAAGGATAATCAACAAGCAATCTTGTGATATAAAGGGAATCTTCTTGCCACAGTTTTGATTCATAGTATCTGTCGCCCAAGTCATCGTATTCCTCAATAGGAGTCAAAATCATTTCACGCGCGTTCGTCTTCCACCATAAGGAATCCGCCTGCTTTTCGGTGTAGATTTGCTTTTCTATAATCTCTTTATATGCGTTATTTATATATGTACTAATATCTTTTGCTGGCGACCAGCTCACAAAAAAGCCCATAATCAAAGTTGAAAGCGCGGCAATTTTAAAAGTCTTTTTCATAGAATTTTCCTTATATAAAAATTAAGCGGCTATTTTTTAATAGATTTTTGAAGTTCTTTAACTTGAGAAAGCTCAAGCCCCATTATCTTTGCAACTTTTTTCGGAGGAATGCCGTTTAATAGATAACTTTTTGCCGTATTCAATCTTATTTCTTCCATAGAAGCTATCCTAGATTGCGGCTTCTGCTCTTCCTCGTGAACTTTTCTCTCCGCTTCTTTTTGATTTGCCACCTGCTTCTTATGCGCCTCTGTAACAGTGCTTGTGTCTGTGCGCACTACGCGGAATCCAAAGCAGGCGGTTGCGTATTTATATGGTAATTTATAGTCTTTGTCTAAAACATAAAACTGTTCAGGAACTGTCCAGCTAGGATCCATGCCCTGCAAAGTCATAATACCGTCCTTTCCATTGCCAACCTTCCAGTATCGTCCATTTTTAACGCCCCAGTATCCGCCGTGAAGATTGCTGGCATAATCACAACCTTCGTTTCCCCAGCACCATTCCTCCACGTTGCCGCTCATGTCGTAAAGCCCAAAAGCGTTAGGCTTCTTCTTTTTTACTTCGTGAGTCTTATTGCGGCTGTTGCGGATGTACCAGGCGTAATCACCAAGTTTTGACTCATCGTCCGTTCCGCTGTAAACATCTTTGCCTAAAGAATTTCCTGCGCTTGCGGCATATTCCCATTCCAGATTCGTTGGCAGACGGTAACCGTTCGCATTCCAATCGCACTCAACATTAAACCACGTCGACGTCGACTGGTTAAAAATATAACCTTTTCTGATTGTCATTGTGGGTTTTATGCCCCATTTACCCGTGTCTGCTGTGGGCTCTATGCCCCATTTGCTTGTGTCTGTGATGTCGTTGGCTTTGTAGCAAGGCGTAAGTCCTTCCTTTATAGAACGCTTGTTGCAGTATTCAATCGCATCAAACCAGCTTACCCGCTCTACAGGGCGGTTTTCCTGAATCTCGCCTTTGTCTGGATTAGTTTTGAATTTGCTCGGGTTTGTCCCCATTATGTCTTTGTATTCTTTTTGCGTCACCTCGTGGTCGCACATATAAAAAGCCCTTTCAAGGGTAACAGCTGAAATTCTCACAAAGTCAGAACTTATATTCTGCGCATACACATTGCCTGCAAGCGCAAGCACCATAACCGCAAACACGGCAAAAAGTTTTAATTGTTTTATTGCTGCTTTCATAATGCGCCATTTTACCACCTAAAAATAAAATGCACAATGAAAGATTGCCACACGGATTGGAAAAGCCTAACGGCTTTTTTACGGGGTTGTCCTTAAAGTTATTAACAGACTTCAAAAAGTGCGGTCTTTTTTATGTTTAAATGAATTTTGTAGATTTTTGTTCCGTCAACGAAATATTTTTCAAGGCTGACATAACCTTTCCTGTTCAGAAGCCTCACTGTCGATACAAATATTTCCTCGATTGAGTCTTTCAGCTTTTCACAGCGGAACCAGTTCGTCCAGACTTGGTGGCAGGAGCCACTGCCCGCCCTGGTTATATGGTTTGTATGTGATTTTATCGCTTACGCCTCTGCTCATATTTAAATTTTAGCAGATTTGAATTCTCTTGTAAATTTAAAATAATTAGGGCTGCCCATTTCTTTTTGGACAGCCCCTTTTACATATCAGCAAAAGCTTTTAGTCTTTATTGACATGAAATACAATTGTCTCCCATTCTTTAGTAGACATAGTTATTTCATACTCATTATCTTTAATTGTTTTGATTTTGGCGTCGGATGGAATTGATGATAATTTATAGTCCTCCTGCATTTCTGTAAGCTCTGCAGCAGAAAGAGTTGATTTTACAATCACTTTATTGTCAGCAAAGGAGATTTCTGCATCATCAGGAAGACTCATTTCCTTTTTAGTCATTGCCTTTTTATCATCATCGTCCATTTCTTTAAACTTTGCAAGCTCGTCTGTGGTCATTTGTTTTGTAAGATCAACATTCTGCGTTTTTGAACCAGACTTAAAAGTCCAACTTTCATTGCTTGCAGTTGCTTTGATATCATATTTTTCGACCATTCCATCAGAAGTTTGCGTTATTGCTAATGTATAGCTTCCGTCAGAAAGAGTTATTGATTGGTCGTCATCATCGTCTGAATCACTGCCGCTAGAGCATGATGCGAATACGAACGCAAATGCAAGAAGCATAAGCGCTGTGCAAATTTTTTTCAAAGCTTTCATAAAAAGCCTCCTTGTAAAAAATAAAATATGTGGCATTTTACATCGGGGGGGGGGGGATGTCAAGTGGTTATGTAAAAAATGTAGCCTTTGTCCGCCCTGCAAGCGTATACAACATCATGAAAGAGTACGATTTGGTCCATAAATGGGCTAAGAATGAAGGAGAAGCAAAGAAAAAAGGCTTTGACCAGCCCGAGGCTCCGCATGAGCAGTGGCATACAGATATTTCATACATCAAGGTTCCTGGTGTGTTTTATTATTTTATCAGCATAATGGACGGCTACAGCCGAAAAATTCCGGACTGGGCATTATGCGAAAACATGGAGGGAATAAACATTGAGCTTCTGGTTGCAAGAGTAAAGGAAAAGTATCCGGAAGCAAAAGCACGAATCATCCACGACAACGGAAAGCAGTTCATTTCAAAAGACTTCAAATCTTTGGTTTCTCTGCTGGAACTTTACGAAACGGCAGCGAGAATCTGTCATCCGCAGAGCAACGGCAAATTGGAAAGATTTCATTCAACGCTGAAAACTGAACATGTCCGTAAGACTCCATACTTCAGTTATGAAGATGCAAAAGAAAAGATGGCACAGTGGATTGATTTTTACAACAACGGGCGTCTTCACAGCGCACTTCTTTATCTGACTCCAGCGGATTATTTTGAAGGCAGAAAAGAATCAAGGCTTGCAGAACGAAGAGAAAAACTTCATACTGCAGATATCAACAGAAAAGCTTATTGGCTGCAACAGCAGCAGGCTTAAACCACCTTATAAGCTTTCCTAAAAAAGTCCAAGTTCACTTTGGGCAGAACATTCTTAAGGAAGAAAAGATATGGCAAATAAAGGAAAACTGCGGGTTACACTTACTGTAAAACTTTTTGTGATGTTTATTATAGTAACAGTTTTTTCAAGTATTTCAGTTGGAATGGTATCATATAAGAATGCAGCAAAGGGATTAACAGAAAGTGTTTATGCCCGAATTGAAGATGCTTCTACAGATGTTGTAGACAAAGTTGTAGCAATCAATGAGAAACACTTTCAGACTCTACATGCACTTGCTGAATTAACTATAATAAAAGATGAGAATGCTTCACTTGAAGAAAAGCAAAATCAGCTTAAAAGTATTTCTGCTACACTTGCAGATAATTTTGAGAATCTTGCTTTTTATGATGCAAAAGGTGATGCTATAGTAAGTGATGGACGCATAATGAATTTTGGTACCAGAGCTTATTTTACAGAAGCTTTTGCGGGTAAAGATTACACTTCAGATCCAACTCATAGTCCGGTAACAGATTCAATTCTTCAGCATTATAGTGTTCCGGTTTATAATGAAAACCATAGGCCGATTGGTGTAATTGTAATGGTTATCAGCGGAAACTCTGTAGAGGAAACCATTAAAGATATAGACATTGGTGGTGGAATGCATCCTTTAGTAATTAACTGGGCTACTGCTTCTACAATTGCAAATGTAAATGAAGATACAGAAAAAAGTCAGGAAGAAGGTGGTGCTACCCTTGATGATACACAGGGGCTCGGACTTATTCTTAATAATATTTTTGCTGGAAAAGAAGGTATAGATGAATTTGTTGATCCTAATACTCACGCTCATCTTCTTGCTTCTTACAAAAGAATCCCTGGAACAACCTGGACAGTATTTGCAGTTGCTCCTTTTGATATTTATTTCAATTCTCTAAGGAGTCTTCGTACTACAGTATTTTTTATCATCATTTTTACAATCGTTGTTGCAGGTGGAATTGTTTTCTTCTTAATAGGGCTTCTTATTAAACCTCTTAAAACTGTTAGGAATTCTATTGAAACAATTGCCAGCGGAAATGCAGATCTTACACATCGTATTCCAGAAGCTACAAACGATGAAATTGGTGATGTTGTAAATGGCTTTAATGCCTTTGTTGAAAAGCTGCAGGGAATTGTAAAGAATCTTCAGAATTCAAAGACAAGTCTTATAACTGTAGATACAGATTTGCAGTCAAGTACACAGGATACTTCTGCTTCTATTACAGAAATTATTGCAAATATTGAGAGTGTAAATAATCAGATTATTTCTCAGGCAGATTCAGTACAGGAAACAGCTGGTGCTGTAAATCAGATTAGTTCTAATATTGAATCTCTTGAGCATATGATTAAGTCTCAGGCTGCTTGTGTAACAGAAGCTTCTTCCGCAGTAGAAGAGATGATTGGAAACATAAATTCTGTAAATATTTCTGTAGGAAAGATGATTTCTTCATTCTCTACTTTACAAAAACATTCAAGTGAAGGTTTTACTACTCAGAGCAATGCAAATGAAAAGATTATTCGTATTGAAGAGCAGTCAAAGATGCTTCAGGATGCCAATACTGCAATTGCAAATATTGCTGAACAGACAAACCTGCTTGCTATGAATGCGGCAATCGAAGCAGCTCATGCGGGCGAAGCAGGAAAGGGATTTGCCGTTGTAGCAGATGAAATTCGAAAGCTTTCTGAAACTTCTACAGACCAGTCTAAGACAATTGGTTCTGAGCTTCAGAAGATACAGGAAACAATTCAGGATGTTGTTAATGTTTCTAATGAAACTAATACAGCGTTTGCCGCAATTGAGCGTAGTATTGCAGAAACCAGTCAGATTGTTGAGCAGATCAAGGGAGCAATGGAAGAACAGCAGATTGGTTCTAAACAGATTATTGATGCCCTTAAGTCTATGAATAATTCTACATCTGAAGTTCATTCAGCTTCTTCTGAAATGACAGAAAGTAACAAGCACATTCTTTCAGAGATTCAGAAGCTGCAGGATGCAACCGAAACCATGAAGGGTAGTATTGAAGAAATGCATACAGGTGCAGAAAAAATTAATGAAACCGGAGCTGCTCTTTCTACTATTTCTGGAAAAGTTGCAGAAAATATCAAACAAATTGGATCTGAGATAGATTTATTTAAGGTTTAATTTACTTTTAGAGGGGGCTGTCCTAGAAGTTATTAACAGACTTCAAAAAGGGCGGTCTTTTTTATGTTTAAATGAATTTTGTAGATTTTCGTTTATTGCTTTTTTCTTAGGTGTTCATTAATCGAATCAGTTGCCTGAAATCATATCCCAGCATCAATAATCCCCATTCAGTTCCAACTTTTTCTTTTCCCCGAAGATGAAATCGCCTGAAGCCTAAATTGCCTTTTGTCTGTCCAAAGACAGTTTCACATTCAGTGGAACGCTTTTTCATGAGAGTTTTATATTCTTCACTGGAAAGAAGATTGTAAATTTAAAATAATCAGGGCTGCCCATTTCTTTTTGGACAGCCCCATTCCCTTTCTTGACAAGGAAATCTGCCTAGCAAAAAGAGGCTTTTTCTATTAGAATAAGGACATCTAAAAAACTGCAAGGAGCTTGGCTTGGCTGACTATCATAAATTTCCTGATGCCCCGGAAGGAACTCCGGTTAGCAATTTTGTTCATCTTCACGTCCATTCAGACTATTCAATTCTGGACGGCGCAAGCAAGATTGACACGCTTGTTGCAAGGGCAAAAGAGCTTAACATGCCGGCGCTGGCTCTTACTGACCACGGCAATATGTTCGGCTCGCTCAACTTTGAAAAGCTCTGCCACGTAAACGGAATAAATCCGATTGTAGGCGAAGAATTTTATGTTGCCTGGGGAAGCCACACAGAGCACAACGATGTTCCGTTCGGGCGAAATGGAAAAAACAGCCACTACTTTCACCTTATTCTTTTGTGCGAAAATCAGACTGGCTACAAAAACATGTCATGGCTTTCTTCAATCGCATATACAGAAGGACTTTACTACGGAAAACCAAGAATAGACTTTGAGCTTCTAAAAAAGTACCACGAAGGACTTATCTGCCTTAGCGCGTGTATTCAGGGCGAGCTTCCGCAATTGCTTTTAAATGGAAGGGAAGAAGACGCATACCGGGTTGCAAAGGAATACAAGGAGCTTTTCGGACCGGACCGCTACTACATAGAAATCCAAGACCACGGACTTGACGAGCAAAAAGAAGTCGCAGTCAACCTCATAAAGCTTTCCAAAGACCTGGATATTCCGCTTGTTCTTACAAACGATGTTCATTACTGCAACAAGGACGATGCAGAAGCCCAGGACGCTTTAAGGTGCATTGGATTCAAGAAACTTTTGGACGAGCCTCATCAGACAATGGGTGGCGGAAGAAAAGAATGGTACTTAAAGACAGAGCAGGAAATGTCAATTCTTTTTCCGAACTACCCTGAGGCAATGGCGAACACTATAAAAATCGCCAATATGTGCAACCTTACAATTCATCAGTACACAACGCCGGAACTAAAAGGCTGCCTTCCGCGGTTTTCCCTTCCAATCGAATTTCAAAAGCACGAAGACTACACGGAAAATCAGGACGACTACGTGCGCTGCCTTGTAGAAAAAGGTCTCAGAGTGCGCTACCCGGAAATCACGCAGGCAATAAGGCGGCGATGCGAATATGAGCTTGGAATTATCTTTAAGATGGGATTTTCTGGCTACTTCCTGATTGTCTGGGAATTCATAAACTGGGCAAAAGAACACGGCATTCCGATTGGTCCGGGACGCGGTTCAGGAGCAGGTTCCCTTGTCGCATACTGCATGACTATAACAGACATTGACCCGTTCAGGTTCAAGCTGATTTTCGAGCGTTTCTTAAATCCAGAGCGCGTTTCCATGCCGGATTTTGATATAGACATGGACTTCGATTTTAGGCAGAACATCATTCAGCACACAAGAGAAACTTACGGAGAGCCTCAAGTCGGTCACATTGTAACGTTTGGAACGTTAAAGCCCAAGAACTGTCTTGCCGATGTCGGACGAATCCTGAACATTCCGCTTTCAATTGTTACAAAAGTAAAAGCCTGCATTCCAGACAATCCAAAGGCAAAACTGAAAAACGCGCTTGAGCCGCCTACAGACAAATTTCCAGACGGCGGACAGCTTATTCCAATCAGCGAAAATCCAGAAACGACAATCGGGCTGGATAAAAAAACTTTTGACCGCTGGATTGCTCTTTGCAAAAAACTTGAAGGCTTAATCAGAAACACTGGTCTTCACGCTTCTGGAATGGTAATCGGACTTACTGCCCTTCCAGACTGGGCGCCGGTTTTCAAAGATCCAAAGACAGGCGAAGTTGCGGTTCAGTATACAATGGACATAATTGAGCCGTGCGGACTTGTAAAGTTCGACTACCTTGGGCTTAAAACACTTTCTCTAATCCGCTATGCCGAAAACATAATCAACAAGCACAAAAAACCAGACGAGCCGGAATTCAAGACAGAAAACGTAAGCGAAACTGATTCCGAGACATTCGACTTGTTCTGCCGCGGAGACTCTGTTGCAATTTTCCAGTTTGAATCTCCGGGAATGCAGAAAATATTGCGCCAGTGCCAGCCAAGATGCGTGGAAGAGCTTGTCGCCTTGAACGCGCTTTACCGTCCTGGTCCGCTTGATTATATTCCGCAGTACATTGAAGGCAAATGGAAGCCAGAAACCGTTCACTATCCAGATCCGTGTCTTGAAGGAATCCTAAAGGAAACCTACGGCGTTATGGTTTATCAGGAACAGGTTATGCAGGTTGCGCAGAAGATTGCAGGCTTTTCTCTCGGCGGCGCGGATATGCTTAGACGTGCCATGGGAAAAAAGAAGCTTGAAGTCCTCATGGGCAAAAAAGTTGAATTTGAAGAAGGCGCAATAAAGCAAGGCTACACAAAAGAACACGCTGATGAAATTTTTGATATAATGGTGCCGTTTGCTGGGTACGGATTTAACAAGTCCCATGCGGCGGCTTACACAGTTCTTGCATACAGAACTGGCTGGCTTAAAACCCATAAGAAAGCTGAATTCATGGCGGCAAACCTGACCAACGAAATCACTTCCACAGACACTCTTCCTGAATACATTGAAGAAGCGCGGAAAATGGGAATTCCAGTTGATCCGCCGGACGTAAACCGTTCCGACTCAATTTTTGATGTTATCGACGGACATATTGTGTTCGGTCTTAAGGGAATAAAAGGAATGGGCGAAGGCGCCGCAAGAGCTATTGTTGAAGAGCGCGAGAAAAACGGACCTTATAAATCGTTTGTGGATTTTATTGAACGGCTGAGCAGCAAAGACGTAAACAAAAAAGCTATAGAAGTCCTTATAAAAACCGGCGCATTCGATAACTTGGGACAAAACCGTGCAACTCTCACCATGAACTTTGAGCGCGTAATTGAATACGAAGATAAAAAGAACGCTTCCAAGGAATACGGGCAGGCAAGCCTTTTTGAAGATGCCGGAATAAAAGAATTCGAAGACTTCAAATTTGAAGAATGCGAAGACCTTCCAAAAATGGAGCGCCTTAACATGGAAAAAGAACTCATAGGCTGCTTTGTTTCCGGGCATCCTTTGGACGACTACAAAACAGCAATAGAAACCTGCGCAACCTGCAACAGCGAAAATATCGAACGCTGGGCAAAAATAGACAAGGCAGAAAAAGCATCGCTGGAATCAAGCGGAAGATCATCTTGGCAATCAAGAAATTCCGGCAAAACGTACATTGCAATCGGAATGCTTCAAGATTTAAAAATCATAATGACAAAAAAAGGCAAGCAGATGGCGTTTGCAAAACTCGCCGACTACAAGGGATTTATTGACGTAACGTTCTTTCCTCCTGTTTGGGAAAAATATTCAAGCCAGATTGAAGCCGAAAAAGTTTACGCATTCAAAGGCAAAGTTGACGGCAAAAGGGAAGTTCCAAGTTTTCTTGTAGAATCAATTGAAGATATTGCAACTTTGCAGCAAAAGGCAATTTCAAGCATCCATATTCAGCTTGAGCAAGGTTTTTCTTCTGTAAAAGAAATCGCGCCGCTTAGAGATATTTTGTTTGGCGGAACAGGAACTTTGTTAGTATATTTTCATATAGAAATAGATGGAAAAACTTATGTTGTAAAGGCAAACACTCAGCTGACCGTTCCAAACACAAAGGAATACATAGACAGCCTAAAAGATATTTCCGGAGTTAATGAAGTCTGGACTGAATAATGGCACAGGAGGTTTTACGCCATGTTTATCTTAAGAATATTTTCAGCATTTTTATCGCTATATTCTCTTTTATGTCTTTTGCGAATAATAATCACTTGGATTCCAAATTATTCATACAGCAAACCGGCGGATATTCTAGCTCAAATATGCGATCCATACATGAATCTTTTCCGCGGAATAAAATGGCTTAGATTCGGAAGCTTTGACTTTAGTCCCGCGCTTGCGTTATGCATTTTGGGCGCAGGCTCGCAGCTTTTTTCTAGCCTTGCAAACGGAGGCTACATAAATCTCCAGATGATTCTGGCAATGATTCTTGGAATTTTCTTTTCAATTCTGTCATCGCTCATTTTCTTTTTAATAATCCTTTTTGCAATACGGCTCATTTTGATAATGATAAACAGAGATTCGTACAACACAAGCGGATTCATGGCAAATCAGATTGACAGTTCAATTTCATCGATTGTCTACAGAATCGCAAGAACATTCGCAATTGGCAGACGCATAACTTACAAAGCCGCTTTGATAATTTCAATAATCGCGCTTTTATTTTTGCAGTTTGCCTTAAGAATTCTTTTAGCTTTTATTTTGTCAATAATTTTGTAAATGATTCTTTCTGAACTTGGAGCCGCTGTAGAAACACTTTCCGGTGTGGGTCCGGCAGCGGCAAAAAAATTCGCCAGCCTGAATATTTTCACAGTGGCCGATTTGCTTTCTGTTTTTCCGCGCGACTACGAAGACAGAACAAAACGGATTCCGCTAAGAGATTACGTAAATTTTCCAAAAGTCCACACAATCTGCAAAGTAACGGCTCACCAGTGGTTTGGCTACGGCAAAATGAAAACCTTAAAAATCGCAATAACCGACGGAAGCGCAAACGCTTGGCTTGTCGCATTCAACCGGGACTTTCTTGAAAAATCTCTGCCAGAAGGAAGCATCATCGCCGTAACTGGAAAATTTGAAACAAAATACAACGAGCTTCAGTCTTCATCTTTTGAAGCGTCAAGAATTTCATTCGACGGAAATTTAGCGGACTTTGAAAATATTCCAGTTCCAGACAGTGCGGTAATTCCAATCTATCCGCTTACAGAAGGACTCACTCAAAAAGTCTACAGAAAAACTGTTGCGCAAGCATTAAAGCAATACGCAAAAAACATAAGCAACGAAATTCCAGACAAAATCATAAAAGAACGGAATCTTTTAAATAAAAGCGAAGCGATTCTTTTTGTTCACCAGCCGCAAACTTTGAATCAGGCGCAGGAAGCTAGAAAAACTTTAATTTACGAAGAGCTTTACCTTTTTGAATACAAAATGCTGGAACGCGCTCTTATGCACCGCGGAACTTTGCCTTTGCAGGATTTTGTTCCAGAAGCATATCCGTACTTTTCCACGCCAGATTCAGAAACAGGTCTTGAGCAGATAAGAAATGAATTCCAGAAAAGCCTTTCGCCTCGTCAGAAACAGATTTTCAGCAGCTTGAATTTTGAACTTACATTGGATCAGATGAATTCAATTTTAGAAATGAACCGCGATATTGACAAAAGCCAGACGGAATGCAACACAATGCTGAACGCTCCGCAAAAACTTTCAAAGCCTCCGTTTTCCATGCAGCGGCTTTTGCAAGGAGATGTCGGCTCCGGAAAAACGCTTGTATCCTTTTTTGTCTGCGCACGTACAATTGACTACGGCGGACAATGCGCAATTCTCGCTCCCACAGAACTTCTTGCCCGCCAGCACGCAGAAAACGCCGCAAAACTTTTAGAGCCAGCCGGAATCAAAACTGCATTTCTCACAGGAAATTTAAAAGCCTCTGGCAGGCAGTCTCTTTTAAATGCTCTTAGAGACGGAAATATTGACATTGTAATTGGAACCCATGCGCTTTTCAGCAGAAACACGCAGTACAAAAATCTTCAGCTTGCGGTAATAGACGAGCAACATAGATTCGGAGTAACGCAAAGAGAATCGATTATTTCAAAAGGAAGAATCTCATTCAAGCACATGGCGCATTCTCCGGATCTTTTAATGATGAGCGCGACACCAATTCCGCAAACATTGGCACTGACTGCATTCGGTGATCTTGACATAAGCGTAATAAAAACCATGCCAAAAGGAAGGCTTCCTGTAAAAACTTATCTTACAGTTTTCGGAAATGAACGCAACGTCTACGAAGCCATAAGAAAAGAGTTGAATGCAGGTCATCAGGCATATTTTGTTTACCCAAGAATCGCAGAAAATCCGCAGGCAGAACAAACTGAAAAAACTTCGCTAAAATCTGCGGAAGAAATGTTCGATTTTCTTTCAAAAGAAGTTTATCCGAATTTCAAATGTGCGCTTATCCACGGAAAAACTGACGATGAACAGCAGGCTGAAATACTAAAAAAATTTTCAAGCGGAAATATTCAAGTTCTTGTTGCAACAACAGTTGTAGAAGTCGGAGTCGATGTTCCAAACGCAACCTGTATTGCAATTGAACACGCAGAACGGTTTGGTCTTGCGGAACTTCATCAGCTTCGCGGAAGAGTCGGGCGAGGAAAATTCCAGTCATACTGCTTCTTAACTTACAGCAAAAATATCACCGAAACTGGAATCTCGCGATTAAAGGCACTGCACCAAAGTAACGATGGATTTTTCATTGCGGAAGAAGATTTAAAGCTGCGTGGTCCTGGAGAAGTCTTTGGAACAGCCCAGTCAGGATATTTCGCATTGAACATAGCCGACTTAAGCCGTGATAAAGAAATTCTCAAGACCGCACGTTACAACGCTTTATGCCAGCTTAAGCAACGTAATCCTTAAGAGAAATATCGCAGATTTTGTTTGCACGGATTTTTGCAATCGCATGTTTTTCAATCTGGCGAACACGTTCTCTTGAAAGATTCATTTTCTCGCCGACTTCTTTCAATGTTCTTTCGCCTTGACCATTAAGACCATAGCGCATATTAAGAACTTCAACTGATTTTTTATCCAAGCCGACAAAAGCCTTGTCAATTTCAGTTTTCAAAGAAGCATCGATAGCTGCATCTTCCGGCGTAAAAGTTCCGGCAGAAACTGTGTCAACAAGCGCAGTATCAGAATCGCCGCTGATAGGAGAATCCAAGCTTATCATTTCCTGCGAAATATTAAGCATTTCTCTTATATGGTGCTTTGTCATTCCAAGTTTGAGCGCAACTTCTTCAAGTTCTTCTTCCTCTGATTTTTTTCCATGCGGATTTACGCTGTGACACGCTCTTTTTATTTCAGTAAGCTCAGCATCTTTATTTACAGGCAGACGGATCGGGCGACCAAAATCAACAATCGCTTTCATTATGCTCTGGCGAATCCACCAGACAGCATAAGATATAAAATGGTAGCCTTTGCTTACATCAAAATGGTCGAGAGCCTTCATAAGTCCAAGATAGCCTTCACTTATCAAATCTTCGTATTCAAGACCTTTGTTCAAATACTGTGAAGCAATTTTTATAACAAAGCGCATATTGGAAGTCAAAAGTTTATCTCTTGCGGCTTTGTCTCCAGCAGCAGCTCTTGTTGCAAGCTGAATTTCTTCGTCATTTGTAAGAAGAGGAATTTTCTTTATTTCATTCAGATGAATCCTCACAACGTCCAAATCTTTTGCTGAAACACTAGTCATTTTCTTGCCTCCATTATGCTTTTATTTACTTAATAAATAGCATAAAACGTGCCAAGCTGTATGAGAATTATATAAAAACAAGAAAAATTTTAAAAATAAGTGAGTTTTTTAATTTCAATAGTAAAAAAGCTGATTTAAATGTGGCTTTTCAGATTTTAAGAGTTTTTAAAACAAAAGGGCTGTATCAAAATGACACAGCCCATAAAGTGTTGATTCAAAGCGAGCCAAAATGACCCACCTAAAATAAAAAATTACTCCACAACAGCAATAATGTCGCAGTTTTTAAGAATGAGGTAGTCTTCACCATCAATCTTAATTCCTGTTCCAGCGTACTTATCATACAAAATCTTTTCACCAGGCTTTACAGTGATTTTTTCCTTCTCAGTTCCCGGTCCAACAGCCTCAACAACAGCCTGCTGGGTTTTTTCCTGTGCTGTGTCTGGAATAATAAGACCGCCAGCTGTTTTTGTTTCTGCGGCAACCTGCTTTACCAAAACTCTGTCTGCCAATGGCTTTACTTTCATTTAAATCCTCCAAATCTATATTTGAAAATTTTTTAAAATTTTGAGCGGACAACATAAATCAATTGCGCTCTTTTTTTTATACTATAAAAATACAAATTTTTTCCCTGAAAGTCAAATTCTATAGAAAATAAGTTTCATTTTTCCGCCTGAATTTTTTTCTGAAGCAAACGAGCTTTGTTATTTTCAGAATCCAATGAAAGCGCGTATTTTAAAGCTCTTGAAGCACCATACAAATTTCCTTGCTTCCATTCAAGCTGCGCAATTCTAAACAAAATTTCAGACTTTTCTTTTCCTTCAGATGATTTTGCGGAAGCCGTGTTAAGCGAATCCAAAGCTTCCGGCAGACGGTCAACACTGGCATACAAAACGCCAAGATTGACAAACGCATTTATAATTGAAGAATTTTTTGAAGAAGAATTTAATGCGACAATCCGATTTCCATAATTTTCCGCGATAAAATTGTAAAGAGAAATCCCAGATTTAAAGTTTCCCTTTTTACAGGCAAACCAGGCGCAAAGCTCACATTCCCAAAGCTCAAGATTTTCCGGCGAATCTTCAGGCAAAAAATCATACTTCGACTTGTAATACGAATCAAAAAGAGTTTCCGCATCCGACTCGGAATTTTCATTTAAAAGAGAAAAAACGCAGTGCTTTAAAACAGATTCAGGATAAATATTTTCCGCGGAAACATTTTTTTCAAGCATCAGCCAAATGTCAGAAACAGGCTTTTCAGTTTTGTCAAGTTTATTTTTTTGAGCAACAAGCGCGTCTTTTAAAACCAAGGCTTCTGAACTTTGGGATGCAATAATAGAATCCAATTTTTCAAGAACAGAATCAAACGGCACAACCGGAACTTTGGCTTTTTTTTCCATGCTCAAAGTTTTTAATCCGGCGTTTCTAATTTTTTGAGAAAGAAAATCTTCATGCTGATTTTTTATCTGTTCAAGTGAAAATTCTCCAAGAGCCGCAAGCCCAGGCAAATAATCAGGAAAATTAGCAGAAAGAAATTCGAGTAGTTTTTGCTCAGTTTCAAAGTTTCCATTCCGCTTGGCAAACATTGCGCTGTTCATGTATATTTGCGGCGGAATCTTTGAAAAATTCTGAATAAGATTTTGACGAATTTCCTCGGAAGAATTTTCTTCGCCTTCAATATAAAATCCATCTGATTCAAGAGAAAGGATTTCAGTTTTTGTGGGCAAATCAGTTTTTTCCGCAAACGAAGCAAGTCTTGAGCTGGCTTCCAAAACGGCAATGCTTTCCGCATAAAGCCCTGAATCAAAAAAAACACAGCCCCAAAAAAGGCTTTCCTTATTGCTAGAAATTTTCTTTGGATATAAAGCCACTGCATTTTTAAATTCACCGCCACGCATAAAAATTGAAGCGGCATTAAAAATCCAGAGGGTTTCATCCGAACCATCAAAAGCATTTTTGTACACAGAAATAAAATCCGGACTGCAAAAAATTTCTTTTATTTCTTCCGAAGTTTTTATTTCCGCAGATTTATTTTTCTTTTTTTGAGAAACAGAATTGAATGCCGATTCCAAAACAGGCTCGCCATTTTCTATAGCAACCAAAGCTTTTTTTAAAACGCATTCTGCATAAATCGAAGAATATCTGGAATTTTTTAAACAAAGTGAAATTTGAAACGCTTCTTCAAGACGATTTTTTCTCAAAAGAAAATTCGCATACACAGCGGAAAGCTCGGGATTTTTGGGATTTTTTTTAAGACTTTTTTTTAAAACTCGTTCCGCTAAGTTTGGTTCGCCAAGGAAAAAATAGCGTTTTGCAATTCCAAGGAATTCATAAGAAGCGTAGGCTTTTTTTTCAAGTTTTTTTAGGGATTTTAAAGCGTCTTCCACGGAATTCTGAGAAACAGCGGCATCAACAGAATCCAGCGCGGAAGTAAAAGATGAACCTTCAGAATGAGATGAGCATGAACAAACTAAAACTGCCGCCAAGCAGCACAAAGCCGCAATGCAGATTGATTTTTTGCTCACGCTACCTCTTCTTTGCTGATTGTATCAAGAATTGCATTTATAAATCTAAAAGAATCGTCTGTTCCAAATTCTTTTGAAATTGCAATGGCTTCATCAATAATTATTGTGGGCTTAAGTTCTTTTTGATAAAGCAATGCAAAAACGCTGATACGCAAAATGGAAAGTGTAACTCTGTTCAAGCGGTCAAAATTCCAATTCGCAGTCAAATGCGCCTTTATTTTTTCATCAATTTCCTGAATATGATTTATTGTTCCTGAAATCAGCAAACGTGCAAAATCATAGGACTCCGCCCGCGACTGGGAAAAATCTTCAGTTTCAGAAGTTTCCGTTACAGTTTCGGGCAGGACAAATTTTCCGCTTGGATTATTTTCAGAATCTTCTTTCAGCCATTCAAGCTTCAGCAAATCCTCAAGAGAGGCCTTGCCGACATCATAGGAATAGAGAGCCTGAACCGCAAAAATACGACCGTTTCTTCTGGACACAACAAACTCCTATTGCCAATTAAGGAGCTTTTTAAGAGCATCGCCAGTTTTTTTGCGGTCAACATTTGAAGGAATATCAAGCGACTTTGAAATTTCCTGAGCGGCTTCTGTAAAATACTGGCTCTGTTTCTGAGAAGTAATATTGCGTTTCAAATAATCGTATACAGTTACAGTTGTTTCTGGCTGAACAACATCGCTGATTGAAAGCATTTTTGCATCGTACCTTTTTAGAACAGCATAAAACTGGAAGTCGGAAGCAGTTTCTGTAACTTCAGAAAGATAGCCAGCGGATTTTCCAAAAAGCTCATTAAGCCTGTCAATTGACCATCCAAGCTGCTGAGCTTGCTGAGCCGTTTTTGCAACTGTAATGTCGCCAGCTCTGTAATTAGTTCCGTTTTCGTTTGAATTTTTAATTTCTTCTAATTTCTTTGAATCGCCTTTGTATTTATTTCTTAAATCTGTTGCCAAAGCACGAGCCGCCATATCATTGCTTCCCTTTGGAACCATAACAAGGAAAAGTTTCATCATGTCGTTCCAAACAAAAGTTGACTTATTCATTTCATAAGCATTGCGGATTTCTTCATCAGTTGCTGCCACTGCCTGAATTTCAGACTGCTTTTTTGAAAATATATATTGTTGAATAATAAGCTGATTTTTCAAGTAAGCCTTATATTCAGACTTTGACATTCCGCTATATTCTTTTATATAGTCATCCAAGGATTTTCCTGTCTGCTTTTTAATCAAGTCTTCAAGCTGAGCTTCTGAAACACGAGTGCCAAGCTGCTGGCTAAATGTATTCAAGAAAGCATCATCAACCTGACTGTCTGTAACAGAAAGTCCTTCTTTTGCCGCTGCCTGAGTAATCAGTTTTTCAGCGATAAGATTTTCCAAGAGAGCCTGCTTCTGCTCAATAGGAAGAGATTCCATTCCGTACTGCTTCTGAATGAAATTTGCGCGTGTTTTTAGCTGCTTTACAGTAATTGTTTCTGATTTATTAAGTTTTACAACTGCAAGTGGCTGCAAATCACTTTGGGCAAATGCTCCTAATGCAGCAAAGAAAATCAATAGTCCAATAGAAAATTTTTTCATGAAAATTCATCCTTTTAATTCATTTATTAATAAACAGTTATTATTATGTTCGGTTACACAGTTATTTTTCCAACGGAAGTCCACCGGAAATTACAGCCCTGATTCTGCGTACTCCTGCGGAAGATGACTGTTCCTTCTGGATTTTGAATTCGCCGATCTGCGCCGTGTGCTGGACGTGCGGTCCGCCGCAGACTTCCTTGCTGAACCAGTTGTCCTTTTCGCCGATTGTGTAGACCTTCACATCCTCGCCGTATTTGTTCGTGAACAGTGCGCGCGCCCCTTCTGCCGTCGCCTTTTCAAGCGGCATGACTTCCATCGTAACAGGCAAATCTTTTTTAATCTGCTCGTTCACAATGTCCTCGACCTTCTGGATTTCCTCTTTTGTCATCGGGCGGTCAAACGTGAAGTCAAATCTCATACGCTCATTCGTGATGTTCGAGCCTTTCTGCGCGACTTTGTCTCCAAGAACATTGACAAGCGCCTGCTGAAGCAGGTGGGTCGCCGTGTGATATTTTGTGGTTGTGTCCGACTGTTCGGCAAGTCCGCCCTTGGCAGCACCTGCATCCTGAGTTTTTGAAGCCTCCTGATGCTTGCGCTCGGCCTCCTTGAATCCCTCGACATCGACGGTGAATCCGTTTTCGGCACCAAGTTCCTGAGTAAGCTCAAGCGGGAATCCGAATGTGTCGTAAAGCCTGAATGCGATTTTGCCTGAAATTTCCTTCTTGGGATTTTTCATCAGGTTCGGAAGAAGCTTCTGGAATTCCGCCTCGCCTTTGCGCAAAGTGTCGCGGAATTTATTTTCCTCCGCGGAAAGCTCCGTGAAAATCTTTTCCTTGTTCTGCTCAAGCTCCGGATATGCACACTTGAAATTTTCGATTACTGCCTGTGCAATATCCGCAAGGAAATTCTTTTCGATTCCGAGCTTCATTCCGTGGCGGACTGCACGGCGGATCAGACGGCGGAGAACGTAGCCCGCACCGACATTTGAAGGAGAAACACCTTTCTGGTCGCCAAGAATAAAAACCGCCGAGCGGGAATGGTCTGCGATGATCCGGACGCTTCTGTCCTTTTCCTCATCCGTGCCGTATTTATAGGAAGAAAGCTCCTCGATTTTTGCAATAATCGGCTGGAAAACCTCGGTAAGATAGACAGATGTTTTTCCCTGCAGAATACAGTTTGTGCGCTCAAGACCCATTCCGGTATCGACATTTTTCTTTGGAAGCGGCACAAGAGTTTTTTCATCAACGCGGTTGTACTGCATAAAAACGTTGTTCCAGATTTCCATCCAGTTTTCGCTGTCCGTTCCTTTGTTGGAGCCGGCAGGAGGAAGTCCCTCTCCAACCCAGTAGAAAATCTCAGTGTCAGGACCGCATGGACCGGTAGGACCTGCAGCCCACCAGTTGTCGCTTGCAGGAAGATATGCGATTTTGTCTTCCGGCATTCCGTTTTCTTTCCAGTAAGTAGCGGCTTCCTCATCGCGGGGAGCATTGTCATCGCCGGCAAAAACTGTCACAGAAATTTTACGCGGATCAAGACCGAGCCATTTTGGGCTTGTAAGGAATTCATAGGAAAAGCCGATTGATTCTTTTTTAAAATAATCGCCCAGCGACCAGTTTCCCAGCATTTCAAAGCAGGTAAGATGGCTAGGGTCGCCCACTTCATCAATATCACCTGTGCGGATGCATTTCTGGTAATCTGTAAGGCGTGTTCCTGCCGGATGTTTTTCTCCCAAAAGATACGGAACAAGCGGATGCATTCCGGCAGTTGTAAAAAGTACGGAAGGATCGTTTTCAGGAATTAAAGACTGGCCTGAAATTTCAACATGATTCTTTGATTTAAAAAATTCAATATATTTTGAACGTAACTCGTTTGCAGTCATAGCAATCTATAGTAAAACTAAATACTTAAATAGTCAATTGTGGATTCATGCTCCGCTAAAAATCAACGAAGCACGAATTTTTAACATAAACTAATTTGTTCCAAAAATTCTGTCTCCGGCATCTCCAAGACCAGGACAAATATATGCGTTTTCATTCAGGCAACGATCAAGGTGGCCAATGAAAAGTTTTACATCAGGATGAGCTTTTGTTAAAACTTCAACGCCTTCTGGAGCAGCAATTATGCACATGAATTTTATGTTTTTTCCGCCACGCTTTTTTATAAAATCAACTGCGGAAACTGCAGAGCCTCCAGTTGCAAGCATCGGATCAACAATTACAATCTGACGCTGATCAAGAGAATCCGGCATTTTGCAGTAATATTCTTCAGCCTGATGAGTTTTTTCATTGCGGCTCAAACCGATGTGCCCGACTTTTGCGGAAGGAACAAGAGTCAGCATTCCGTTCATCATTCCAAGTCCAGCGCGAAGAATCGGAACAACAACAAGTTTTTTTCCAGAAAGCATCGGAGTTTTGCAAGTTTCAATCGGAGTTTTTACTTCAACATCTTCAACCGGAAGATCGCGCAAAGCTTCATATCCCATCAAAACTGCAATTTCTTCAACAAGTTTTCTGAATTCATTTGTTCCAGTTTTTTCATCGCGGAGCATTGAAATTTTATGCTGAATCAGCGGATGATTTAAAAAAACTACATTTTTATTTTCCATAAAGCTACTCTTTTTCCGAAGCCTTTTTTTCAGGCAAAAGCATATTCAAAATGATTCCAATCAAAGCTCCAGTTGCCAAGCCGGAAAGTCCGAGAGTCAGACCGCCGATGTGAATGTTTACAGCTCCGGCGGAACTATATTTTATTCCGATTGAAAGAACAAGAATCAGAGCCGCGATAATTACGTTGCGTGAATTCTTGAAATCAACCTGGCTCTCAACAATGTTTCTTACGCCGACTGCGGATATCATTCCATATAGAACAATTGAAATTCCGCCGCAAGTCGCAGCCGGCATCGCGCTTATTAACGCCGCAAACTTTGGAGAGAACGAAAACAAAATCGCAATCACCGCTGCAATTCTGATTACACGAGGATCGTAAACTCTTGACAAAGTAAGAACGCCGGTATTTTCGCCGTAAGTTGTATTTGCAGGTGCGCCGAAAAGTGAAGCAACAAGAGTTGCAAGTCCGTCGCCGAAAAGTGTTCTGTGAAGTCCGGGATTTTCAAAATAATTTCTGTTTACAGTTGATGAAATGGCGGCAATATCTCCGATATGCTCCATCATGGTTGCAATCGCAATCGGAACAATCGTAACTATAGAAGTTATAATTAATGAAGTGTCTGGATTTTCAAAAATTGCAAAAACTGTATTTTCCTTGAGAACCGGAAGCCCAATCCAAGCCGCATTTTTTACAGAAGTAAAATCAACTTCGCCAAGGATTCCTGCAAAGACATAAGAAACGACAGCCGCAAGAAGAATCGGAATAATTTTTATCATTCTCCTTCCCCAGATAACGCAGGCAACAATTACAAGAACCGCAGAAAAAGCAACAAGCCAGTTTCTTGAGCAATTGTCTACTGCCGACTGTGAAAGCGTAAGTCCAATCGAAATTATAATCGGACCTGTTACAACCGGCGGAAAAAAGCGCATTACTTTTTTTACACCGAAAACTTTTACAAGAACAGCAAGCAAAAAATACAAAGCAGCAGAACAAGCAACGCCAAGACACGCATAAGGCAAAAGATGTTTTTCACCATTCGGGGCGATTGTCATGTAGCCGGCAAGAAAAGCAAACGACGAGCCTAAGAAAGCCGGAACTTTTCCTTTTGTAAAAAAATGAAATATAAGAGTTCCGATTCCGGCAAACAAAAGCGTAGAAGAAACGCTAAGCCCCGTAAGCTGCGGAACAAGAACCGTTGCGCCGAACATTGCAAACATGTGCTGAACACCAAGCGCAAGCATTCTAGGCTTTCCCAAAGTGCGCGCATCATAAACCGCATTTAAATTATCATTAGACATTTTTACTCCAATAAAAAGTCAATGAGAAAGTATAAACTTTCGATTTGGCTTTTTAAGCATATTCACAATGAAATGAGAATATGCAATCAACAAGAAGTTTGCAACGCAAACTTGTGAACAAAAACTTTGACGCTATTTCAGTCAAAGTTTTTGTTACACTCCTAAGTTTAAGCTTCTGCTTTCTGATGTTTTTTAAGGAAAAATAAAAATCCTGCAATCACAATCATTCCGAACAAAATAGGAAGAATTGGATTTTTTACAAGACCCGCAATCAGATAGCAAATAAAAGAAACGCCTGCAACGGAAAGTGCGTAAGGAAGCTGCGAATTAACATGGTTCACGTGAACACATTCCGCGCCAGCGCTTGCCATTATAGTTGTATCAGAAATCGGCGAACAGTGGTCTCCGCAAACAGCTCCTGCCATGCACGCTGAAATTGAAATAATCATAAGGTTGTAATCACTTCCGTTAAACACGGCGACTACAATAGGAATAAGAATTCCAAAAGTTCCCCAGGAAGTTCCAGTTGCAAATGCAAGGAACGCGCCAATTACGAATACAATCGCAGGAAGAAAATTCAGCATTCCAGAAGCATAAGTCTGAACAAATGATGAAACAAATTCTTTTGAGCCAAGACTGTCTGTCATAGATTTCAAAGTCCAGGCGAGCGTCAAAATCAAAATCGCAGGAACCATGGCTTTAAATCCGTCTGGAATACAAGACATGCAGTCTTTAAAACTCAAAACACGGCGCAAAACAAAAACAATCAAAGTTAAAATCAGCGCGCCAAAAGAACCGTACATAAGTCCGACAGAAGCATCACAGCCAGAAAAAGCCGCAACAAATCCGCGGTGGTCTTCGCCTGAAGCAAAAAATCCGCCTGTATAAATCATTCCAATTACGCAGAAAACGATGAGCGAAATTATAGGGAACACAAGATCCAGAACTTTTCCTTTTGCAGTTGGAAGTTTTTCCTCTTCAAGTTCATTGGAAGAAGATGAAGATGACAAAGCTTCAAAGCCTTTCATAGGACCAAAATCAACTCCGGAAATAACAATTGCAAAAAGAGCAAAAATTGTAAGAAGCGCGTAAAAATTATAAGGAATCGCTTTTATAAAAAGCTGAAATCCGTCTTCGCCTTCAACAAATCCTGTTACAGCCGCAGCCCAAGAACTGATAGGCGCAATAATGCAAACTGGAGCCGCAGTTGAATCAATAAGATAAGCAAGTTTTTCTTTTGAAACTTTATATCTGTCTGTAATCGGACGCATTACGCTTCCAACTGTGAGGCAGTTAAAATAGTCATCAATGAAAACAATTATTCCAAGAAAAATAGTTGCAATCTGCGCATTCTTTTTTGACTTTATGCGTTTTTTTGCCCATTCACCAAAAGCCGCAGAACCACCAGCCTTGTTCATGAGCGCAACCATTATTCCAAGAATAACAAGGAAAATCAAAATTCCTACGTTGTAAGAATCAGACAGAGAGCCTACGAACCCGTCTTTAAAAACATGATTTATTGTTCCTGCAAAACTGAATCCTGAATAAAAAAGACCGCCAATTAAAATTCCGATAAATAAAGAAGAATAAACTTCCTTTGTTATAAGCGCCAGACAAATTGCTACGACCGGCGGAACTAAAGACCAAAATGTTCCTATCATTTTTCTTCCTCTTTCTTAAATTCAGTTTCCAGCGGCTCTGAAATTCCGCAGCTTTCAAGTTTCTGAAAAACTTTTATTGCATACTCAACTACATCCAAAGAAGTTGCAGAACAATAAGTTTTTAAATTTGTCAGTTCTTTTATGACCTGAACATTTGTCATAGAAACCTCCTATCTATAAAACAAATTTTATACAGCAGTAAGTTCCTGCATGAATTTCAAAACTTTGTCAGGGCAAGAGGAAACACAAGTTCCGCAGCTTGTACATTTTGAATAATCAACCGCAGGAATTCCAGAAGAAAGATCAATGCACTGCTCAGGACATTTTTTTGCGCAAATTCCGCATTTAAAGCATCCGGCAGAACAGTCTTTTCTAATCTGAGGCTTATTGTCGTTATGGCAAGAACAAAGCGCGACAGGACCTTTTAATTCAATGTTTGTAATGCTGAAAAGTTTTTTAGGACAAGCCTTTGCACATTTTCCGCAGCCAACACACTTTGAATAATCAACATGAGGAAGCCCGTCGTCTCCCATTGACAATGCGCCAAACGGACAAGAAGAAACGCAGTCGCCAAGACCAATGCAGCCAAAAGCGCAAAGCTTTGTTCCATTCACGGAAAGCTGGGCGGCTTTGCAAGTCTGAACGCCGTTGTAAATTCCTTTTGTTCCAGCGCATTCAGTTGTTCCGTGGCAAGCAAGAACAGCCGCCTTTTTTGCAGAATCAGACTCATCGCCAGACAAGCCCAAAATTTTATTTAACGCCGTAGAAACAGACGGTCCGCCTGCAACACATCCATTTGCAGGAGCTTCGCCTTTTACAACAGCCACAGCAAACGAATCGCAACCAGCATATCCGCATCCTCCGCAGTTAGCGCCGGGAAGAGCTTCTCTTGCCTGGGAAACTTTTGGATCAACTTCAACTGAAAATATTTTTTTAAAAAGCCCTAGAAGTGTGCCAAGAACAAAACCAATCAGCAGAGCAATAACAACTGTTAAAATAATCGTATTCATAAAGTTCCTCCGCTGAATTATTTTATAAGACCTTTAAAGCCTAAAAACGCAAGGCTCAAAAGTCCGGCGGCAACATAAAGAATTGGAGTTCCTTTAAAAGCTTCAGGAATTTTTGCAATTTTAATTCTGCTTCTTACGCCAGACATAATCACCATGCTCAAAAGAAATCCGCAGGCTGTTCCAAAAGCATAAACAATGCTCTGAATATAATTGTAGTCTTTGCTTATGCAGTTTATTGTAACGCCAAGAACCGCGCAGTTTGTTGTAATCAGCGCAAGATAAACGCCCATTGAAGAATAAAGTCCAGGCGCGGATTTTTTCAGATAAAATTCAACAAGCTGAACAAGAGATGCAATTACAAGAATGAAAAACAATGTCTGCAAAAATTCCAATCCAAGCGGAATCATCACAAATTTATACAAAGGCCAAGTAACAACAGTTGCAAGAATGATAACAAAAGTTGTAGCAAGTCCCATTCCAGAAGCCTTGCCAGTTTCAGCAGTCATTCCAATAAAAGGACAGATTGCCAAATACTGAATAAAAACAACATTGTCAACAATTGCTGACTTTATAAAAAGCTGAATCATATCAGTCATTTTGCAGCCTCCTTTTTATTTTTTAAAGCCTGAACTGCCGCACCAAGAAGTCCAAAAACAATGAAGCCGCCCGGCGCGCTGTTTAAAATTCCAATTCTGTACGCTTCAGGAATAAGCTCAAGCTTTACAGAAGTTCCAGCCATCAAAGTTCCGCCGCCAAAAAATTCACGCACAAGCGAAATCACAACGAGAACGCAAGTGTAGCCAATTCCCATTCCGAGCGCATCGAGAATAGAATTTCCAACATTGTTTTTTGAAGCGAAAGATTCAACGCGTCCCATGATAATGCAGTTTACAACAATCAGCGGAAGAAAAACTCCAAGCGCATCATACAAAGATTCAACATAAGCCTGAAGCACAAACTGAACAATAGTTGTAAACGCCGCAATAATAATTATAAAAATTGGAAGGCGGATTGCGTTGGGAATGTATTTTCTAAAAACGCTGATTACAAGCTCGCTCATAAGAAGAACAAATGTCATGCTCATTCCCATTCCAAGTCCGTTAAAAATACTTGTTGTAACTCCAAGCGAAGAACACAAGCCGATATTTAAAACCAAAAGCGGATTTTCCTTTAAGAAACCGTTTGTAAAAATTTGAAGCTGCTTGTTCATATCAATTAAACTCCTGTCCATCAAGAACTTTTAAAAGGCATTCTGTTCCTGCGGAAATAAGATTGCCAATGCCAACGCTAGTTATTGTCGCCCCGGAAATAGAGTCAAAAGTCTGACCGGCAACAAATCCGTCTTTGGCATTTTTTCCTTCAAATTGTCCGTAAAATGTTTTTCCGCTGGCAAGAGTAAAAGTCGGATCATTTGCCTTCAAGCCGAATCCCGGAGAATCAGTAAGCTCCAAAAACTGCAAGCCTGTAACAGTTCCGTCGGATTTCATTCCAACCATGATTGTGCCTTTGTCATAAGTCGGACCTGTAACTTGGGCAACTCCGCCAATCACGTTTCCACCCTGCTTTGCGATAAAAATATTTTGTATTGTAATAGAAGAATTTGATGCTGCAGGAAATGAATCAACAGCCTCAAAAGAATCTGCGTCTTTTACAACAGCTTTCATTGCGGCATTCGCTTTGTTAAGTTTATTCTGCGCAATCCGTCCGTAAGTAAAATTATTTACAACAGCAAGAACTGTGCAAGCCGCCATTGCATAAATCGCAAGGACAATTCCAAGTCCAAGCATTTCCAAGACTGAATTTTTCTGGCTCATTTTTCAGCCTCCGCATTTTTTTTCTGTTCTAAAGGAACTGCATTTGAAACATCAAAATCCTGAATTATTTTTTTAGGAGCAGGCTTTCTGTTTCCTTTTTTTCCGTAGCCATATTTTCTTGCTGAAAGATTATTCAAGAACGGAGCCACAGCATTCATAATCAAAATGCTGAACATTACACCTTCTGGGTATCCGCCGAATTTTCTTATCAAGAAAGTTATAAGTCCGCAGCCAAAGCCAAATACAAGACGGCCTTTTTTTGTAACAGGAGCAGTTGAATAATCAGTAACCATAAAAGTTGCTCCGAACAAAAGTCCTCCGCTCAAAAGCGCAAAAAGAACATCTCCGCCGGAAACAAATGTGCAGACAGCAACAGTTCCAACCATTGCAATTGGTGCTCTCCAGTCGATTATTTTTGTAAAAGCAAGAAATGCAAACGAAAGCAAAATCAAAAGAATTGAAGTTTCGCCAATGCAGCCGGCTCGGTTTCCAAAAAAATATTGAAGATAAACTGAACTGTCAGCAACAAAAGAGCCTGCCTTAACTTGACTCAAAACTGTTGCGCTTGAAATTGCATCGGTCGCCGGATTAAACCAAGACGCGCCCAAAGCAACTGGAAAACTTATAAACATAAAAGCACGTCCAGTAAGCGCCGGATTAAAAACGTTGCTTCCGATTCCTCCAAAAAGTCCCTTTGCAATAACAATCGCAACCAACGCGCCAAGAACTGTCATCCACAAAGGCGTTGTAGACGGAATTACAAGAGCAAGCAAGACGCCTGTTAAACAGCAAGACAAATTTGAAACAACAATTTTTTGACGAGTGATTTTCTGAAACAAAAATTCAAAAACAAAGCACGAAGCAACAGAAACAAGAATTGTCGCCAAAGCAGGAAGTCCAAAAACAATAACGCCATAAATACATTCAGGAAGCAGAGAAATCAAAACTGCAAGCATTATTTTTTGAGTTGAAAGCCCAGCTGTAAAATGCGGGCTAGAAGAAAGAAACATTTTATTTTCAGAGTTCATTTTTTTACAGCCTCCTTTGCTTTTGCCGCCGCAATCTGTTCTCTTACAATAGACTTTCCAATTCTGAAACGCTGAACAAGCCTAACATTCGCCGGACAAGCATAAGCACAGCAACCGCATTCAATGCAGTCCATAAGACCAAGTTTTTTAGCATTTGAAATATTTTCAGCCTTAAGCTCACGAACCATAAGAACCGGGCTTAAATGCATTGCGCAGACAGACACACACATTCCGCAGCCAATGCACTGCTCTTCATCAACAAGATAAGTTTCATCTTTTGTAAGGAAAGTAATTCCGCTTGTTCCCTTTGCAACTGGAAAATTCATATCAGGCATCGTAAAGCCCATCATCGGACCGCCGGAAATAATTTTCACAGCTGAATTTTCTTTTAAAGAAAAAAATTCAGGAGACAAATCTGAAATCATTGTTCCGACTGGAACTCTTAAATTGCATGGATTTTCTACTGCGCCGCCTGAAATTGTAAGGCTGCGTTCAATCAAAGGTTTTCCAAGCCTAAAAGCATCGCTTATCGCGCAGACAGTTCCAACATTTGAAATAATCACGCCAGCATCGGCAGGAAGTTTTCCCGAAGGAATTTCAACGCCAAGGCAAGACGAAACTATAAATTTTTCAGAACCCTGCGGATATTTTGTTTTGACAAGCATCACGCGAATATCATCCGCATAGCCTTTTTCAACTATAATTTTTTCAAGGGAAGGTTTTATATAAGCCTTGTTGTCTTCAAGCGCAATTATTCCAGCCGCGCCAACAAGATTCAAAATAATCGCAAGCCCGTCTATAAGTTTTTCCGGAGTTTCAATCATTGTGCGTTCATCGCAAGTAAGATAAGGCTCACATTCAGCGGCATTGACAAGAACGTAATCTATTTCTTTATCTTCTGGAGGATTTAATTTTACATGCGCAGGAAAAGACGCGCCGCCCATTCCGACAATTCCAGCATCTTTTATCCGCTCAAGAACTTTTTCTTTTCCACAGGTAAACGGATCTAGCGGCTCCAGGAATTCAACATTGTCCGAACCGTCAGACTCGATAACAATGCAAGGCGCAGTCATTCCGCCAGTAACGGTAAAATTCTGAATCTTCTTTACTTTTCCTGAAATAGAAGAATGGACGGGCACTGACATGAATTTTTCACCCGAAGCTATTTTCTGTCCTTTTGCAACAGAATCTCCAACTTTTACGAGCGGAGTGTTTGGTGCGCCGCCCATGGTGATTGGAATCGTAACCGTTTTTGAAGAAGGAAACGCCTCTTTTATAGGGCATTTATTTGTAAGCTCCTTCATTTCCAACGGAAAGATTCCGCCTTTAAAAGTGTGTGTTTTCATGGAAACAATTTTACTATAGAAATCGCAAAAAGTCGATAATTTCAAACAACGAATTCTAGTGGTGAAATCCGTTAAAGAATTAAATCAACAGGCTGGGCATCGCTGGCTTTTATCAAATCAGAAGGAGAAATCACAAGCTGAAGTCCGCGGATTCCTGCGCTGACATAAACCTTTTCATAAAGCGAAACTGTTTCATCAATAAAAGTTCTGTATTTCCGTTTCATTCCAATTGGAGAACAGCCGCCTCGGATATATCCTGTAAGCGACAAAAGTTCCTCAGGCTTAGCAGGATGAACTTCTTTTGCGCCACAAGCAGCTCTGGCCTTTTTCAAGTTGATTTCATAAACCGCGCTCTGGCAAAAAACAACAGTCTCTTTTGAATCCGTGCGCATGACTATCGTTTTAAAAACGCATTCAGGATTTATTCCAAGTTTTTCAGAAAGCTCCAAGGCAGCTCCCTTATGAAGCAAATGCTCTCCGTCATCGTCGTACTCTTTTGTTTCATAAGGAATTTCCAAACTGTCTAAAATGCGCATTGCATTTGTTTTTTTCATTTTAGTTATTTTGCCGCGCTAGTATTTGTAACGTAAGTTCCATTTTTTGCAAACAAAGAAATTGTATCGATTCTTTGCTTCCAATATTCTGCTTCACTTTTTGTTGTATAAGGTCCGACTCTTACGCGGTAATGAAGCACGCCTTTTGCATCTGTAAATGTAAAGACTTCGCATGGAATTTTATTCGACTCAAGAATTCCTCTGGCTTCGTCAGCATTTTTTGTCGTTGTGTAAGAGCCAGCCTGAACCCAGAATCTGTCGGAAACTTTTTTTGCCGGCGCAGTTTTTGAAGCAGAAGACTGTGTTGATTTTTTTGGAGCTGAAGAAACTTGCGCAGAGCTTTTTGAAGAAATTGAATTTTTATTGCTAGACGCAGAAGCCTTTGGTGAAGAAATTTTCTTTTCAACTACAGGAGAATCTTTTTCAACATTGCGGTGAACGGCATTTGTTTCTCTGATTGCAGTTTCAGCAGCCTTGTTCTGAGCTGTAACATTGCTAGATGCGGAAGCTGTGTTTTTCAATGCGTTCAAATCAATTGTTGTAGTCGATGTGTCTCCAACATTATAAACGCTTGTGTTTCCTGTAGAAATAACAGTAACGTTGTCTGTCTGCGCAATTCTTGAGTCAGTATTTTCAATAGAAGTTTTTCCTTCCGCAGGAGATTCAATATTTGAAGTTACAGAAGAATTATTTACTTCCGCAGGATTTATGTTTTTTTCTTCAACAGGAGGCTCGCTCGGAAAATCAATTCCATTTGAAAATGATTCCGCGTGTTTTTGCTGTGCAGTTTCTGGAGACATCCAAACCGAGCCAGCAGAACGCTGATAGAGAGCAGTTGTATTTTTTTTAGCTTCAGACGCATAAAGAATTACAGCGGCACCAAGCACAACTGACAAAAAAATTCCAGCCGCAAGTACAATCCAAATAGTTCTTTTCTGTTCCATAATCTTATCCCCTGCCAGCTTTCAAAAATAAAACAAAAAGCCGGTATTCCATACAAAGAATATCGGCATTAAAAAAAAGATATTTAGAGGAAAATTAAAGTTTAAAAAGCCTATTAATTCTTAAAAACTACGCGCTCAATTTTTTTTTGAAGCGAAGAAAGATTTCCGCAGTTTATGATTCTGAAAATTTCAATTCCAGTTTTTTTATATTGGCTGAACAAAAATCTTTGAGAAAAAAATCTTTCAATAATCTGAAGCGATTTCATTCTGTCTCTTTTTTTAGCGCGCAAAAATCTAACAAGAGCCGGACTGTCAATAAAAAGAATTTTATCAATTTTTTTCATTGCATTCACTTTGTACAAAACAGTCGCATTGACCGCAATATTTTTTTCAGAATTGGCATCTATGAATTTTTCCAAAACTGAATTTATATACGGAAATACAATGTTCTCCTGTTTTTTCACAAGCATTTTATCTTTAAATATAAGCTGCCCAAGATTTTTTCTGTTGATTTTTCCATCTGGATTTAAAAGCTGAATTTTATTTTTCTGCGCCAAAGAAGAAAATTCCTCAAGAATTTTTCCCTTGCAAATTTCAACTGCGTCATGGCCAATCAAGTCCGCATCAATCGAAGCAAATCCCATGCTTTCAAGAATTGAACTTGCCGCATTTTTTCCTGCCGCCATCGGTCCTGTAACACACAAAACCATCAGTGGAATTCTCCCCAGTTTTTTCCGCGCTCAACACTCACACGCAATGGAATTTTCAGCTGAACGGCATTTTCCATTTCGCGCTGAATAATTGAAATTGCATTTCCCGCATTGTCTTCCGGGCATTCAAAAATCAATTCATCGTGAACCTGCAAAAGCATCTTTGCGCCCGTGCCGGATTTTTCCAATGCAGCCTGAACTTTTATCATCGCAGTTTTTACAATATCAGCCGCGCTTCCCTGAATCGGAGTATTTATCGCAATTCTTTCAGCTCCCTGAAGCACAATTTTGCTTGAGCTTTTTATTTCCGGGATATAACGTCTGCGCCCGGTAATCGTTTCAACATAGCCGTTTTCTCTTGCCATGCGTTTTGTTTCATCAAGAAATTTTTTAACATCGGAATACGTTGAAAAATATTGGTCAATGAAATTCTTTGCTTCAGTCCGGCTTATGTTCAGTTCATTTGCAAGACGAAACGCGCTCATTCCGTACATCACACCGAAGTTTACAGTCTTTGCAAAACGTCGTTGCTCAGGCTTTACTTGCTCTGGGGAAATTCCGTAAATCAATGCGGCTGTAGATTTATGGACATCGATTCCATTTATAAACGCAGAGCAAAGATTTTTATCGCCACTCAAATGCGCAAGAACAACAAGTTCAATTTGAGAATAATCCGCGGAAATAAGAACTGTTCCAGGCACAGCTGTAAACGCAGAACGAATTCTTCTTCCAGACTCGTCGCGCACCGGAATGTTCTGCAAATTTGGATCGCGGCTTGAAAGACGACCTGTGGCAGTTCCCGTCTGCAAAAACGAAGTATGGATTCTGCCGTTCTTGTCCGCCAGCAAAGGCAATGCTTCAACATAAGTGCTTTGAAGTTTTGTGTACGAACGGTAATCAAGAATCATTTTTGGAAGAGGATCATTTGTAGAAAACACAAGCTCTTCAAGAACGGCTGTATCTGTGCTGTAGCCAGTCTTCGTTTTTTTACCATGAGGAAGATTTCGTTTTTCAAATAAAATTTCTTGAAGCTGCTTTGGAGAGGCAATGTTAAATTCGCAGCCGGCCTCTTTGTAAATTTCTTTTTCCTTTTCTGAAATCAAAACTGCAAGCTCATCTTTATACTCATTCAGTTTTTTCTTATCCAGATGGATTCCCTGAATTTCCATGGAAACAAGAATCGGAAGAACTTTCATTTCCATTTCATAAAAAAGCTTTTCAAGATTTGATTTTTTTATTTCATCTTTTAAAAGATAATAAAGCTGCAACGTAAAATCAGAATCTTCCGCGCCGTACTTAAAAGCCTTCTCCAAAGGAACATCCGCAAAAGTCTGGTTCTTCTGAACAATGTCCTTGAACTCAATTCCTTTAAGCCCAAGCTTTGTTTCCGCAAGAAATTCAAGGCTGTACGGAGATTTTCCAGAAGCGGCAGGATTCAAAAGCCATGCGGCAATCATCGTGTCAAAAATTTTACATTCAGTTTTTGCACTCATTCCGTTTGCGGCAAGAACTTCAAGGTCAAATTTTCCATTGTGCATTACAAGCGTAAGTTCTTTTTCTGCAAAAAGTTTTTCAAGAACAGCAAGACAGTCTTTTTTAGAAATCGTCTCCGGAGCAAACATTCCGCCGCTCAAAATAACAGGAACATAAATTCCCTTTCCTTTTTCAACGCTCAGACTAAAACCAACAAGATTCGCCTCGTGCGTATTCAGGCTGTCGGTTTCTGTGTCAAACGCCACAATTTTTTCCGCGGATTCCAAAATGCTCTGCGCAAAACTTTTCAGCTCGTCAAGATTTGTGCAAGGCTTGTAGTCGCCTTCATTTTGCTTTACCGACAGAACTTTTTTTTCTTCCGGCTCTTCTTGTAAAGTTAATTTTTCTTCTGAATGAATTTCCGCCGCAGTTTCCGAAGCAAAACTTTTTGCAATCGCATAAGCTCCGTATTTTTCAAGAACTTCCGCGCCTGACTTAAAATTTATATTTTTTGTGCAGAAAGATTCAAAATCAATTTCAACAGGAACATCGTATCTTAAAGTTATAAGCTTCTTTGAAAAATAAGCGTTGTCCTTGTCGTTCCTGATTTTTTCTCCAAGCGCGCCTTTTATTTCAGAAGCATGAGCATAAATCTCATCGAGAGTTCCGTACTGGGTCAAAAGTTTTATAGCAGTCTTGTCGCCCACGCCCTTCACGCCCGGAACATTGTCAGAAGCATCGCCCACAAGCGAAAGGTAGTCAAGAATTTTTTCAGGCGGAATTCCCCACTTTTCAAGAACCTCCTGCGCGCCGATAACTTCCCAGCCTCCATTGGCTCTGTCCGGCTGCATTTCCAAGCAAGAGTCCGTAACAAGCTGAAGCAAATCCTTGTCGCCGCTAAGAATTCTGCACGGCCGGTTTTCCTGCGCGCATTTTTTTGCAACAGTCGCAATAATATCATCAGCTTCAAATCCATCGTAGCGCAAAACAGGAATTTCCAACGCCTCAAGAATTTCTTCTATCCAAGGAACCTGAGCGTGCAAATCTTCTGGAGTCTTGGCACGGTTGGCCTTGTATTCCGCGTAAAGCTCATGCCGGAAAGTCTTGACACGCGAATCGAACGCCGCAGCAAGATAGCACGGATTGTATTTTGAAATAAGCGCCTTCAGATTTTTAAAGAAAATAACCAGCGCGCTTATATTGTCTCCGCCGGGATTTGTAAGAGGATGATTCAAAAGCGCAAAGTACGCCCTGTAAATCAAGCCGTAGGAATCAAGAATATATACAGTCTTATCTTCAGTTTTTTCTTCTGCCATGAAATGATTTTACCACAGCTTGAAACTAAAAAAAAGAGAGGCGGCGCAGCTTTAAATTGCCACACGGATTATAAAAATCTACATTTTTTAACACGAAAACGGCTTGGGCAGTGAATGAAATTCCTGCATTTACAAAAAACGGATTTTTTCAACTTGCGAAATGATTTCATTCAAAGAAAACGTGCTGGGCAAGCCATGAAATAATTTCATTTGCAGAAAATGCCTTTTGCCGTACAATGCAGAAATTTCACAAGTAAAAAATACATTGGGCGGCTCGTGAAATTTTCCGCACGGACAGAAAACACACTGGGCGAAGCGTGAAATTATTTCATAACAGAAAAACACGTTTCGTCATGCAATGCAGAAATTTCATAAACGGAAAACATTTTTTTTCATAAAAAACAAAGTTGATTTTTCAGAAATGCACATATATACTTTTGCAAATGGACGGACTTTTTAAGGAACGGCTGGACACGGTTTTTATCCGGCGTGGAATCAGCACACACAGAAGAGTGCGCAGGCTTTTGCAGAAGCACAATGTATGCGTAAACGGCACAAGAGTTCTTGAAAGCGGATTCGGGTTGAACTTGGCAACGGATGAACTTTCCATAGACGGAATCAAAAAAAATCTTGCACCGGATATATATCTTATGATGAACAAAAAGTCTGGAACCATCTGCTCCACAAAAGACGATGGGCTTTACAAAACGGTCTACAGCTTTATTCCGCAAAAATATTTTTACTATGCAAAAGAAAATTCGCTGCAAAAAATTCACACGGTTGGACGGCTGGACACAGACACGGAAGGTCTTTTGATTTTTACAACGAACGGGGACTTTTCGCACAGCCTTGCAAATCCGCTTTTCCATGTAAAAAAAACTTACTACGTTGAGCTTGAAAAAAGTGAACCAGAAGAGCAAAGAAAATTCCTTGAAAAAAAATTCAGCGAAGGATTTTTTATTCCGCCTGAAAAAAATGAAAGGGAATTTATTTCAAGGCCGGCAATTTTGGAATGGAACAGCGCAAACTCCTGCCGCCTCACAATAACAGAAGGAAAATTTCATCAAGTAAAGCGGATGTTCAGCGCACAAGGAAACAAAGTTATCTTCTTAAAAAGAATTTCAATCGGAAGCCTTGCGCTGGATGAAAAGCTTGCGCCGGGAGACAGCAGAGAACTTTCAAGTGAAGAACTTTCCCTGCTGTTCAAGTGATAAGATTTTATTCAGCTTCTGCCTCTTGCGAATTTTCCGTCTTGGGCTTTTCTTTTATTTCGTCAACGGAAACTTCAAAAGTTGACTTCAATGAACCTTGCGCAAGATAAATTTTCTTTTCGTCATCGAGGCGCACGTAGCACTGGCTTCCTGCAACAGAGTCTTTGCCCACATACAAAGTGCGCAAAATTTTTCCGCCGGAAGAAGCCACAACTTTTACAGCATTCTCATCAGTCAAGCCGTAGCGTTCCAAGTCGCTTAAATCATAAGACACTGTTGAAAGAATTTTTATTTCGTTAACTGAATTCACAATTCTGTTCGCGCGGTTTTCCATGGCAGGAAAATTTTCAACAAGCCATTTTTCATTTTCTTTTTTAAGAGAAAGAATGTGTCCGCCGTTTTTTGTTATTTCAACAGAATCAATTTCTTCATTTGTGTAAACGGTCTTTACTTTCGATCTGCCCAAAAAAGAAATCTGCAGAATGTAAATCACGAGCAGAACTGCAATCGATGAAAGAAGAACTATTTTTCTTGTGTAAATATTTTTCATTCCTAGCTCCATTTAAATTATTGTTTTTGCCGTGGATCTTCCGGGTCGTAAGCCATTCGAATTTTTTCACGGTGCTGGCGGCGCAGAACAAACACGCAAAGTCCGCCCAAGGCTACAAGAACTGCAAGCCCAACCTGATTAAAATATTTCACTGCAAGCGCAAATTTTCCAGAAGACATTTTGAGCGTGTTAAGCGAAAGGTTCTTTGTGCGCATTGAGCAAAAATCTTCTTTGCCGTTCATGTAGTCAACTGCATTGCGGACAAAATATGAATTTGGAGTTTGTGAATCTTCCTGAAGCAGACCAAACTTTGCGGTTGCAATGCAAGATGTAGAAGCAATAAATATTTTGGAACTTTGAATGCTTGAGTCCAAATGATTTTTTGCAGCCAAGACATTTTCAGAATCACTTTCAAGAGGAGATTTTTCAAACGCGCTTTTAAATTTTCCTTCAAGTAAAACTGCAACATTTTTAGAACTGAACTTATCTTCTTCTTTCGGAGGGAAAATTGACATAGGACTTAAAACAAAATTTTCTGCGACAGGAACAGTCCAGGATTTTTCAGAAGTTTTTGCAATGACAGAAACTTTTGCATCTTTGTTTTCTTTTGCGCCAGAAATATCAATTTCAAAAGTCTGCGGAAAGAAAATATTGCCAAGATTTTTTGATATAAGATTTTTCTGGTCAAGGCAATTTTTCTGAATCAGAGGCGTATAGTAAAAGTCAAGTTTTCCATACTGCTGGGTTAGCTGGGAAAAACATTTTTCGTCCATAACATATTCACTGCCGACTTTTATTCCGTAGCTGTCAAAAAGTTTTTCAAGTCCGTTTTCAACAGGAACATATTCAGGCTGGCTGTAATAAGCCATTTCGCCATAAGGCATAATCTCGTCAATTGAATCAACAAAGAAAATTGCGTTTCCGCCGCGCAAAACAAACTGATCAATTTTATAAAGCTCAGCATCTGAAAATTTTTCTTTAGGACCGTTTACAATCAACGACTGCGCAGAAATCGGAATTTCATTTTCCAGAAGATTTACTTCCTGCAAATCATAAGTGTCGGCAAGAAGGGTTTTCAAATACATTGAATCGTTTTTATCCTCAAGGGAATGCTCGCCGTGTCCCGTAACATAAGCAATCACATCAGTTTTTGAAACAACAGTTTTCACGCACTCTTCAATATTTTCTTCCAAGTCGCCAAGCCCCGAAACAACATACTGAAAAATTGCATTCGTAAGTCTAAGCGGAACAACTTGAACTTTTTGGCCGTACTCAACAACAAGCCCGATTGTTCCGTATTCAATTTTTCCATCGGGATTTTTCCAAGACACTGACTGGATTCCATATTTTTTTCCGAGCGCAAGAGAAGTTTCAGAGTCAGGATTTTCAGATTTAAAATCAAGCCGGCCTTTAAATTTTTTATTCGCCGCAGAAAATGCCTTGCCAACTTCATCGTCAATTTTTTCAAAGTCAGCAATATTAAACTGCTCAAGCGATTCAGATTTGTAAAGCGAAACTTTTACATTGTCAGAAAGTCCCGCAAGAATATTTGTGCTGGAAATAATTTTTCCAATGGCGGAAGTAATTTTATATTCCAATCCATCGCTTGAAGAAATGCCGTCAATTTTTTCTATCTGGTCCGCATAAGAAAGAACAATTCCCATGAACACATTTTTCAAGCCGACTTCATTATTCTTTAGCTCGCGGATTTGAATTTGATTCAGTCCATAGCCTCTTGCAATTCTCTGGTTGTCGTAATCTTCCATGTCAAAAAATTCGCAGCTGAAATTTTTGTTCGCGGAATTTCCGTATTCAGTCAAAATATCTTTTACATATTGGTCAACATTAGAATAAGGCGACGGAAGATTTGCAGAAAAGAAAACTTTTACATTCAGAGGCTCCTCAAGGCTTTTTACAACTTCCTTGCTCGAAGATGAAAGTGAATATGATTTTGATTCCGTCAAGTCAATTCTAAAAAAAGCACGGGAAGCAACGAGATTTAAAAGAACAACGGCAACTATAAAAAGCCAGATGTCCGCGGAAGGATTTTTTATCCATGAAATAAATTTATTTTCCTTTTTCATTTTTCAACCTTTCCTTTGATTTGAAATTACGCAGACTGTCAAAGAAACAAAAACTGCTGTCAAAGAAACAAAATACAAAATATCACGCGAATCAATTATGCCTCTCGAAATTGACATAAAGTGGCTCGTGGAAGAAATGAACGAAGCAAGTCCAACTAAAATTCCCGGAAGCAAAACAGAAAAAACTGTAATCATCGTAAGGAAAATGCAAATCGCAAACGCAAGGAAAAATGCAATAATCTGATTTTTTGTAACAGACGAAGCAAAAATTCCAATCGCACAAAAAGCCGAAGCCAAAAGCACAGCTCCCAAATATCCGCCGACAATAGGACCAAAATCAATCCGCGAAGATGCAAAAATTGCGCAAGCTGCAACATAAAAAAAAGTCGGAATCAAAAGCGCAATGCTAGAAACAAAAGTTGCAAGATATTTTCCTGCAACAATGTCGAAATTTGTAACAGGCAGCGTAACCAAAGTTTCCATTGTTCCGCTCTTTTTTTCCTCGCTGAAAATTCGCATCGTCATAGCCGGAATAAAAAAACTGAACAATATAGGAAGCAACTCAAAAAAATTTCTAAGTTCAGGACGATTCACCAAAAAGAATGTGGAAAAAAATAAAAATCCGCTGAACAAAAGAAACAACGCGCCAACAATGTAAGCAACAGGACTTGTAAAATACGAGCAGAGTTCCCGTTTCATAATGACTATCCAAGATTTATTTTTCTTCATTTTTATCATACACTCCATTTTCAGAATCATGTGCAGAAGTTAAACTTCTAAACACATCTTCAAGACTGTTCTTTTTCTGCTGCATTTCAAAAAGCTCCAAGCCGTTCTGCACGCAAGCCTTTGCAAGTTCTGGTCTAACTTCAATGTTTTTTTCAGCTGAAATTCTAAATTCAATTTTCCCATCATTTAAACTTGAATGAATTTTTGAAACGCCATTTATGCCGCGGAATATTTTTTCAGCCTCTTCTGTGGAAGCCCCGGAAACACAAATCTGGACTTCAGACGAATTTCCAAAATGCTCACGAAGCTCTTCTGTCGGACTGTCGGCAACTTTTTTTCCGCCGGAAATAATAATAACTCTGCCGCAAAGCATTTCAACTTCGCTAAGAATATGAGTCGAAATAATTACAGTGTGAGTTTTTCCGATTTGCTTAATCAAATTGCGCACTTCCAAAACCTGATTCGGGTCAAGTCCGCTTGTCGGCTCATCAAGAATAAGAATTTCAGGATTTCCCATAAGAGCATGGGCAAGACCTACGCGCTGTCTGTTTCCGCGGCTAAGCTCTCCAATATTTTTGTGCATCACTTCTTTTAGTCCGCAGACTTCGGCAAGCTCACGGCATTTTTCAGCAGGATTCCGGCCTTCAATTTCAGCAATGTATTTTAAATAATCGGCAACAATCATGTCGGAATACATCGGCGCGCTTTCAGGCATATATCCAATTTTTCTTTTTGTCTCAACTGGATTTTTTAAAACATCAAGTCCGTCAATTTTTACAGTTCCAGAATCAGGCTCAAGAAAACCGGAAATCATTCGCATCGTTGTTGTTTTTCCAGCTCCGTTCGGACCAAGCAGCCCCACGATTTCCCCAGTCTGAATAGAAAAACTTATGCCGTCCACCGCCCGGAAATTTCCAAACAGTTTAGACACATTTTCAACTTCAATCATATAAACCTCATTAATTTTTACTAATATAATAAAACAAACTAAACTTCACAAGGTTATATTCCGCCGGAAATCCAGGCAAAAAATAAATTTGAAATAATAAAAAATTGATATATAATTAGGTCAGATACAGAGTTTCATAGTTTAATGTCATTATCGGGCTTGACCCGATAATCTAAATTTACAAAGATTCTCGTGTCATAGCACGAGAATGACAGTTTAGCAATTACTTTTACAAAAACTTGAAATTTAATCTAGTAAAATAATTTTTATTTTTTCTGGAGGGATTTTGTGGATTTGATAAATGAATTGAAAAATCTTGGCGCCGACATGGACTCTGCGCTTGAACGGTTTATGGGCAACAGCCAGCTTTTGGAAATGATGCTGAAAAAATTTCCAGATTCAATTGAACAGAACAGCGGAATTGAGCAAGACATCGCAAGTGGAAATCTTAGCAATGCAATTTCCAAGTCGCACACATTAAAAGGAAACGCAGGAAATCTTTCTGTAACTCCGCTTTACAAATCTTACACTGAAATTACAGACTTTCTGCGCCAAGGAAAAATTCCAGAAGCAAAAGCAAAGCTTCAGGAAATTCTTCCGGTTCAGAATAAAATCGTAGAAACAATAAAAAAATATCTGTAGAAAATTTTAATTCACTTTTGCAGTCAATTCAGAAAGCAAAGGAATCAGCTGTTTTTTTCTCGAAACAATATCTTTCATATAATAAATATGCTCATCACGTTTCGGGAAATTTATGACGGCTTCAAATTTTGGATCGCTTGCCAAAAACATTATCGAGCTCAATTTTGTTATGTCCGTTACAAGAAGCGCGCTGAATAAAGCTCCTTTCGACTTTCGTTCCTGTTCAAGGCAATCAAGGAATTCTTTTTTGCGCTCAACAATTTCACGAGTGCTGTCAACTTCTATCTGGCTCACAGAATATTTGAATTTGTTTTCAGAATATTCTTTCATATCCTGATGCACAACTTCTTCCGCGGAACGTCCGTCTATGTGGCTTCCACTTTTTATAATGTCGTTTCCCAAAGTTTTTATGTCAAGCTCGGTAATGTTGCTCAAATATTCAGCGGTAAGAACATCATATTCGGTTGTCGTCGCAGACTGAAGAATCAAAGTGTCGCTAAGAATTCCGCATAAAAGAATTGAAGCCATGTCTTTCGGAATTGAAATTCTGTTTTCGCGGTAAAGATTCGCAATAATCGTGCTTGTTGAGCCGACAGCCTTGTTTATAAAATTAATTGGAATCCGGGTTGCAAACGTATTTATTTTGTGGTGGTCAATAATTTCCTTAATTATATAATTTTCAATTCCCTCAACTGCCTGCTGCGGCTCATTGTGATCAACCAAAATAACTTGAATATTCGCTTCGTGCAGCAAATCGCTTTCACTGATTATTCCGATAACTTTAAAATCATCGTCAACAACAGGCAAGCATCTGGTGGGACTTTGCGCAAGCTGGGCGCGGATTTTTTGCACTGTATCGCTTGCCTTCACTGGAAGAATTTTTGTGTCAGCCATAGAACTTACAGGAGATGAATATTCTACAAGCATCGCGGTTGCAACAGTGCTATCATGGCCGGAAATAATTGAAACTTTATTTTCGCGGGCAAGTTCTCTAAGCTCTTTTTTTATAACGTAATCTTTTGTAACAATTACCGCGCGCACTTTTGCTTCAATTGACATTTTCTGAATATCTTCACGGTCGCCTGTAATAACAACAATGTTTTCACTTTTGTGCTCAGAAAGAAGGCTCTTAAAAGAATCAGCATCGTCATCGCCAACCATCAAAGAACATTTAAAATAATCGTCAGCGTTAAATTCCACAATCGGAACTGCGCCCAAAGTTTTTTCTATAAGCTTTATGCTTGTTAAAAAAATGTCATCTTTTTTCGGACTTAGAATTTTAAATGAATTCAAGGCAAACGCATTGTAATTCAAAAGTCCTTGATAAGTTCCGTCCACATTGACAATCGGAAGAACAGAAGAATTTGTGCTTATCATTTTGTCCACAGCATTCCAAAGCGGAACATCCTGATCTACAGAAGAATATTCTCCGCTCATGTAATATTCAGTTTTAGGAATCAAATCCGGAATATATTCAGGCGGCTCAACTTTAAATCTCTTGAAAATATATTCTGTCTGCGGAGCTAATTTTCCAGCGCGGGCAGCAATGTATTCTTTTTTTCCAAGAAGATGCTTGAGCCTTGCATAAGCAGCAGCTGCAACAACTGAATCAGTATCGGGATTTCTGTGTCCGATTATGTAAACTTTATTTGTCATAAATTCCTCTCAACAACATGATAGCACCAAGGCAAAAAAAAGCACCTGTATAAAAACAGATGCTTGACTTCGGGATGTACGAGACTCGAACTCGTGGTCTCCGGCGTGACAGGCCAGCGCGATAACCAGCTTCGCTAACACCCCAAAAGGTGATAATATCATATCAAAAAGCACTTTATATTGTCAATAGCTTTTCTTAAAAACACAAAAAACTTATTTTTCATTAAAACGCTTCAAGAAAAGCTTTGTGCGTTCTTCCCTTGGATTTTCAATGACTTCTTTTCCCTGCTCAACAATAACTCCGCCGTCCATAAAAATAATTGTGTCGCTTGTGTCCCGGGCAAAAGACATTTCATGAGTAACAACAACCATTGTCATTTTTTCCTCGGCAAGTTCACGGATTACAGCAAGAATTTCTCCAGTAAGCTCAGGATCTAAAGCAGATGTAGGCTCGTCAAAAAACAAAACTTCAGGCTTAAGTGCCAATGCGCGCGCAATAGAAACACGCTGCTGCTGTCCGCCAGAAAGTTCGCAAGGATAACACGACGCTTTCTGCTCAAGATTCATTTTTTTCAAAAGTGAAATCGCAGTTTCTTCCGCTTCGGACTTTTCTTTTCCAAGGACAACTCTCTGCGCCTCAGTAATATTCTTTAAAACTGAAAAATGTGGAAAAAGATTGAAATTCTGAAACACAAGTCCAACGTTCAAGCCGATTTTTCTCAAAGTTTTTTTATCGACATAAACGCCGTCCGTAACCATGTTTTGTCCGCAAATAGAAATTGAACCGTCCGTAATTTTTTCAAGCTGACAGACACAACGAAGCAATGTGGACTTTCCGCTTCCGCTCGGACCGATTATTCCAAGAACTTCGCCCTTGTGCAAAGAAAATGAAACGCCCTTTAAAACTTCTAGTCCGCTAAAATTTTTTTTCAGATTTTCAACTTTTATAATTTCACTATTTGTAGTAGCCAAGTTTTTTCTCCGTGAAATCAAATGCTTTAGAAACAACCCAGTTCATTATAAAATAAAAAACGCCTGCAATAAAAAGAGGCATAACGCTAACAAGCCGTCCGCTCTGAGTCTGAGCAACATGAAAAAGTTCCGCCACGCCCAGAACCTGAACAAGCGCAGTATCTTTTACAAGAGTAATAACTTCGTTTCCCATCGGCGGAATTATACGTTTCACAACTTGCGGAATTATAATACGAAAGAAAGTCTGATTTTTTGTAAAGCCCAAAACCTTTGCAGCTTCATACTGGCCAAACGGAATGGATTGAATTCCTCCACGGTAAATTTCCGCAAAATACGCCGCATAGTTTATAACCATCGCCACAATCGCAGCCGTAAATCTGTCAAAGCCAATTCCAAAAATCATCTGGGGCGCAAAGTAAACAAAAATAAGCTGAAGCATCAGAGGGGTTCCGCGGATTATCAGCAGAAAAAGATTTGTAATTCCAGCCACAATTTTTACAGCCGACATTCTTCCAAAGCAAATAAAAAGCGCAAGCGGAACAGAAAAAATCAGAGTAAGAAAAAAAACTTCCAAACTGACGCAAGTGCTTTGAAGCATTACAGCAAGAAGTTTTCCGATTTTGATTCTTAGAAAATATTCAGATAAAAATTCAATCATTTAAAATTTACTTTAGAAAGATGCGCCCGGAATTTTTCCAGACGCAAAAGCATTTTACAAAATATAATTATTTTCCGATTGTGGAAATATCAGAGCCGAACCACTTTGTTGAAATTTTCGCAACAGTTCCGTCAGCCTGCATTTCCAAAAGTGTTTTTTGAACTTTATCGCGAAGGGACTTGTTTTTTCTGCTGAATGCAATTCCGTATTCTTCAGGAGCAAGAGTTTCATCAAGAATAACAAGCGGCTTTTTTCCCTGCGTAATGCTATATCCTGCAACAACCAAATCCATTACAACTCCATCAAGATTTCCAAATTCAAGGTCGTTAAGAGCAGTAACATTTTCTTTGAACTCAACGATTTCCTTTAGGCTTTTTTTGAAATCCGGCGCACCGTCAATTGCTTCCTGTGCAGAAGAACCAGCCTGAACTCCGATTTTTTTTCCTTTCAAATCCGAAAGTGATTTTATTTCACCATTATTGCGGACAACAACAACCTGCGCATTTGCAAGGTAAGGCTCAGAGCAAGCCATTGCGCGTTTTCTTTCTTCAGTTAAAGTAAGTCCGTTCCAAATGCAGTCGATTTTTCCAGTGTTAAGCTCCATTTCTTTTGTAGACCAGTCAATCGGCTGGCAAACAAGTTCAAGTCCAAGGCGAGAAGCAACTTCGCGCGCAAGGTCAATGTCATAGCCTACAATTTCATTATTTTTATCGCGGAATCCAAGCGGCGGAAATGAATCATCAAGCCCAAGAACAAATTTTCCAGATGATTTCTTTTTTGCGCTCGCCATTGAAAGGCAAACCACAAGTCCGCAAATAACTGCAACAATTTTTTTCATTTTGAAAACTCCTTTTATAAAATTATTTTTTTAAGCTTTTTTTACAAAACGCAAGCAAAGCTTTTATTTGAACTGAAGTTGATTCAGAAGAAGGTGCGCCGATTGTCTTTCTGTTTTCCACACAGGATTCTGGTGAAAGAATTTCATAAACGTCATCTTCAATCAGCGGAGAGCATTTTTTAAATTCCTCCAGGCACAAATCTTCAATTTTTGAAAGCCCCGCATCAATTGCCATGCGGACAGCTTTTGCAGAAACTCCATGCGCAGTTCTAAACGGAAGCCCTTTGCGCACAAGATACTCTGCCAAATCCGTGGCATTTGCAAAGCCGCCTTCACAGCTTGACGCCATTTTTTCAAGATTCCATTTTGCAGAAGAAACCATTGCCGTAAAAACTTTTAAATTCGCTTCAACAGTGTCAAAGGCATCAAACAAAGGCTCTTTGTCTTCCTGTAAATCCCTGTCATAGGCAAGCGGAAGGCCTTTTACCATTGTAAGAAGATTTATCAAATCTCCGTAAACTTTTCCTGTTCTTCCGCGGATTAATTCAGCAAAGTCTGGATTTTTTTTCTGCGGCATAATTGAAGAGCCGGTTGACCATTTTTCACTTAGCTCAACAAATGAAAATTCTGTTGTTGACCACAAAACAACTTCTTCGCACATCCGGCTTAAGTGGCTTTGAAGCAACGCAAAATCCGAAGTAAATTCTATGCAGTAATCTCTGTCAGAAACTGTGTCCAAAGAATTTTCAGTAACTCCGGAAAATCCAAGTTTTTTTGCAACAAGCTCGCGGTCAAGAGGCAAAGTGCTTCCCTGCAAAGCTCCAGAGCCAAGAGGAGATTTTTCAATTCTCTTAAGAGAATCTTCAAGACGCTCCCAGTCGCGCACCAGCATAGAAGCCCATGCCAAAAGATGCTGAGCCAAAGTTCCCGGCTGGGCATGCTGCATATGAGTATAGCCGGTCAGCAAGGATTTTTTATTTTTTGAAGCGATTTCAGAAAGTGTTTTTATAAGAGTTAAAATTTCATTCTGGATGCAGGGAATCATGCGACGCAAATAAAGACGTTCGTCCAACGCAATCTGGTCATTTCGGCTACGCCCTGTATGAAGTTTTTTTCCAGGCTCACCAATGCGGTCTGTAAGAACGGCTTCAACAAATGAATGAATATCTTCCGCACTATAGTCAATTTTCAGTTCGCCGGAAATCAAATCTTTTTCAATCGACTTTAAGCCTTTTACAATTTCAGAGCTTTCTGATTTTGAAATTATTTTCTGTTCGCCAAGCATTTGCGCATGGGCAATCGAACCGTGAATATCATCAAGAGCCATTCTTTCATCAACACGGATAGAAGTCTCAAACTCAACCGCAGCGGCGTCCGGACCTTCTGTAAATCTTCCGCTCCAAAGAGCAGCATGATTATCGCCAGTCAATGTGCCGTGATTTTTTTCATTTACGTCTGACATTTTATTTATTTTGCTCCATCCACTTTTGAATTCCGTCTTTTATATCTTCATCAATATCATGCTCAATTCTGCACGCATTTTCTTCCGCATGAGCTTTGTCAACGCCAGTAATTTTTACAAGGAAATCTGTGAGAAGAACATGGCGCGCATAAACGGACTCGGCTTTTTTCTGCCCTTTTTCAGTCAGCTCAAGAGAACCGATGTGGCCAGTTGTAATATATCCGTTTTCGCCCAAAATGCTCATCGCCCGGCTAACACTAGGCTTGGAAACACCAAGACGCTTTGCAACATCAACGGACCTTGCAACTCCATTTTCTTCTTTTAATCTGAGAATTGCCTCAAGATAGTCTTCACCGGACTCGTGTAATTCTGACAATTGAATCTCCCAAAAAGCCAACGAAAAAAAATCTTGACTTTTTAAGCACATCCGCAATCAAATGAAGATGCGCAGTTGATATAAGATTTTTCATCTAAAAATTGCCAAACGGAAATTTCTAAGACAAACACATCATACTATAGAAAAAAAAAGTTTTCTAGTAATATCAAGAATTCAAAAGAAATAGCCAGCAGATCAATCCAAAGCCTGAAGCTCAATTGCAATTTCTTCCATTTCACGGTCAGTCATTGCGATTGTTTCCGCGCATCTCAAAAGCTCACGGCGAATCCCGGCTGGAATATGAGATTCAGTTTTGTACCTAAGTTCATGCTCAAGACTCGCCCAAAAATCCATTGCAATTGTTCTAAGCTGAATTTCAACTGGAACCCTATGCTCGGTATTCGAAAGATAAACAATCGTTTCAACAACAATGTGCAGACTTCTGTAGCCGGATTTCTTGGGCTCTTTTATGTAATCCTTTTCTTTCAAAAGCTTTATGTCCGGCTGCTTTAAAAGAATATCCCTTATAGTGTAAATATCCGAAATGTAAGGACAGATTACACGAACACCGGCAACATCCGTAAGATTTTCTGTCATAGACTCAAATGTAAACGGCAATTTTCGTTTTTCAAGTTTTTCGGCAATGCTTTCAGGTGATTTTATTCTGGATTTTATTGTTTCAATCGGATTTCTTCTGCCTGTAACTTTATATTCTTTGTTTAAAATTTCAAGTTTTGTAACAACCTGCTTTATTGCGCTTTCGTAAATCATCATGAGCTTCTGAAATTCAAAAGCCATCTTTATAAAATCATTAGGATTCATCGAGTTGATTTCATTCAATGATGAAATTTTTGCAAGCTCTTTTCCCTGCAAATGATCATTGTCGTGTTCCACTAAATATTCATCAGGAGTTTCAATTTTTTCCATATCTAAAAAATAAAAATGCGCAATTATCGTTACAAATAATTTCTCATAAAAAAAGCAAAAAGCCTTCCAGGAAAACCAGAAAGCCTTTTGCATACAATTTTATTCAGCGAGCAAAGAATTCAGTGATTTTACAAAATCAGCAGGATCTTTTAATTCCGCGCCGCTTACAAGAAGCGCCTGATCAAGAAGAACTTCACTTACATTTTTTACAAAATCTTCTGAAACATGACCTTCCAGTTTTTTTACAATTGCGTGATCCGCATTTATTTCAAGAATCGGCTTTACAAAATCTCCGCCGCCTTGTCCCATCGCTTTCATCATACGTTCCATCTGAAGGCTCGGATCATTCTCGTCCACAACAATGCAGCTCGGACTGTCAGAAAGACGCTTTGAAAGAACAACATCCTTTACGCGGCCTTCAAGAGCTTTCTTTATTTTTTCCTGAACAGGCTTGAAAGCTTCCTCTTTTTTCTTAGCTTCTTCCTTGTCAACTCCAAGCTCTTCATCACTTCCGGCGCGACTAACTGATTTAAGCTCAAAGTCCTTGTATTTTCCGTATGCAGGAATAACAATATCGTCTATGTCATCCGCCATGATAAGAACTTCAAATCCTTTCTTTTTATAAGCCTCAAGCAAAGGAGAAGAACGAAGATTTTTTTCATCGCTTCCACTGATATAGTAAATTGATTTTTGATCAGGTTTCATGCGCTGAACATAATCGGCAAAACTTGTCCATTTGTTTTCACCACTGCCTTCATCCGCAGTTGACTTAAAACGTATTATCTCTGCAATTTCATCACGGTTTGCAAAATCAGAATAAAGACCTTCTTTTAAAGGACGATTGTATGACTTTACAAAATCGTGCCATTTTTCAAGAGTTTCTTTTTCACCATCTGAAATCTCAGTTTTTGCTTCAAGCTTTTTTGCCTCATCACCAAGCTTTTTGAATTCGCTTAAAAGTTTTTTTACAGACTGAGTTTTTATAGTTTCAAGAATTCTGTTTTGCTGAAGAATTTCACGGCTCACGTTCAAAGGCAAATCTTCCGAATCAATAACACCGCGGATAAAACGCAAATAAGACGGCAAAAGCTCACGGTCATCATCAGTTATAAAAACACGCTTTACATAAAGTTTAACGCCGCTTTTGTAGTCAGCCTGATACATATCGAACGGCGCAGTGCGTGGAACATAAAATAAAGTCGTGTATTCCTGAGTTCCTTCCGCATGAGTGTGAACGTACATCAGCGGATCTGTTCCATCATGGCTGATTGTCTTATAAAAATCATTGTAATCTTCTTTTTTAAGTTCGCTCTTGTTCCGCTTCCAAAGCGCGCTGGCAGAATTTACCTGGTCAACTTTATTTTCAGTTCCTTCAGCCTTTCCGTCCTTGTTGTATTTTGTCTGAACATAATGAAGATAAATCGGGAAAGCAATATGATTTGAATATTTTTTTATAAGCTCGTCAATTTTCCATCTTGAAGCATAATCTTTGGAATCGTCATTCAAATGAATTTCAATAACGGAACCAACAGTTTCAGATTTGTCAAATCCATACTGACAGTAAGCTTCTGATTTTTCCGTGAGTTCTTCAATTTCATAGGAATTTGTTCCGTCGCTTGACCAATGCAAAACTTTTCCGTTGCCAGCAGCTTTCCTTGTGTAAACATCAATTTTGCTCGCCGCCATAAATGCACTGTAAAAACCAACACCAAACTGCCCAATCAAATCCGAAGAGCCGCTTCCATTTTTAGAAAGCATATCGATAAAGGCTTTTGTTCCAGAACGCGCGATTGTTCCCAAATTATTTGTAAGATCCTCTTCGTCCATTCCGATTCCTGAATCCTGAACTGAAAGAATCTTTTTTTCTTCATTGAAAGAAATGTCTATGCGAGGATTAAAAGCAACATCCTTATATTTATCATCAGAAACCGTAAGATATTTTAATTTGTCCAACGCATCTGAAGCGTTTGAAACAATTTCACGCAGAAAAATATCTTTGTTTGAATACATTGAATGAATGATAAGTTTTAAAAGCTGATTAACTTCCGTCTGAAACTGATATTTTGCCATGATTTTACTCCAAAACTTTTCAGGCTGAAAATCTGCAATAAAAGCAAGAAATTAAGCGAAAAAAAGTTCTATATTTTAAAATTTTTTGATTGCCAATAAATATAATAAAAATTCAAGAAAAAAACAAATTTTAACTGTAAATTTAAAACAAAAAAGACAGCCAAATTAGCTGTCTTATATGCGCCCCCTGCTGGGCTTGAACCAGCGACACATGGATTAACAGTCCATTGCTCTACCGACTGAGCTAAGGGAGCATTCGGTTACGAATGTATAAGTATATTACAGAAAATGTATTTTTTTGTCAATAATGAACTACAATATTCTGCAAAAATTTCCTAAATTCTTCTGTAGAATTTCCAGCGGCACGAGCTTCAATAGCACGCAAAGCACGGTTCTGTGCATCAGAATAAGAATTGCTTGAATTTCTTCCGTCAAATGAAAGTGTAAAAAGATTTTGCGCAAATGCAGAATCCTTCAAATCAGCTTTAAAAGTATATCTGCACTGAACAGAACTTTTGTCTTTTGGAATATTCTGCTCAAAGTTCATGCTTCCTGTAAACGAATAGCGTTCATTTCTTTCCTGCGAAGTTCTAAAGCCAAACGAATTCAGCATTTTTGCATAAGCGGAACGAACTCTGCCGTCAGAATCATTCTGAAAATAAACATAAACTGGAATTTGCTTTGCAATCTGAAGAAGCATCGCATTTATATCAGCGGCGCTCACAGTCTGCTTTTCCAATTCTGAAGCCTTGTCAAAATCAATAACAGAAAGGCGTGAAAGATATTTTTCATTTAAAACAGAAATTTCACGTGCAAAGTCAATCCGCGCATAATTTTCAAAAGAAAATTCATCGTCTGTTTTGGCGTTCAAAAGTTTTTTGATTTCCGCATTGTTTTTTTCAATCATATTGGAATAAAGGAGCGAAGTTTTCGGCTTGTCAAGAACCGCAATAACATAAATGTTTTTTTCAGCATCAGTCCAATATTCTTTGATTTCAATGCCGACAAGAGAGTCAACGTCAACTTTCCGCATTATCTTTGAATTGAAATTCTGAGACTTTGCAATTGCAACTTTTCCTTCATTACTTGCCTGTTCCATTCTTGAAGAAGACACAGAAGCAGAAGCAACATCCTGCTCAAAAACAGAAGCAATTCCTTCTACCGCAAGAAGTTCTGCCTGAGATTTATCTTTTGCTTTTCCAACGTAAGAAAGATATTTTTCAGGATTGTAAACTTTTTTCGGAACACTCACCCAAGTTGGTTCTTTTACGCGGGCAGCGAAACAAACTGAAATTCCGCAAATAAGCAATGCAAAAAAATTAGTTATTTTATACATATTGACTCCACAATAGTCGGACGACCAGCAGTTACTTCCAAATTCTCGAAAGTTTCTGTTCCGACAAGATTTTCATTTGTATCAAAATATTCAACTTTCGCTGAATAAACTCCAGGCTTTAAAGTAAAACCACCGCCAGCTGCAAAGCTCGGGAAATAGCGGCACTGACGAATGTCCGCAGTTTCAGCTAAATCCACAGCGTCAAGAGCTTTTGTAACCGCAATTTCTGTAATTGACCGAAACTTTTCAGGAGTAGCTCTTATGGCAACAGCGGCAGATGTTACAGCGGCAGCTTTTTTTGTTGTACTACGGAATATGCTTCTTATAAAATCCTTGCGTGCTCTTAAAGCAACATCTTTTTGAACAGCTTCGTCAAACCATTCAATAAGGTTAAGGCGATCATTGCTTCCATCAGAAAGCGTAACTTTTATAGAAGAAATTGAATCACTAGGCTTTACAAGATTGCCGTTTTTATCCGCTTCAACATAAGGATAAACATATTTCAGTCTAAAAGCCGGAATCGTAATGTCTCCAATCGTTACAGAAGTTAAAAAAATCGGAGTTCCATTCGCCGCAAAACTTGGAAAATAAACAGTTCCTTCTTTACGGCGAATAATTTTTCCAGCCAACGAAACGAAATCCAATCTTCCCATTCCAGAAGGAATTTTCAAGTCATCACGCAAAGAAGCGCATTTTATGCCTCGGTTTATCGCCTCATATTCGCGGACATGAAGTTCTGGAGTTCCGCTTTTATCCTTAATATACATCAAAGCAGCAAGATAATGCGCAAATGCAGAATCTTTGTAGATGTCATCTTCCGTAGGTTTTCGCGGAGTCTGCCTATAAACTTCACGCATATTCACGTTCATTGTTTTTGCAGATTCAGTAAGAGTTTCAGTGTCTACGTCCAAGTCCTGCAAAGCAAGTTCACCGTATTTTGAAATATATTCTTTTTGTTTATTTTCAATCTTTCTGATTTCAACAAGAGCTTCATCAAATTCACCCATGTTGTAATAGTTCAAAGAATTAAATGCATTTATCAAAAGATATTCGTAAACATTTCCAGTATAATCGGAAATATTTTCATTCAAAGAAGCCGCACCTGTTGATTTTGAGATACTCTTTGTGTAAGCATCTTCCATCTGGCGATCAGTTTTGTTAAAGTCCTTTGAAGATTGCAAATAATTTTTTGAATAATGATTTAGAATCGCCACATCAAGAGCTTTGTCTATCGGCGGATTTTTTTTATTTATTGATTTTTGAATAACGGATGCAGATGCTGAATAATTTCCTTCAGAAAAATATTTTTCGGCTTCCAAGTCAACTTTTGTAGAAGCGCATCCAGCTAGAAAAAAAAATACAAAAAGCAAAGAAAGAAGCGAGAGCTTTTTCATAAAAACGTCTCCGATTTAAAGTAAATGGCATCCTCGGAAAATTTCCGAAGATGCCTGTTTTGTGCAAACTAGAGCTTTGCTTTCTGACGTTTAATAACTTTCTTTATGCTGTCGTTTTCTGCCATCCAAACAATTTTATTTGTTCTAATGTCATGCAACTCTGCATAAACATAATAAGTTCTTACAGTTTTGTCGCCAGCGGACTGAACAATAGTCTTAACAGAACCTTTAAGCATGAAGTCAGCTCCAGTTTCCTGATCCATTTCCTTTGCAGTATCATAAGTTGAATGGTCAGCCTGATCAGCCTTTTCTTCTCTAAGTGCCTGTCTTTCTGTGCTACTAGAAACAAATTCCATAACACCAGAATTAATTATTGCAGTCTGAAATTTCTTCTCAACAATCGAAGTATCAATATGCTCGCTGCTCTGATTGCGTATAGAATCAATTATAACAACTGGAGCACGCCCCTGCTGTCCTTCAAATTTTGCAATTCTAGGAGAACTTATACATTCTTCAATAAGAGAATCACAAACAATGCGGACATCAGACTCGTTCCAGTAGCCGTCTAAATCAATAACCTCATCAGAATCAACGCGAGAAACTTTTGTACTTCCGCATGAAACCATTATAAGACCAGTGAAAACAGCTGCAAACAAAAAAGCAAACTTCTTCATTTAGAATTCAGCTCCAGGCTCTTCATAAGTTACAGTATCTGTTTCTGCGTCATAAGATACAGAACTAACACTTGAATCTTCATTAAGAATTGTCTTTTCAATTGATCTTGTAATGAGTTTCATAAGAAGAGGATCCTGTGCTGTGTTTTCAGGAAGATCCTGCATTGCTGCATTAATCTGTCTCTGATACAAATCGGTCTTCAAAGCCCATACAGAATAGTAAGTATACATTGTCTTGTAATCAGAATCAGCCTTTGGCTTTGCAGATTCAGAGAAGCGGCTCTTAATCCAGTATGAAGCAATTTTTTCAAGACCATTTACACGTACATTTGAAAGAACTGTTGTAACATCTTTGAGAGCCTTGTCGCTTTTTGTAGTATCAATACTCTGCTCTGATTTCAAAGAAGCTTCTGTAGCGCGTCCAATTGAAGTGCTGATAGACTGTGCAACATTGCTCTGAAGTTCAACTTTGTCTGTCCAGTTCTGGAGAAAATCCAAATCCGGTCCGTTTGAGTTGAAACTCCAAACCATATAGCCATCAAGATCAAGCTCTTTTACAATCTGTCTTTTATTATTGTCACCCACAGCAACAACCCAATTCGGCACTTCTGCTCCAGTTGCTCTTCCCTGCCAATCCAAACGCTCATAAGCACCTGTTACAACTTTTACAGTTTCTTTTGTTGTTCCGCATGAAGCAAGTGCTATTACTGAAAAAGCAACAGCTACACATTTAACTAAGTTTTTCAATTTAAAACCTCCAATTTAGAAATAGTATTATAAATACTGAAGCATTGTCAAGCCAGGGCAAACGCATGTAAAAACACTTTCTGATAAAATTACAGAAAGTGTGAAATTTTAAAGGAGCCTTAAAACCGTTTGGCGGAACTGGCGGTTTTCCCGAAACCAGATCGTGCGCTTGCTTAAACTGTCCTGTTTTTTATTCTCCGGTTTTTCTGCTTGGCGTAAGATATTTAATGCAAGCCGGCGCATAACTGTCATGTTTTCCGGACTATGATCCTTTCGGTGCCTTTTGTAGTCCTCATTGAAAGTCATATCAAGACACCAGTGAAGGCGGTTTTCAATTCCCCAGTGTAGTCGAATTGATTTTTTCACAAGTTCAATGTTATCAAGTGAAGTTAGAAAAAACCTGATGTCTGTGGAAGTTTTTCCATTTACAGTCCGTTCTTCCCGTGCCATGGCAACAGCCTTAAGTCCCGGCCACTCATCTTTATTCTCCAGCCACGACAGGTTCGTGCACAGGTAATACTGCCTGTTTTCAATTCGTCCATGGTCAGGATTACATTCCTTTTCGCTTTTTATAACTCCGTATTTTGCAAGCTCCTTTTCATCCATAGAGAAAAAGTCTTTTACGGCTTCGTGTGTCGTGCTTTGATTTCCTTTCAAAGAAAGAACATAGTCTGCTTTTTTTTCCTTAATTTTCTCGCAGATTTTTTTCTGGCAGCCCATTGCATCGATTGTGATTATCATTCCCCTTATATCAATCAGTTCCAGAAGCTCAGGAATTGCAGTGATTTCATTTGACTTTTCATCTGTCTTTACCTGCCCAAGAATGAGGGACAGTTCATCTGCCCATGCACTTACAATGTGAATTCCCTTTGCTCCCGTGACCTTGTTTGAGCCGCACATCGTCTTTCCGTCGATGGCAACAATTGTTCTGTCCGGTTCAATTTTTACTTTCTCGTAAATTCCATGAGCCCACTTTATAAAAACTTTCTCGATTTTATCTGCGTTCACATTTCTGAAAACCCGGAGAATTGTGTCGGCACTTGGCGGACCGAACTCAAACTTCACCAGCCCCTTGATGGACTCTTCCGCTTCCTCCGCCCATTCAGCTATGTGCTCAATGTCCTTGATGCCGCTTAGCAGCCCGAACAAAACCAGCAGGAAAATATCAGCCAGTTCAAACTTCCTGCACCTTTTTACTCTAAAATCGTCTATTTCTTCCAGACTTTCTCTTAAAAGCATAATTCCACCCAAGGGGAATTTTACCATTTTGTGCATTTTTTAAATAGTAGTTTAGAGATTTAAACAAAAAATTTTTACATGCGTTTGCCCTGATTGTCAAGCAAAAAAACAGTTAAGTACAAGTTAAAAAAATAGAATTTATTTTTCATTACCCGCATAATTCAAAACGGCAGGATGTCAACAAAGGTGCTGGAAACCGCGGGGGGGGCTCCGTGGCTCCTGCGGCATCCCGCTCGGAAAAAAAAGAAGCCCCTTCCGAAGGGGCATGAAAGCATGTATAAGATAAAAGCCGGCCGCTACCTACTTTCCCGCCATGGGCAGTATCATCGGCGCAGGGGAGCTTGGCTTCCGTGTTCGGGATGGGAACGGGCATGTCCTCCCCGCCATGGCGGCCGGCGTATAGACAAAGGAAAACGGACGCGGTGTCCAGAGGAAACGGTAATATGGCCAAGCCTCACGGCCTATTAGTACCGCTCGGCTGTGCGCGTCGCCGCGCCTGCACCTGCGGCCTATCGACCCGGTATTCTCCCGGGGGCCTTCAGGGGGATCACGTCCCCTAGGGACGCCTAGTCTCGTGGCGGGCTTCCCGCTTAGATGCTTTCAGCGGTTATCCCTTCCAGACTTAGCTACCCGGCGCCTACCCTTGGCAGGATAACCGGCACGCCAGAGGTCTGTCCGCCTCGGTCCTCTCGTACTAAAGGCAGCCCCACTCAGGCGTCCAACGCCCGCAACAGATAGGGACCGAACTGTCTCGCGACGTTCTGAACCCAGCTCACGTACCGCTTTGATTGGCGAACAGCCAAACCCTTGGGACCTGCTCCAGCCCCAGGATGCGATGAGCCGACATCGAGGTGCCAAACTTTCCCGTCGATGTGAACTCTTGGGGAAAATCAGCCTGTTATCCCCGGAGTACCTTTTGTCCGTTAAGTGACGGCCCTTCCACTCGGAACCGCCAGATCACTAAGACCTGCTTTCGCACCTGCCCGGCATGTCTGCCTCGCAGTCAAGCCCCCTTGTGCCTTTACACTCGCGCTCCGATTCCCAACCGGAGTGAGGGGACCTTCGCGCGCCTCCGTTACTGTTTGGGAGGCGACCGCCCCAGTCAAACCGCCCGCCTAGCCCTGTCCCCGCCCCCGCTCAAGGGGCCGGGTTAGAAACCCCATCCGGCAGGGCTGGTATTTCACCGGCGCCTCCGCGCAGCCTGACGGCCACGCCTCGCAGGCTCCCAGCTATCCTACACATGCCGAATAGGGTCCCAGCGCTAAGCTGCGGTGAAGGTTCACGGGGTCTTTCCGTCTAATTGCGGGTATCCGGCTTCTTTACCGGAACATAAATTTCACCGAGTCTCGCGTTGAGACAGCGCCCAGAATCGTTACACCATTCATGCGGGTCGGAACTTACCCGACAAGGAATTTCGCTACCTTAGGACCGTTATAGTTACGGCCGCCGTTTACCGGGGCTTCGGTTCGCAGCTTCGCCTTGCGGCTGACCGCTCCCCTTAACCTTCCGGCACCGGGCAGGTGTCACCACCTATACGTCCCATCGCTGGTTCGCAGATGGCTGTGTTTTTGATAAACAGTCGCCTGGGCCTGCTTTCTGCCGCTCATTATCATCTCTAACATGAGCCGCACTTCTCCCGAAGTTACGTGCGCATTTTGCCGAGTTCCTTAACGCGAGGTCGCTCGTGCGCCTCGGATTTCTCATCCTGCCCACCTGTGTCGGTTTGCGGTACGGTTCCCCCATGCCTGGCCTTAGACAGTATTTCCCGGCACCATGGCTGCGCCAGCTTCGCTTCGACTTTCTCTCCGCTCGCTCACGGCTCGGCTCGGGCGGTGGATTTGCCTGCCGCCCTCGACGCCTCGCCGCTCCGGCCGGAACTACCGTTCTCCGGCCTGGCCTCGCCTCATGCGTCCTGCCCTCGAAACATGGGGAAGCATCGGACTATGGACCGATTTCCCATCGGCTACGGCTTTCGCCCTCGCCTTAGGGGCCGGCTTACCCAGGGCAGATTGCCTTTACCCTGGAAACCTCGGGCTTCCGGCGGACGGGGATCGCACCCGTCTTTTCGTTACTTATGCCTGCATTCTCTCTTCCGCCTCCTCCAGCGCCCCTCGCGGGCGCGCCTTCATGGGTCAGCGGAATGCTCCCCTACCAGTCGCGCCATAAGGCGCGAATCCGCGGCTTCGGCGCCATGCTTAGCCCCGCTACATTGTCTGCGCGCGGATGCTCGACCAGTGAGCTGTTACGCACTCTTTCAAGGAATGGCTGCTTCTGAGCCAACCTCCTGGCTGTCTGCGCATCCGCACCTCATTTCACACTCAGCATGGCTTTGGGGCCTTGGCCGGCGGTCCGGGCTGTTTCCCTCTCGACTACGGACCTTGTCGCTCGCAGTCTCACTCCCGCGCGACAGGCGCCGGCATTCGCAGTTTGGTCGGAACCGGTAGGATTTGACTCCCCCTCTCCCGTCCAGAGCTCTACCTCCGGCGTCCCTGCGCGAGGCTGTCCCTAAAGGCATTTCGGGGAGAGCCAGCTATCTCCATGTTTGTTTAGCCTTTCACTCCTTACCACAGGTCATCGCTACCTTTTTTAACAGATTACCGTGCGGGCCTCCACAGGGTCTCACCCCTGCTTCACCCTGCCCATGGTAAGATCACATTGGCTTCGGGTCCGCGACGCGCGACTTTCTCCGCCCTGTTCGGACTCGGTTTCCCTCCGGCTCCGGGACTGCAATCCCTTGGCCTCGCCGCGCACCGCGACTCGCAGGCTTATTCTACAAAAGACACGCCGCAAGCTCCTGTGCCCGCGGCATCTTGGCGGTCCATGGTTTCAGGTTCTCTTTCACTCCCCTCGCCGGGGTTCTTTTCGCCTTTCCCTCACGGTACTTCTTCGCTATCGGTGGCCGCAGAGTATTCAGCCTTGGATCGTGGTCGACCCGGATTCAGGCAGGGTTCCTCGTGCCCCGCCCTACTCAGGCACCGCATCACGGAGGCGGGGCGCGTTGCGCGTACGGGGCTGTCACCCTCTCCGGCGGAGCTCTCCGGCTCCTTCCGCTGCGCGTCCCGATTCGTTCCCCTCCGCGGGTCATCCCCATGCGGCCCTACAACCCCGCTCTAGGCGGTTTGGGCTCCTCCCCTTCCGCTCGCCGCTACTCAGGGAATCTCTGTTGATTTCTTCTCCCGCGTTACTTAGATGGTTCACTTCACGCGGTGTGGCTCCGCCGGGCTATTTCATTCGCCCGCGCGGTGCGCGCCTCCCGGCGCGCGGGTTGCCCCATTCGGCTACCCCGGGATCACAGGATGTGTGCTCCTCCCCCGGGCTTTTCGCAGCTTGCCGCGGCCTTCATCGCCTTGCGGCCCCAAGGCATCCGCCATGGACCTGTTCTCGCTTGGCCATATTGCCTCTTCCTCTTTCTTACCTTCTCGTCTCGTCTTCCTTCCCTATCAGTTTCAAACAGCTTTCTTCGTTACTGGAGATTAGGGGACTTGAACCCCTGACCCTCGGCTTGCAAAGCCGATGCTCTAGCCAACTGAGCTAAATCCCCAGGCACAAGGAACAGACAGCAGAAGCGTCAAGAAGAAACGCCCTTCTTGCGGCGCACACTTGCCGCTCCCCTTCTCTTAGAAAGGAGGTGATCCAGCCGCACCTTCCGGTACGACTACCTTGTTACGACTTCACCCCCCTCGCCGGGCATACCTTCGAGAGCGGCCCCCTTTCGGTTGGCCTGCCCGCTTCGGGCATCCCCGACTCGGATGGTGTGACGGGCGGTGTGTACAAGGCCCGGGAACGTATTCACCGCGCCGTGCTGATGCGCGATTACTAGCGATTCCAGCTTCACGGAGTCGGGTTTCAGACTCCGATCCGGACTACGGCAGGTTTTCTGCGTTTCGCTCCGCCTCGCGGCCTCGCTTCACTCTGTGCCTGCCATTGTAGCACGTGTGTAGCCCTGGACATAAGGGCCATGATGACTTGACGCCGTCCCCGCCTTCCTCCGGCTTGTCGCCGGCAGTTCCGCCAGAGTGCCCACCTCTACATGCTGGCAACTGGCGGCAGGGGTTGCGCTCGTTGCGGGACTTAACCCAACACCTCACGGCACGAGCTGACGACAGCCATGCAGCACCTGTTCACAGGCGCATTGCTGCGCCCGCCTGTCTCCAGGCGGTCCCTGTGTATGTCAAGCCCAGGTAAGGTTCCTCGCGTACCATCGAATTAAACCACATGCTCCACCGCTTGTGCGGGCCCCCGTCAATTCCTTTGAGTTTCACCCTTGCGGGCATACTCCCCAGGCGGCACACTTAACGCGTTCGCTTCGGCACCCGGGCTCATGCCCGGACACCCAGTGTGCATCGTTTACTGCGCGGACTACCAGGGTATCTAATCCTGTTCGCTCCCCGCGCCTTCGCGCCTCAGCGTCAGCCGTCCGCTCGCAGCCTGCCTTCGCCATCGGTGTTCTTCCAGATATCTACAGATTTCACCCCTACACCTGGAATTCCGGCTGCGCCACAGCGGCTCAAGCCCAGCAGTTCCCAGCGCGGTTCCGGGGTTGGGCCCCGGGATTTCACGCCAGGCTTGCAGGGCCGCCTACACGCCCTTTACGCCCAATGATTCCGAACAACGCTCGCGCCTTACGTGTTACCGCGGCTGCTGGCACGTAATTAGCCGGCGCTTATTCGCGCGCTACAGTCACCGGGAAGGCATTCCCTCCTCCCCTTATTCCTCGCGCGCAAAAGGGCTTTACAACCTTCCGGCCTTCCTCGCCCACGCGGCGTCGCTCCGTCAGGGTTCCCCCCATTGCGGAATATTCTTAGCTGCTGCCTCCCGTAGGAGTCTGGGCCGTATCTCAGTCCCAATGCGCCCGTCCGCCCTCTGAGGCCGGGTACCCGTCGTAGCCTAGGTGGTCCCTTGCACCGCCTACCAGCTGATGGGCCGCGGGCCGCTCCTCCGGCGCCCCCGTGGGGGCTTTCCACGCACGGCTCCAGCCCGTGTGTTCGCATCCGGCATTACCCTGCATTTCTGCAGGCTATTCCCGTCCGGAGGGCGCGTCGCCCACGTGTTACTCGCCAGTCCGCCGCTCTCACCACGCGCAAGCGCGTGAATCCCGCCCGACTTGCATGCTTAAGACGCGCCGCCAGCGTTCGTTCTGAGCCAGGATCGAACTCTCCATGCCTATTTCCTCGGCCCCCGAGGGGACCGGAGATCTCCATAAACACGCAGAGCCTCAAAAGGCCCTCTCATCTTCTCGAATCTGACCGCCTATAACACACACCGACAAAACTGCTCTCCTACAAGCGTTTCTTGCTTTTGCTGTCCATCCCTGATAAATGCCTTTCAAAAAGCTTGCGGCTTGCCGCCGCAGGTGGACATTAATATACCGCATATCACACGGATGTGTCAACACCTTGAAACCGCTTTTTTTTATATTTTTTTCACTACAGTCCAAGATAATTTTATAAGTCCAGCTCCGGCTGTAAACAGTTTACGGCCGGGGGAACGTTGAAAAACAATTTTCAGCTTGAATACCACAAGACTAGAAGTATTCCAGGAATGTTCCGCTATTTTTTCTATAGCATAGTTGCTTACATTCTAAACTCCGGCCTGACCTTCTATCAAAACTTTTTCAGCCCCCGACTTATTTAGAACTCAAATTTCAAGTTAATTAATATAAAAACTGAATAAGCCACAACAAAAAGCGCATCAATTCGCCGTGCTGAGCGTTATCAAAAAACACTGACAATTTTCCGGGGTAGATATAATAGGTTGGATTTTAAGTTTTAGATGAATTAAAAAAAAAGCATCCTCCGTAAAATTTTGAATCACCACACTCAAAACAACGCAGAAATGCCATGACTGAAGACAGTCTGATTACATTATAGTTCAGACATTTCTGCCTTTTTGCTTCATCTTACTGAAGACGCGCAGAAGTGGTTCTTGCTATTTAATTCATCTGTTGCAAAACTCAAATTTTGACCTATTAATAGAAAAGATTTTGGCAGCATGGCAGATTTCAGTGCGTAAAACGCACTTTTGCGCCCGCTTTGCTCTCTGTAAAATACTGCTATATCAACTTTTTAAGGGGTTTATTTTATGAAAAAATTTTTAAATACATTGGCAGTGTTTGCGGCGGTCGCAGCACTTGGATTTGGATTCGCATCTTGTTCTGATGACGATGATGGTTCAGGATCAGCTCTTGTTGCATACTCTAGCACGGATTCTGACGATAGAACTGGAACCATTAGTTTTTACAGCAATAACAACTATACAGTGCACCTTGTATAGTAAGGTTACTGATCACGGTAAAACTCTTACTATGGATTTAGATTATGAGAAGGGTTCTTATACAACTGACCCGACAAAAGATGGCTCTGTAGATTGTACATCTGTAAGCCAAGTTGATGAAGACAAAATTGGAGAACTTATGTATGGAGCATTGCTTTCAGGTAAAAATTCTTTAACAATCACCAATTCAAACTGTCCGCTCGTAGCTCTTGATTCAAGCAAAGTTGAAACGAGAACTTGTACAATTAGTGGTAATGGTACAACGTTCACTGATGACGAAGGCAACAAATACACACGAAAATAACTTATTTCGCGTATATTTTTTCTCCACGCAAGCAAGCCTTGCGTGGATTTTTTTTTAGGGTTTATACAAATCTTAAAAAACTCTAGTCAAGGTCTTGAGCGTAACCATACCTTGACCTTGCCTATAAATGTGGCGAAAATAGGACTACGATTCGCACAGGTGACGGAAAAATTGAAACTGTCGAAGTAAAAGATGAAGACCGTTATTGTTTTTATGTGACCCAAAGCTCCGCAGAACTGAGGACAGTCGGAAGTGAAATGCACAATTGCGTGGGCTGGTGTTATACAGAACTGGCTCGCAAAAAATATTGCACAATCGTGTATGCAAAATACAAGAATAAGTATAGGATTTGCATTGAAGTTTCACCAAAATTCAGCATCCGTCAGGCACTAGGACCAGGAAATCGGGTTTTACAGGGCGAAGATTTACTTGCATATCAGGAATGGTGCCGTGCAAAGAATATAAAATTCAAGAAAGTCTTTTAAAGTAAAAGATATGAGTCAGAATAAAAATGAATAGTAAATCAATGGAAGCAAAAAGAAAAGCAATCTACATTCACGGTCTTGGCGGTAGCGGAAACGGCTCATCTGCACAGAATGTCAAAAAAATGCTTGAAGATGAGTGGTCTGGCAAATATGAATTTTCTGCCAATACTTACGACCTCTTAAAGCCAGAGGAATCATTTGAGAAAATCTCCTCTGATGTAAAAGATGCGGATTTTGTGATTGCATCTTCTCTCGGTGCATTTTATGCCGTTTCAGTTTTCATCTGCACAAAAATGCTTTTGTTAAATCCGTGTCTTGAGCCAGAGAGTGCAATTCCAAAAATTTTGTATCCTGAGCAGAAAAATGATTTTGATGAAGAAAAATCGGTTGCCGCATGGAAGAAAATCAAGAAAAAATGGAAGCTTCTTGACCGTGAAGACTGCGGACTTCGTTTCGGAGTTTTTTCTGACAAGGACGAGCTTTTTTCATTTAAAGATGTGTATGAAAAGAATTTTGGAACTTCATTCGGAACAGAAAATTTCTGTATGATACACGGCTCGCATGAAATTGCAAAAAACGAGAATCAGCTAAAGGCGGCTTTTGAATCGTTCAAAAAATATGGAGATGAATCGGGAGATGTAATGGCTCGTCAGTCGTCATATTGCTTTGGAAGTTGGGAAAATGGTGTGTAAAACGCACTGAACCAAATCGCGGCAATTTGCTATACTTTGAAACTGATGAATGAAAACACTGTAAAATTCGACAAAAAGCATTTTTTTATTGTTGCACTCACAATCTTCATTTTTAGTGTGTGCGATTTTCTTGTGGCTTATTTTTTTCAGGACGTCTTAAAATCGCCGTTTTTCTTTGACACTATTTTTATGATTGCCGCCCTGTTTTTATTTGGGCCGATTGCCTCTCTTATTGAATATATTCTGTTCATTTCTTTTACCTGCATAAAACTTAAAATCCTCTACGGAAAAACTGATTTTGTGTTCTTGTACACGCTTTCTGCATTTACGATTATTCTTGTAACCTGGCTTTTTATCCGCAAAAAGGAAAATCTCAATAAGGGCTTGAACCTGACTTTTCTGTACATTCTTACCGCTTCGGTTGTCGCCGGGCTTTCGTGCAGTGTTGTTTCGGGCTTTGTAAATTATTATTTTGCGAATTGCTTGTTCCAAATAGAATGGAATTTCAACATATTTATTTTTGCTTTCAACTTTCATGCAAGCAAAAAGCTCCGGATAAAATCTACAACACGGATAAAATCTGCGACTCCTGGAACGAATTTTGCGAAAAGAAGGACTCTTCTTCGCTTGCGTGTTTTATCGACACGCTTAAGCGCTTTGACACTAAAACTTTTAATAACGACATGGCATTAAAAGAGTCGGTGCAGAATCAGATTGCGTTATGCATTTCCCTTGCAGAAGGCTTACAGCCGCTTATATTGGAAAAAGAAAATCATAAGGAAGAGATTTTGCTTGCCGTTCACGAGATGGACAAGGTTTTTATGAGCTTTCTTAAAGACAAAAACGCATCTCTTAAAGAAACGCACCAAAAACTGTACGTATTCTTCATTTATTTTACGCTTACGATTTTGATTGGCGGAGCGATTCTTGTCGTTTTGAACATAAAAGAAGGGCTTGAAAAAGATAAAATACTTTACAGTTCGCAAGTCTTTTTGAAACATTCGATTTTGATTCAGGAAGCTGAGCGGAAAAGAATCAGCCGTGAGCTTCACGATAGCGTTGCGCAGAATTTGCGGTATGTTTCTCTTCTTGCAGAAAATATTTCTGATAAAGACACGGCGGCTAAAATTATTGAAACGCAAAATCAAAATATCGAGAACATCAGAAATCTTTGCTACAACCTGACTCCGCCGAGCATTACAAAAGACAATCTGCTTTCTTTGGTGAATGTTTTTGCAAAAAAGATTTTTGGCGAATCTTTTCAATTCCGTCTGATTGCGGAAAACGATGTTGATTTTTCTTGCTTGAATGCCGACGAGCTTTTGAGAATATTTACCGGATTGTGCAGGAAGCGCTGCAGAATATAAAAAATCACGCGGGCGCAAAGGAAGTTACGGTGTTTTTTAAAAGAAACCGATTGGCGGCTGAGCCTGTTGAACCCGCCAGGCAAAAAGCGGCATTGTCAAAGGCCATTTCGGCACGAGCGATGACCGCAAAAAATTCACGAAGCCATCTTAAAATCATAATTTCTGACGACGGCTGCGGAATGGACGAGGAGCTTGTAAAAGAGATAAACTCCGCTATTTTTGAAAAGTCCAAGGAATCCCATTTTGGAGTCCGCAATATTTGTGAGAGGGTAAAGCTTCTTAATGGAAAAGTGACGTTTTCTTCTGCCCCGGATTTTGGAACGCATATAACGGTGGAGGTTTAAAAAATGGCAAAAACATTTTACATTGTTGACGACCACGAGCTTTTGCGCATTGGAACTATTTCTTTTTTTATTTATGACACCCTTCTGTAATTTTTTAACAGATTATCAATCTGGTTTCTTTAAAATCACAAAACTTTTAGCATCCACAGTATGTGGAACACTTTTTTTTTGCTCTGGTTTTCCGCTTAAAACTTCTATGGAATTTGTGAATCCGGCAAAATCTATTTTTGCAGAAGAATCCGTAGCGTTAAAATATATGCAAAAGTTTCCGACTGTGTACTTTGTAAGCCCCGGAAAAATTGTCATTGCAGAACAATCAGTTTTTGAGCCAAACGAATCAGCGTTTTCCCTGCGGAAAGCAATCAGTCCTTTATATGCGTTAAAGACATCAGAATAACGCGTTTTAAAGTCCAAGTTGATTTGATTTATTTCATCACTTGAAATGTAGCTGTTTTCATCTCCTTGCTTTGTGCGAAGAAATTCCTGACCACCGTTTATAAAAGGTGTTCCCTGCGCAAGAATAATATACGCCGCCGCAAGAATGCCCTGCCTTTTCACTTTTTCAAGCCCGACATTTCCGATTGTCTCAAAAAGATTTCCTAAATACGAAGTTTTTCCAAGATACGAAATTGCAAGCTTGTCAAACAAAGTGTAATTGTCATGACATTCTACGTAATTAATTGAAAGGCTTGGAATGCCGCTTGGATTTCTGTTGTTTTTTCCAGTCGCACCAAGAAGTCCTTTTTCAATTTCTGAATCGCAAAAAATTCCCTGAACTTGGCCTTTTGCAAATCCACCGAATTCGCTTCCTTTTATTGCGTCTCTAAAATCGTCATTGAACGCGCCGACTCCACAATTTTTTCCGCAAGCAACAGAACCTGAGCATCCGTTTTTTACAGCGCATTCTCCGCCAGTCCAAGGCTCTCCGTAAACCATTACGTACGGATCGATTTTTTTCAGTTCGCAGAAAATTTCCGACATAGTTTCCTGCTCCTGGACTCCCATAAGGTCAAAGCGAAATCCGTTTATATGGAAATCTTTCATCCAGTGCTTGAGAGAATCGAGCACATATTTTTTTACCATTTTATGATTTGTGGCTATTTCGTTTCCGCAGCCTGAACCGTTGGAATATCCGCATTCAGAATTAAGCCTGTAAAAATATTTGGGAACTGTCATATCATAAAGCGAACTATTTCCCGTGCCGTCAGTGTGATTGTAAACAACATCCATTATCACGGCGATTCCCGCATCATGAAACGAGTTTACCATTCGCCTCATTTCTTTTACAGCCTGAGTTCCATTAGTATAGCCTTGAGAAACATAGCGGCCTTCTGGAACATTGTAGTGAAAAGGATTGTATCCCCAGTTGTATGAAAGGTCTGAATTTTTTTGCGCGTAATCAAACATCGGAAGAATCTGAACATGAGTTACGCCAAGTTCTTTTAAATGTGAAATTATTTTTTTGTCAGCAACTTCAAGAAATTTTCCAGTTGAAGCAGGATTTACAGCGCGGCTCCAGTCCCGTATGTGCATTTCATAAATCACAGCTTTTGAATAATCAGTTTCTTTAAATGGATTTTTATATTCTGATTTTTCTATGACTGCGATTTGCGATGCAAAAGAATCTGGAGCAGCGACTGTGTGCCAAATGTCAGCAACTTTGAAAACTTCCGTGCCAAAAGAAATTTCATACTGATAGTAAGAGCAGCCTTCATAAGAGCCGCTAAAAAACCAGACGCCTTTTTCCTTGCGTTCCATTTGCTTTATGGCGCATATTTTTTTTGCAGCTGAATCTTTTAACAGCAAAAGACGCACATTGCTTGCAGTCGGCGCCCAGCATTTAAAAGACGCAGAAGTTCCATTAAGTGTTAAGCCAAGATCATTTCCATCGTAATAAAAAGCGGAATCAATTAGCTCAGCAGAATTTTCATCTGAATAATATTTTTTGTCCACACTGAAATTATATAGAAAACAAAACAAGTTTCAATGCGGATTTTTTTCAACCTGAAATTTTAAAGCGACTTTAATTCAGCGGAAACAACTTTCCATCCGCCTTTTTCTTTTACAACTTCAAGCCAGGCATATTTTTCTTCAAGAAGCGGTCCTGGATTTATGACAGTTGTAACTCCAACTTTACAGATTCCTGCGCTTTCGTGAATGTGTCCTGTAACAACTGCAAGAGGCTTGTACTGCTCAATGAACTGCGTAAAAAGCTCACTTCCAACATGAATGCCTCCTGAAATTTTATCGCAGTCTGTGTTCTTTGGAGGATTGTGGCTGACCGCAATTAAGTTGTTCCATTCCTGCTCGCCTTGTTCCGTAATAATTTTAAAGTCCGCCATAAGTTCTTCTTCTGATTTTTCATTCGGAGTTGTGCCGGTAAATTTGCTTCCGCCGCCACTACCTGCAAATGCAAGACCTTCGTACATAACAAGCTGCTTTTCTACGGAAATGTCACGCTTTTCAATTTCCTCAATAAACGAAGGATTGTCGCAGTTTCCGATTACAGAAAAAATTGTATCGTGTCTGGAACAAAGTTTTTCAAGAGCTGGAAGCCCTGTTTCCTCATTGCCGAATTTTGCAAAGTCGCCTGCAAAAATAACGCCGTCCGCCTGCTTGAAAACTTCATTCATTTTATCAAGAACTTCCAAATTTCCGTGTAAATCTGATATTACTAAAAATTTCATTTTAATGCCTCCGAACAATTTAAGTTTAAATTTCAGCAAGAACTTTTTTCAGCCTGTCCATCTGATTTTTCGTTCCAATCGTTATGCGAACAAAATCATCGATGCCCGGCGTGTCAAAGTGGCGGATAAGAATTCCGGCTTTTTTTACAGCTTCGTAAATTGAAGTTCCGCCCATTCCGTTTTTTTTTGCAAAAATAAAATTTGTCTTGCTTTCAATCACAAACCAATTTTTTGAGCGCAAAAATTCAGTGAGAAGATTTCTTTCGTTCACAATTTTTTTTGCGTTTTCTTCATAGTAAGAATAATTTTCACAAGCGGCTTTTCCTGCTGTCTGCGCAAGAAAATCAACTGGAAAATGATTGAATGAATTTTTTACTGTAAAAATTGAATTTATAAGTTCTGGGTTAGCAACGGAAAAACCAAGCCTCATTCCGGCGAGCGAAAAACTTTTGCTGAACGTGCGCACAATGACAAGATTTTTGTAATCCTTTAAAAGTGAAAGGCAGCTTTCCTCGCCGAAATCAGCATAAGCTTCGTCCACAACAAGAATTCTGTCCGAAGGAATTTTTTTCAGAAAAGATTCAACTTCCGCGCGCTTCAAGGCAATTCCTGTTGGAGCATTTGGATTTGCAAAAATTATCGGGCTGTTGTTTTTTTCAGACTCGGAAAGCATTTTATCTATGTCCAAGCCCCAGTCATTTTTGAGCGGAATTTTTTTCATCTGAATGTTATAGAATCCGCAGTAAACAGGATAAAAACTGTAAGTGAACTCAGGAAGAACAAGCGGACATCTGCTGCCAAAAAATGTATAAAAAACAAAAGAAAGAACCTCATCACTTCCGTTTCCGCAGAAAATCATTTGCGGAGTTATTTTAAATCCAAGTTCTTTTTTTGCGCTCTGGGAATTGCAAAGAACTCCGCCCGTGGAATTCAGCATATCGGCAATCGCAGTTCTAAGCTCAACAGAATCCGGGTCTGGATAAAGCCTGAGTTTTTCACGGTGGCAAGACACGGATTTTTTTATAGCTTTTGCAACATTTTTGCTTGGCGGAAAAGGATTTTCATTTGCGTTCAGCTTTATATAAATTCTGTCCTTTGGCTGCTCGCCGGGAACATAAGGATGAAGATTTTCTAATCGTTCAGATAGCATTTTTACCTCGAAAAAAAATATGCGGATTCAACTTTTGCAAAACCTGCCACATAAAACGCAGCAGATTTTTTTAGCTACATTTTAAATAACTTTAGTCTTTCGCAAGCTTCTTGGATATTTTCACGGTGTCCGAATGAACTGAAGCGGATAAAGCTTTCGCCGCTCGGTCCGAATCCTGCGCCCGGAGTTACAACTACATTGCACTGGCTAAGAATCTGATCAAACACGTCCCAGCTTTTCTTTCCCGGAAATTTCGCCCAGACATAAGGAGCGTTTCCGCCAGAATAAACTTCAACGCCCATCACCTTGAAATTTTCACTTTCCAAAGCGGAACGAATCAATGCGGCGTTTTCAAGATAATAGCTTATCGTTTCCTGCATTTCTTTAAGGCCAGTTTCATCCAATGCGGCAAATCCTCCAGCCTGTGCAATATTGCTTGCTCCGTTAAATGCAGTGTTTGTTATGCGCGCCCAAGCGTCTGCAATTTTTGAGCCGTCATCAAATTTTAAATTCTCTGGAACTACGCACCATCCAAGGCGGACTCCTGTGAATCCTGCCGGCTTTGAAAACGACTGCATTTCAATTGCACAGTCCTTTGCGCCTTCAATTTCATAAATTGACTTAGGAAGATTTTCATCACGTATAAACGCTGAATAAGCCGCATCAAAAAGAACAACACATCCGTTTGCTTTTGCAAAATTCACAAGTTCAAAAAGATTTTCTTTTGTTGCAACTGCGCCGGTAGGATTGTTCGGCGAGCATATATAAATCAGGCTGTCTTTTTTTACAACAGACAAATCCGGGAAAAATCCGTTTTCAGGAAGACACGGCATATAAGTTATGTCCTTGAATCCGTTTTCTGTAACAGGCTCTTTTCCGCCGGCACCAGCCATTACAGTTCCGTCAACATAAACCGGATAAGAAGGATCTTGAACTGCAACATTCACATCCGCGCCAAACATTGCCTGAAGCCGTCCAAGGTCGCACTTTGCTCCGTCCGAAACAAAAATTTCACTTGGCTTGATTTCGCCATTGTAAATTGCCTTTGAAATGCGCTCACGAAGTTTTGGCATTCCCGCGCTGTCATCCTGATAGCCTTCATAGCCTTCTTTTGTGCCAAGAGCTTCCACAAAATTTTTCATTTCTTCAACAATATGAGGAGCAAGCGGTTCTGTTGTGTTTCCAATTCCAAGACTGATTATTTTTGCTTCTGGATGCTGAGCCTGAAACGCCTTTCGTCTTTTTGCAATTTCAGGGAAAAGATAACCCTTCGCAAGATTTGTGTAATTTTTGTTTCTCTTTATCATTTTGACTTCCTCTGTTCAATTTTTAAAAAGTTTAGCATTTTTGCAGGTTTGCTACAATGAAAAAAAACGACCTCCTGAAAAACAGAAGGCCAAAAACAAAGGAGGTTTATGTAATAAGGAAAATTATTTTATGCGGTAAGTTTCAACCATGTATCTGATTGAAGTTCCTGTTTCATCTTCAAGAGTTTTCTTTACAACAAACACAAGGCTTTTTCCCGATTTGTCTGCAAAAATTCTTTCAATCTGATACGCCACGATTCCCTTACGCTCAAAGTCAGGAGTTCCAACAGCAAAAGAAGAAACTGTGTTTCCTGAAGAATCTTTTTTCAGAACTTCGATAAAAAATTTTGAACGGCAATTTTTTCCGCTTCCATTAAAAGACGGAACAAGGCGCACATGATAAAGAATTCCAGAAACGTCAGATATTCCTTCAAAATCCTTGAACACAATTTCTTCTGTAGGAGATTTTGTTTCTGACTCGCGCAAATACAAAAGTGTTCCGACTCCGGCTGGCTTTGCATTGTACTTTGAAATTTTCCAGTTGCATTTTGCCTTTAAATTTTCGTAAGCGTTTTTTCCTGAAATATCCAAGGAAGAATCTCTTGACTTGAAAACTTCACCTTTTACAAAATCATTTGCGGCAACATCAACCGTGTAAATTTCCGCCCAAGGCTCATAAGTTTTATCAGTTTTTCCGTACTGGCCAAAAAGATAATATTTTCCGTCTTCAGAAAAACCTATATCGTCAAAAGAAGCGGCATCTCCTGCAAATGAACTGCACACAGCAAAAAAAACAGAAAATGCGCAAACTAAAATCTTTTTCATTTTATTCCTCCCGGAAAAAACTTCACAAGAAAATACTGGAAGTTCCCACAGATAAATTTTCGGCAAGAAAAAATAAATCTTTAGGAAAGAATTCCGCGGAAAAGCAAAAGTGTTTCCCTTGATAAAAAGAAACCGCTGGAGTATTCTTTAGGCATGACTTTAAAAAACAAGAACAGAATTTTTCTTTTTCTATTTATATTCAGCGCGATAATTTTTTTGTTCAACATTACAGTTCTTTGCATTGCGGCGGCGGCAAAATCAATAGTTCCGCCGATAAATCCGATGCGACCGTTCGTTCTTATTCCAAAAGGCGGATTGTGCCCGTACAATTTTAATTCATCATTGGCGGCAATAATTGCATTCAGTCTTTCAGCTCCAGCACTTTCAATCGCAATTTTTAAAGGATTTGAAAAAACGCCTTCACTTGAAATTTTATTTTTTTCCGGATTTATAATCAGCTGCGTTACAGAAAGCGCGAGAATTCTTTTGCCTCTTTTTGGATTTTGGAAAACAAATTCGCTTTTTTTAATTTACATTGGACGGATTGTTGCAGCCGGAAGATTTCTTGCGCCGATGAGTCTTTTCTTTGCGACAGTTTTTTCTTCCGCGGAAGAACTTCAAAATGCAGAACGGAACATTTTTATTTTGCTTGCTTCAACTTGCGCATTCGGATTTTTTTACCCGATGGATACGACAATAACAACTTCGACATGCACAGTTCTTTGGGGTTTTAGAAAATTTTTTGCGGTCATAAGAGTTTTTATTGTTGTAGTAACAATCTTTTCAGTTTTGGCAGAAGCTTATACAAAAGGAATAAATGGGATTTACATAAAGGCATTGGGCATTGTAATTCTTGCGACAGGCTACGGACTTTTATGCAACACAGACTGCTGGCTTGAATTTTTCATTGCGATTATTCTTTATGCTTCAGGATGCGTTCTTTATTTAAAGACCGTTCACTATTTGGAAAACACCTGGAACTAGCAAAGCAAATATTGAGCTAATCCGCCGAGCAAAATCGGAATAAAAAGATTGTCAAAATCCTTTAGCGGAAGAATTTCAATAAGCATTCCAGCTCCTGCAATTATGAGCGAAACCTTTGTTATATCCGTCTGTCCTTGAAACATAAAAAAGCAAGCCAAATAGCAAGAAATGAAAATCGCAGAAAAACAAGTGAGGCTTCCTGCGACAGTTTTTCCTTCTGTAAATGGAATCTGAATTCTTCCAAAAAGTTTTCCTGCAAGACTTGCAAGTCCGTCTCCAAAGGCGAGAGCATAAATTCCAATTGCGGCAGGAAGTTTTTCCCATAAAATTGCGCTCAAAATAATTCCCAAAACCAGCGTTACAGGACCTAGAACGAATTTATTTTCATCGCGTTTTCTAGCGGCGGCTTCTGTTACGGCGGAAATTAAAAAAACTTCCTTTCCATTCAAACGCAAAATTTCCGCGGCGGAATAAAAAACAACCAGCGCAAAAAGACAAGCGATAGTCGGCTTGTATGCAATCCAAAGAAAACACGGAACAAATGCACTGCACAGATGAATTGACTTTCTGAAAAGCTCTTTTAAAATTCCAATTATTTTCTGGCGAGAAATTATTCCGCTGTATTTTTTTGAGAAAAGAGCCATCATAATTATTCCAGTCCTTCCTCTCCATTTAAAAGCCGCGGAATTTCTGTATAGATTTCAGGTTCATATCCAGAAACAGGGCGCGTTATATATTTTATGTTTTGCTCGGCAAGATTTGAACCGTCAAGCCTTATCATCGTTGTCTGATTTCTTGTCATTGCATCCCAAGCTCTAAGACTTTCCTGCAAGCTGACAATCGATTTTGCATTCAGCGAGCTGTCTCCTGTTGCAGATGCAATTCTTGAAAGCGTAACTCCAAGATTGTTGGAAGCCTTCATGTAAGTATCAACAATATCGGCATGGTCATCACGAATCTGCGGAAGCACAACTCCATATTTTTCACGTTCAACATCAAGAATAGAAAGAAGCCTTTCATAATATCCACGCGCAATATAATTGTCTCCGCTCAAATTCAAAGTGTTCGCAAGGGCAAGCAAAAGATGTGTGTCATTTTCATTTGTGTCCTGGCTCTTTATAAACGAGCCCAAAGCGGCAGGATAATTTCTATTTTGATACTGGATATATCCAATTCTATAACGCACAGATGAAGTGTCGTGCTTGTTGTTCACTGCGTTCTGATAATTCCTTAAAGCGGCGGCATTATCCCCGGAAATAAAATAGTCCAAATCCGCCAAATCAGAATACAAAGTTCCAACATTTTCATCACTTTCAAATCCGCTTGAATCCCTCTCGCGCTCAAAAATTTCAATTCCTTTTCCGTATAATTCTTCCGCAGTAAGATATTCACGCTGATTGCGCATTTCTTCACCCAACAGCCTGACTGCGTTTATGTATTTGTAAGTGTCCTTGCGGTTTCTCTTTGGCTGATTTTCAAAGGAATTTATAGAAGCCTCAAGAAGTTTTGCCGCATTGCGTCCGCTTCTAGTTTCAACAAAATAACGGCCCATGTTGTAAAGCGCAACAGAATTTTCCGGAGCAGATTTCAGTGCGGTTTCCAAAAGTTTTCTGACATCTTCTATAGAAAATCTTAAATTTTCTTCTGACGGCCGAAGTTTTCCATAACGCTTGTCGAGCATATATCCGCTAAGCTCAATCAAGTCCTTTGAAGAAATGGCATTTTTCTTGCCCATCAGAATACTTTTGTACATAAGAACTTGGCGCAAATTATCTGTGCGTATAAAATATCTCATCTGGCGCGAAAGATAAAGGTCGTTGATTCCGTAAAGCTGAGTGAGCAAATCATACTGCTCTTTTGCCAAAGGAAATTTCTCAGCATTTCTGTCCGAAGCCCATTCAAGATACAAGTCGCCCAAAGCAAGCAAAGCGTCTGAATCATTTATGTGATAATCAAGAACTTCGCGCTTTAAAATCCGCTCGCCTTCCTCGTAGTTGTACAAGTCTGAAGTTTCCATGTCTGCCCATTCAAGTCCAGCTTTTTTGTCATGGTTGTAACGCTGAATAATCGCGCGGTACATCATTCTGGAACGGTCGTATTGCCTGTGATTTCTGTACCCTTGGGCAAAGCGGAAAAACCATTTTTTTACAGGCTTATAAGTCAAAGCCTGATTGAATTTTTTTTCAGACTGCGGATATTGACTGTCCTGCAAAAGCGCATATCCTTGCTTGTAAAGAGTGCTCGCTCTTGCCGGCTTGTAAATAAAATTGTTTGTAAGCGTAAATATACAGAAAACAAGAATCGCAGCGGCAGTTGTAAAAATCGCGCTAGGAATTATTCTGTTTTTCAGCTGATACTCAATTGATTTTTTATAGGCTTCATATTCAGCGGCAGAACGGCGTTCAAAATCCCGAGGAACATCAAGCGAAATATCAAGAAGTTTTTCCAATTCAGAGGCGACTTGCCGTGCAGGAGCTTTTCTTAAAACTTTTTCAAGAACTGAAAAAATCGCTTCATCTGTAAATTCGTTTTTTACAACAAAATCCTCAAGCGCAATTCTTACATTCAGCGGATAAGTCGCAAGATTTTTATGAAATCTTTTGTACTCCGCATCTGTAAAAGTGTTTTTCGGTTTTTCATTTTCTTTGGCTTCCGCGGCGTTGGAAAAATCAGCAGTCGCAACATCAGGCTTTTTTGTAATGTCGGCAGTCGCAATGTCGGAAAATCCCGGAATATGAAATTCGTCATCGCCATCAGAATCAACTCCGCCAAGCTCAAATCCGCTGTCTTCCTGATTTGAAAAGTCAAGGTCGTTTATGTCGCTTGTGTCAAAAGTTTCAACAGGCTCATCTTCTGGAACATCCATTTCCGGGGAAAAAAGTTCGCCGTCAGTTGCGGCTGGAGCGGAATCAGTTTGCTCTGTAGTCTTTTCTTCAGTTTCCGGCTTCTCAAAATTCGGCACAGAAGGCTCTTCGTTAAAATCAGGTAAGGAATCTGAATTGTCTGGCGGCATATCAAAATCCGGCAAATCAATATCAGAAAAATCGTCGGCTTTAGATTCCACGTTTTCCGTGGTAGGCTCTGAAATATTTTCTTGAGGCGCATCAAAAGCTTCTGATTTTGGCTCGGAAGAATTTTTGCCGTTCAAGCTGTCAAGATCAAGCGAATCCAAGTCAAAGGAATTTTCATCTGTGGAATTTTCTGGCAAAGTTTTTTCTGCGCTTTCCGATTTGTTATCCGCGGAAAGAGTATCCATTTCACCAATTCCGCCTAAAGAATTTACAAGAGAATCTGTGTCAAGATCCGGCAGAACATTTTTCTGAGCTGAATCATTCTCAGACGGCATATCAAAAAGAGACTCGTCAAAAGCAGTTCCGTCTGGCTCTGAAGCCGGAATAGAATTTTTGGGAGCAAAATCAGCGTCTAAAGAATCCGTATTAAAAATATCAGGACTTACAGATTCTTCGCTTTTCTCGGATTTTTTTTCATCATTGGAAATTTTCGGCTCGTCTTGCGCTTGAGATTCCGGGCTGGATGCAAGAAGAGACTCCAAGTCCATGTCTTCAATTCCGATTTTTTCAGGTTCTGGCTCAGGCTCTGGTTCTTTTTTATCTTCAAATTCAGACAAATCAAGATCGGACAAATCCATGTCTCCGGCGGAAGGCAAAAGGTCTGAAACATCAGGAACTGACTCTTCTTCCGTTGCGGCTGACTTTTGCTCAGAAGCAGATTCAGAATCATCGCTGTCCATAAAGTCAGAAAAATCGTTTGCTTCACGTTTGCGTTCTTCTGCGGCTGCGGCAGCTTGTGCCTGATCTTCTTCTGAAAGAGCTGGAAGTCCATTTACAAAATCTTCAGAATCATCTATATCTGCGACATCTTTGGGGATTTTTACTGTTACTGGTTTTTCTCCGCGGGCAGCCCGGATTTTTACTTCATCACCGAGATTCAATATATCCGAATTAAACTGCTGCAGCTGCTTTAGTCCTGGCATGGTTAAAAATTATACTCCTCAAAGCGACATGTTTTCAAGTCTAATATCGGCACACAAATCCGCCAAGTTTAGAAAATTGAAATCCGCGGAAACCCTCAAAGTTTCAGCTAGAAAATAGAATTCAACTTTAAAATAAAAAATTCCGAAAATACATATATGAAGAAAATACTTTGCGCTATTTTTTCAGTTTTTCTTTTTTTATCTTCTGCGGAACTTTTTTCTGCGGAATCAAAAGCCATGCTCACAGACGAAGAACTTGACTACGCCGAACTTGTGAACACAATTCAAGATGTCGGTTCTCCATATCTCAAAGGCGACTATGCAATTTTCACATCAAAAAGCAACGCACGCCACATTGGAATCGCATTTGACTTTGAAGGATTCAAAACGATTCATTCATTCAAGATAAAAAAATTCATCGACATGGAATACAAAGAAGCCGATTCAATTTATTTTTATATTTTGAAAGTCCCAAAAAATGTTCTTGAAATAAATTACAGACTGATTATAGACGGACTTTGGACTGTTGATCCGCTCAATGATGAAACAGTTTTCAGCAGGGAAACAAATCTTGTGCTTTCACATTTTAATGCATCGCGTGAAATTCCGCAGGTAACCGAAAAAATCAGCGGCGGAAAAATCCGTTTTGTCTACAAAGGAAAATCCGGCCAGAAAGTTCGTGTAGGCGGAAGCTTTACAAACTGGGACAGTTGGATTTATCAGATGAGCGAAGTTGCGCCGGGAGTCTATCAGTTTGAAATTCCGCTTCCACCCGGAAAATATGAATACGCTTTTTACACTGGAATAAATTCTTTTCCAGATTCAGGAAACCCTCAGAAATGCTACACTCCCGATGGAAAAACAGCATCTCTGATTGTACTGGACTAGAACTTAAATCCGCCCGGCATATTAAAGCCTTTCGGAAGATTTGGCATAGAGCCGCCCATTCCCATAGCTCCCATTTGCTGCATAAGCTTTGCCTGTGCGCCACGGTTGCGTGCAAGTTTTTTCATTGTGAGTTTTGTCTTTTCAAACTGCTTTATAAGCTTGTTCACTTCCTGAACACTTGTTCCGCTTCCTTTTGCAATTCTTTTGCGGCGGGTAGGACCAATAATCAAATGGTTCATTCGCTCTTTGTATGTCATGCTTTGAATGATAGCTTTCTGATGCTTCATTCCAGCCTTGTTGATTTGATCTTCGCTGATTTGTCCAGAAAGTCCTGGCATCATGTCAAGAAGCGATTTTATGCTTCCCATTTTTTCAACTTGCTCAAGCTGCTCAAGCATATCCTGCAACGTAAATTCATTGCGCTGCATTTTTTTCTGCATTTTAAGAGCGGCTTCCTGATCCACAGTTTCCTGAGCTTTTTCAACAAGCGAAACAACATCACCCATTCCAAGAATTCTGCTTGCAATTCTATCCGGATGGAAAGACTCAAAGTCTTCTGTTTTTTCACCAGTGCCGATAAAGAGAATCGGTTTTTGCGTAATCGACTTCAAAGAAAGAGCCGCGCCGCCACGTGCATCTGAATCGAACTTTGTAAGAATAACGCCAGTCAGTCCAAGCTGCTCATCAAAACTTTTTGCAATATCAACAGCATTCTGGCCAGTCATGGAATCCGCAACAAGAACAGTTTCCACAGGATTAAGTTTCTTTTTTATAGAAACAAGTTCCGCCATCATTTCTTCATCAATCTGAAGGCGCCCGGCTGTGTCCACGATTATTGTATCAAGTCCGTTTTTCTTTGCAAAATCAACTGAATGCTCCGCAACTTTTACAGCATCTTTTGAATCTTCCTTGTAAACAGGAACTCCGATTTTTTCGCCAAGAACACAAAGCTGCTCAACCGCCGCCGGACGAATCAAGTCGCAGGCAACAAGCAAAGGCCGCCTTCCATCCTTCTTTAAACGAGCAGCAAGTTTATGCGCCGCAGTTGTTTTTCCCGCGCCCTGAAGACCAAGCAAAAGAATTACAGATTGAGTGTCAGGTCCTTTTAACGCAAGGTCAGTTTTTTTATCGCCGAGCATCGCAACAAGCTTGTCGTAAATGATTTTTACAAACTGCTGGCCTGGATCTACAGCCCTTAGAACTTTTTCTCCCTTCGCCTCTTCAATTGTGCTATTTACAAACCGGCGGACAACACGCAAATTTACGTCCGCTTCCAAAAGAGCCATTTTTATCTGCTCTACGGTTTCCTCTATGTTTTTTTCTGTAATTGAAGATTTTCCGCTCAAAGTGCGGATTATTCCGCTGAAAGTTCCTGTTATTTTTTCAAGCATTTTTTACTCCATTTTTGAAATATGCTATCTGTTAAGCAAAAGTTCTTTAAGACATTCTTCCGCATTGATTTCCTTATTAAGAACTTTGTACAAGGCATTGCAAATAGGAAGCTTAAGATTTTTCTGCTCCATGATTTTATGCACATATTTGCAGGCAATCGCACCTTCAGGCAAATATCCGACTTTCTTTACATTCGCAATCAAATCATCAAGATTTTTAAACTGATCCATCATTCTGTTTTTTATCAAGTCTTGCCCGAATCTTCTGTTGCGTCCATATTTAGATTTGCAAGTTACATCCAGATCTCCGACCCCACTGATTGAAGTGAATGTAGCCGCATGAGTTGCGCCCATTGCAAAACCAAGCGTCTGAATTTCATTAAGACCTGCCGCCATCAAAAGACTTTCAGTATTGTCTCCAAAAATCGGACTGTTTTCAGCAAGAGCATCCATTGCCCCGTAAACAACAGCAATTACATTTTTAGCAGCCGCGCAAACCTGAACACCAATAGTATCAAAAGAAGCATAAGCCATGATTCCTTTTACACGCAAAAGATCCCGCATACGAACCGCATTTCTATGATGCTGGCTCGCCGCAATGAGTCCGGTTATTTTTCCAAGCGCAACCTCCTCGGCATGGCTAGGACCCGCAATGTAAACTGTCGCGTTTTTATAGCATTCAGGAAGAGCTTCTTCCATTGTGTCCAAAACAAATTCAGGATTTCCAGATTCAGAAGGAACAAATCCTTTTGTCAGCGCACCGATTATTGTAGAACCGTCCGCAATATTAGGAACATCAGTAAATTTTTTTATCGTAGAAGCAATATAAAGAGAAGGACTTCCCATAATCAAAAACTGCTTTCCCGCAGCAACAGCTTTTATGTCAGAACTTGCAGTAATTGATGGTTCAAGCGCATATCCCGGAAGATACCTTTTGTTTTCATGCTGATTGTTTATAGACTCAACAACGTCCTCTTCCATTGCCCAAAGCTGAACTTTATGTCCGCCGCGCGCAATAGCAGTTCCCAAAGCTGTCCCCCAAGCTCCCGCTCCAATTATTCCAACTTCAAAAATTTCCATATCAAATTTCCTTGATAAAGCTGACTGAATTTTACTCTTCAACCTAATTTGCAACTAGCCCAATATTACTACAGAAAAAACAATTCCTCAATGCAAAAAATCAACCCAAAGGAAAAACAAAAAAGGCACTGCAATGCGACAAAATGCCTATGCAATGCCTTGTAATCTTTATAGAAAAAATTAGTACCAAATTCCAGCCTGATCTTCCCAGTCAACAAGTTCTTCCGGCTTGAAAAACAATGCGATTTCTCTTTCTGCGCTTTCGTCGCTATCTGAAGCATGGATTATATTATGAGAAGTGTGGCAACAGAAATCTCCACGGATAGTTCCAGGAGCCGCCTCAGCAGGATTTGTTGCGCCAGTAATTTTTCTAACCAAAGTAACACAGTCATCGCCCTGCCAAACCATTGCAACAACAGAACCGCTTGTTATGTAATCAAGAAGCGGATCATAAAAAGCTTTTCCCTTGTGCTCAGCATAATGCTGGGAAGCAAGATCCTGACTTATGTTCATAAGTTTCAGCCCAATCAATTTAAGACCTTTTTTCTCAAGGCGGCTAACAACTTCACCTACGAGCCTGCGATTCAAAACGCCAGGCTTTAACATTGTAAAACATCTTGTACTCATATTCAGATTTTAACAGAAATTTCCTTGTTTTTCAACGGGTAATAGACTTTCCCAAAAACCTAATCTATACTAGCAACAGAATGACTATAGAAAAAAAGGAAATCATCGAGCTTCAAAAATCCGTAGAGCGAAAAATCGAAGAGCTTCAGCTTTCTGCAAAGCCGGACTCAGCGCAAATATTCGATTTGAATATGCTTGACTCAAACATCTCGCTTTTTCTTCTTGCTGCGGAATTCAAAGACGATCCACTTGAGTTAAAGCCGAGCGACAAGCTGATTATAGAAGCGTTAAAAAAATTCAGAAGCGGATCAACAAAGGAAATTGACATTGAAACTTTCGCAAAAGAAGCCGCGACCGCCGCAAATGAAATTTTAAGTTTAATAGATCAGTTTGAAGAGCGGATTGAAGATTCCACGGAAAAAATTTTCTGCGCAAATCTAAAAGCCCGTTTGGATTCCGCATATAGTTCAATTCAGCAAATTGCTTTTTTAAAAAATGAAGGAAAGAAAAATCTTAAGCTTTGGCAGACTCAGGAAATTCCGCTGCCAGTTTCAAATGCCGGAAAAATTCTTGGAAAAATAAAATCTGAAAAAAAAGCCGCCGCTTCCCGCGCAAATGGAAAAAAAGGCGGACGTCCTTCAAAAAATCCTCAGCAGACAAAAAAAACCGTTGCCAAAAAGACAACGGCTAAAAGAACTAAGTCAACTGTTTAGTTTGCAGAACCTACAAGACACATCCATTCGGCTTCAGCGCAAAGAACATCACCTACAAAAGCTTTGCCCGACTGCTTTACCATTTTTGGACTTACACGCAAATTTGTAACTTCCATTCTTACAGTATCGCCCGGACGAACCTGATTGCGGAATTTAACCTTGTCAACTGTAGCAAGGAAAAACAAGCTGCCTTCAGCAAAAGTTTTCTGCAAACTCAATGCTGCTCCGCCTCCCTGCGCCATAGTTTCAATAAGAATCACGCCCGGAACTACAGGATACTGCGGAAAATGTCCTTTAAAGAAAAAGTCTTCATCTGTAAATTTTCTTGTGCAGACGCAGCCTTTTTCATCATAGCTTTCAATTGAATCCACAAACAAAAATGGTTTTCTGTGCGGAAGAAGGCTTTCTATATCAGTAAATCTTTCCATGTTTTTACTCGCTGACTTTTTTGAATACAACAATTCCGTTGTGTCCGCCGAATCCGAAGTTTCCGCTCATAGCAACATCAATATTCATGTCGATTCCTTTGTTCGGTGTGTAGTCAAGATCGCATCCGCCTTCAACATCAACTTCATCAAGGTTGATTGTCGGAGGAATATATCCTTCTTCAATTGCCTTTACACAAATCATAGCTTCAAGCGCGCCGGCATCACCAAGACAGTGTCCGTGCATACTTTTTGTTGAAGAAATATGAAGTTTCTTTGCAGCCTCGCCGAATGCCATGTGGAGCATTGCAGTTTCACCGGAATCATTCAAGTGAGTTGAAGTTCCATGCGCATTGTAATATGTAACATCTTCTGGTTTTACACCGGCATCTTTCATTGCCAAAGTCATTGCGCGTGCGCCCATAATTCCGTCTGGATTAGGAGCTGTAAGATGATAGCCATCGCAAGTTGCGCCATATCCGGCAAATTCAGCATAAATTTTTGCACCGCGGGCTTTTGCGTGCTCGTATTCCTCAAGAACAAGAATTGTCGCGCCTTCGCCCATAACAAATCCGTCGCGCTGCTTGTCAAACGGACGGCAAGCCTTTGATGGATCATCTGCCCATTTTGAGCTTAAAGCCTGAAGAACTGTAAAGCCCAAATTTGCAAATCCGTTCTGTGTAGATTCAGCTCCGCCAGCAAGAACAATGTCGCTTCTTCCTGCACGGATATTGTCCAAAGCCTGTCCAAGAGCGTCTGAACCAGAAGCGCAAGCTGTAGCTATTGTGTGAGCAACTCCGTGAAGTCCAAATTTTATGCTGATATTTGCGGCAGCTTCATTTGGAATAAGCTGAGGAATTGTCATTGGTGGCATACGCTTAAATCCAGAGTCAAAATAACTTTTCATGCTTGATTCTGTAATCTCAAGTCCACCGATTCCAACTCCAAGATAAACAGCAGCATTGTCCAAGTCTTCCTTGTTGTCTGTAAGATTTGAATCATCCAAAGCCATTTTTGCAGCGGCTACAGCATATTTTGAAAATCTTGCCATTTTTCGTGCTGACTGAGGATCCATGTATTTGTCAGCCTCAAAATTTTTTACTTCCGCAGCATACTTTACTTTAAAAGCAGAAGCATCATAATGTGTAATAGTTGCGATTCCGCTTTTTCCAGCTCTTATAGAGGCCCAAGTTTCTTCAACGCTGTTTCCGATTGGCGAAACACATCCAAGTCCAGTTACAACAACTTTGCGCATAATTTTCTCCGTAAAATAAATTAATTAATATAATAGATTTATAAATGAAAGATTTAAGCTCCCATTCCACCGTCAACACCAATAACCTGAGCAGTTACATAAAGGCTCAAGTCAGAAGCAAGGAACAACGCCGCGTTTGCAACATCTTCAGGCTTTCCGGCTCTCTTTAAAGGAATTCCTTCAACCCATGCCTTGCGTATTTCTTCTTTTACAGCATTTGTCATGTCTGTTTCTATGAAGCCAGGAGCAATGCAGTTTACACGAACACCACGACTTCCAACTTCTTTAGCAAGCGATTTTGAAAACGCAATAAGTCCGCCCTTGCTTGCAGAATAATTCACCTGCCCGGCTCCGCCATGAATTCCAACAATTGAAGCCATGTTGATTATAGAACCTGATTTTTTGTGAATCATATCATTTGAAATAATCTGGCAAACAAGAAAAGCCGAAGTAAGATTTACTGCAAGAACTGAATCCCAGTCTTCCTTTTTCATTCTAAAGCTCAAAGTGTCGCGTGTAATTCCTGCATTGTTTACAAGAACATCAAAACCGCCAGACTCACCAAGCGCATTTTTCACCGCCGTTGTAAGAACTTCCGCGTTTCCTGCGTCTGCATAAAATTCATGGAAAGCAGTTCCATTCTCCGCAGCAAATTTTTCAAGCTCAGCTTTTCCTGCGGATTCTTTTGTGCACATTCCCCAGACTTCGCATCCATTTGCAAGAAAAACTTCAACAATCTTACGTCCGATTCCACGTGAAGAGCCAGTAACCAAAGCCTTTTTGTTTTTTAAAAGCATATTTTCTCCAATAACAATTACAGATTATTTACAGATTCAGTTGTGTTAACTGGCAAAACTGCAATCGAAGCGTTGTAGTCAGTGTTTCCCCAAAGTCCAGAAAGAACTTTTCCAGGACCAACTTCAAGAGCTGCCCATTTGTCAAAACCGTCAGCTTTCATAACAGAAGCAAGGCAATCTTCCTCATCTGTCCAAAGTACTGGATTTGTAAGATGAAGAACTGCGGATTTTTTTGCTTCCTCGCCGGAAACACATTCTTTTCCTGTTACATTTGAAAACAATTTGATTTTCGGGTCGTTGAAGTTAACATCTGCAATAGCTTTTTCAAATTCTACAGCGGCATCCTGCATCAAAGGCGAATGGAAAGGACCTGCAACCTTTAAGCGGACTGCACGGCGCGCTCCAGCTTCAGAAGCAGCTTTTTCAACAGCAGCAAGGGCATCAAAAGTTCCGCTCACAACAGTCTGCTTTACACTGTTCATGTTTGCCGCATAAGCATCCTTTATGCCAGAAGCTATTTCCTTTACTTTTTCGGGAGGAAGACCAAGAACTGCTGTCATTCCAGGAGCATGACCTTCGTTTTTTGCCGCGATTTCCTCGCATACTTTCTGCATTATAAGTCCGCGCTGACGTACAACTTTTACAACATCTTCAAATGACAAAACTCCTGCCGCATAAAGAGCCGGAAATTCTCCAAGGCTGAATCCCATTGCCGCAGAAGGCTCAATATTTTTATCTTTTAAAGCAGCCATCAAAGCAAGAGAAGCCGCTGTTATGGCAATCTGGCTGTTGTCAGAACGGCTAAGTTCCGCCGCATCCGATTCCCACAAAAGTTTTGCCATATCTAAATTTATAATGGAAGAAACATCATCAATAACTTTCTTTGCTGAAGAAAAAGATTCAGCAACGTCTTTTACCATTCCTGGAGCTTGTGCGCCTTGTCCCGGAAACAAAAATGCGTATTTTTCAGCCATAATTACCTCTTCTATGAATTTTATTTTATTATGACAAAAAAAGATAAAATGTCAAGTATTTTCTTTTTACAGAGCCTTTGTTTTCTGTGTAAAAATAGAATTTAATAAAAACAAAAAAAAAGCCCCTGCATTTAGCAAGAGCCTCTATAGAAATAATAGAATAAAACAAACTATTCAGTTAAAATCTTTATAACTTCCGCTTTGTCCTGAGTATTCAGAATCTGAGCGCGCTTGTCGGCAGATTTAAACAAAAGGCTGACTTCAGCAAGGAACTGAAGATGCGGACCAGTTTTGTTTACAGGCGACAATGTCATAATAAATATGCGGCAAGGTTCCTGATCCAAACTGTCAAAATCAACAGGATTGTCTGAAACTCCAATACAAGCAACCAAGTCAGAAACTGTGTCAGTTTTTCCATGCGGAATTGCAATTCCATGCTTCATACCGGTAGACATCTTACGCTCACGGTCAAGAACACACTCCTTTGCAACTGCTTTATCTGTTACTTTCCCGGCTTTCACGAGAATATCGAGAAGCTCGTCAATAATTTCTTCTTTTGTAGTTCCCTTTAAATGAAGGTCTACTGTGTCAGGTGTTAATACAGTTCTTAAGTCCATATTAATATCTTATGTTCACATGGAAAATTTGTCAAGTTTAAATATGCAATGTTAAAATTTTTAACAAAGTAAATTTTTTAGGAAATTCTAGAAAATCTGCGCGGAATCTTTTCTAAAATCAAGCGGCGTCGTCTTGTAATATTTATGGAAAGTTTCGCAAAAGTAGCTTGTTCCAGAAAAACCGCATTCATAGGCAATTTCTGTAATCGGAATGTCAGTCTTGCAAAGAAGCTCAGTGCTGACTTTAAGCCTGTATTTTATAAGATAAATTATCGGTGATTCTTTTAAATACTGGCTGAAAACTGAAGAGCATTTGCTTTTGCAGCAGAATCCGGCGGAAGCAATATCTTCAAGTGAAATTTTCTTCTTATAATTATCCTGAATAAAAACCATCATCAGCTTTAAAGCGTTAAGTCCGGCTGAATTTTGCAGCGAAGTTTCAGATTTTATGTCCACGCTAGAATATATTAGCTCAAATATGCTGAAAAAATTCCGCTGCGTTATAAACTGCCAAGTCTTTGTTTCTTTCTTTAGATGAATTTCTTTTAGAAGTTTTATAATTTTATTTTGCCATTGGACTTTTCGGCTCAGCTTTATAAAAGGGTAATTCGAATTGTACGTAAACGGCTTTACAAATTTTTCATCGAAATTTTTATTGGAGCAAAGCAACGAAGGGTTTAGCAAAATGCAGATAAACTCGCAGTCTTTGTGCTCCGCTGAAAATCCGTAGTGAACTTGCCGGCTGTTCACAAAGATTGCGTCTCCAGCTTCAATTTCAATTAAATTTCCATTCACGTTGTAAGTTTCAAGGCCATCAAGAACAATTATAAATTCCCAGTCCTCGTGCCAGTGAGTACAGCCTTTAAAATCAGGATAGAAAGATAAAAAACCGCTTGTAATATACGCAGGAAAAGCCGGGTCGTTATACGCAACATTTTCTGACAAATCCACATTGAAAGTTGAATAGCGTTTCAAAAACTGCCTCTTAAAAAAAATGGAAGATTGTTATATTAATTTAGCATATAGTTAAAGATTTTGAAAGCAAACAATGTTAATATTGATAAAAAACAGGTGTTGTTTTTTTTAACATTTTTTACTTGAAAATTATTACGGGGGCCTTTATGACATTTGCAGAAAAAATTCTTGAAGCCGCACAGGAAGGAATCGTACTTCTTAGGAACAACGAAAATACGCTTCCGCTTTCAGAAAATGAAACTGTCTCTATTTTTGGAAGATGCCAGTTTGATTTTTACAAATGCGGAATGGGTTCTGGAGGTTCTGTTCGCTCACCTTATTCCACAAATTTAACAGACAACATTCCAATGGCAAACAAAGAGCTTGCAGAAATTTACAGAAACTGGATAAAGGAAAATCCGTTTGACAATGGCGGTGGCGGATGGGCAATGGAGCCTTATTTTCAAAAGGAATTTTATGTTTCTGCGGAGCTTGCAAAAAATGCCGCGAAAGTTTCAAAAAAGGCGATTTTCGTTGTGGGAAGAAATGCCGGCGAAGACAAAGACTTTACAAAAGAAAAAGGCTGCTGGCTTTTAACTGACGAAGAGCGAAACGTAATCAAGGAAATTTGCTCGGCATTTGAAAGCGTAATAATTGTTTTCAATTCATGCGGAATAATCGACACAGCTTGGATTGACGATGAAGAATTTTCTGGAAAAATAAAATCCGTACTCTACGCTTGGCAAGGCGGTCAAGAATCCGGAAGAGCCTGCGCAAATGTTCTGTGCGGAAAATCAGTTCCATGCGGAAAACTCACAGATACAATCGCAAAATCAATAGACGACTATCCTTCCACAAAAAATTTCGCAACACAAAATGAATCTTTTTATATGGAAGATATTTATGTCGGCTACAGATATTTTTCAACATTCGCAAAAGAAAAAATTTTGTTTCCATTTGGATTCGGACTTTCTTACACAGAATTTAAAACTGAATTTGTTTCTTCTTCTGTAGAGGGAAAAAATATAAACGTAAAAGTCCGCGTGGAAAATATCGGAAAAAAATTCAGCGGAAAAGAAATTGTCCAGCTTTATGTTCAAGCTCCGCAGGGAAAACTCGGAAAGCCCTCAAAAGTTCTTGCCGCATTCAAAAAATCAAATTTGCTAAAACCAGGCCACTCGCAAGAGCTTGAGCTTTCATTTAATTTGGAATCAATTGCTTCTTATGACGACTCTGGAATTTCTGGATTTGAATTTTCGTTTGTTCTTGAAGAAGGAAAATATTTTGTGTTCATGGGAACTGATTCTGAAAACGCAAAGAAAATTCCTTTGGGAAGCAGCGATTGTATTTCACTTGAAAAAACTTACGCTACGGAAAAACTTTGTCAGGCGCTTGCTCCAAGAAAAGCTTTTTCAAGAATCAAGCCTGCACAAATAAAGCCGGACGGAAATTATTCAATTCAAGAAGAAAATGTTCCGCTTGAATCGTTTAGTCTTGAACAACGCATAAAAGAAAATCTCCCAAAAGAAATTCCATTCACGGGAAACAAAGGAATAAAATTTCAAGACGTAAAGAAAAATCCTGAGCTGCTTGAAAAATTTGTTGCCCAGTTGAACAACGAAGAGCTTGCAACTCTTGTACGCGGAGAAGGAATGATGAGCCGCAAAGCGACAATGGGAATCGCTTCAGTTTTTGGCGGCGTAAGCGAATCTCTTTACAACTACGGAATTCCTGTTGCAGGATGCGCGGACGGACCTTCAGGCATAAGACTAGACACAGGCAAAGAAGCTTCTCTTATGCCAATCGGAACTTTGCTGGCCTGCACTTGGAATCCGCCTCTTGTTCAAGAGCTTTTTGAATTTGAAGGACAAGAATTAAAGCAAAACCAGATTGACACAGTTCTTGGACCTGGAATAAACATTCACAGAAATCCACTTAATGGAAGAAACTTTGAATATTTTTCTGAAGATCCGCTACTCACTTCTGAAATGACGCTTGCGATTTTAAAAGGCGTTTCAAAAGAAGGTCCGTTTGCAACAATAAAACATTTCGCCGCGAACAGCCAGGAAACACAAAGACACGAACACGATTCAATTGTTTCAGAACGTGCATTGCGAGAAATTTATCTTAAACCATTTGAGGCTGCTGTAAAACGTGGAAACGCACAGTCAATTATGACAAGCTACAATCAAATCAATGGACACTTTACGGCAAGCAACTACGATTTAAATTCAACAATTCTCCGCAAAAACTGGAAATACACAGGCATTGTAATGACCGACTGGTGGGCAAGAATAAACGACTGCGTAAAAGGCGGAAAAGGAGAAATTGAACTTACAGCTTCGATGGTCCGCGCAAGAAATGACATCTACATGATTGTAAACAACGACACTGCGGAAAAAGACGGAAACAACGACAATATAAAGTCAAGCTTAAAAAACGGCGAGCTCACAACTGCGGAACTTCAAGTTTGCGCAATGGACATTATAAAATTCCTTGCAAAAACTCTTGTTGCAGAACGCAAGCTTCGTCCGCTAAACAATATTCCAGTCTTTGCTCCAAAAGCAGAAAATCAAAATGCAAAAAATCCAGCTCAGGAAAATTTCAGATTTCTTTGCAACGGGGAAACAAAAAGAATTTTCTTTGCGCCGGAAAACGGAGTTTACAATGTGCTTGGAGTTTATTCAAAGCCAACTGATGTGGACAAAGTTTCACAATCTGTATGCAACGTTCTTATCGACGGAAAACCAACATTCGCATTTGAATGCCGTTCAACAGAAGGAAAAGAAACTAGAGCTGTAATCGGGCAAGTTCAGCTTGAAAAAGGCAACTACGAAATTTCGCTTGAACATACAAAGCCCGGAATCGAAATAAAATTCGTTGCATTGTCAAGAGATGTTTCTGTTTCATCTGGAATCGACTATTTAAAGTCCGAATAAAAAATGCCTCTTTGGAAATTCATATAGCCAGCTAGAAACTGCTGCTGTCTGAATTTCCATTGCGGCTTCTTGTACATAAGTTTTTTTTCTATTAAAATAGATTCATTATGAAAGCTATAGTTACTGTTGTTGGCGCAGATAAAGTCGGTATAATCGCAAAAGTTTCAGCGTATCTTGCAAAGCATTCTATAAACATTGCGGATATTTCTCAGACAATTTTAAGTGGAAATTTTGTTATGATGATGATGGTTGATTTTGACAATGCAAACATCGGAATCGACACTGCAAGAAAAGAACTTGTTGAAGAGCTTGGAACTCTTGGCGTTGAAGCAAACATAATGAATGAAAAAGTTTTTTCTGAAATGCACAGAATTTAAAAACAAAAAACTCCACTCTGAAACTCAGAATGGAGTTAAAACCAAACACACACACTTTTAAACCAACTCGAGGAATTAGTTTAAACCTGTGCCTGTTGCTGGCATTTTTTATAAGACTGCAATGCAAGATGCAAAGCAGTCTATTTTTTATGCAGTTTCTCCAAGAGACTTGCATTCAGCAAGAGCAGCTTCATCTGGTGCAAGCTGAACTTTCAAGCCTTCGCCATTTACAACAGTCGCACCCGAAGCAGAAAGACGTTCAACCCAAGTTCTAAGCCACTGTCCGTCGCCCCAATCATAAGAACCAAACACAGCAACTTTTTTTCCGCTCAAGCCGCCTTCAAGATTCGTGTAGAATTCTTCCATTGAATCCTCAAGAACCTCATCTCCCATCGCAGGGCTTCCGAGTATAATAACATCGCAAGCAAGAACATCCGAAACATTCGCATCGCTTGCAGTCGACATCAAAAGTTCCGCACCGCAAGATTTTACACCTTCAGCTACAGCGTTCGCCATTGCCTCTGTGTTTCCAGTTGTGCTTGCATAGATTACAGCTTTCTTCATATCTACCTCACATAAAATTTATTGTTTTGCAAATTGCTTCAAAATTGTTTCCAGCTTCTAAAAGGCTTGAGCATAAAGCAGAGCATTTTTTGTAAAGCTCCATTTTTTTTACTGCTTCGGCTACATTTCCGTAGACTGCCCAAGCCCCGGAAAATTTGGTTTTCGTTCCTGAATATTTCTCATATCCAACAACATCTTCCAAAGGATATCCAAGGAAAATTCCAATCTCATGCGGAAAAATTTCGCAGTAAGAAAGGCGTTTCAAAAGTTCATTCAGAACATTTGAAATTCCATTGTCTGTAAAATAGCCTTTTAAATTCAAGTATGACAAAACTTCAGGCTTTGAAAGAATTTTCTGAACAAGCTTTTCGTCATAAATGAAAAGCAAAAAAAGATTCTCTCCTCTTCTTGCAATTTTTATTTTTTTCTGACCGTCCTCAAGGATTTTATTCCACAGAAGAATTTTTTTGTATTCACAAAACAAAACTTCTTTTGAAACAGAAACAAGACTCGAAGGCTTTACTCCACACAAAGTCGGTGCACCTAAGTGAATTACTGTCTGCTCAAAAGTTTTCATACAACCTCAAAAAAAATGCGGGCATATCACATCAGTGGCTGTGTAAGGAGATGTAAACTTAGGATTAAGAACCGTAAGTTTATATGCCCGCTAATAATAAATACAAGTTAGACTAAACTAACTTATAAAGTTAGCATATAGTAACTAAAAAAGATTGTCAATCATTCTGGAAAAATTTTATCAAAAAAAAATCCGCCATTCTAAAACAGAATGACGGATAAAAAATGCAGGCTAAGAAAAATTATATTTCTGAAAGTTTCTTTTGAACGAGGGAACTTGCTTCTGCCGGATTCGCCTTGCCTTTGGATTCTTTCATAACCTGTCCCATAAGCCAACCGACAACATTTGTTTTTCCAGACTTAAAGTCGGCTACAGCTTTTGGATTTGCTGAAATAACTTTATCAACAATTGCTTCAATTGCTCCGCTGTCGCTTACAACTTCCATGCCTTCAGATTTTATAATTTCCGCCGGCATTTTGTTTGTCACAAGCATTTTTGCAAAAACAACTTTTCCTTGTGCGCTTGAAATTTTCTTTGAGTCAATCGCATTTACAAGTTCCGCAATATGGGTAGGAGTTATAGAAACGTCGTTGATTGTTTTTTTATCTTCATTCAGTTTTGCAAGAAGCTCGGTAAGAATTATATTTGCAGTACGCTTTGGATTTTTTGTTCCGGCAGCAGCTTCTTCAAACCAAACAGCCAAGTCGCGGCTAGAGGTCAAAGTTTCAACATCAAAATCAGAAAGTCCGTAGTCCTTCTTTAATCTTGTGCGCTTTGCTTCTGGAAGTTCTCCGACTTTTGACTTTGCATTTTCAATAAGCTCCTCGCTTACACTGAACGGCTTTATGTCCGGCTCAACAACAAAGCGGTAGTCAACAAAAGAATTTTTTGTGCGCTGAACAACAGTCTGGCCTTTTGCTTCGTCCCATCCCATTGTAACTTTAAATCCCGGATTGAATTCCTGACGGTCTTCCTGAAACTCTTTAAGCTGACGCTGAGCTTCGTAAGCACAGGCATCACGGATTGAACGGAACGAGTTCAAGTTCTTGATTTCAGAAATCGGAGTGTGGTAAAGTTTTCCGTCTTCCCAAACATTCAAGTTGATGTTAGCATCGCATCGCATATTTCCTTCTTCAAGGTTTCCGTTTGTAACTTTAACATAGCGCAGAATTTCCTGAACAGTTTCCATAAAAAGTGCAGCTTCTTCCGGGCTTGTCATATCAGGCTTTGTTACAATTTCAATAAGCGGAGTTCCAGAACGGTTGTAGTCGATGTAAGAATGCGAACCCTGCAAGTGCAACGATTTACCTACGTCCTCTTCAAGGTGAATGCGTTCAACACGAACGCGGCGGTATTTTCCGTTTTCAACAATGCAGTCATTGCCTATGAAATTTTTTGTGCGGCATTTTTCTGAACCAAACTGCTGTTCCTTTGGATACTTGTGCATCGGAAGATCAACATATCCATCGTGGCAAAGTGGAATATCATATTGCGTTATCTGATAGCCTTTCGCAAGGTCAGGATAAAAATAATGCTTGCGGTCAAATTTTGTAAAGCGCGAAATCTCGCAGTTAAGAGCAAGTCCCGCAACAGAGCCAAGCTCAACATATCCTTTTGAAACACGAGGCATCGCTCCAGGAAGTCCAAGGCAGACAGGACAAACGCGGGTATTTGGCATTCCTCCGTAACGGTTTTCACAGGCACAGAACGCCTTTGTTTTTGTCAAAAGCTGCGTATGAATTTCACAGCCGATTACAATTTCATATTTATCGATAGAAGGCATTTTTACTTTTCCTCCGCAACAGGAATTCCGCATCCCTTATGCTCGTTTTCCCATGCTTGGGCAATTTCAAGAATTTTCATTTCGCTGAACATAGGTCCTGCAAACTGAATTCCAACAGGCATATTTCCGTTTTCCAAAGAAGTTCTTCCAGCCGGAACAGACAAAGACGGAATGCGGGCAAGATTTACAAATGTCGTGAACAAGTCGCTAAGATACATGGCAAGCGGGTCATCAACTTTTTGGCCGAGTTTAAAAGCCGGAGTCGGACAAGTTGGACAAAGAATCAAATCGAACTGCTCAAAAAGCTTTGCAATTTCACGCTGAATGCGGGCACGCACAGACATTCCCTTTTTGTAAGTATCACCTGAAAATTGCTCAGATAAAACATAGTTTCCAATTATGATTCTGCGCTTGACTTCCGGACCAAAACCGTTGCTTCTTGTGTCCACATAAAGCTCATCGTATCCCTTGCCGTTATCGATTCTGTTTCCGTAGCGGATTCCATCAAAGCGGCTCAAGTTCGATGCGGCTTCAGACAAAGCAATTACGTAATAGCTTGCAATGGCGGCATCAAGAATCGGAAGGTCAACAACTTCTATTTTTGCGCCTTTGGACTCAAACCAGCCGCGGGTTTCTTCAAAGACTTTTGCAACATCGGCATTCATTCCTTTTGATTCAAGGAACTGCTTTGGAACTGCAATTTTCAGTTTAAAAAAATCAGAGAAAGCATTAACTGAAGGCTTAGCGTCAGGCAAATCGGCGGAAGTGTCGTCATAAAAATCAACACCGCTCATAACGCTCAGCGGAAGCGCAATATCCTGCGGAGTGTGTCCAAGAATTCCAACTTGATCCAAAGAAGAGCCGTAAGCTACAACTCCCCAGCGGCTTAGAACACCATAAGTTGTCTTAAGACCGTAGATTCCGCAGTAGCTTGCAGGAAGACGGACAGAACCGCCAGTTTCAGTGCCAAGAGCAAACAAAGCCTGATTCGCAGCAACCGCAGCAGCAGGACCACCGGAAGAACCTCCAGAAACATAAGCGCGGTCAATAGGATTTCTTGTAGGCCCGTAAACTGAATATTCAGTTGAAGAGCCCATTGCAAATTCATCCTGATTGCATCTTCCAATCGGAATTGCGCCGGCTTTTTCAAGGCGGTTTATTACAGTCGCGCTGTACGGAGCAACATATCCTTCAAGAATCTTGCTTGAGCAAGTAAGCTTTTTTCCGCGCACAGAAATATTGTCTTTTACTGCAAATGGAATTCCAAGAAGAGGCTGTTCATCAAAAAGTTTTTCAAGAGAACCGCTGCTTCTAGCTTCTGAAATTTTCTGGTCAGCAGCTTCCGCAGACTTTAAAATATCATCATAAATTTCCAAAAAGGCATTAAGCGGCAATGCTGAATTTTTGTCAGCTTCAAAAGTCTCCTTGGATTCCTTTACCAAAGCCACGCTTGAAGTTTCTCCGCTTTTTAAAGCCTCTACAGTTTCTCTTATAGTCTTGTACTTCATCTTACGCACCTTCTCCCAGAACTTTTGGAACCTGGAAATATCCGTCCATAAAATTCGGCTCGTTTATTTTCTTGACATCGTGCATCTCAAGCCCCGGAACAATTTCGTCCTCGCGCAGGCATTCAGCCTTTGTTGTAGGATAAGCGTCATAAGGATTTTCGCTGTCATCGTATTTAGAAAGAATATCAAAGTATCCTACAATTTCGTCCACCTGCTTTTTTAAAGTGGCCATGTCTGTGCTTTCCGGGGAAAGACGTGAAAGGTATAAAAGTTTTTCCAATGTTGATTCGTCAACGGTACGTTTATTTTCACTCATGCCGCGATTATACAAAATTTAGAACGTTTAAGCAATTTAAGGGCGGATTCATTTCTTGGACAAAAAACGGCTTTAATTGCTTAAATGCAAAAAAAAATGTAAACTTTATCTTGTGTGAAATTTTTTCCGTCTAATAAAGAAAAAAGATGAAAGACTATTATAAAATCCTAGGCGTTTCAAGAACAGCGACAATCGCAGAAATCCGGTGCGCGTACAGAAAGAAGGCAAAGATTCTGCATCCAGACATCACGGGCGAAGATTCAAAGGCTTTCCGCGAACTTGTAGCAGCCTACGAAGTTTTGTCCGACATAAAATCACGCGGACTTTTTGATGAGTCAGTTTTATTCAAGCAGAGCAATTTCCACCGCGAAAAAAATTTTGAATCATTCGACTACAGAAAATGGCTTCTAGACCGCACCGATGATGAAAGCCGAGCCAAGCTGATTTTTTTTGACCTTTTGCATAACAACGAAGATGAAGCTGTAAGGGAATTCAAAAGAATGAATATGGAACGCGTTGGATTCAGGCTGTCAAGATGGTTCACGCGGGAAGACTTTATGGACTACGGCTTTATTCTTGCGGAAGAGCTTGTTCTTAGGCAGGAATACTACGATGCGGTCATTCTTCTGGACCAGATTATACGGATGGAATTTTCATTTGAATATTTCAAGCTTTTTTTTCCGGAAGTAAAGAGCCTTGCACGGCATATTCTTCGGAACAACATTGAAGGCGCCGTAAACGATGAACTTGCAATAGACGCATGGGAGCGCGCGCTTGAACTTAGGTTCGGAAAAAATGATGATGCATTTTTTCTTTTAAAGATTGCGGATTCTTACGAGCGGATTGGGGATTTTCAGACTGCCAAAACATGCAGAAACGAAGCCTCAAGAATTTCCGCAGAAGCAAAATAGGAAATCATGGAGTTTATATATGATACGTTTAAAAAATGAAGAGCAAATCAATGGAATCAGAAAAAGCTGCCACTTGCTTGCTGATTTATTCAATGAAATTATTCCAAAGATAAAACCCGGAGTAAGCACAAAGGAAATCGATGACTGGTGCGTAAACTTCGCAAAAAAGTTCGGGGCGACTCCGGCCTGGTACGAAGAAGACTTTCCGGGTTGTGCGTGCATAAGCATAAACAATCAGGTTATCCACGGAGTTCCTTCCAAAAAGCGGATTGTAAAGGACGGCGACATTATTTCGCTTGACATCGGGTTGAATTTAAAAGGCTACATTTCAGACAGCACACACACAGTTCTTGTAGGAAATGTAAAGCCTGCGCACCAAAAACTTTGCCGTGTTACACGCGAATGCCTTTTGGCTGGAATTGATGCTTGCAAGGCGGGAAACAGAATCAGCGATATTTCAAACGCGGTATATGACATTGCTTACAACCAGAACAAATACGGAGTTGTCTATGAATACTGCGGACACGGAGTCGGTCTTGAAGTCCACGAAGATCCAAGCGTCTGCAACTGTCCTTCAACTGGTCCGAATCCGCGCATTCAAGCCGGAATGGTTCTTGCAATTGAGCCAATGATTAACGAGGGAACTGCTGATGTTGATATTGAAGAAGGAAGCGAGTGGACAGTTGTTACTGCGGACGGTTCTTGGAGCTGTCACGAAGAGCATACTGTTGCGGTTTTTAAAGACCATACGGAAGTTCTTACTGACTTGGACTACAACGGAAATTCATGCTTAAAATAAAACACTAAAATTTGAATAGATTTTCAGGAGTTTAATTATGGAAAAAATCAAAATGAAAAATGCGATTGCCGAACTTGACGGAGATGAAATGACAAGAGTTCTGTGGAAGGTCATCAAGGAAAAACTTCTTGAGCCTTACGTTGAACTTAATGTTGAATACTATGACCTTGGCTTAAAGAACCGCGACGACACAGACGACAAAGTAACTTATGAAGCCGCAGATGCAATCAAACGTCTTGGCGTGGGAGTAAAATGCGCCACAATCACAAGCAACGCAGCCCGCATGGAAGAATACAAGCTCAAGCAGCTTACACCTTCACCAAACGGAATTCTCCGTGGAGAACTTGACGGAACAGTTTTCAGAGCGCCGATTTTTGTAAAGAATATTCAGTGCAATGTTTCTTCATGGAAAAAGCCGATTGTTCTTGGCCGCCACGCTTATGGAGACGTTTACAAGAACTGCGAAATAAAAACTCCGGGAGCCGGAAAAGCCGAGCTTGTTTTCACAAGCGATGATGGAAAAGAAATAAGAAAAACAATTCAAGTTATGCGCGGTCCAGGAATAATTCAGGGAATCCACAACTTGGACGATTCCATAAGAAATTTTGCACGCTGCTGTTTTATGTATGCCTTGGACAAAAAAATCGATGTATGGTTCGGAGCAAAAGACACAATCAGCAAAATCTACGATGGAAACTTCAAGGCAATTTTCAATGAAGTATTTGAATCCGAGTTCAAAGAAAAATTTGAAAAAGCCGGAATAGAATATTTTTATACGCTCATTGACGACGCAGTTGCACGCATAATGAAATGTGAAGGCGGAATTCTCTGGGCTTGCAAAAACTACGACGGAGATGTTATGAGCGACATGATTGCATCTGCCTGCGGAAGCCTTGCAATGATGACTTCAGTTCTTGTTTCCCCAAATGGAGAATTTGAATATGAAGCCAGCCACGGAACTGTTCAAAAGCATTACTATAAATATTTAAAAGGTGAAAAAACTTCTACAAATCCAGTCGCATTGATTTTTGCCTGGACAGGAGCGCTTGCAAAACGCGCAGAGCTAGACGAAACTCCGGAACTTGCAGAGTTCGCCCGCAAGCTTGAAAAGGCAACTCTCGATGTTATTGAAGAAGGAACAATGACAGGCGACCTTGCACGCCTCGCAAATCCGCCAGCAAAGAAAATTGTAAACAGCTGGGAATACATTGATGAAATTGCAGCAAGAATGGAAAAGTAAAATTTAACTTTAACACTTCTCAAAGCTTCAAAAGTCCGCCAAAAGGAATATTGAAATTTCTACAAAGAGTTTCGTATTCCTTTTGGTCGCTTTTATTTTTAAGGCTTGTTACAAAAAAACTCATGTCAGGCGGAAGAAATTTTGGTTCACGCTGATTTTCTAAAGAAGTGATTTTTACAACTTCAAGAGCGTGGTTTGAAACTCCGTCCCGGCTATCCACTACAAAAACTTTTTTTCCGGCAACAGTAGAAAAATATTCTTTTATATCTTCCGCCATGTGAGTAAAATGCGTGCATCCAAGAATTATAGTATCGCAACCGCATGAACAAAAAAAATCCACGGCAGGCTTTACAGCGGCAGTCCGTTCCTCTTTTGAAGCATAAAACAAATCATGTTCTATAAAAGTTATCAAGTCAGGATCTCCCCGATTGAACACTTCATATCCAGAAGCAAAATCAGAAACCAGTTTTTTGCAGTAAGGATGTTTTACAGTTGCGTTGGTTGCGAGCAGTCCGATTTTTTTGTTTTTAGTAACTTTTGCAGCAAGCTTTATCGCAGGAACAGTTCCAACAATAGGAACATCAGGAAATCTTTCTCTAAGCTGATTCAATGCCGTTACGCTGATTGTATTGCAAGCAATGACAACAATCCTCGGATTCCACAGGTCAAGAATTTTTTCTATTGATTCAGAAGCGCACAAAGTTACTTCCTCCTCTGATTTTTCTCCATAAGGAAAATGAACAGTGTCGCCAAGATAAACACATCTTGATTCAGGAGATTTTTCTTTCAGCGAAAGCATATAAGGAATGCCGCCTGTCCCGCTGTCTAAAAACGCAAAGTCGATTTTTTCACTCATAAAAACCACAGAATATTTTTTCAGTCTTTATTTCAAAGACGAAATTTTATAAGCAATCGCTCCCCAAATTCTAGCAAAGAAATTTACCTTTTCACTTTTTCTGTCAGTAACAAGAGGAACTGTATTTAAAATTCTTCCGTCAAGTGAATATGACAAAGTTCCAAACTGAGTTCCTTCCTCAAATTCTCCAAATATACTTTTGGGAATATTTGCAGTAACATGAATTTTTTGAGCCGCTTCTTTTGGCGAAACCCCAGAAATAAATGGAACAGAAAAATTTTCACTTTTTGCAGGAACAAGACAAACACTTTTCAAAGAAGAGCCTGCAACTCCCACAGAAAAATTATGAGGCTGCTTCGCAATATACGGAGAAAATTTTGAAAACGCATATTCCATTAAATTAGTTCCGTCTTTCACTCTGTAAATATTTCCCTGTGCGCTTCCAATTCCCGGGCCTTTCATTGTAACAGAAATATAGCGGACACCGTTTCGTTCCGCAGTAAGAGCAAGGTTAAAGCCGCTTTCATAAATAAAACCAGTTTTCAATCCGTCGCAGCCATCAAGAGAACCGAGCAGCTTGTTTGTGTTGTACTGAATCACAGCCTGACTGTCACCGTTTTTTTGTGCGGATTCCCTTGGAAGATTTTTTGCAAGCGGATAACGCAAAACTTTTTGGGAATGAAATTCAGTAATTGCAAACGGAAATCTTTCTATATATTTTCTGCAGAAAGCCGCAAACTCTTTTGCGGTTGTAATATTTTTTTCGCTGTAGCCACTTGATTCCACAAATTCAGTTTTTACCAAACCCATTTTTTTTACAGTCTGATTCATCCGCTCAACAAACGAATCCATGTTTCCGCAGACATATTTTGCAACAGCAATCGAAGCATCGTTTCCGCTGGCAATCGCAAGTCCCAGCAAAAGTTCTCTGAGCGTCACTTTCTGCCTTTCGTCCAAGAACATTATCGAAGCGTCACTTGGAAGATTTCTGGCCCAGCTTTCAGGCGGAAGTGGAACAACATCATCAAGAGAAATTTCACCATTTTCAACAGCTTCAAAAACAACATACATTTCCACAAGCTTTGTCATTGAAGCCGGCGGAATTTGAACATCAGCATTTTTTTCAAAAAGAATATTTCCCGTTGCAAAGTCAACGACAATCGCGCTTTCTGCATTCACAAACAAATCTGCTGGAACATACTGAAACGGAAGCTCTGAAACAATATCTGTGCGCTCAGGATATTTCTTGTCCAACGACTGCTCAAGAAAAGCCTGCTGTTCCAAAGAAAGCGGTTCTGGATTTTTTGGATTTAAAAGTTTGTAAACAGAAAGTGCCTGCACCACAACAACGATAAAAACAACAGATAAAACGGAAAAAATTATTATGCGCTTTTTTTTCTTTTTATTGCTATTGATATTTTTATTTTCATCTATGTTGTTAAAAAAATCTGATGTGTAAGTTTCCATTGCTAAACTCTGCTGCTCCTATTCCTTAAAACCATATCTGCCAAAGTGATTGCGGTCATGGCTTCCACAACAGGAACAATTCTTGGGCAAAGACAAACATCGTGTCTTCCCTCAATTAAAATATCACATTCATTTCCGTTTACATCAACAGTTTCCTGAGAAAGATAAATGCTTGGAACAGGCTTTACGGCAACTCTAAAAATTATATCATCGCCTCGGGAAATTCCTCCGAGAATTCCGCCGGCATTATTTGTTTCAAATGAAAATCCGCTTCCCATAAAATCGTTGTTTTCAAGTCCGTTTGAATCAGCACAACCGAATCCACTTCCAAATTCAATCCCTTTTATTGCGCCAATCGACAAAACCGCATGGGACAAAACCGCATCCAACTTGTCAAAAACCGGCTCGCCAAACCCGGCCGCCAAACCTTTTACAACGCACTCAACAATTCCGCCGCAAGAATTTTTTTTCTGTTTAAACTCCTCAACTTTTTTTTGCATTAAAGCAGCAGCGTCTTTATCAGCAGCCCGCATTGCATTCTGTTCAATTTCAGAAAAATCAACTTTGCCGCTTTTTATTCCCGCAGCTTCTTTTGTATATGCAAAAATCTGGATTCCCAAACTTTTCAAAAACATTTTTGCAAATGCTCCAGCGGCAACCCTCGCACAGGTTTCTCTTCCACTGGATCTTCCGCCACCCCTGTAATCCCTTATGCCGTATTTTTTATAATATGTAAAATCTGCATGCCCAGGCCGAAATTTATTTTTTATATTTTCATAATCTGATGAATGCTGATTTGAATTTCTGATTAAGATAGCTATCGGAGTTCCTGTTGTTTTACCTTCAAACACACCGCTTAGAATTTCTGCAAGGTCGTCTTCTTTTCTTGCAGTAACCGCCGCGCTTTTTGCACCCGGTTTTCTCCGTTCCATTTCATGCTGAAGAAATTTTTCGTCTACTGAAATTCCGGCAGGACATCCGTCTATAATACAGCCAAGTCCTGCACCGTGGCTTTCTCCAAATGTTGCAACTTTAAAAATTTCTCCAAATATATTTCCAGACATAATTTTTCCTTGAAAAGAAAATAACAAAATTCTCAAAAGATTTTAACGCAATTTATTCATCAACTCAACACGGCTGTGAACTTCAAGTTTTTTGAAAATCTTTTTGTTGTGGCTTGCAACAGTTCCAGGACTTATAAAAAGTTCCTCCGCAATATCCTTGTCGCTTTTTCCAGAAATCATAAGTTCAGCAATTTGCTTTTCCCTTGAAGATAATTTTTTCATAAAGTCCTCTGATTTTTCTTCGCCAGTTTTTATCAAAGTAACTTTCTTTTTCTTTTCCAAATTTTTCTGCTCTTTTTTCTTGGACGGAGAAAATCTAGTTTTGTTTATTATCACGCTGGAATCTTTTGAATTTTCAACACGCTTAAAATCAAACACAACTGAAAATTTAAACTTGCTGTCATTTTTTGAAACAGACAAATCTCCGCAGTAAAATTTTGCAATGCGCATAAGAAATGTAAAATTACGTCTTTCATTTTCAGTCTCTATTCGAGAAAGAGCTTCTTCAATAGTCTGTGAATCCATTGTATTCGAAACTGAAAAAACAAAATTTTCCTCATCGCCTTTCAACGAAACTGAAACTTCTGTATTCGGAACAGAAACCTCAATTACAGAATTCAAAAACGATATAAAGAAAAGCTCCACAACTCTCATGTCCGCAAGAATCACAGTTTCAGGTTGAATGTCCATAGAACAAGAAATCGCATTTGGCTTGGACGAACAAAAAATTTTGGAAGCCTGAATGCAGCTCTTAAAAAAATCCGCAAGAAGAATCGGCTGATTTTCAATTTCAGTTTCATCATTGCACATTCTAAGAGCCGCAATCGTGTCGCTGATTTTGGCAGAATTGATTTTAATTCTTTCTATGTAACAAGTATTTTTCGGAGTGAAAACCTGAGCAGAAAGAATGTCAGCCATACTCAAAGTCTGCGCCGAATCAACTAAAATATTTTTCAAAAGACGCTCAATCACATTCTTTTGCTCAAGAAGATTAGAATTTTGAGCCTTGATTTTTTCAAGCTCAACTTTTGAATTACGAGATTCCTGGCGGATTTTATAAGTTATAAAAAAAAGCGAAGGCATTGTAATCATCAAGTAAAACAAAAATGAAATTAAAAATTCATCAGAACAAATAAAATCGAAAAAAACATTGTTGTCTTTAAATCTTAAAATCCTTATAAGTTGAGTCAGCATCGAAAATAAAATATACGGAATCCAAAGCAAAAGTATTATCCGTGCATTTTTTTGCATCGCCCTGAAACACATAAATATTGAAACAATAAAAAAAACTTTTGTCGTTACAGAAAGCGCGGCATAAGAATAAAGCATTGTCTGGTCAGATTTCACCGTTAAAAGGACAACAAATATAACAACTATAAGCTGAATTTCAACTGGAGAAACTTTTTTATAAACGAATTTTGAATTTCCTTTTAAAACTGTATCTGCGGAAAGAATTAAAAACATCAGACTAAAAGTTTCAAAATAATACGCAAGCCTTGTTGAAAATGAAAACGTATTTAAAAAATTCCACAAGAATACAGATCCTATTCCTTTTAACTGAAGATGAAGCAAAATGTAAAACAAAGCCGCCATTGACAAAAAAAACGGCATTGGCCGGCGGACAGCAATCGCATATATAAAAAGTAAAGAAAAAATACAAAAGCTTATTCCCAGGATAATGTAAAGTTTTGCGAAATAAGTTCTTCGTGAATTAAAAAAATCAAGTTCATTAACAAGCTTAATATATATAAAATTTCCATTGTGATTTTTTATTTTTATCCTAAAGCGAGTGTCATCGTCATATCCTGAATTTCTAAAAACAGGAAACGCCTGAAAACTGTCCGGAACTTCTATTTCGTCTGTTGAAATTTTATGTCCAATTTTTCCAATGTAAAAAAACTTTCCTCCACGCCTTTCATAAAATTCCGCGGAATCTATATATTCATTTCCAAGGCTTACAACGCAATGCTGAATTTCTGAAATTTCAGGCTTTATTTCAATCCACAGGTTTCCATCATAAAACCCCGGATTTACGGGATTCTTTACAGTCTTAAACAAACTGTCATCGAGTTCACTAACGTCTTTCTGCGCAGTTTTATCAATGAACTGCTTTACTTGGATTGGAATTTCTTTTCCTGCTGATTTTTTTATTTTTGCACACAAAGGCAATAAATTGCATACCAAAAACAAAGATAAAAAAAGCAGATATTTTTTATTTTTCATAACTGAATTATAACCCAAGTTATTCTAAAATCAAATAAAATTTACCATATTTTAGGTATAAAACTACCATTTGCATGGTATTTGAAGCGATATTTCTCATCTCTATTATTCAAATCAATAAAGTTGAAGAGATTAAATATATAGTTTTTCACATATAAGTTGAAAAACAAAGACCGTTCTGATTGAAGTGCAATTCACTTCGTTTTTCAGGGCGGTCTTTTTTATTAAAAAAGCAATGGCAGAATTTTCATTGCGTTGCTTTTTTTCTATAAAAATGCAATAATTATACAAAAATATTTGGAGGTCCCTATGATTAAATTGCGCGGTGCTTTTACAGCAATGATTACACCAATGAACAGTGATGGTTCAATAGATTACGAGGGCTTCAGAAAAAATGTAAAATTTCAGCTGGAGCAGGGCATAGACGGTCTGGTTCCGCTGGGAACGACGGCAGAAACTCCGACTCTTGATGAAAAAACCGGCAGCGAAGAAGACAAGATTATCGAAATTGTATTCGAGGAAGTCCGCAAATTTGAAAAAACCTCTGATAAAAAAATTCCAGTAATTCTTGGAGCTGGTTCAAACAACACAAAAGATGCAATTCTCTATTGCGAACGAGCAAAAAAAGTTGGAGCAGACGCGGCGCTTGTTGTAACTCCATATTACAATAAGCCGTCAAAAGAAGGTATCTTCCGCCACTTTGAAGCAGTCTCAAAAGTAGGAATTCCGATTGTTGTTTACAACATTCAGGGACGAACAGGACTTAATATTCCTACAGACTTGATGGAGCGCATTGCGGAGCTTCCGAACATTGCAGGCGTAAAAGAAGCAAGCGGAAACATTTCGCAGATGATGGATGTGATTGCAAAAATAAAGTCAAAGAAACAGGATTTCGCAGTTCTTTCTGGAGACGATGGACTTACACTTCCACTCATGGCAACTGGAGGAGACGGAGTTATTTCCGTTGTTTCAAATCTTGCACCTGCACTTGTAACACAAATGGTTACTGAAGGACTTAAAGGAAACTTTGACAAAGCAAGAGAAATTCATTACAGGCTTCTTCCGTTCTTTAAGGCCGCCTTTGTGGATGGAAATCCGACTTCCATAAAATATGCGATGAGCATCAAAGGTTTTTGCAAGCCTTGCGTCCGCCTTCCGCTTGTTGAAGTAACGGATTCTGCGAAGAAGATTATTGAAAATGCATTAAAGGAATGCAATCTGTAGATTATAAAAATGGAATTCATCGCTGGATTCCATTGGAGGAATAAAAAATATGTCAGCAAAGATTAAAGTTGGTGTCTTGGGTGCGACAGGAATGGTCGGCCAGCGTTATATAAAGCTTTTGGAAAATCATCCGTGGTTTGAGGTGACTTACGTTGCGGCAAGTCCGCGTTCCGCGGGAAAAGCGTACAAGGATGCGGTGAAGAACCGTTGGCTCATCGGCGAGAATATTCCTGCCGGTGTCGCGGATTTGACTGTAGAAGATGCAAACGACGAGAAAAAAGCTCTTGGAAAGTGTCAGTTTGTTTTTTCCGCCCTTGAAATGGGAAAGGAAGAAATAAAGGCGCTTGAAGCCGCTTACGCTGCGGAAGGAATTCCGGTTGTTTCAAACGCTTCGGCAAACCGCTGGACGGAAGATGTTCCGATGCTTGTGCCGGAAATCAACTACTCTCACCTTGATGTGATTGCGGAGCAGAAAAAGCACCACGGCTGGGACAAGGGATTTATCGCAGTAAAGCCGAACTGCTCGCTCCAGACTTACATGATGCCGATTCACGCGTTGATTCAGGCCGGCTACCCGGTAAAAAGAATGGTTGTAACAACTTTGCAGGCAACTAGCGGAGCCGGTTATCCGGGAGTTCCTTCTTTTGACATGATTGACAACATCGTTCCGTTCATCGGCGGCGAGGAAGAAAAGACTGAAAAAGAATGTCTTAAGATTCTTGGAAAAGTCCAGGACGGAAAAATCGTAAACGCTGAATATCCGGTTGTTTCTTCTACTTGCACGCGCGTTCCTGTAATCGACGGACACACAGCCTGCGTTTCGCTTGAATTTGCGGACAAAAAGCCAAGCCTTGAAGAAATTGAAAAAATCTGGACTTCGTACAAGTCTGTTCCTCAGGAGCTGAATCTTCCAAGCGCGCCGGAACATCCGATTGTTGTGCGCCACGAGGAAAACCGTCCGCAGCCGCGCCGCGACCGCGAGACAGAAAAAGGAATGGCCTGCGTAATCGGACGGCTTCGCCCATGCAATGTGTTCGACATCAAGTTTGTTTCGCTCAGCCACAACACAAAGCGCGGAGCGGCACTTGGCGGAATACTGAATGCGGAGCTGCTCAAGGCAAAGGGATTTTTTGACAATCTGTAGAAAAAACTTTCAATAAAAACATGGAGCTGTCTGAACACAGGCGGCTCTTTTTTTTCAGGCTGAAATATTTTTATGGAAAAATTCAATGGATAAACAAGAACTTCATAATTCAATTTGCAACAACGCAGTTTTTTCATTTGCACGCTCCGGCGGAAAAGGAGGACAGAATGTAAACAAAGTAAATACAAAAGTCCACATTTCAATTCCGCTTGCAAAACTTTCAGGACTTTCAGAAAAAGAACTGGAGCTTTTAACAAACAAACTGAAATCTTCAATCAACAAGGACTTTGAAATTTTCATTGACTGTGAAGCCTCAAGATTTCAAGAGCAAAACAGAAAAATTGCATTGGAACGCATCGAATCTAAAATCATTTCAGCTGTAAAAATCAACAAAAAGCGAATAAAAACAAAGCCAACCATAGCTTCAAAAGAAAACCGCCTTAAAACAAAAAAACTCAAGTCGCTTTTAAAACAGCAGCGCGCATTTAAATTCTAATCAATCCGAATATTAAGTTTTAGTCTAATATGGGAAAACAACGCAAGCTAAAACCCAATCAGCTTTGTTGAGACGCTCAAAGTACTTTCGTCAACGGTTACAAGGCGGAACGCTTCGTTCTTGAAAAGCGCGGAAGTGTTTATCTGCGAGAAGCTTCCGAATCCGTGTTCAAAAACCGTATGGACGTGGCCTCCGAAAAGAGCTTTCACATTATTTTTTGCAAAAAGCGAAAGAAGATAGTTGCGCTCGGTTGTGTCTTCAAGAGCCATAAAAGGAACATTGTCGCTGTAAAAAGGATAATGCGAGAAAATCATTTTCGGATTCGGGTCAGATTTCAGAAGTTTTTCAAAGGCGTCAAGCTGGTCAGTTCCGAACGCACCGTTTCCTGTGTCCACAAAATAAAAGCTGAACGGCAATGAATCATAATCGGCTGCACCGGAAGAAAGCGAAAAATAATACGTTGACTTATACGGATAAACCGTTTTTTTCCAGTCTGTCCAGCCATTGTTGTAAAGGTCGTGATTTCCAAGAATCGTGTAAATTTTAAAAGCTTCCGTAGAACTTACAACATTTTTTTCAACCGCAAGCTTTCTGATTTTTTCAAGATAGGAATTGTAGTCGTTGTATTCAGACAAATGTCCACCGTCGGCAGTGTCGCCAAGGTTTACTATGAACCGCGGGATTTTAGTCTTGTCAATGCTTTCAAAAAGCGAGGAAATCTCGTCCAGAAAATCATTCATTTTTGATGAACGAACGTCGCTTGCGCCAATGTGAACGTCGGTAACAACGATAAAGCTGTATTTTCCGTTCAAGCCTAAACTTGAAGAAAGAACAGTTTCACCGCTCAAGTCTGAAAATCCGCTGAAACGATCATCAACGTCTTCCTCGCCGAACAAAAGCTGGTAAAATCCGTAGTTCGCGCATGAAGAAAAAGCAAACAAAAACAAAATTGAAATCAAAGTTAAAAGTCTTCTAAATCTTCTCAAAATGAAAACCTCGCTTTTAAATTCCATTCGTAGCGGTCGATGTAAGGAGCCACAACAAACTGGTCGCGCAGACGCAAGCCAAAACCAGAAGAGACTCTAAGTCCGTTTCTAAAATTCCAGGCGAATCCAAGAGAATAAAGCGGTGTGAACGCAAGCGGATAGCGGTAAACCCCATGCGAAACAATCGAGCCAAAAATTTCCGCGCCACAGTCAAAATAGTAATTCAAAGCGACAGAGCCGCTCAAAGAAAAATCCCAAAGAAAATCGCGGTCAACAGCGTCAATTCTCGCAAACTTCAAGCCAGAGCCTAAATTCGCAAGAAAAAGAAGCCGATTCTTCAACGCAAGGCGGAAAACGCCCTCAAGATAAATGTCGTGCTCAGAATACAAATCGTAGTAACGCTGAAAATGATAGACAAGCTCCGCACCGAAGCCGATTTTTTGGGAATCAGTCTCTTGCCCTAACCGCGGAATAAAATAGTTGCCGAGCGTTGTAAAGTCAAAAATCTTGTCGGAAAACTGAACGGAAGCAAACACCTTGAAATTCGGCGAGAAATTCACGCAACTTTCGTTTTTTTCCGCAATTCCGTAAGTAAAGTTAAAAGGATTGAATTCACGCTCCACATTTTTTGCCGCAATGTAACCTGTACCGGCCTCGACAAACTGCGTTACACATGGAAAAGCGAAGCAAAATCCGCAGGAGAAAATCAAACCGAAAAGCAAAAAAATTCTCTTCATTACAATTCTAATTATAAAATTTTGACTGAATTTATCAAGAGAAAAACAAAGCAAAGCGCAGCACTAAAAAAATGTCTTAAAACTAAAAATTCAAACAACAAAACTAAGATGCAAGAGTCAAATCATTACGATTTTTACTAAAAACATTTATTATCTACTAAAATCATTGTGATTTTCACTAAAAATATTTGTTCTTGTATAAAATCATTATGATTTTTATTGAAATTATTTATTTTCTATCAAAATTATTATGATTTTAATCAAAAATATTTGTTTAAAAAGAAAATCACAGCGATTTTTACTGAAAACTTTTATTTTCTAATAAAATCACTGTGATTTTTGAAAAAAAAACTAATAGACTAGCAAATCTTCATAAACTTTGAAGTTCCGCTTATAGAAATTGTTTCGTCAGGGAAAACTACAACAATATCTTCTTGCGACATCTGAATTTTTGTTCCATTAGAACTGCAAAACTCAATATTCTGCCCATCAAGCAAATAAAGCAAAGTCAGTTTCTTAGAAACAAAACTTTTTTCCTCAAACAATTCAAGTGAAAAATATTCGCACTCAAACTTTCCTGGAAAAGGTCCTGCCTTCAGCAACTTATTGTTCTAAAACAATATATCTTAAATGGGCTTAGGCCAACAACAAAGATATATGGCATTTTATGTAAACTCAACTAATGTAATTTATACTTTTTGAACAATCTTTCCCAACAAAAATTGCCCTCAATTGAATTTTCATTCTATTAATGGTAGTATAACGAAATATTTTTTTTAGCAGAGGATTTTTATGCTTACATTAAAGTTTGGCGGAACAAGCATGGGTTCCGCCCGCCGTATTCTTGACAGCGTGGAAATTATGATCGGACGTGCAAAGTCTGACAGAATCAGTGTTGTTGTAAGTGCCGTTGCAGGAATTTCTAACAAGCTTCAAACTGCAATTGACGGCTGCGCTTCCGGCGGAACAGCTGAATCTTTTGTAAGCGAGCTTCGTAGAATTCACGCGGATATTTGCGCGGAAATAAAATCAGCATTGCCAGAATTCAGCACAGAATCTGTAAATGCAAAAATCGAGCCTCTATTTTCTGAGCTTGAAAAACTTCTTGCAGGTCTTACAGTTTTTGGAGAATGCCCGGACACCGTTCACTGCCGCATCATGGGCATGGGAGAATTAATCTGTGCTCCGATTGTCGAAGCAGTCCTTCTTGCAAAAAAACAGAGCGTTTTGCTTTTGGATTCACGCAAGTTCATTTATACAACCGGCGACCAAAAAGAAGGCGAGCCAGACTATGCTCACTGCGCTGACGCTTTTGCAGACTACAGAGACGGCTCAGCACCTTTGGCGCAAATTCTTTTGTTTCCTGGATTTATCTGTTCATGGATTTCTGGAACAGGCGCAAAACCTGTTATGGGACTTTTAGGACGCAACGGCTCTGACTTTAGCGCGGCGATTGTTGGTTCTTGCCTTGGTTCTTCTAAAGTTGAATTCTGGACTGACGTTGACGGAATCTACACAGCAGACCCAAGAGTTGTAAAAGATGCTGTTCTTGTAGACGACATGACTTATGAAGAAGCAATGGAGCTTTCATTCTTCGGAAGCAAAGTTCTTCATCCAAAGACATTGGCTCCTCTTGCGGCAAAAGGAATTGAAGCCTGGAGTTTGAACTCTCACAATCCTTCTGCGCGCGGAACTAGAATCGGAAAAGGCCCGTTTGAAAACTCTGCAAAAAAAGGTCCGGTCTGCGGAATCTCTTGCCTTAAAGACTGCGCAATGATTTCTGTAAGCGGCTCCGGAATGAAAGGACGCAAGGGAATGGCGGCGCGGATTTTCTCTGCGGTAAGCAATGCCGGAATTTCAATTCTTTTGATTACCCAGTCATCTTCTGAATATACAATTTCATTCTGCGTGCGCAAAGCTTTTGCAAATGAAGTTCAGGATGTTCTTAAATCAGAATTTTCACTTGAGATTTCAACAAAGCTTATAAATCCTATAAAAGTCCAAGCTGACTGCGCCATCGTTTCAATAATCGGCGACGGCATGAAAGAAAAAAGAGGCGTTGCAGGAACTTTCTTTGATTCACTTGCAAGCCGCGATGTAAACATTCTTGCAATTGCGCAAGGTTCAAGCGAACGTTCAATTTCAGCTGTAATAAAGGCGGAAGACGGAGACATGGCAGTGCGCGTTGTCCATCAGTTCTTCTTCAACACAGTCCAGTCAATTCAGGTTTTTGCATTCGGCGCTGGAACAATCGGCGGAACTATGCTTGACCAGATTGGCGAGCAGCAGAAAATGCTTTTGGAGCAGGGAATAGACATCCGCGTTATGGCAATTGCAAATATCGACGGAATGATTTTCAATGCGGAAGGAATTTCTCTTGGCGACTGGAGAGATCAAGTTAAGAAAAACGGAACAAAGACAAACCTTGATGAGATAATCAACTTTGTAAAAGAGACAAAGCCTATCAATCCGATTTTTGTTGACTGCACTGCAAGCTACGATTTACCGGAACGCTATCTTGATATCTTCAAGGCCGGAATGAGCATTGCAACTCCAAACAAGAGAGCAAATTCAATGAGCATGGATTTCTACAAAAAGCTCCGCGACACTGCAAACGAAATGCACGTAAGATTCCTATATGAAACAAACGTCGGCGCAGGTCTTCCAATCATTGACACTTTGCAGAATCTGTTCAAGTCGGGCGACAAGCTCACAGGCTTCAACGGAATCATGTCCGGCAGTTTGAGCTATATTTTTGGAAAACTTGATGAAGGCAAAAAATTCAGCGAGGCAGTTCTTGAAGCAAAGCAGCTGCGCTACACAGAGCCGGATCCGCGCGACGACTTAAAGGGAACTGACGTTGCAAGAAAAGCTTTAATCATTGCCCGTGAAAGCGGAATGAATATTGAGCTTGAAGACATTGAAATGCGTTCAATTTTCCCACAAGGATTTTCTCTCGAAGGTTCTGTGGAAGAATTCCTTGCAAAGCTTCCTGAACTGGATTCTTATTTTGAAGAAAAAATGGCTTCGCTTAGAAAAGACAAAAAAGTTCTTAGAATGGGAGCAAGCATAAAAGACGGAAAAGTTTCTGTTGGAATGCTTGAAGTCGGGCCGGAAGATCCTCTTTTTGGAGTACGCGGCGGAGAAAACGCATTTGTATTCCACACAGCGCGTTACACGCCAATTCCGCTTACAGTCCGTGGCTATGGCGCAGGTGCAGGAGTTACAGCGGCAGGTGTCTTTGGGGACATTCTTAGAACCGTAAGCTGGAACAGCCACAGCTAATTTTTTCAACTAAAACAAACCACGCCATTGCTGGAACAAAACCGGCAGTGGCTTTTTTTTGCATAAAAGCAGGAATTGAAAAATTCAACTGTTTGTGCTAGATTTTCTTTAAATGGTTATTGTATTAAAGAAAAATTCAACTGAAGAACAGAAAAAATATATCTGCCAGTTTTTAAAAGAAAAAAATTTCAAGCTTAATGAAATCGTCGGAGAAGAAGACACCGTTATTGCCGCCGTAGGAAAAGTTTCTATGGACATAAGGGAAGTTGAGCTTCTGCCGGGCGTAAACAATGTCATTCCAATCAGCAAGCCGTTCAAACTTGCAAGCCGGGAATTTAAAAAAGAAAACACAATAATTGAAGTTCCAAACAATCGCGGACAAATAATAAGAATAGGCGGACAGCACGTTGTTTCCATTGCGGGACCTTGCGCCGTTGAAAGCCGCGAGCAGATGATGGAAATTGCAGCCGCTGTAGCTTCCAGTGGAGCAGTCATGCTTAGAGGCGGAGCATACAAGCCGCGTTCATCTCCATACAGTTTTCAGGGCTTAGGCGAAGAAGGATTAAAATACTTAAAGGAAGCCGGAGAAAAATACGGACTTCCAATTGTTACAGAAATAGTTTCAGAATCTCTTATTCCGCTTATGAGAGACTACGTTGATGTATATCAGATTGGCGCAAGGAATATGCAGAACTTTGATCTTCTAAAAAAAGTCGGAGCAATAGGCAAGCCTGTAATTTTAAAGCGAAGCTACACCGCAACTTTGGAAGAGCTTTTGATGTCTGCGGAATATTTGCTTTCAAGCGGAACAGACAGCGTAATTTTGTGCGAGCGCGGAATAAGAACATTTGAGCACGCAACACGCAACACGCTGGACATTTCCGCAGTTCCGGTTTTGCGTTCTCTCACTCACCTTCCGATTATTGTAGACCCAAGCCATGCCGTTGGAATCCGCGACAAAGTTCCATCCATGGGACTTGCCTCCATTGCAGCCGGAGCAGACGGAATAATTGTAGAAGTTCACAATCATCCTGAAAAAGCGATGAGCGACGGAGCGCAGTCCATGCTTCCTTCCCAGTTCGACAAGATGATGCACGACATTGAAGCTCTTGCGCCTGTAATCGGAAAATCAGTTGCCCATATCCGTGAAGAAAATTCTTCTGTTGTGCATTCAGGACAAAAAAATTCAAGCGGAAAGATTGTCTGCGTTTACAGCGGAAAAAGAGGCGCGTATGCGGAACAGGCAATTTCACGCTACTTTGACTCTCATGATGTTGAAGCCGTTGCAGTCGATTCATTTGAAGAAATTTTCCAAAGCGTTGTAGACGGAAAAGCAGACTACGGAATGGTTCCAATCGAAAACAGCCTTGCAGGAAGTGTATTCCAAAACTACGACAACTTCAGCAGGTTTGAAGACGTAAGCATTGCAGGAGCTATAACTTTAAATATCCGGCACGCCTTGCTTGGAATAAAAGGCGCAACGATTTCTAATATTAAAAATGTCTATTCGCATCCGCAGGCATTGAGCCAGTGCAAGAAATTTTTAGACAACCACAAAGACTGGAATTTTATAGACGCAGTTTCCACAGCAACCGCAGCCCAGTTTGTGGCAGAAAAAAAGTCAAAGGAAAACGCCGCAATCGCAAGTTCAGTCAACGCAGCTCTTTACAAGCTCGAAATTCTTGCGGAGGACATTGAAAATGATCCTGGAAACTTCACGCGTTTTGTTGTAATTCAGGCGAACCACACTACAAAGCCAAAAGGCGCAAAAGAAGCAAATGTTCCTGCAAACATGGCAAGTTTTATCTTTAAGACAAAAAATGAGCCGGGAGCATTGTACAATGTGCTTGGAGTTTTCAACGACTGCGGACTGAACATGACACGCCTTGAATCCCGCCCGATTGCAGGACAGCCTTGGAGATACTGGTTCTATGCGGACGCTGAAATTAAAAATCAAAATGCAGCGGAATATGTAAAATCGTTAATGGAAAAACTTTCGGATAAAGTTGAAGAAATTCGGCTTCTTGGAATTTATTCTGAATTAGGAAAATAGCATTTCCTCATTGATTTTTTATAGGAGTTTGAAATGAAAAAATATGTGCTTTCTGTTCTTGTTGAAAACCATGCAGGTGTATTGAGCCGTGTGTCCGGCCTTTTTAGCCGTCGTGGATATAACATCGATTCACTCACAGTCTGCGAAACTGCAGATCCTGAAAAATCCCGCATGACAATTGTTGTTCGCGGAGATGAATATATTCTTGAGCAGATTGAAAAACAGCTTTCAAAACTTGTTGAAGTTATTTCTATTGAACACTGCGATTCTTCTTCAACTTGCCAACGTGAAACAGCCCTTATAAAAGTAAAGGCCGCCGGAGAAAATAGAGGCGTAATCATTGAAACTTGCAGTATTTACCGCGCCCACATCGTTGATGTTTCAGAAAACACTTTGATTGTAGAAGCAACCGGAAGCGAAGAAAAAATCAGCTCATTAAAGCGGCTTCTTGAGCCTTACGGAATTCTTGAATTCTTAAAGTCCGGCCTGATTGCAATGGACCGTGGCGAAAAAGTAATGCGCTAATTTCTAAGAAAGCGGCTGGCATTTGCACCATTTTTCATCGAACAGCTGCCAGTTGTTGTCTTGAACTAGAACATTTCCAATTTTAAAAACTCTGATTTTATATGGAAAGCAGTTTTTTATTTCGTCTGAATCAAGATGAAATTCAAGGCTGCTTTTTATTTCCCCAAGAATTTTTCCAAATACAATTTCAAGGTTTATTAACTTCTCTTTTTCATCTTTTAAGGAAATTATTTTTACTGGAAAAATAAATTTTTCATCTTTAAAAACTGGCTCAAGAAATTCGCAGGAAATTATTTTTTCAGGAAAAGCAAAGTCAAAGAATGCCCAAAGAGGAAAAACAGGAGCCGCAAAAAATTTCGCAGGGCGGTTTGAATTAAACACAGAAATTATTTTTTTTTGAATTTTTGCAAGAAACAAAAGCACATCTTTTCCAGGAACAAAAGCAAACATTTTATCAGTGTAGCGTAAACTAAAAAAAAAGTTTAGTATGTTCCCATGCATAAATTCTTTTTTAAATCCTTAATATTGTTTTTGGTTATTGCATTTTCCTCTTGCGCATTCAAAGCTAAAAATTCTTCAATCGGAATGAGCGGAGAAAATTTAATTGCATTGAACAAAGCTGCGGCGGAAGCAAAAATTTCTAATCCGCAGAAAAAACAATATATGTTTTTTAAATTCACAGAAAATCAAAAGGCGCATTTTAGCAACGTCCGCTACAAAAAATCAGGCGCAGGACTTTCTGTAAGAATTTCATTTGCAAAAAATTCAATTCCAAAATCAGGAGAAAGCGTTTTTACTTTGGGCTTTTTATTTGACGATGATTTTTCAAACGGAACTTTAAAGACATCAATATATTCAAGAAAACTTGTAACCGGAAATTTTTCAGAGTTTGAATCCGAAGATTTTAGAGTTGTATTTTCAATTGCGCAAAACGACATTGTGCCAGCCGGATTTTTTGTATACGGAAATGCAAAATTCAAAGTAACCGAAGCGCAGATAACAGAAGCGGCGCTTGGCTGGAAAAATGAAAACATTCCGCTTTTTGCATTCGGACCTAGCGGAGGAAAAATAAAATGGGATTTTAATTCTGCGGATTTCAGCGATGCGAAAAATCTTTTTCCAGATCAAAATATTCCAACACGCATAATGCCAAAAATTGAAATCGGAATTACAGATTCGGACTACATCGGCACTTTTAAAAATCAAAAAAGAATAACTTTTTCCGCCGGAAGTGAAAAACTTTCAATCCGCCTTTCAAAAAACGCAAACTCAAAAACATTGCAAACTTCAGCGTTAAAAAATCCTTTTGAAAAATTTGAGCTGCAAGAAAACAAAGAGCTTGTAAAAAAACTCATAATGAAACCTTCAAATCCGATTCTTGCGCAGGATACAGAAGGAAAAGTTTTGTACCCGTTAAAAACTGACTTGGGACTTATAAACAACTGGCCACAAAAAAACTGGAGACGAAGTGACTACGAAATTTTTGAATGGGAACTTTTCCCCGGAGTTTTGGTTTTTGATTTTGCAAATTACAAAATTCAAAATCAGTTTTTCACAAGAATCGCATATTTTGTTGAAAAAGCCGGATACAAAGGAACTTTGGTTTCTGACGATTTTGTAGAAAACAAGCACGGCTACAATGCGCACGACTACAAAGCCAATGACTTGGCGAATTTCTTTTCTTTAGTTGAACAGGAAAATTTTCAGATAAACAGCTATGAAGAAATCCTAAAAGAAATTCTGATTGCAAATAAAATCATACAAAAAGACAAAGACGGATTTAAAGCCAGAAAAGGCGCGGTCGTTTCGTTCACCAGGGAATCACCGGAATATCTTAGGCATACTTTTATGGCGCACGAAAGCTGGCACGGAATTTATTTTACTGATGAGGATTTTAGAAATATCGTTGCAACTTGCTATAATATGTTTGACGAAGACTCTTTGAATTTTCTAAAGAAATTTTGGGAAACACAGCCAGGACTTGGATACGATACAAACGATGAATATTTAATGCAAAATGAATTCATGGCTTACATAATGCAGCAGTCTTTTTCAAATGTAAGAAATTATTTTATTCAAGTTGCAGGACGAGGTTCAGTCAACAGGATTCAGCCGGAAAGCGCGGAATATATCAGAAGCACAAATGCACAGGCTTTTGTTGATGCGGCAGAAATTCTAAACAGCTACGCTTTTGACAACTGGGGGCTTGCCTGCGGAAGAGTTGCGCTTATTCAAAGGATGGAATAGCTTTTAAATTAAATCAATGTTAAATTGCTTTTCACTTTCGATAGTGCTTGGAGAACCGTGTCCAGGGAAAATAACAGTCCTATTAGGAAGTGAAAAAATTTTATCCTTGATTTTTTTGCAAAGCAATTTATGGGAATACTGGCTCAAAGTGCTTCCCGTCACACCAGAAATCAAAGTATCACCTGTAAAAACTACATCTTCAATTTTATAAACCATGCTGTCTGGAGAATGTCCCGGAACAGAAAAAAATTCAACATTGAAACCTGCAATCTTTACAATTCCATCGCCATTTAAAATCGAGCAGTCCATTCCGTAAATTCCAGCATCAGCCGCATACACTACAGGAGTGTAGATTTTCTTAAGTGTCCTAAGACCTTGTATGTGATGAGTATGCTTGTGCGTAATCAAAACCGCAGACAATTTATAGTCACCTTCTTCAATTAAATTTATTGTTTCCATGTCAATTTTTCCAGGGTCAACAATAATCGCTTCTTTTACATCTGGCCTGTCATTTAAAATAGTGTAGCTGTTTGTAAATCCGTCTACGCACAAATGGAAATAAAGTTTCATAGCTCGTCTTCTCCTTCCGATTCCGAAAAGTCTTCAATCAAGCCGCTTTTGTTTCTGTCAATTAAAGCTTCCCGCGTATTTGAAAGTTTAAATGAAACGTGCTCTCTTGCAGAATTGTAAAATATCGCTTTTTTAAGATTGCAGTTTTTCATTGACGTGTTCATAAGAATTGCACGGATAAAACGGCTGTTATAAAAATCCGAATCATCAAAGCTGCACTGGTAAGCAGTTATTCCGTTGTAATTGTTATGCACCAAATCGCTTCCTGTAAAAACCACGTGAATAAATTTCGAGCCGGAAAAAGAGGAAAACTGAATGTCGCTGTTCAGCATATCGCAATCTGAAAATGTTGAAAAATCAAGCGTGCATATTTTAAATTTCAAGCCTATTGAATGTATATTTGAAAAAGTTGAGTGCTGAAAATTGCAGCCGTAAAATTTTTTACCTGAAAGGTCAACGCCGTTCACGGATATTCCGTAAGCGCAAAGCCCGATAATTTTTTCATGTGAATTTATATAGTTCAAAAGCGATGTAAGATGACCAATTTTATCTTCCGTATGCTCAAAGCAAAAGCCCGGTTCATGCGGAATAATTTCATTGTCGCGGATTACTGAAAGCGCAGGATTCTGACATTCCTTGCACTGGCACTTGTTAGTCACAAACATACTTAACTTTACGTTATTGAAAACATTTAGTCAAATAGGCATTTTCAAAGCACAAGAAATGCAGATAAAAATTTAATGCAAATCTTTCAAAGAAACAATTTCATATCCGTTTTCTAAAATTGAAGAAATCAGTAAATCCAGTTTTTCATAAAGATAATCACGACGAGTTCCATCCATAGTTCCAATTGAAACTGGAATCACAATTCCGTCATAAAGATTTTCAGCAAATGAATCAACAAGAGAGCTTGCATTTAAATATTCCTTGCCGCTTTCCTTGCTTTCTTCAAATGTAATTCTGTCATTGAATTTGTTAAAAACTTCAACGTAATTATAACCTGCTTCCGTGCCAGCAGTTTTCATAAGCTGATTTGAATGATAAAACGGAGCGTGCCAATAAAGTGAAAGTTCTTTTCCTGTCGCAGTAAAAAATTCATCTTCATTCCTTGCAAGACCACGCTGAATAAAATCTTTATCAACTATAAAATTATTTTCAACCAAATCGGCGCAACTAAAAAACATTGAAGCGCATTCGTTTCCAGAAAATGCAATTTGCTTTGCCTTGTGCGGATAACGCCGGATAAATTCTCCGTTCAAAAAGAAAGTTCCCCTTACTCTAAAATCATCAAGTGTATAAAGAACTTCTGCAAGTCCTTCTGAATTTTTCAATGCATCAAAAACAAGAGAAACCTTTTTTAGAGGCTCTGAATATTTTTCAGTTTCCTTATAAACAGAATATGTTTTTGTTTTTCCAGAAAGAGATCTTACATAAATTGAATTTGAAAACTTTGAATTCACAGAAGAACCAAGGAAAACTCTGTACCTTCCGTTTTTTTCTAGCCGTGAAAAATTTTCTGTGGAAGACGACAAGGTTGCTCTCCAAGTATTTTTGTCCGCCTCATAAACAAATGTATCTTTTGAAATTTCAGACTTGCACAAAATTTTTTCATTGCTCCAGTATGGTTGGCAAGCGGAAGACAAGAAAAGAAGTTTTTCATCTCCGCGGAAATTTACAAGTTTTACAGTTTCTTCTCCGCCAATGTAAATTGAAAAATTTCCGTTCCATGCAGCTGAAACAATTTTTTCTTCTGGCTTTGACAAAACAACTTTCTGCGCAGAAATATCATACACAAAAAATTTTCCGGCATCTGTATAAGCGATTTTTTTTCTATCTGGCGAAACAACTGGAGAAATGGAATTTTCAGTTTTAAACAAAAGCTCCATTTTTTCTTTTATAGAATAAGCATAGCTGACTCTCTTTGGATTTTCAAAAGAAAAAGAATCGCACCATAAAACTGGTGAAGAAGCTCCGCTCCAGAAAATTTTAAAATCACAGCAGATTCCGTCTATTTCTGAAAAAGGAAAAACGCCTTCCGGCTTTAAATAGCTGAGCTCTGGATTTTCCATGGCGGAATAAATGTAAAGAGTATTTTTGCTTGAAACTACCGCAAACTTTGTTCCGTCTTCATTTGTCCAGAATTTATCTTTCAGCGGATCAAACGCATTTGGAATTCGTCCAATAATTTTTCCGCTTCCAATAAGAGCTGCGTAAAGACCTCTTGTGTAAAGCTCATTTTCTTCAATTAAAAAAACAAGGCCATTTGAAACGTAAATTATATTTCCACTTTGAGTCCACTGAACATTATCGATTGTGCCATCTCCAATTTTTCTATAGCTTTCAGGCAAATTTATTTTTTTGAAAAGTTCACTTGGAGTTATAAAATATACACAGCCGTCTTTTTCATAAAGAAGAAACTTGCTGTCTGGCGACCATTTTGCATTTATGGACTTGTAGCTAAACGAAGTTTTTTCAAGGAGAACTTTTTCTTCCTGTGTTTTACAGTCAACAACAAAAAGCTTTCCTGTTGTGTTTTTTGTTTTCTTTACATAGCAAAAATAATTTCCGTCTGGACTTGCAGAAATTAAATTCGCCCGGCTGTAATTTTCTGGAATTCCAAAAGCAAGAGAAGTCCATTTTAAATTTTTATCTTCAACAGAATATTTTGCAGTTCCGTATCTGTTTCTAATCTGAAGAATTTTATTTTCGTTGAGCAGCTCCATTTTTTCCGGGAAGCAAGTCAAAATCACGGGTTCTTTTTTTATTTTTTGTTCATCAAGCTGAGTAAAAAAAAGCGACTTGTAAGAAACTGTCCCCGGAATATTTTGTTCAGCGGAAAATATAAGAAAATCGTCTTTGTTTAAATCCAAACTGCCAAATTCAATTTGAGAAAAAGCCGGGAAAATGAATGCAAAGAAAACTATAAAAGCAAAACTGCACAACTTGAAATTTTTGTTCATATAAATTTCCTCTAAAATTTATTTTAAAACTGTAAGCGGATCTACAAGCTTTGAATTTTTATAAACTGTAAAATGAAGATGCGGACCGGTAGAATATCCAGTGTTTCCAACAAGTCCAATTCTTGTGCCCTGACTAACAACATCGCCTTTTTTAGCAATGATTTTGCTCATGTGCGCATACAAAGTCTGATAACCGTCATAATGATTTATAATCACATAATTTCCAAATACAGAAGAAAATCCTGTGTATGCAATTTTTCCGCTCATGGATGCATAAATCGGAGTTCCTGTAGGACAAGCCATGTCAATTCCAGTGTGATGGGATGCAACACCAGTAAACGGATCCGCGCGCGAACCAAATCTTGAAGTAAGCCTGTATCTTATTTTCAGTGGATTTGCAAAAAGCTCTCCCATTGCCTTCCGCAAAGAATTGCTGTCCAGCCTTGCTCCCGGAATAAAAATTTTCTGTTCTTCCTGTAAATTTTCAGATGACAAGTCATTTATATCAAGCAAATCAGAAACAGAAACAGAATATTTTTTTGAAATAGAATCAAGAGTTTCATTTTTTAAAACCAAGTGAACAAGTCCGTCTACAGAAGGAACTGAAAGTTTCTGACCTGCATAAATTGAGCGGACGTTTCCAATATTATTTATAGCAATCAATGTTGAAATATTTGAAAGTCCGAATCTTGAACTTATTCCGCTTATCGTATCGCCCGGCTTTACCGTGTAATTCTGAAAAACAACAGGCTGCTTCAAAAGAACAGAATTGGTCTCAAGTTTAATTCCGTCTTCAGAAAAAATATTTCCCTCGCTGTCAAAATATGAACTCCGGTCAAAGGCAAATTCACTCATCGCATTGTCAAGAGCCTGAAACTCCTCCATTGAAACAGGATTTAAATTTATATTTTTTGCAAAACTTTCAGAAAAGGAAATAAACTTGGAAACAAAAAAAGGTGAAGCCGCGCACAAAACAAAAACAGGAACAAGCCATGCAAACCGGGAAGCAATTTTTATCCTCTTTCCTGCAACTCCAATCTGCCCACGAAGATTCTGAATAAATGAGAAAATATTAAAATCAGATCTAACTGAATTTGCGCTAAAAACATTTCGTGTTCTATAAACAGGCTTTGCAGAAGTACGAACGCTACGCAAAACATTGTGTCGAATCAAGTGTGTAGTATTTTTTCTAAAAGCAGAAGATTCCAAGCAATTTATTATTTCCATATTTTCAATATCGACAAAAAAAGTTTTTGATATTAGCAATTATTGACGATGAATATAGTAATGAAAAATAACTCACCAGAATCAAATTTTTGGAAATATATACTCGCAGGAATTTTTATAGGAGCCGCAATAAAAATTTTCGCCTTTGACATTCTTTCTGTGCAAGGAATTTCAATGGAACCTTCAATTCATAACAACGAAAAAATTTTAGCCTGCAAGCTTTCATACGGAATCGTAAATCCATTCGGCAACTCAACTTTAATCAGATGGAAAAATGCAAAAACTGGAGACATTGTAATTTATTTTTATAAAAACAGTCTTGTTGTAAAAAGGTGTGTTGCCACAGAAGGCGACTCCCTAGAATATTCATCAGATTCAGGATATACTTTGCACGTAGGAGAAAAAAATTACTCGCTTACAGAACTTCAGTATAATCTGATAAAAAACAGCCCTTGTGTTCCACGAGGAATGATTCTTGCAATAGGAGATAATTTTGAAAACTCAATTGACTCAAGAACTTACGGCTTTGTGGCACAGAAAAATATTTTGGGCAAGGTGATTTTTAAATGAGTGTTTTTTTTAATAAATTCCGCATTGGATTTATTTTTTTTATATGCGCAGTCGGGCTAGTTTATGTTTATGTGAAATTTGCAAAGCTGGCTTTTTATCCGCAGAAAAAAACAATTACAGCTCCAGTAACAATTGAGCGCGGTTCAATCACAGACCGAAACGGAAAACCGCTCGCAGTCCAGACAAATTTCTACCACTTTGTTGTAACTCCAAAACTCATAAAATATCCAGATGAATTCGCTGAAAGAATTTGCTCTCCATTAAACATGGGAATACAAGAAATCACACAAAAAATTCAAAATGCAAAAAACGCAAATTTCATTTATATCAAGAAAAAAATTTCCCAGGAACAATACGACGAGCTTATAAAAATAATTGATGAAAACAATTACTACAACTTCACCCGCTTTGACAAAATTCCCGGCCGGCTTTATCCAGAAAATTCTTTGGCAAGCCAGCTAATAGGCTACATGGGCGATGACGGAACTGGATTAAGCGGAATTGAATATTCCAAGCAAAACATTCTTTCTCCAGAACCAAATCCCGATGCAACTGGAACAATCCACGGAAGCAACGTTTATTTAACAATCGACTCAGGGCTTCAGTATAAACTTGAAAAAATCGCAAAGCAATCAATGGAAGAAACTCAAGCTGAAAGTCTGATGCTGATTGCTGCAGATGCAAAAAACGGAGAAATACTCTCATACATAAGCTTGCCATCCGCAAATTTAAATGAATACACTTCTGCTTCAACACAGGAAATGACAGACAGAGCATCTGTTACAGCTTACGAGCCGGGAAGCGTGTTCAAAATTTTTTCAGTGGCATCGTTCCTTGATTCAAAATCAATTACCGCTGATGACAGTTTTTTATGCGATGGAATTTATCAAAGAAAAACTACCGCAGGCGAAACAATCAGAATAACTTGTCTTGACCATCACGGCTGGCTTAACGCAAGAAGCGCGCTGAAATATTCATGCAATGATGCGCTGGCACAGATGAGCGAAAAAATAACAACAGAAGAATTTTTGTCTTACATCAGGCGGTTTGGATTTGGAGAAAGAACTGGCGTTGAGCTTCCGTCAGAAACAAGAGGCTCTGTAAAAAATCAGAACGACAGATACTGGTCTGCACGAAGCAAGCCCACAATGTCAATCGGCCAGGAAATAAGCGTGAGCGCGCTGCAAATGGTTCAGGCGGCAACAGTTCTTGCAAACAAAGGCGTTCAAATAAAACTTACATTTATAAAAAAAATAGCGGACATAGACGGAAAAACTGAATACGAGCATGAGCCGACTTACGGAAACCGCGTTTTAAAAAGTTCAACAGCGGACTATCTTTTAAGCTGCATGGAAACAACTGCAAAAAGCGGAACGGGAACAAGAGCTTCGTTAAGAGACATTTCAATCGGTGTAAAAACAGGAACTGCGCAAATGGCAGATACCGTAAACGGCGGATATAGCAATACGGACTTTCTTTCAAACTGCATGGCAATTTTCCCAATCGAAAATCCGCAGATTGTTTTGTACATCGTTATTGAAAAAGCAAAAGGCGAAACTTACGCAGGAAGAATTGTAGCTCCAGTAATTGCAAAAGCCGCTGATGAAATAATCGATCATCTGGGAATAAACCGTGAAGGAGCCGCAAGCCTTGAACATTCAGGCCGCATCACAATAAAAGAAAATTTGCCGCTTTCAATTGGAAAAGTCGTGCCAGATTTTACAGGACGCCCAAAAAGAGATTTGATTCCGCTTTTGGCAAGAGATGACTTAAACTTTGTAATAAAAGGCGAAGGCTGGGTTGCCGATCAAAACCCAGAGCCTGGAACACCAATAACGGAGAATATGACTATTGAACTCGATTTGGAATAAAAATTATTCTTTGTTTAAAGAGCGTTTTCCGGAACTTTCAAATTCACTAGAAGTTAAGTTTTCAAATGAAATTGAATTTGAAACTGCAAAAAACGGAAGCCTTACTGCAAAAAGAAAAAATCTTTTGCTTCATTCAAAATATAATCCAGAAAAAGAAGCTGGCAGTCTTGTAAATAGTTTTGACTCAGAAAAAAAAGACACTGCGATTTTTCTTGGGTTTGGCTTAGGCTACGGACCTGTAGAGTTTGCAAAAAAAATTCCAGAACCGACTTTGATTATCATTGAGGAAGATACTGCATCTTTTTTTTCCGCATTAAGCGCAATAGACTGGTCGCCAGTTTTTAAGCATAAAAAACTAATATTCATAATTAGAGCTTCACTTGAACAAACTGCCGCATTAATTTCAAACTGCTCATATTCTAAAACTCATATTTTTAAAACCAAATCTCATACAGCACACAATCAAGAATATTTTGATTCAGTTGAAAACATAATATTTCAGAACAAGCAAAAGGAAGAAGTCAACACAAACACTCTCGAAAAATTTTCAAGGCTTTGGCTAAGCAACAGCTGCAAAAATTTAGGCTACATTGAAAAACTGGACGGAGTAAATAAATTTTTAAACACAGCAAACGGAATTCCTTTTGTAATTATAGCGGCAGGTCCTAGCCTAGAAAAAATTCTTCCGCATTTAAACGAAATAAAAGAAAGAGCAATAATTGTTTGCGTAGACACGGCTCTTCATTCGTGCTTGGAATTTAATGTTGAGCCGGATTTTATAATTCTTGCCGACCCGCAGTATTACTGCTCTCTTCATCTTGAATTTTTAAAATCACCTGAATCTATTCTTGTTACAGAAATCGCAGTTTACCCTTCCGTGTTCAGGTTTCAGTGCAAAGAAATTGTCTTGTTTTCTTCGATGTTTCCAATCGGAAAATTTTTTGAAAAGAACATTGGAGAAAAAGGCTTGCTTGCGGCTGGAGGAAGCGTAACAACAACTGCATGGGACTTTGCAAGAATGTGTGGAGCTTCTGAAATTTATTTAGCAGGAATGGACTTAGGATTTCCAAACAAAGAAACTCACATTAGAGGCTCAAAGTTTGAAGAAAAAATTCATTACGAAAGTATTCGCACAAAAACAGCTGAAACAAAAAATATTCAAACTTTGTTTTCCGCCGCGCCATTTTACGCAAAAGACTACAACGGAAACGAAATTCTAACAGATAAAAAAATGCAGCTTTTTTCATGGTGGTTTGAAAAAAATTGCACAAGCGCATCTGCTCAAGGAATAAAAACTTTTTCACTTACACCAGAAAGCCTTGCAATAAATGGAATAGAAAAATTCAGCTTGGAAGAATTTCTTTTAAAGCCAATTGCAAAAGATAGAAAAAAAATATTTTTTGAAAAGGCCCAAGAGAATAAGAAAAAACTGTCAAACTCAAAAGGAATTTCTTTTGAGCAGCAAAAAAGTCAATTTGGTGAAAACTTAAAAATCCTTGAGTCCTTTGCAAAAAGAGGAATCAATCTTTGCAACAAAGCGCTCCGCTCTCCTCTTGCAATTCCAGAAGTTTTTGGCAAGCTAAATGAAATAGATCAAAAAATCTCATCGTCTTCCGCAAAAGATGCGGCAGCCCTTGTATTTCCAACGCAAAGACAGCTCGATTCACTTTCAGAAAAAATTCCAAATAATTCAGAAGCAGAAAAAAAACTTTACAGCATACGTTATTCAAATCTGATTTACACTGAACTCTTAAAATCCATAAACCTATATAAAAAATTTTTTCCTAATTCCAATTAAAGTTTTTCCAAGCCTCACCGATAATATAAACGTGCAGTGATAGAAATTTACTACGGGCGGTTCTTTGAGAAATCTTAGAGGACATCCAGACGCCTGTAAAGAATTTCCATACATCTAAACAAAGATGTTAAATATCTCCGTGAGAAAAGATCAGAGGAAGTTGCCTTTGGTCTTTTCATTTTTTTAAATAAAACTGCATGACCAGTTTTTATAAATAGCCTCTAAAAACTTCAGTTTTTAAAGGCAACTCTGAGAATGCAATGTTTTAATTCGTGATATTATAACGAATTAAAACTTGCAGGTATCTATAAAAGCGAACTGTAAAGTGAGTTTTTATAGATACCCTATATATTAACTTTTCTAAAATTCTGCCGATAATAAAATGAATAGGAAAGAATTATGGTCAAATACAAAGTTGCAGAAATAAAACCTGACACACATTTCAACTCAGATGTAATGCTTGACTCTCTTTTTTTGCTGGCAACTCCACCGTGCGCAGTAACACCAGAAGTACTTTCATGTTTAAAAAAGTGGGGCTTTCTTGAAGTCTACAGCGAAGATGAAAAAATTCTTTCCAAAATTGAAGAAGATAAAAATCCAGAAAAAACAGAACACAAAAAAATTTCACTTGGGGAAACGGAATCAGTAGATCTTTCTGAATTTACAGATGAGGAAGATTCCGTTCCAGAAGAACAGATTCCTGAAAAATTTAAAACAAGCGAAGAAGTAGATCTTTCAGAATTTACTTCAGACACTCCAGAGCCAGAAAAAAAAGTCCAGCCGCAAGTTCAGCCACAGCAGATTTTTCAGCAGCAAAACCCAACGCCAGTTTTTCAGAATCCAGCTGCGCAAGTGCAACCTGCTTACCAAAATTTTTCTGCAAACGCAAATCAGCAGACAGCACAGCAGCCTTTTAATTTCCCTTCCGAGCCGGCTTCTATTTCAAAAGAAGAAGACAATAGAAAACTTTTAGAATCACAAAACGCCTACGACAAATTTATGGAATTTATAAATTATGTCTACACAAAATATGCGACTCAAAAAATAATTTCATTGCCAGAGCTAAACGGAAAAGTGCTTGAGCTTTGCAACTTTGTAAGGGAAAATAAAAAATTCCTGCTTAGAATTTCACCGAGCTTTGAAGCAAGAAATAAAAACTTTCGGAATTATCCCCTAACACACTCTTAGTTATTAAAAAAAACAAGAAATATTACAAACGACAAAACTATATTTCTTGTTTTTTTATTATATGCTAAAATTCAAAATCTTTCCATATTAAATCAAAAAAATGTTCATCATAAAAATCAATGTAATTTTTTTTACACCTCATTAAATTTATCCTTTTAAGAGGCTTTCTGTATCATATTGACAAATAACTTATAAATGCTTAATATTATACAAAAAGCGAGAACATTTGTTCCCTTTGTTAATAAATATCAGATTGCCGTTTCCCAAAAGTATCTGATAATCCGTTTCAAAAGCCTTTCTTTCGCCAAAAAGAAAGGCTTTATCTTTATACTATACATTTCAAGGATTTAAATCAATATTGAATTATGCCGCAAATATCCCCTGCTTTAACAGTACATCAAATGAGCTTGTTCCGTTGTTCTGCCGGAAACAGAATTCGTTTACATATTCCTGCAAGTAGTCTACAGAAACGTGATGATAAATTCCGAGAATTCCACGCTTCAACAGTGCCCAGAACGATTCAATTCCGTTTGTATGAAGTCCGTTGCCGAGGCTGTAAATGCTTTCTAAATGATTTACGCTGATTCTGTAGTAGTTGTTTTTATTTGTGTTTTTATGGTTCATAAAATTGTAGCCTCTAAAATCATCGGTCAGAACCGTTGCGTCTTTCTTGCATACGCTGTCAAGAATATTGAAAAGCTGCTTTCCTGTAAGTTTCTTGCCTTCTTCGTTTGGAAGTGCTACCTTTGCGAATACGTGGCTTGAACTTCTTTCTTTTACACCTACAACAGGAGTTTTTTTAGTTCCACGTCCACGCTTTGAAGGCTCTGTTTCGCCGTTCATTTTTCTAGGTTTACCGCCGATATATGTTTCGTCAATTTCGACCATTGCTTCAAATGCTTTTGACATATCAGTGTTTCCCATTGCAGAGCGTATCTGCTTGAGCATTCTCCACGCTGTTTTATATGTTACGCCGATTTCACGCTGTAACTGCAAGCCGGAAATTCCTTTTTTAGAATTCAAAAATAAATGGATTGCATAGAACCATTTACGCAGGTCTGTTGATGACTTTTCAAAGATTGTGTTTTTGAATGGTGAGAATGTATTATTGCAGTTATGGCAGTTACAAAGTTTTAGATTGTCATTTCTGTGCTGAACACGAACTTTTGAACCGCAGTGAGGGCATATAAGAACATCGTTATATCTGATTTTGAGAAAGTATTTTATAACGGCTTTTTCAGTCGGAAACTTTATCATAAAATCAAAGAATGTCATATATGCCTCCTGCTTTTTAGTTTTTCAAAACAGAATCAATAATCAACCTGCTTACTGTTTTATTCTGTTCTTTTGCTTTTTGTTTTATTGCCATTTCCTCAGATTCAAGGCAGGAAATGACAATCCGTCCGTTTTTATATCCTGTATTATTTGTTGTGCTTCCTTTTTTTCTGCCTGCTCCGGCTCTTGTTCCGCCGTGCTGTGTTGTTTTTTCCATAAAATCACCTACATTATAAACCTTAACGCAATATCCAAAACTTGAAGAATTAAAATTGCTATCAGTATTTTTTCCATTCTGTTCATTATTGACACTCCTATATAATTTGATTATTTTTAAACCGTTCATAGATATTGGCGGTATCTATGAACGGTGGAAAACTAAGCAGACAGCTTAGAAACCAGGTCAAGTATGAACTTTAGAAGTTCTAGCAGAAAAACCAGCAAGGCGATTTTGTCTGCTCTTGACCACAGTTTTTTCTTTTTTCGTTTCACATTTCTATTACCTCCTGATGTTTATAATATAATACATCTTGATTATTATGTCAATAAAAATCAAATAAAAATGTAAAAAAAAATATGAAAATTTGTCGAATTTTATGTTATATTAAGAGTGTATGAGGGGATAATTCCGAAAACTTTTTAATAAGCCACAGCCTTAGAACTGCGATTTTTGCAATCATAATCGGACTGCAAATAAAAATGCCTTATGAAAAACTTATAGAACTTGGAGTCGCAAGCATTCTGCATGAAATAGGACAGATAAGACTTCCGCCTCAGCTTTACATGAACAACAATCCGCTTAGCCATTCAGAAAAAGCGCAGATGCAAACTCATACTGTAATCGGGTATAATATTGTGAGAACCGCAGGGCTTCCGCTTACAATTCAGCTGGGAGTTTTAGACCACCACGAACGCGAAAACGGAACTGGCTATCCGCGGCATCTTTTAAAGAACAACATTTCGCTCTACGGAAAAATAATCGGCGTGGCTTGCTCATTTGAAGCAATCACCGCTCCAAGAAATTTCAGAGAGGCAAGAACAACTTACGAAGGCATGATTGAAATGCTAAAGAACAGCAATCATCTTTATGACGAAACTGTAATCAAAGCGCTGTTGTACAGCATTTCGCTTTTCCCAATCGGAGCATTTGTTTTTCTTTCAAATGGAAGAGTCGGACAAGTTGTTGATGTTTCTCCAACAAGCCCTAAAAATCCTATTGTTCAAATTGTGGGAAGCGTAAATCCAGACGGAACGCCAAAAAGAATTCAGACAGATGACAATGCGATAAAAATTGTGCGCACAATGAACAAAGAAGAGTCCGCAGATTTGCGGAAAGCCCTTGGCGACACTTTGTAAAATCAGTTGATTTAATACTGTCATTCCTGTGCCACGACAATTGTCATTTTCATGCTACGTCAATTGTCATTCTCCAACTTGATCTGCGATGGTTGCTTAGCAAACTCGGTTAGGAAATCTAGCAGATTTTTAGATTGCCGGATCGAGTCCGGCAATGACAAAAAAAAACAAATTATTAACCAAGTTTATTTCAGAAACATCGCAGGGTCAAGCCCGATAATGACATTGCTCTAACTTGTTAATTGAAAAAGTTCTGAACCTTTTGCACTTCTTCTTTAAATGACTTGTCAATGACTGGCGGATGGTCGTTAAAAAAAAGAATTTGCTGAAGCTCTTCCTGAGTATGAGTTCCCCAGACAGGAACAACATTTTCAAACTGATGCAAAAAGCCAAAAGCCAAAGGAATGTCGTTTACAACTCCGCCGTTTAATGGCTGTGAAGCAATGCAGCCAACTTCTTTTTCCTGGCACAATTTTACAAGAGCTTTAACTGAATCCGGAGAAATCATGCTGAACGGAAACTGAACAACTTCGTAAAGACCGCTTTCAATAGCTTCTTTTGCAATGTCGTAATTTTCCGTTGCAATTCCAATGTGCTTTACAATTCCTTTTTCTTTTAAAGACAAAAGCTCATTGTAAATTCCGTCCATGCCGTTTTTCTTTGGAACAATAAGCGGATTTTCAAGCTGAAACAAATCAAGAGTGTCGCTTTCCAACGACATAAGGCTTTCATCCAAATCACGGCGGATTTCATGCAAGTCCTGGCCGGAAGTTTTTGTTGCAAGAATTACATTGTGCCTTATTCCATGCAAGGCAGCTCCCAGGCGTTTTTCACAGACTGGCTTGGAATGCGATGTGTCAAAAAAATTCATTCCGCCAGCATAAGCCTGATGAACAATAGCGCAAGCCTTTTCGTCTGCATCTTTACCGAAATTTTCGATTTCCTTGCAGTCAAGGCTTTCCGCGCCAAAAGCAGTGCGGCTAACCAGAAGATTTGTTTTTCCGAGAGCAACGTATTCCATAACTTGCAACCAGCCTTAAATAAGTCTAATGACGAATTTTGCCAATACAACTACTAACTGTCATTTGAAATAAGATTGCAGAATCAAGTCCGGCAATGACAAATGACAGTTAAACAGTTAGCGTTTTACAGGAACGTAAGATTTTATTTCCTTCTGAATAAAAGGAATCAAATCATCAAGAGAAACTCTTTTCTGCTCCATTGAATCACGGAAGCGAACTGTAACAGTATTGAAATCCGCGCTGGAAGAATCAAGCGTGTCATGGTCTACTGTAACACAGAATGGAGTTCCAATTTCATCCTGGCGTCTATAGCGTTTTCCGATTGTTCCGCTCTGATCGTAATCAGTAACAAAATCTTCTTTTAGAATATGCTGAATTTCTTTTGCCTTTTCTGCAAGTCCGTCTTTTTTCATCAAAGGAAGAACCGCAACTGTAACAGGCGCAAGACGAGGATCAAGATGAAGAACTGTTCTAAAGTCTTCAGGTTCGCCTTCTTTTGCAACATTCTGCTCTTCGTAAGCCTCGCAAAGGAACATAAGGAAGTTTCTGTTAAGTCCGGCGGAAGTTTCAACAACGTAAGGAATGTAGCGTTTGTTTCCGTCGTCCTGATCGATATAGTGCATATCTTTCTTTGAATACTGCTCATGCTGCGAAAGGTCAAAGTCTGTGCGGCTGTGAATTCCTTCAATTTCCTCAAAGCCAATCGGGAACTTGTACTGAATGTCGTAAGCGTCCTTTGCGTAGTGAGCCAGCTTATCGTGATGATGCCAGTTAAGATGGTCTTCTGCAATTCCGTATTTCAAATAGAAATTCCAGCGGTCTTTTCTCCAGCGCGCAAAAGTTTCATCTTCTGTTCCCGGCTTGCAGAAATATTCCATTTCCATCTGCTCAAATTCGCAAGTGCGGAAAATAAAATTCTTGAAGATAATTTCATTGCGGAACGACTTTCCAACCTGGGCAACTCCGAACGGAATTTTCATTCTGTTTGACTGAACGATATTCTTGAAGTCTGTAAAAATTCCCTGGCAAGTTTCCGGGCGAAGATAAACCAAAGAAGCTTCTGTGGCAACTGGTCCCTGATGAGTTTTGAACATCAAGTTAAATTCACGCACATCAGTCCAAGAATGTTTTCCGCAAGTCGGGCAGTTGATTTTTTCATCAATAAAAGCCTTCATTTCTTCGTGGCTCATTGTATCAACCGGCTTTGAAGGAGTTTCGCCAGTCTTGTCAAAATAATCTTCAATAAGCTGATCAGCGCGGAATCTTGCCTTGCATTCTGTGCAGTCAATCATCGGATCAGAAAAATGTCCTACATGGCCGGAAGCTTCCCAAGTTGTGTGATGCTGAAAAATCGCAGAATCAAGGCCAACAACATCATCATGAAGCTGAGTCATATAATGCCACCATTCGTTCTGAATGTTGCGCTTGAATTCAACGCCAAGAGGACCGTAATCCCATGCGCCAGCCATTCCGCCATAAATTTCAGAAGCCTGATAAACAAATCCTCTTCTCTTGCAAAGACTGATGATTTTGTCCAAAGTGCAAGCATGCACATCTTTTTCTTTTGCCATAAAAACCTCATCTTCGACACTGGTGTGTGCCGCATAAAATTCAATTTGCAGATTTTAACACATAAATTGATTTTTGCCTATATTCGCAAGGGTTTTCAGCAGGGCAAACGCATTATAAATGTATTCAGCATAAAACTGGCTCCCAGACACGGTTTTCTGGTTCAAAATCGCGCAATAATGGGGATGTCCAATAAGTATCTTTTTTGTCATTCATAGGCTTTTATAGACTTGACCCGAAATTCTAAATGCATATATTACAATCATTTAGAAATTGTTCAGCAATGACATTCAGAACTTATTGGACATCCTCTGATTGTTGCAAAGTAACTATAGAATTGCCCGCTCACGCGGTCGCAGCAATCAGAGTGTTTTTGCCCCAGAAACCGTTCCTTCGCGCAAACTTTACTTAAATTATTTATAATGCGTTTGCCCTGGGATTTTCAGCGGAACAAGGAAATTCGCTGTTATAGTTGCCGTGCTAATTTGGAAAATCTAACAATTTTCTTGTATTTTAGCATCTAAAAACTGAAGGAATACTTCCTAACTCCTGAAGTGAGTATTCCTAAGACCTGAAGTGAATATCCCTAAGACCTGAAGTAAGTATTCCTAAGGCCCTTAGAGAGTATTCCTTAGGGTCTTAGGAAGTATTACTCAGCCTCTTAGAAAGTATCGCTACGGGTCTTAGGAAGTATTCCTTTTGTTTTTATGACAGAAAGTACTGAAATGTCAAAACAACGATAAAAAACGTACCCAGTCCGTTAAGCAAATATAGTTACTATGTTTAAAAATAAGGGGCTGTCCTAGAAGTTATTAACAGACTTCAAAAAGGGCGGCCTTTTTTATGTTATTAGGGCTGCCCATTTCTTTTTGGACAGCCCCATCTTTTTCAATATGCGAGCTTCTCCGGTCAAGCCGGAGGATGACAGGTTGCCGGGCTAAAGCCGATAATGACACGTCATTTTCATTTCTTTTATAATCTGCATTTTCTGTGTTATAATTACTCCGTTTTTAGAGGGTAAAAATGAGTGATATTTTTGACATAAACGAAATGACGGAAGAGGACATAAAGCTTCAGTATATCACGCCGGCGCTGCTTTCAAAATGGGACATCAAAAAAATCACTATGGAAACTTCGCCTCTGAATAAATTTACAGACGGAAAAGTGCGCATAAAAGGAAACATTCCCAGCCGCGATAAAGGCAAGCAGTGCGATTATGTTCTTTGGCACAACAAGGGAACACCTCTGGCAATTGTCGAGGCAAAAGACAACAATCATTCATCCTCTTACGGAATGCAGCAGGCAATTTCCTACGGAATTATGATGAATGTTCCGTTCGTCTACACGTCAAACGGAAGCAGTTTTTTTGAGCACGATTTTACGACCGGAATTGAAAAAGAATTTCCGCTTTCCGGCTTTCCCACTGCAGAGGAATTATATAATAGATGGAAGAATGTGGATACGCAAAAAATTGTGGAAGTGGAAAACCGCGCGCAATATTCGATTGACGGAAACACAAAAACTTATGAAGTTCCGCTTTTGTACGATGAAAAGCTTCTGGACTACACGGAAAAAGACGCATTCGACGTAATCCTGATGAATCCACCTTACGGCGGAAGCGAAAAGGAAGACATCAAGCAGAACTTTCCAGCCGACCGGCGAAACCTGGTTTTACCGGGTGGACATTCCAAGCGACCGCAAGCACTTCAGCAAGACAAAGCCGATGGAGCTAAAGCACTTTGACGGCTGCATTGCCTGGTGGAGCAACCGGACAGAACTTCTTGATTCCGACGGAAACCCGAAGGCAGAAAAGCACACCGCAACGGAACTGCTCGCCAATGACTGCAACTTTGACCTCTGCGGCTACCCTCACGAGGAATTGGGATATAGAAAAATAGCAGTCAGCAAAAACTGAGTGGCTAATGAGTAGGAAAACAGGAGCAGACAAAATGACCGATTTGTCAAAGGGTGAAATAAAAATATACGAGCATAACGGCTCTAATCAAGTGGAAGTCATTATGCAGGACAATTCTATTTGGCTTAGTGCAGAAAAGATTGGAGAACTTTTTGACAACAAAGACCGGTCTACAATTCAACGCCATATAAAGCATATCTATGAGGAAGATGAACTCTCAAAAGATTCAACTTGTGCATTTTTTGCACAAGTCCAAATGGAAGGAACAAGGACTGTTACAAGAAATATTCCATATTATAATCTTGATGTTATTCTTGCAGTTGGTTACAGAGTATCATCTAAGATTGCGACGGGCTTCAGAAAATGGGCGACAGATATTCTTCATCAATATGTCGTAAATGGGTATGTTGTAAATGAGCATTTGTTAAAAAAAGAACACGAAAAACTGATAACTCTCCAGACTTTAACAAATTCCCTTGCACAAAGCATAAAGTCTAAAAAGCTAGAAAATCTTGATGATATAAAGAAAGCAGTGAACTTTTTACAGGATTTTTCAAACGGACTTGTTCTTTTGGATGATTTTGACCATGGAAACCTTGATAAGAAAGGAAAAACAGAATCTCCTGCACAAAGAATTTCTGAAAATGAATTTTTGGAAGTAATAAATACAATGAAACCAGCTTTTGAAAGCGATGTTTTTGCAGTTCCCAAAGATGACGGTTTCACAGGAGCCGTAAACAACATTTACCAGACTTTTGGCGGCAAGGAATTGTATCCCACTTTGGAAGAAAAAGCTGCCATGCTTTTATATTCAATTACAAAAGACCACTGTTTTCATGACGGAAACAAACGCATAGCCGCCAGTTGTTTTTTGTATTTTATGCAGAAAAATAATATGCTTTACATAAACGGCAAGAAACGCATAGATGACGACACTCTTTTTTCAATTACCCTTTTTATTGCCGAAAGTAAAACAGAAGACATGGAAATGTTCCGCCAGATAATCATCAGTATTTTGAACAGGAGCAAATAACATGGCACAGATAAAAAAGACACAAGCTTAAGAAAAGCGATTCTGCAGGCGGCGGTTACGGGGCGGCTGATTTCTACGGTGGTTGAGCCTGCCGAAACCACCATTGAAACCGGCAGGCAGCTTTTGGACAGAATTATCGAGGAACGCAACAAAAAGGTGCTTGAAGAAACAAAAAAGAATCACACGGATTTGCAGATTTCTACGAAATCTGCCGGAAAAATAAGGGGCAATATAGTTACTTTATTTTTCAGTTTCACATGCATTGTAACTGCTACTAGCTTGGATTGTATACGAGTCTGTGCTGCCACCGCTGATCATCAGGTCTTTGAACTTTAGCTCGCTTTCACTGAATTCTTTTTTGCAGCCTATGGCAAAGTTGCGCAGGTTTACGGTCATAAGCCTGTTGTGAGCGTACATTTTGCCGTTCTTTTTGCCGTCATAATCCGGCAGGACAAAGTTTGCGCCGCAGTCTGCAATCACAAGCTCCTTAGGGCGGATTGCTACAATGCGCATTGGCCCGTAAAAGTGCGAATTGCGCTCGGCATAATCTGGAATGTAAGCAGTGATTGATGTCCATTTTTTTACATAATTTTCGGCATTTTCAACATTTGTTGCGCTTATTGTTCTTTGAGAATCTGTCCAGCCAATAACTTTTTCAACTTTAGACAAGTCCGAAGACAAAAGAACGAGCGCGCCGCGGCTGTATACAATACTGCTTCCATCAGTGCTAAGCGACATATTGCCAAAGCCTTCTGTTTCAGTACCCACGCCAACAGAGCGCACAAGGACTGCCACTGTTCCGTCTTCAAGAACCGCCATGTCTGTTATTGTGCCTGAAACACCAAAATCAGCTAAAGTTTTTTTCGCTTTTACTTCGGTTGTTCCACTCGCGTAGTCGAATGTCGCATATTCAATTGAATTATCAAATGAATAATAAAGATTTTCACCTCTAATTGCGCAATTTCCAAAACTATTCTGGGTAATTCCTGTGTTATATTCTTCTTCAGAAGCGCCTTCTGCATTTTTTTTGTATAAATATAGATTACCACCGTCTGTATTACGAATAAGCCAATAAATATCTGTTGTGCTGTCATAGCAACCGTCAAAAAATCCTGTATTTGTTTTAGTAATAGTAAATTTTATTCCTTCGTTATTAGTTGTAAAGTTGTAGTTATATATTTTGTAGTTACTAGTGGATTGGTCAAGTTTCGTATAATAAATGCTTCCATCATTGCCTTCTGCAAAATAGGAATATTGAGGAGAATTAGAATCAGTAGACCATGTTTTCTTCTCAGTGCAAGTTGAATAGTCGTAGGCATACGTAATCCACCCACGGTAATCAGGAAGAAGCATATACTTTGAATAGAAAACGCCCTCAAGAATCATTTTTATTGTGCAATCTGTGGTTTCGCCGGCTTTTACTTTGATTTCTGCGCTTCCGCTTCCTTCAAGAAGATTTTCGGCAGTGTTCCAGGCTTCAGCCTCTGCTATATAAGTTCCCGGCTCAAGCTCGCCAAACTCTATTACCCCCCCAGAGAACCTTCTTCTGTTTGGTCAAAGTTGTCATTATAGAGGCGCACAATAAATTTGTCGGCATCGTCCTTGTTATAGGCGGCACGAGAACTTCCCGGCAGGGCAACACGGACAGAGCCGTTTTCGCCGGAGCCGGAGCTCATGTTCATGCATGAAATAAATGCAAATAAAAATGCTGGTAAAATAGAAAAAATAAGTTTTTTCATAATGTTCCTCCTTGGTCAGGGATTCCCGTGTCGCTGAGCGGGAATGACATTTTTTTGTCAGTAAATGCTATCACCTTGTCATTATCCGGCTTGACCAGATAATCTGCACCGAAAAACAACAGTCCTTATAATTATGATTCAAAATATTCTATTTGTCAGCATTTGAGGGCATTTTTTTTTAACTTTTTTATTGCGCAATCTGTTTACAAACAAAATGGCTCATTTACAAAATTCCAATGGCATTGAAAATTATCATTCCTTTCTATAAAATAGCCTATTATGAATTTTAATAAGAAAAAAAAGAATCTGCTTGTTCCTATAGCCGTTATATTTTGCGTTTTGTACATTATTTTTTCAGTGCAACCAATGGGCCATGAAATTCATTTTACGCCGGAATGGACAGAGGACATTTCACATATTCAAGAAAATTCAAATAACACAAAAAAAATTCCATTTAAACTTTCACAGAACATAGGATATTTTACCCCTGACGGAAAAATTGTTTCAGCAATAACATTTCCTTTTAAATCAACAATTTCAGAAAAATGGTATGCTGCATTCGGGGCAAGCGGCACAAAGACTGACTTTTTTTTCGCGGACGGAACTTTGGCAGGAACAATCAACGAAGCTGGATTTCCATTTTTTGACCAAGACAGAATCTTTGTAATGCAGCCGGGCGGAACTGCTTTTGTAAAATGCGATTCAGAAGGAAAGTGTGAATGGAACTACGAGCATTATTCGCCAATCACCGCATTTTCATCAAGCAAAAATGGAACTGCCGCAGGATATGCAGACGGAACTGTCATTTCTTTTTTGCCTGACGGAAAAATTGACCAGAAGTTTGCGCCGGGCGGAAGCAATTGCGATGTGATTCTTGGAGTTGCAATTTCTGAGAACGGAAACAGAATCGCCTGCGTTTCAGGACAAGACCAGCAAAGATTTATTGTCGCGGAAAAAAACGGCGGACATTCAAAAGTAATTTTCCATGAGTATCTTGAAAATTCCATTTCACGCCAGACGCTTGTAAAATTCAACAACAATTCTGATTACGTTTATTACAACGGAAAAGATTTTCTTGGAATCGTCAATACAAAAAAATCTACAAGCAAGAAAATTCCAATCAAAGGAAAAATTTCCCAAATAGAATTTTCCGATGACAATGAGCTTGTTTTTGTTCTTAGCAAAGACGAGGAAAAATACACGGTAACAATTCTTGAATCTTTTATTTATCCAATGGCATCGTTCAGTTTTGAAGGCGAATGCTCATTTATTAAGACTTATGAAAATTCGATTTTCATTGGACGAAACACAAAAATTTCTAAAATTTCAATTTCAAAAAAATAACTGTCTAACAGGATTATCGGGTCAAGTCCGATAATGACATAAAACCATAGTGCTTGAAATTGGACTTAAATACTTCTTGCGGAGAAAAAAATGAAAAAAATAATTTTAACTTTAACCTGCGCATTTTTCAGTTTCTGCGGATTTTCCTTCGACTGGCCTCAAAAAGAAACTAATTCAGATTCATTCTATTCATATTTCGGACAGCTCCGCGGAGGCACAATAAATTCCTCGCTGATTTTTAAAGATCCTTCAGAAGTCAAGGCAGCAGACAAAGGAAGAATAACCGCCATAATTTCAGACCATAGCGATGATTTTGGCTGGTTTGAATCCGCTTTGGGAAACTCCGTAATTATTTCGCATGAAGACGGACTTTCAACAGTTTACGCAAATCTTGACGACAGTTCAATTTCAAAAGAAATAGAAGAAAAGCAATTTGTTGAATCTGGAGAATATCTTGGAACAAGCGGAAACACAGGCTGGCAGGAAGAACAAAGCTGCCTTGAATTTAAAGTCTTTGATTCAAAAAACAGTTCCGCTGTAAATCCAAGGATTCTTATGCCTCGCGCAGGAAGAGAACTTCCGCTTGCAATGGGAACAATAACTTTAAAAGACAAAAACGGAGTCTCGCACAATCTTTTGAACGAACGAAGATTGCCGGCAGGAAAATATTACGTCTACAGAACACGACAAAATGTTGCAGTTCCGTACAAAATAATCACAGCTGTAAACGGAGCGACTGTAGAAAATATTTCTTATGATGTTTTAAAAGAAAGTGCCGGAAAACTTTGCGTAAAAGGAAATGAGTCTTACAGCGTTAAAGAAATTTATCCAGACGACACAAAGCAATTGGCAGGAATTGTTCAGCTGAACAAAGGCTCTTGCACGCTGACAATTACAATTGTCAACATTCTGAATTCAGCCTCAACAATTTCCTACAAACTGGACATTTACTAGGCTTTGATTGCCTTTGAAATAATTCCGCCGCCAAGTGTTATTCCGTCTTTATAAAAAACAATGGACTGGCCTGGAGCAACTGCCCGCTGCGGCTCGTCAAACACAACCTTGTAAGATTTGCCGCAAAACTCTTCATTTTCCAACGGCTGATACGGCACAACATGGGCTTTTACAGGCTTTGAAGCAAGGCGGATTTTTACCATCGCATCAAATTCGCAGCAAGGATCGTAGTCGGCAGGCCAAACCAAATCATCCGCAATAAGACCTGAACAAAACAAGTCGCTGTCTTTTCCAAGGACAACCAGATTTTTCTCCTTGTCAATTTCTGCAACGTAAAGAGGATAAGGCGCGCTCACTCCAAGTCCTCTTCTCTGCCCGATTGTATAATGCTCAATTCCTTTGTGGCGGCCAAGAACTTTTCCATCCAAATCAATAAAGTCTCCCGGCACAGAAGGCTTGTCCTTGAACATATATTCTAGCATTGGAGCCGGAATAAAATCCTGACTTTCTTCTTTTTCAGCAGCCTTTAGTCCACGTTCACGAGCCATTTTAAAAATTTCTTTTTTGCTGAAACTTGCAAGCGGAAAACGGACTTTCTCTAAAATCGCACTCGGAATTCTGTACAAAAAATAAGCCTGGTCTTTTGTAATATCAAGCGCAGTGTGAATTTGAACTGGACGGCATTTTCCCCTTTCATCTTTTGAAGCGTTTTCTCCATAAACTAAAAAAAGCGGCTCTGTTCCGCGCACGGCTTTTGCATAATGACCTGTGCAAAAATAATCGTATTCAATTCCCAAGTCTTTTAAGCCGGAAAGCATCGCGCCAAATTTTATAAAGCGGTTGCATCTTATGCACGGATTCGGTGTGCGGCCGTTTCTATATTCGCGCTTGAAATATTCTATTACTTCCTGCTGATATTTTTCTTTAACGTCAACAACGACATACGGAATGCCTTGCTCTGCGCAAAACTTTCTGTTTTCTTCTATATCTTCAACTTCCTTAGGACTGTAGCAGCTGTCTGGAATTTTATAATCGTCAGGCAGATTTAAATCAGCCTCTTGCCACAAAGACATTGTTACACAAGTTACATCGCATCCTTTTTCTTTTAAGAGCATTGCAGTCATTGTAGAGTCAACGCCACCAGAAAGTCCCACAACAACTCTGTCGCCTTTCTTCGGAAGCTCAAGCTCTTCATAAGTCATTGAATTATAATTCATAAAGCAAGTATAAATAGAATCAATAAAAAATTCAATTTTCCATAAAATAAAAGTTGCCTTAAATAGAAAGGCAGTTTCCAAAAAATCCGGACGCAGAAACTTTTTCATTTGCACCGATTAAATGGCTCACGTCTCCCATCTGCTGAATTCTAAAAACAACTTCTCCTGGAACTCTTTCTTCAGCGCCAACAATTGTAACAGAGCTTGGAGCAACAAAAAATCCTTGCCAAAGCTGAACAGGACTAATACCTGTAAGATGGCTTAGCATAACAAACATCACGCCCAGATGACAAACAAAAACAAGATTTTTTTCATCCAAATCTTTTTGCTCAGGTTCAAGGTGCGTATCAATCAAAGATTCTTCTTTTGAAATATGCGGCAAGCAATTGTACAAAGGAATTTTTGAATCAATGCGGTTGTAGTCATAAGATGCCAAAATCTCATCAAGCCCGTGGCAAACTTCCTTGTAATGAAATTCTATGTTTCCACTTTTCATTGATTTTGTCTTAAAAAAACTTTGAACGTCTTTGTATTTTTTTTTCGCCAAAATAATCGCGCGGAAGCCAGTCCCATGCAATTCTGTTTTCGCCGGTTTTTAAATCTTTTATGTCGTAACTAAATTCTCTAAGCCAAGGCAATGTTGAAACTTTCATAGGCTGCTTTGAAAAATCTGCATGGATATTTTCCAAGCAGGCTTTTGCCGTAGCCTGAGCGCGTCCCATCGGAGAAACAAAAAATTCTGTAGCATTCAATTTTGAAATGCGCTTGCCCAAAAGTTCTATTTCACATTTTCCTTTTTCTGTAACAGAATCAATTGAATAATCAGGATCTCCATGACGAATAAAAATCAAATGCATTTTACTGTTCCTTTTGAAATATTTTTTATTTGCTCAAGAAATGTATTTTTTTCAGATAGAAAAATTTCACCTTTGACAGAAATGTCAGTTCCAAAGTTTTCAGTCAGATTTGAAATATTAAAGCCTTCAAATAAGTGTTTTACAGTTTGATACAAATCATAGCCGCACGAAAACGAAAATGAAGATTTTTCAACATAGGGTTCCGCCTTGCAAATGGAAAGAACTTCTTTTGCGCTTTCACTGTAAGCATGGACAAGTCCGCCTGTTCCTAAAAGTGTTCCGCCGAAATACCTTGTTACCGTAAGCAAGATATTTGTAATTCCGCTTCCTTTTAAAACATCAAGGACAGGACGCCCTGCTGTTCCGCTTGGCTCGCCATCATCGCTCATTCCAAAAGTTTCAGATTTTAAGCCGACAGAAAAAGCGTGAACTACATGAGTCGCGTCAAAATATTTTTGCTTAACTTCGTGAAGTTTTTCTCTTGCCTGCGCTTGAGTTTCAACTGGAAAAACTTCTGAAATGAAGCGGGAATTTTTTATGACAATCTCAGCTTTTGATTCTTCAAGAAGAACCTTCATTTTTATCTCCGCCAATCATTCCATTAACGCTCAAAAATGAAAAATAATAAATTGGAATACAATAATAAACTTTTGCAAGAATTGTGTAATATTGAAGGAACGCATAAAATCCAAGCAAAAGAGAAATAAAATTATTTTTTCCAGAAAGAACTGCATTAAGAAAAACCGCAACAAACAAAACCGCAAAATTTTTCAAGCAGACAAAAATCACAAAGCCCATATAATGAAAATATCTTCCACGGATAATAAAAAGGCTTTTTTTAATTGCATCCTTCAAATTGATTTTTTTATTTTCAAGAAACGCATTCCAAACAAAAATAAACGGAAGAAAGCAAAAAACAAAAACAAAAAAGAAAATCACTGTATAAAAAAGAGCAACTGTAAAAGCTTTTGCAATTTTTTCAGAATCAAGCTGGTTTAAGTTTTCATTTGAAAATGCCTGAGAAAAAAAACTTGAGCAAGAAATAATTTTTTCTTTAAAAACAAAAATCAATGCGGCAGAAATACACGCTACCAAAAATACAACAAGTGTAAAAAAAACAGAAGCGTAAAATATGCGCTTTGATTTTTCAAAGAATCCAGAGAAGATTCCTCCCGGAGAATTCCTTTTGCCAAGGACAACATTGGTAAAATCAGCGACAATTCCATAAGCAAGAGTAAAAACAACAATAAGTATCAAAGAAGTAAAAACAAACGAAATTGCATACCCGGCAACAGAGCCGTTAAAAAGCATTGCAGGAGAAAATCCGCTTGTAAGCAAAAAAGACAGCATTACATTAAAAAGCAAAAGCAGCAAAACTGAACGCGTAATGTTTTTTGCCAGCCGCTCCCTTAAAACCTGATACATTCTTTTATACTCAGGATTTTTTAATTTTTCTTTATCCAATTTTTTATTCCTGTTTTATAATTTATAAATCAAGTTTTGTCTGCAAACCTGAATCTTCAACTTTTATAGAATCAACTTCTTTGGACTCAAGCCGGATTCCGTTAGTCTTCAAGCCTTTTTCTTCAAAATCCTGCGCTTTAAATTCTTGGACTGTGATTTTCACACGAGGCTTTTTAGTGTAATTCAAAGAGAATTTAAATTTAGCTCTTGTATCAACGTGAAGCACTTCCATTCCGTCTGGCACAAAATTATAGTCGCGGTTCATAATCCAACCGGAAATTCGGCAGCGTTTTATAAAGCAGTATTTTGTTTTCGGATCGCGGTAAATTATTGTAAAGAGAATTTTGCTGATAATGTCCTTGTCCGCATAATTGCAAAACCAAATTCCTGAATCAACAAAAAGCTTGTCTGGCACATCGCAAACGCTCCAAAGTCCGCTCTTGCGCACAATAAGAATTCTGTCAAAAGGCGTAACTTTTAAAATTTCCCTTCCTCCATTAACAGAAGTTCCAAGGTAGCCTTTTTCATCATAGCGTAACGGAGTATCACGCTGGACAATTTGCTTTACATCGACTGCAGAAAATGAAGTTATTTTTGTCTGGCGTTCAAGAAGCGCAGGACTTATCGCTGTGTGATCCTGCTTTGGATCCAGCGCGGAAAATTTTTTAAGCTCATCAAGAATTCCGTCAAGATATTCAACAGCGCAATCAGTCAAATGTTTTAGCCGACGCGCAATTTCTTTTAACCGCTCATTGATAGCCTTTACCTGATCGCGGTTTTTATTTATGTCAAAAAGTGAAATCCGCCTGATTGGAATTTTTAAAAGCTTTTCAACATCTTCGTCCGTAACATCTCTTATAAGCTCATCTTTAAAAGGAACAAATCCATCTTTAACAGCTTTGTTTACAGATTCGGCGGTTTTCATTTGCTCAATAGATTTATAAATTCGCTCTTCAATGAAAATCCGCTCAAGCGTGCGCTGATGAAGTTCTTCTGTCAGAGAGCCGCGTTCAAATTCAAGCTCGTCTTTTATAATGCCGGTAAGTTTTTTTGCGTAATATTTTATAATTTCCGTAGCTGTCATTGCCACAGGCATATTGTCTTTTATAACAAGCATCTGGCAGGCAATTGATTTTTCGCAAGAAGTGTACGCATACAAAGCTTTTTCCACATCTTTGGAATAAACGCCACGAGGAAGTTTTATTTCAATATTGCAGTGGTCAGTTGTAAAATCTTCAACCGAACTTATTTTTATTTTTCCAGCTTTATAAGCCGCATCAATTGAATCAAGCAAATCTTTGGAAGTTGTCTCAAGCGGAAGTTCCGTTATAACAATCTTCTTTTCATCGCTCAAATCGAATTTTGCGCGTGTAATTATTTTTCCGTTTCCATCATTGTAATTACTTACATCCATCAAACCGCCAGTCGGAGAATCAGGATAGATTTCAAACGGCTCGCCACGCAAGGCTTTTATTTCGGCATCAAGAACTTCTTTAATATTGTACGGAAGAATTTTTGTGGACATTCCGACTGCAATTCCTTCCGCGCCGCCAAGAAGAACAACTGGAATTTTCGCACGAAAAGCAACAGGCTCTTTGCTTCGTCCATCGTAGCTTGGAACATATTCTGTAATATTCGGATTGTACAAGAATTTTTTCGCCAGAGGATGAACGCAGCATTCTATATAACGGGAGGCGGAAGCTGTGTCGCCAGTGTAAAGGTTCCCGAAGTTTCCCTGGCGCTGAATAAAAATTTCTTTGTTTGCAAGAACAACTAGCGCGGCTCCAATTGAAGCGTCTCCATGCGGATGAAATTTCATGCAGTCGCCTACAACACTTGCAACCTTGTGCATTCTTCCGTCGTCAATATTGAAAAGCGTATGCATTATTCTGCGCTGAACAGGTTTCAGTCCGTCTTCCAAATCTGGAATCGCACGGTCGCGGATAACGTAACTTGCATATTCTATAAAATTCTTGTCAAATAAATTTTTTATAAATGCCATTTAAAAATCCTTATGCATCAATGTCAGCATTGCTAAGCAAATGTTTTTCAATAAAAGCCCTTCGCTCAGGCGTGTTTTTTCCCATATAGAATGAAAGAAGTTTTGGCACCATTTTAAGCTGGCTTATTTCAACAGGTGTAAGATGAATTGTTTCCGGCGAAATAAAGTCTTTAAATTCTGAAGGGCTGATTTCTCCAAGTCCTTTGAACCGTGTTGTTTCCGCAGAAGAGCCAAGTTTTTTCTGGGCCTTGTCGCGCTCCTCCTCGCTGTAGCAGTAAATATTTTCTTTTTTATTTCTTACACGGAAAAGCGGAGTTTCCAAAATAAAAATTCTGCCGGAAGTTACAAGCTCCTCAAAATATCCAAGGAAAAATGTCATTACAAGATTTCTAATATGGAATCCATCGTTATCGGCATCGGTCGCAATTACGATTTTTGAATATTTTAAATTCTCAACATCCTGCTCAATTCCAAGCGCCATCATCAGCTGGTAAAGCTCGTCGTTTTTATAAATCTCACTTTGTTTTTTTCCGTACATATTTTCAGGCTTTCCACGCAAACTAAAAATCGCCTGATAATCAGCATTGCGTGAATGCGTCATCGTGCCGGAAGCAGAATCTCCCTCGGTTATAAAAATCATGCTGTTTTCGCCTTTTGCGCCATCCTGAATATGAAAACGGCAATCTTTCAATTTAGGAATTCTTATACTGATTTTTCTTGCGGCTTCTTTGGCCTCTTTTTTTACCGCGCTAAGTTCTGTACGGAGTTTTTCGTTCGCCTGAATTTTTTCCTGAATTTTTTTTGCAGCCTCAGGATTGTGGTGCAGCCAGTCATCAAGTCCGCTCTGTGTCTCTGAAACAATCCACTGGCGAATATCTGTGTTGCCAAGCTTGTTCTTTGTCTGGCTTTCAAAAACAGGATCCTTGACCTTTACAAGAACCGCAGCCGCCATTCCTTCGCGTATGTCTTCGCTTTTATATGAAGTTCCGTAAAAATCATTTATTCCTTTTACAAATCCTTCTTTAAAAGCCGCAAGATGAGTTCCGCCGTCCGCAGTGTACTGACCGTTTACAAATGAAAAATAATTTTCACCGTAGCTATTTGTATGTGTAAAAGCAAACTTCAACCGATCGCCCTGATAGCTTCCTATTGCATAAAGCGAAGTTCCTTCAATCTCCTTATTAAGCAAATCGAAAAGTCCATTGTCGCTTTTATATTCCTTGCCGTTAAGCTTTAAAGTAAGACCTGCATTTAAATAAGCATAATTCCAAATTCTTTTTTCAACAAATTCCATGTTGAAATTGTATTTTCCAAAAATCGCTTCGTCGGGAACAAATTCAAAATAAGTTCCGTCCGGCTGCTTTTGCTTTAAATTTCCAGAACGCTGGCTTACAAGTTTTCCCTGCTCAAAAACAGCTTCTGCGCATTGTCCTGCACGAACAGAAACTACGCGGAAATAAGAAGAAAGTGCGTTTACGGCTTTTGTTCCGACTCCGTTCATTCCAACTGAAAACTGGAAAACATCGTCATTGTATTTCGCGCCGGTATTGATTTCTGAAACGCATTCAACAACTTTTCCAAGCGGAATTCCACGTCCATAGTCGCGGACTTTTACACGGCTGTCTTTTACTTCGATTTCAATTTTTTTGCCAAAGCCCATGATAAATTCATCAACGGCATTGTCAACAACTTCCTTCAGCAAAATATAAATTCCATCGTTCTGGTTTGAACCATCACCCAAACGTCCAATGTACATTCCAGAACGCAAGCGGATATGTTCAAGCGCATCAAGGTGAATAATCTTATCATCTCCGTAGTCTTTGCTTTTTAAGGCAACTGGCTTTGCGGAGGCTTTTACAACGGAAACGTCAGGAGTTTTTGAAACAACATTTGACTCTTTTTTTATTTCTGATTTTTTTAATGCAGGAATTTTCTTTACGGGAACTTTTTCTTTTGCAGCGGATTTTTTTACTGCTGTTGTTTTTTTTGCAGTCTTTGTCGCTGTCTTTGAAATTTTTTGTTTTGGCTCTGGCTTAGATGCCTTTGAATTTTTTGCAGATGATTTTTTTACTGCCGAAGTTTTTTTTTCAGTTTTTCCACCCATAACGCTCTATTTTAATGTATAAAATAAAATTCTTCAATGTAAGAAAAAATTCAGTTGGATTTTTATTTTTTTAAGCTTGTCATAAGCTTTTCAAAGTGATTTCTAAATTTTTCGATTTTCATAAGTTTTGGAGGCGGCCCGTAAACAGAACAAATGGAAGCAAAAAGAATTCCAAGATTTTTCTGCATTTCATCTTCACTAATTTTTTTATATCCAGAACTGACAAAAACCGCCATGCCCATTAAAGAGCAAGATGCCATTTTGTGAATTGCAAGCGCAGTTTCTTTTTTATAGCCATATTTATTTTCAAGTATGTCAAGAATTATAGGCATTCTAAGATTGTCAACTTGCCTTCCGATTTTTCCGTCCACAATATAAATCTGCCTAAAAACAAAAGGATCTGCCTGAACAAATTTAAGAAACGAAAGTCCAAACGAACGGTAAACAAATTCATCGGGCTCTTCTTTACCTTCATTAGATACAGAACTGAAAATCTCATTAAGCTGACCGACAACTTTTTTTACAATGTCGTTTTTAAGCTCGTCCATATTCTTGTATTCAAAATAAATCGGCTGTGTTGAACATCCAAGTTTAAAAGCAACACGGCGAGATGTAACAGCATCGAATCCTTCTGCCCTAAAAATTTCCAGGGCAGCATCAACTATCATGTCTTTGGTAATTTTTTTTGTTGCCGACATAATTTTTCTCTTTTCAAAATATTAAACTTCAATTTGAATTCTTGTTCCAGACGAGGAAGATTTCTGTGCATAGATTGAATTCAAAGAGCGGTACGGATTTCTAAAATCTGAAATTTGCTTTTTGAGCTGAACCATTCTGACTTTTAAAAGCGAACGGTTTTTTTCATTCTGAGCAAGAACCTGGCTTTGAAGCTTAGACAAATCATCTTGAATCTGAGAAACCGGCAATGCTTCCTTTGGATTGTAAAAAGCCGCTCCAGACTTATTGTAAAGCTCCTGCATCGGAACAATCACTTTCTGCAGCGAGCCGATTCCCTGAACAATCTGCGCCTCAAGCTCACTGTGCGCAATCAAGGAATCCGAATCTTCTTCTGCAATTTTATTTTCCTGAGATTCCAGAACCTTTAAATATTCCTGAAACTTTTTCCTCTGCTGCTCAAGAAGCATTCTGAATTTTTTTAGAATCGCAACACGCTCGTCAAGTTCTTCTTTACTAATTTTTTGTTCCATAAAATTTCTCCGCATCAAAAAATAAGTCAGCAAATTAAAGGCAAACTTACTGTTAAAGCTATCCTGTTATGTTTAGCGATGGCGCAGTTCCCGGAATTTTTGTCTGGGCATTTGCAGTGCTGTTTGAAGCCGAAATCCAGGAATCCTGAAGCTGGGAAAGCATATCACGCACAAACGAAAGTTTTTTCTTGTCATGGCTTATTGTGCAATCCAAGATTTGCTTGTTAAAAAAAACGTAAAGCGACATAAGATTTTTTGCAATTTCACCGCCCTGCTCCATATTAAGGCTCACTTCAAGTTCCGTGATTATGTCCATAACTTTTTGCAGATAGTTTCCAAAATTTTCAATGCTGCCTGGTGCAATTTTTCCGTCTTCAGAAATCAGGGCTATCGCTTTTTCCAAATTTGAAACAGCACCGTCGTAAAGCATTACAACAAGTTTTCCTTGGCTGGCAGTTTTTACTCCGATTTCACGGTAAGCACTGAACCCGCCATAAGGATTGCTTCCATACGCCATTTTTTCCTCCCACAGCTTTGCTTCTGCTTTGCAAAAACAAGACTGCTACTTTCGATTATCGGAATTTTAGAAAACGACTTTAGCAAAACGGCGCGCATTTTATAGAAGACAAAATATTGAACATAGGCTTGAATTTCATTAAAATATCCGATTATGAAAACTTCACAAATTCCATTCAGGACACTTCGCGATTCTCCGTCAGAAGCAATTATTTCTAGCCATCAGCTTATGATGCGCGCCGACTTAATCAGAAAACTCGGAAACGGACTTTACACATATATGCCGTTCGGTTTAAGAGCATACAGAAAACTTGAAAAAATCATCAAGGAAGAAATTGAAGCTTCGGGCGCAATGGAATTTAAGCCGACTGTAATTGTTCCCGGAGACATTTGGAAAGAAAGCGGAAGATGGGAAACTATGGGACCACAAATGCTCAAAGCGCAGAACCGCCAGCAGCAGGACATGGTTGTAAGCCCGACGGCTGAAGAGGCATACACAGCAATTATGCGCCAGGGTCTTACAAGCTACAAGCAGCTTCCAATCAACTGCTATCAGATAAACACAAAATACAGAGATGAAATCCGTCCTAGATACGGAGTTATGCGCGGCCGTGAATTCAATATGATGGACGGCTATACTCTCAATGCTGACGATGAATCCCTTGACCAGTCATATCAGGCTTACGCAAAAGCATACCTTAGAATTTTCAAAAGGCTTGGACTGGATGTAATAACTGTAAAAGCTGACACCGGCGCAATGGGCGGAAGCGGCTCTGAAGAATTCATGGTTGAAAGTGAAATCGGAGACGACACGCTTATTTTGTGCAAATGCGGATATGCGGCGAATGTTGAAAAAGCCTCATGCGCAAAAGACATTCCAGTTGATATAGACGGAAATCCTGTAAAGGCAACAGAAAAAAGCTATGAGCCAATCAGTACTCCAAACGTTGGAACAATCGATGACTTGGAAAAATATTTAAAATGCTCAAAGCATCAGCTTTTAAAGACTTTGATTTACAAAGCCACAAATGTATGCCTTGACCTTAGCGAAGTTGACTGCTGCAAGAACTTAAAGACAGTTACAGAAGGAAACATAAAATTCTATCCAGAAGTCTTTGTTGCTGTCTGCATAAGAGGCGACCTTGACATAAACGAAGCAAAGCTTGCAGGATTCCTAAAAGCGTCAGAAGTTGAGCTTGCAACTGCGGAAGAAGACACAAAAATCACAGGTGCGCCTGTCGGATTCGCAGGACCAATAAATCTTTCAAACGTGCCTGTAATCGCAGACAATTCCGTGCTTGATATGCACGACTTCCTTGTAGGAGCAAACAAAGCCGACACGCATTTTGTTCACGTTGAATACGGAAGAGATTTTTCTGCATGGAAAACAGCCGATCTTAGAACTGCAAAAGCAGGAGACATCTGCCCTGTCTGCGGAAAACCATTCTACACAACAAAAGGAAATGAGCTTGGACACATTTTCAAGCTTGGAAAAAAATACACAGAGTCGATGAACGTAACTTACCTTGACAAAAACGGAAAGTCCGCTGTTCCAACCATGGGCTGCTACGGAATTGGAGTTGACCGTGTTCTTGCTTCAATTATCGAGGCTTTCCATGACGACCGCGGAATTATCTGGCCGATGTCAACTGCGCCTTATCAAGTTGCTATTGTTCCAATAAAATACAGCGGAGCAATGAAAGAAGCGGCAGACAAAATTTATGACGAGCTTTTAAAAGCTAGTGTCGAAGTTTTGCTTGACGACCGTGACGAACGTCCTGGCGTAAAATTCAACGACATGGATTTAATCGGATTCCCGGTAAGAATTACAGTTGGAGACAAAAATCTTCCAAATGTAGAAATAAAAATGCGCTCAAGCGAGCAGGCAGAACTTGTTCCGCTTGAAAACGCCGCCGCAAAAGCCAGCGAAATTGTAAAGACTGAATTCAACAAGCTGAACTCATAAAAACTGACATAGATAAGGAAAAAACATTGAAAAAAACAATTCTGACTTTGGCATTTACTTTTATTGCGTCTTTCTCTGCATTTTCTCTTCCGGGAACAAAGCAGTACATTCCTGACATTTCCGGGGAATACGTTTACTATAGAGACAGAAGCTTTAAAAATGAATCTATTGTCGGATTTCTTTTTTACAATGAAAGCACTTATGCCGCACGTTTTTATTCTCCTGCCGATGAAAAAAACAGCACGCCTGAAAGGGACATAACAATCTATGTTTCTGTAAATCCTGAATCAAAAGCCGGAATGGAATTTACAGGTGAAAAAATTCAAGGAGCGGTTTCCGAGCAAGACACAGAAATCATAAACTACCTGCACGACTTGTTTTACGAATTCACTTCGCGCAGGCAAAAAGAAAATCTTGACTCATGTAAAAAAATCAACAGCCAGCAGGATTTTCATCAGTTCGGCGGAAACGTAAATATTCTGTTCAATCCTTATGTTCCGATTTTCAACATCGAAGAAATAAAGGCATCTGACGGACAAAGCATTTTTTCAATGGAAACTGCCGGGCATCTTGTGTCTTCAACTGACGAAAGTTTTTCTGTTTTTAAGGGAATTGAAGGACTTCCAAAAGACAAAAAACGAATTTTCAAAAAAACAAAATCGCAAGAAACCGAAGCAGAGTTCGGCGGTCAGAAAATCATATTGGACACAATGTGGAAGCAGTCAATGGAAAACTTGTGGCTTCTTGAGGATTTTGCAATTCTTTCAATGACAACAATGTCAGTCCCAGAAGAGCAAAAAAATCATGCAATGGATACTCTTTTGCGCCGCCTTTGCCAAAGCACAGACTTGTCATATTCAATTGCACCGCAAAGAAAAATTACAATAAATGAAAATAAAATTTCTGTGATGAATATTTTCTATCAGCCTGAATCAGAAAACGTAACCCGCGACTTTAAAATTATAACGCAGAATAAAGGCAACGGAACAATTTCACTTCTTACGCTTACAATATTCGACAGCGTTTATCAGAAAAACAGAAGCTACTTTACAAAAATTCTTGAAAGCTACAAAGTTTCCCACTAGAACTAAAAACTGTTGCGGTTCAGCGGAGTGCCAATCCAAACGCCTTCGCTGCCAAGATATTCTTTCTTTTCGCCGTCCACCAAAAACTGAACATTTTCAACAGTAGGGAATGCGGTCGCAGTAAATACAATCTGCTGAAGCTGTCCGCGCAACCCTTCAATTCCGTACTTGTTGAATTCAAAGTCTCCGCTAAAATTCAAGGTGGCAGTTCCGTTTTTTACAGAAGCACCGATAAGTCTTGTGTTTTCAGAAACGAGCGAACGGCAACCGGAATTTTCTTCGGAAGCAACAGGTCCTTTTATCAAAGCGTTTACCGCGTCCATAAGCGGACTGTCGGATTTTTTCATTTCGCGGATAATTTCTTTTCTTGAAACTGAACCGTCGCTGTTTATTGTCATAAAATAAAGTTTGAGCTTCATGCTGGAAGTTTTGGGCGCGGTTTTTACAGAAACCTCTTTTCTTACTGTAGTTTCTTTTTCTTCTGGTTTTTGCGCGGATTCTTTCTTTTCTGTTTTGGAATTTATTTTTTCTTCAACTGCGGCTTCCTGCTGTTTTTTTGCAGCGTCATTCTGCGCCTTTATGTTTTCGTATATATTTTCCTGAACTTCTGACTGAATATTTTTCTCTTCAACATGAGAGCCAACGCCGTTCAAGTCAATTTCAATAGTTTCAATAGGAGCAACTTCATTTTTGTCAGCAACAGAAGAGCTTTTCACTTCCGCCTTTTCTACAAATTCAGGAGTCTTTAAGCCTGTCTTGCTGAAAAAACCAGTCGCCTTTAAGTTGCTTGCAATTTTGTCTTGATTTATAAGGAAAATTATAAGAATGAGCAGAGCAGCCAAAAGCCAAAGTGCAAGCCCGATTCCCGTTCTCTTTTTCTTTGCATTTTTTTCCGACATAGAGATGAGTATAAACCAGACCAGCTAAATTTTCAATAATGCAGTTTCTTTTGCCACACGGATTTGTATATTAAAAATTGCAATTTCCACGCTTGACTCTCTGTCATTACATCAACTTGACTATTGAAAGTTATTCTATTTTCATTATAATAGAAAGCAATAGCAATGGGGCTGTGTACTTTACTTGGTGCGCAGTCCTTTTTTTTTCAGCAGATATAGGCGGAACAAAATGGAAGACACAAAATCAGAAAAGCTAAGCACAGTTTTTGACGGGCTTATTCAAGACTACGAATCATTGCACAGCTCGCTCAATGAAATATACAACGAGTCGCAAAACATAAGAATTCTTTCGTTTAACTCTTCAATTGAAGCGGCAAGAGCCGGAACAGTCGGAAAAGGATTCCGCGTAATTGCAAACGAAATTAAAAACATATCCGAAAAAAACGACACGCAAAATCAGACATGCCAAAAAGTCGTTGACCAGATTGAAATAAAAATGCACAAGTTGATTGGAATAAGAACTGCGGAAATGGCGTTCGACACAATCGACAAAGTCGACCGAAACCTTTTTGAGCGTTACTGCGATGTTCAAGCCTGGGCAACATTCGGAAAAATAATCGACTGCCTTGCAAATCCCACTGAAGAAAAAAGAATTTCAGCAGAACACACAATAGAAAGTCTTGTAAGAATTTATGAAGTTTACCATGATATTCTTCTTACGGACACAAGCGGAATTGTTGTATGCGTAGGTGTAAATAAAAATTTACGCGGACGTTCAATGCAGAACACAAAATGGTTCAAGGAAACATCTGAATCACAAAGTACAACTTATTCAGATATGTATTACTCTGAATCGGTAAAAGACTGGACAGTTTCGTACAGTTGTCCTGTGCGCGCCCAAGACGGAACAATTGTCGGAATAATTTCAACAAGGTTCAACTGGAAATTCATACTGAACATAATTTCAAGCGCGAAAGTTTCCCATTCAGGCGAAATATTCATAATAAATAGTGACGGACTTGTAATAGCTTCAAAAAACAAGGATGAAATTTTAAAACGGCGGCTTACAGACTGGGAAGCATTTGAGCATATTTCGCAAGGACAAAAAATGGGATTCTATACAAACAAAACCAGCAGAGCGCTTGAAGTTTTTGGATATTCAAAAACGCCCGGCTACAATTCCTACAAAGGCAAAGAATGGTCTGTTGTGATAAAAGAAAATTATTGAAACTAAAGGGCGATTTTCCAATTTACGGAAACCGGCGTTACAGAAAAATGCACGCTTCCTTTTTTGAATGCTGTTTCTTTTTTTTCTGAATGCAAAGCTATAAACTCATGCACAAGCGGAACTCCAATTCCGCAGACAGTGCCCAAAGCCGCGCCAAAAATTGTGTCAGTAAGAAAGTGGTTTCCGCTTGCAATTCTTAGCCCCGCCGTTCCAATAGCAACTGAGTAAGATGCCGCAATTACAGGAATTTTCCATTTTGATTCAGGGAAATAACGGCAAAATGTATACGAAAGAAATCCTGCGCCCAAAAAAGAATCCGTTGTGTGTCCGCTTGGACTTGAAAACTCAAAGTCATAGTCGTCAAGTTTGTCTTTCGGGTAGCCATCATAATACATATAAGGGCGGACTCTTCTTATTCCCATCTTCAAAAAATTTTTCGCGCCATAATCAAAAAGATAAGCTTCAACATACATCGTAGTCAGCGTAAGAATATCTTCCGTGGAAAGAAAATCATTAAAAAATCCAGCACCATAAACTGCAAACGGAAGAGCAAGGCTCACGGTGCAAGTTGCAGTTCCAAGGTTGTCGAGAGTACGGTTGTATTTTTGGGAAAGTTTTCTGTCTATGAAATTTACTGAATCCAAATCATAGCTTCGTTCTGTATACTCAGGAAAGTCCAGAGTTTTTTCAGCAATAACCGCAGAAGTTGTAAAAGCAATTCCGGCTCCAAGAATAATTCCGTCCGCAACAGGATTTAGTTTAAACGGAGATTTTTCTGTTTGTGCAAAAAGTTCCGCGGAAAGCAGCTGAAAAAGAAGAGAAATTAAAAACAAATACCTTTTCATTTTATTTTTTAAGCTCGTACATTATTACAGAAGCCGCCTGAGCAACATTCAAACTGTCAACTTTAGGACCGGCTTCTCCCATTCCGGCAAAAGGAATTATTACAAGTGAATCGCAGTTCTGGGCAACTTCTTCACTGATTCCTTTTTCTTCGTTTCCAAGCACAACCAAAGCAGGTTTTTCCTGACAAAGCAATTTCATTTCTGAAACTTTTTTCTGCGCCTTTAGTGAAGTTCCAAAACGAGCCATTTTTCCTTTCATGTCTTTGAGCAAAAACGGAATTGACCTTACAGAATAAATGTTTACAAATTCCATTCCGCCTTCTGCAACCCGGTAGCTGCTGGTTGTGATTGAAGACTGGGATTCGTCCAATGGAATTACAATATTTTTTATGCCGAAAAACGCCGCACTTCTTACAATTGCGCCAAGATTATTTGCATTTCCAACACGGTCAAGAATCACAGCATCTTCTTTTTGTTCAACCCAGCGCGCTGTAATCTCTGTATTAAGCGGAAGAATTACAGGAGTGTCAATCATCGCAACAACGCCCTGATGGTGAACACTTCCGCAAAGCTTTTCAAGCTCAACAGAATCTGCGACTTTATTGTAAGGACGTTTTGAAGCAGCCATTTTCTTGCAAAGTCCGCCAAACAAAGGAGCTTTTTCTTCCATAAAATATAAGCGGCGGATTTTCTGGCTGTTGATTTTTTCCAATGTTTTTACAGCTGCAAAACCGCAAACTGCAAGTTCATTTCTTTGAGTGTTTTTCATAGCAAAAATATATCCATAAGAAAATAAAAATTCAATTCTGTTTTAAGGTTGAAAAACTATTCTTCAAATTTTGAAATCTTTGACTTTCTGGAGCCGACAGCATAAACACTTCCAAGAACAGCGCATGAAAGGACAACCGCGCAAATAACTTCAAAAAATCCGTTTGTAATCATCGTTGTTGCAATAATCGCCGCAAACGCCTTGAATCCGGAAATATTTTCTGTGCTGATTCCGATTTTTTCAATTGCTCCAAGAACCATAGGGAGAAAAATGTTTCCATAGAAAATAAAAATCGCGCCCATTACAAGAACAGTATGAATAAAAGTTCCAAGAGCGGCGGAAAAAGCAACACTTATAATTTTGGGCATATGCGGAATAAAATTGAGCAAAGTAAAAATTCCCCAGACAGCAACTGGAAAAAGAAGGCGAGGCAAAACAGAAACAAGCGGATTCATAAAAAACGGACTTGCCGCGGCTCCAAGCATAAGATTTTTTACAAGGCTAGAAACGCCAAAGACGAATCCAGTTGCAAGCCCCGGAATAAGCCCAGCCAAAAGAGTCGCAAGAATTACAGGAATGTGCATTAAAGTTATTTGGATCGCGCTTCCAAGTTGAATGTAGCCAAGCGGCGTAAAACTTAAAATAATGCTAAGCGCAGAAAATGCTCCTGCCATGGCAATCTTGTAGTTCATGGAATTATTTTCGTTTTTCATTTTTATTACCTCAATTTTTTAAAATATTATCAAAAGAATTTTTTTTGCAAAGCGCAGAAGCAAAAGGTCGACCAACAAGAACTTCAGAAGCTCCATAGCTTTGCCCCTTGTACACATCATTCCATAAACGGATTCCACCGTCAACCCAAAGCTCATCGCAATTTGACTTTAGCATTTTAAAGTTTTCAGAAAGGAATTCTGCGGAACTGCCTTCACGTGTTTTAATGCGTCCACCGTGATTTGAAACAAAAGCAACATCCGGCTTCACTTCTTTAACAAGCTCCAAATCTTCGTCTGTAAAAATTCCTTTTATTACAAACGGAATTCCTTTTTTAGAAAAATAATTTTTCAGTTCAATAAGCAAAGACGTGTCTTTTTTCTCAAGTTGAGCTTTGTTCCGCATTGTTACAATGTTGTATGCGTCAATATCGATTCCGCAATATTCAGAAATACTTTGCGCCCACTCAAAACGCTCAAGAATTTTTTTGTTGCTGTAAGGCTTTATAAAAACCGCCGCTTTTTTTCCAGCTGTCTGAACAGCTTCAATTCCCCATTTTAACTTTGTGTCAGGAACGCCATCTCCAATGCTAAGTTTTATTCCAAACTTTGAGCATTCGTTTATCAAATCAAAGTAAAATTGCTTTTCGTCAAAGTAGCCCACATTTTCAACAGCGCCAGTCATGGGTGCAAGCCGGATTTCTTTTTTGCCAAAGTCAAACGGACCGAAATCTAATTTTTTCCAAGCGGCGCAGTTCAAGATGAAATTTTTATTCGCATTTACGCCGCCCATTCCAGGAAGTTCTCCAACGCAGCCAAACCCAAGGCATTCAGCGCAGAACCGGCATTTAAAATCAGTCTCCAAGGCAAATACCCAAGTCTCTGGCAGTTTTTATCATAGGATGATCAAGCGGAATATTTTTTACTTTTCCAGCAACGTAGTCAAGTGGAACCGGCTTTATTTTTCCATTCTGAACCGCAACAAGATTTCCGAATTTTTCCTGAGCAATAAAATCAGCGGCTGCAGCTCCAATCTGTGTGGAAAGAAGACGGTCATAAGGAGAAGGTGTGCCTCCGCGCTGCAAGTAGCCAACAACAGTTGCACGGCATTCAAATCCAGTTGCTTCTTCAAGCTCCTTTGCAACTCTTGCGCCTATGGTACATTGCATTACCGCCCGTGCCTTTTTAAAAGATTTTTTGTCAAGCAAGGATTCTTCTTTTGATTTTGCGCCTTCCGCAACAACAACAATTGAAAAATTCTTTCCAGAAGATTTGCGTTCCTTTATTTTTTTTGCAACGCTATTTATGTCGTAAGGAATTTCCGGAATCAAAATAGCATCTCCGCCGCCTGCGATTCCTGAATAAAGTCCAAGCCAGCCGGCTTTGTGCCCCATGATTTCAACAATCATAACTCTGCCGTGGCTACAGGCTGTAGTGTGAATTCTATCAATAGCATCAGTTGCAACATCCAATGCTGTATAAAATCCGAATGTTACGTCAGAGCCTTCAATATCGTTGTCAATTGTTTTTGGAAGTCCAATTACATTCAAGCCAGACTGAAACAAAAGGCTTGCAGTTGTATTTGTTCCGTTTCCACCGATACAAACAAGAGCGTCAAGATTCCATTTTTTGTAGTTTTCTTTTATGGCTTCAACAGGCAAAAGACCGGTCGCTTCATTTACAACTGGATTTTTAAAAGGCTTTTCTCTTGAAGTTCCAAGAATTGTTCCGCCTTGAGCTATAAGACCAGAAAGCTCATTTTCTGAAAGAACCTTCATGTCGCCATTTATAAGTCCGCGGTAGCCGTTGAAAATTCCCACAGCTTCCATATTATACTGATTTTTTGCGGCACGGCACAAAGCCCTTATCGCAGCATTAAGTCCAGGCGCATCTCCGCCACTTGTAAGAATTCCAAATCTTTTTACCTTGCATTCCATAAACTGAATTATATATCAATTATTGCGTTTAGAAAAGACAAACCCATAGCGCAAAAAGTTAAAAAGAGGTTAAAAGAAAATTTGCTATAAACTGATATTTCCGACTATAGTTTCATCGCTGCCAGAAGAATTTTCCGGCTCATTTTCAATTGTTTTTTCCTGCTGCTTTTTCTGGATTTGGGAAGAACGCTTCTTTGGGCAGACAAAAAATCCAAAAAGACTTCCGCAGATTCCAGACGCAAGCTGAATAAAAACAGGAACATTATTTTGCATAAAAGGCATAAATCCTGAAATCTTTTTTCCGCTGAAAAGAGAGAACGCAAGATAAAGGGCAAAAATAAAAATCCACGAAACTGGAAGCTGCTTTTTTATAAAAACAGAAAGCACCGAAAGAATTATCATCATAAAAACAATTCCACCGCATCCAGAAATTCCAAACGTTGAAACGCAAGCTGTCAAGACTCCGCCAACAAGGGAAGTTATAAAAATCATAAGGGCAAGCATAATAGAACCGTAACGTTCTTCCAAAACAGGACCGAGCAAAAGAATGAATCCAATGTTCAAAAAGAAAGAAGTTGAATTTTCGCCGCCGAACGGATAAATGACAAGCTTTACATAACTCAACGCTGATTTAAAATCAAATGCAGGAACAGATTTTGCTCCAGGACATTCAAAAATTTTCTCAGAAAGATTGAGCTTTAAAATCAAGTCAGAAATAAAAATCACCGTCGAAACAACAGAAAAAACAAGAACAACCGGAGAATCAAAAATAAATTTCAAAGAATTTTTCTTAGCCATATTTTAAATATTTCGGCAAATTTCCGCAGAAATTTCAGATTAAAAAAAAATTGCGGTTTGCCAGATGAAAAAACTAAACTATATTTTTCATTCGATATATGTTATATTTGCTTTAATGAAAGAAAAAGTTATAACAAAAGAAATAAGGGAATAAAGATATATGCCTAATGAAATATACAGAACTGCCAAAGATTTATAAAAAAATCTATATGAATTTGCGCTTAAAACCATTCGACATTGTGTTTATTCTGATTTTTTTAATTGTGATTTTTCTTTCATTTTTCAATCTGTTCAGAAAAAAAAATGAAAAGACGGCGGAACTTTTTGTGCAGACTCCAAAAGAAAAATTTGTTTACAGCCTTGCAAAAGATGGAATTTATAAATTCAAAGGACTTCTTGGAGAAAGTTCAATTCAGGTTGAAAGCGGAAAAGCGAAATTTTTAGATTCACCTTGCGAAAATAAAAACTGCATTCAAAGCGGAGAAATAAGCGTAAACGGACAATGGGCCGCCTGCCTGCCAAACGGAATATTCATTAATATAGAAGGAAAAAACAAAGAAAACACTTTCGATGCAGTTTCAAACTAAAATCCGCAGCAATAACATCTGGAGTGTTTCTTGTGCGGTTTTTAAACTTATAGGACAACCCTGATATTTTCAGCAATTTTTTCTTTCTAATCTCTTGATAATTTATTCGATTTTTTATATAGTCTAAAGAACGAAACGAAGGCGTTTTGTAAAATACAGGCTAATTGTCTGTTTTTTGCAAAGCGCCTTTTTTTTATGCAAGGGGTTACTATGACTGAAAAAAACAGAACTTTGTATGATCCGTCATTTGAGCATGACGCTTGCGGAATCGGAGCGGTCGTAAACATTGACGGTACGGCGACTCACAAAATCGTGGACAACGCGCTTTGCATAGTTGAAAAGCTGGAGCACCGCGCGGGAAAGGATGCGACCGGAGAGACCGGCGACGGAGTCGGAATTCTTGTTCAGATTTCGCATCGGTTTTTCAAGCAGGCGGCAAAGCAGGAAGGAATCGGGCTGAAGGAAGCGCGCGACTACGGAGTCGGAATGTTCTTCTTTCCGCAGGACAAATATATCCGCTCGCAGGCGATGAAAATGCTTGAAGTCCTTGCAAAAAAGGAGAACCTCAAATTTCTCGGCTGGAGAAAGGTTCCTGTGAATCCTGATGTTCTCGGGCAGCGCGCAAAAGACTGCATGCCTTGCATAATGCAGTGCTTTATCGAGCGTCCGGAAAATATCAGCCGTGGACTTGACTTTGACCGCAAGCTTTACATTCTTCGCCGTCAGTTTGAGCATTCGCACCTGAACACTTATATTGCTTCGCTTTCAAGCCGCACAATCGTATACAAGGGAATGTTCCTTGTTCAGCAGCTCAGGACTTTCTACAAAGACCTTCAGTCCGAGGACTATACTTCATCCCTTGCGCTTGTCCACTCAAGATTCAGCACGAACACGCAGCCGAGCTGGCAGAGGGCGCATCCGAACAGATTCATCGCGCACAACGGAGAAATCAACACAATCCGCGGAAACGTTGACCGAATGCTGGCAAGAGAAGAGACTCTTGATTCCCCGGTTTTCAAGGACGAGGAGCTGCGTGAAATTCTTCCGGCTGTGGACGCGACAGGCTCTGACTCGGCAATGCTGGACAACACTCTGGAATTCCTTGTGATGAACGGAATGCCGCTTCCGCTTGCGGTGATGGTCTGCATTCCTGAGCCTTGGAAAAACGACGGGACGATGAGCCAGCAGAAGCGCGACTTCTACCATTACTGGGCAACAATGATGGAGCCTTGGGACGGACCCGCCGCGATTCTTTTCAGTGACGGAGATTTTGTCGGGGCAACTCTTGACAGAAACGGACTCCGCCCGAGCCGCTATTACATTACAAAAGACAATATGCTCATTCTTTCTTCGGAAGTCGGAGTTCTTGACATTCCGGAAGAAAACATCGTTAAAAAATCACGTCTTCAGCCCGGAAAAATTCTTCTTGTTGACACAGTCCAGAAGCGTCTTATTTCCGACGAAGAGGCGAAAAAACAGTACATAAACCTTTATCCTTACGGCGAATGGCTGAACATGAACCTTCTGAAGCTGAAGGATCTTGTGATTCCGAACAAGAAAATTCCGGTCTACACGCAGGAAGAGCGCGACATAATGTACCGTGCGTTCGGCTGGAACTACGAAGATGTGAACGAGATGATTCTTCCTATGGCGCAGAACGGAGTTGAACCGACCGGAGCGATGGGAATAGACACGCCTCTTGCAGTCATGAGCGACAAGCATCCGCCGCTTTACAACTACTTCAAGCAGCTGTTCGCCCAGGTTACAAATCCGCCGATTGACTCTCTGCGTGAAAAGGTTGTCACCGACACGACAGTCTACGTCGGAACAGACGGAAATCTCCTTGAGCCGAAAAGCGCGAACTGCACGGTTCTTGAGATAAACAATCCGATTCTGACCGGCGTCGATATGCTAAAGCTCAAGAACCTGAACCGCCCCGGACTAAAAACTGCGGTTGTTTCCCTTTTGTATTATAAGAACACTTCACTTAAAGAGGCGCTGGACAATATTTTTGTCGCAATCGAGCGTGAATATCACAACGGAAGCAACATAATCATTTTGAGCGACCGCGGAGTTGACGAAAACCACGTCGCCGTTCCAAGCCTTCTTGCAGTCAGCGGAGTTGAGCAGTATTTGATCCGCACAAAAAAGAGAACCGCAATTTCAATTATTCTTGAGTCGGCGGAAGTCAGAAACGTCCATCAGGCTGCGATGTGTCTTGGTTATGGAGCGCGTGCGGTGAACCCTTATCTTGCGCACGAATGCATCGCCGAGCTCATTGACCAGAAGCTTTTGGACAAGGATTACCACACCGCAATCGACGACTACAACAAGGGAATCATAAACGGAATTGTAAAAATCGCCGCAAAGATGGGAATCTCAACGATTCAGTCCTATCAGTCCGCGCAGATTTTCGAGGCAATCGGAATCAGCAAGGATGTAATCGACGAATATTTTACAAACACAGTGAGCCGCGTCGGTGGAATCGGCCTTAAGGAAATTGATGAGGATGTGAACTTCCATCACAACAAGGCATTTGATCCGCTCGGATTGACAGTTAATACGCATCTTGATTCTGTGGGAAACCACAAGCTGCGCCGCGGTCCGACCTGCGAGGATCACCTTTATTCGCCTGAAACAATTATCGCCCTGCAGGAATCAACCAGGACAGGAAGCTACGAAAGATTCAAGGAATACACGGCTCTGGTTGACGACAACGCGCATCCCCACACCTTGCGCGCAATGCTCAAGTTCAGTTTCCCGGAAGGAAAAGAAATCAGCATAGACGAAGTTGAGCCGGTTTCTGAAATTGTAAAGCGGTTCAAGACAGGCGCTATGAGCTACGGCTCAATTTCCGAGGAAGCGCACCGCTGCATGGCTCTGGCGATGAACCACCTGCACGGAAAATCAAATTCCGGCGAGGGCGGCGAAAAACCGGAGCGCCTTGGAACAGAGGCGAATTCCGCAATCAAGCAGGTTGCGTCCGGACGTTTCGGCGTTACGGAAGAATATCTTTTGAGCGCAAAGGAAATTCAGATTAAAATGGCGCAGGGAGCAAAACCGGGAGAAGGCGGACATCTTCCTGGAAAAAAAGTATATCCTTGGATTGCGCAGACACGTTACGCGACTCCGGGTGTATCTTTGATTTCGCCGCCGCCGCACCACGACATTTATTCAATAGAAGATTTGGCGCAGCTGATTTACGACTTGAAGAACGCGAACCGTGCCGCCCGCATTTCAGTCAAGCTTGTCTCCGAGGCTGGTGTCGGAACGATTGCGGCTGGCGTTGCGAAGGCCGGCGCGCAGGTGATTCTGATTTCCGGACACGACGGCGGAACTGGAGCCGCTCCAATCTCTTCAATTCACCATGCGGGGCTTCCGTGGGAATTAGGGCTTGCGGAAACCCATCAGACGCTGATTCAGAACGGACTCCGCTCGCGCGTTGTGATTGAGACGGACGGAAAGCTTATGAGCGGCCGCGATGTCGCGATTGCCTGTCTTTTGGGCGCGGAGGAATTCGGTTTTGCCACAGCGCCTCTGATTACAATGGGCTGCGCGATGATGCGCGTGTGCAACCTTGACACCTGTCCGTTCGGCGTTGCGACCCAGAACAGCGAACTTAGAAAACGATTCACAGGAAAACCTGAATACGTTGAGAATTTCATGAAATTCATTGCCGAGGAACTGCGCGAAATCATGGCGAAATTCGGCTTCCACAGCATTGACGAAATGTGCGGACACACGGAGCTTCTTGCCCTCAAAGAAAAAAGCGCGTTCCCAAGGGCAAACCTTGTGGACATGAGCAGAATCATCGGCTGGAAAACTCCGGAAGACGCGAAGACACATTTTGAGCCTGCGGACATTTTCGACTTCCAGCTTGAAAAAACCGTAGACGAGTCAAAGCTCCTGAAGGCATTTGAAAAGTCAAAGAAAGCGAAGAAAGGTGTTTTTGAGCTTTCAGTTTCCTCGACGGACAGAACCGTGGGAACAATCCTCGGCTCGGAAATCCAGAAAACTTTCGGCTCATCGCTTGAAGAGGACAGCTACGTTGTGAACTGCACGGGCGGCGGCGGACAGTCATTCGGCGCGTTCATTCCAAAAGGACTTACACTGAACCTTACAGGAGACGCGAACGACTACCTCGGAAAAGGTCTGAGCGGCGGAAAAATCGTAGTCCACCCTTCAGCAAAGGCAGGATACAAAGCCGAAGAGAACATCATCATCGGAAACGTGGCCTTGTACGGAGCGACAAGCGGAAGCGCGTTCATAAACGGAATCGCCGGCGAACGTTTCTGCGTAAGAAATTCCGGGGCGGTTGCGGTTGTTGAAGGCTGCGGCGACCACGGACTTGAATACATGACAGGCGGAACAGCCGTAATCCTTGGCGGAACAGGAAAGAACCTCTGCGCGGGAATGTCAGGCGGAACAGCTTACGTTCTGGACATGAACCACGATTTGTATCTGCGTCTGAACAAGCAGCTTGTTTCCATGACAGAAGTTTCAGACAGCCACGACATTGAGCTCGTAAAGGATTTGATTCAGCGTCATGCAAAGGAGACAGGCTCAGAACTTGCAAAGAAAATTCTCAAGGACTTCGATAACTACATCAGGCACTTCAAGAAAATAGTTCCTAATGATTATCAGAAGATGATGACGGAAATCGCAAAGGGCGAAGAGCGCGGTTTGAATCACGATGAAGCAGTCCTTGAAGCTTTTAAAAAGCTCACTGCATAGGAAAAAGTCAGGGGTACATTATGGGTAAGAACGACGGATTTATGATATACAAGCGCGTTGAGGATTCCTGGATTGAGCCATCTTCACGCATAAAGAATTTCAAGGAATTCCACAATCATCTTGACGACAGGGAACGGCGTGAACAGGCGGCAAGATGCATGAACTGCGGAGTTCCGATGTGCCAGAGCGCAATCAGGCTTGCGGGAATGGTGACGGGATGTCCGCTCCACAATTTTATTCCTGAATGGAATGACGCGCTTTACAAAGGCCAGTACGACATGGCGGCCTGGCGGCTTCTGAAAACTTCAAGCTTCCCGGAATTCACAGGAAGAGTCTGCCCCGCGCTGTGCGAGAAAGCCTGCAACTGCGGAAACGGAGGAGACATAAAGGAAGCTGTGACAATCCACGACAACGAGCTTTACATAATCGAGAAGGCGTTCGAGTCAGGCTACATGAAACCGCAGATTCCGAAAGTCAGAAGCGACAAAAAAATCGCGGTAATCGGCTCAGGTCCTGCAGGACTTGCTGTCGCCGACTTGCTGAACCGCCGCGGACACAATGTGACCGTCTACGAGAGGGATGACAGAATCGGCGGACTTCTGATGTACGGCATTCCGAACATGAAACTGGACAAAAAAATCGTAGAACGCAGGGTCAATCTTATGAAAGCCGAAGGAGTCACGTTCATAACAAACGCCGATGCCGGACGCAACGTGGATGCCAAGCAGCTTCTTTCCGAATACGATGCGGTCGCCCTGTGCTGCGGAGCGAAAAAACCGCGTCCTCTGTCTGCCCAGGGAAGCGAGGCGCAGGGAATAATGTTCGCTGTGGACTGGCTCAAGAGCGTTACAAAAAGCCTTTTGGACTCAGACTTTTCGGACAAGAATTTCTTTGATCCAAAGGGAAAGCACGTGGTGATTCTTGGCGGAGGCGACACGGGAAACGACTGCACAGGCTCAAGCATAAGGCTCGGGGCGGCAAGCGTAACCCAGCTTGAAATGATGCCCTGCCCTCCTACGGAACGTCAGCCAAACAATCCGTGGCCGCAGTGGCCCAAAGTCCTCAAGACAGACTACGGCGCACAGGAATCAATTGAAAAGTTCGGGCATGATCCGCGCGTCTACAAAACGACAATCAAGGAAGTCTATCAGAAAGACGGAAAAGTCTGCGGAATAAAAACAGTTCAGGTTGAATTCAAGAATGTGGACGGAAAACGTACTCTCTGCGAAATCGAAGGAAGCGAAAAAGAGCTTCCGGCCGACCTGATTCTGATTGCCGCGGGATTCCTCGGTTGCGAAGACTACACCGCAAACGCATTCGGTGTTCCCCTTTCCCCAAGGAACACGGTCGCAACTTCCGGCGCAGACTCATACTTCACGGGAACAGACAAAGTCTTTACCGCAGGCGACATGCACAGAGGCCAGTCGCTCGTTGTCTGGGCAATCGCAGAAGGAAGAGAATGCGCAAGGGAGATAGATGAATACCTGATGGGATATTCAAACCTCTAACTCATAAAAAATACAGCCAGACTAGCCTAAGCTTTTGCCTTATGCCAGTTCTGGCTTTTTTCCCAAAATCTCCCTGTAAATCTCCAGGTCCTTGCTTGCGAACACGTTGAAAATTACCTTTTTTACGCTTGCATTTTTGTTTTCATCGAGCCAGCCTTTTACTGTTTTTACTGCAATTTGGGCGGCGAGTTTTTGCGGAAATCTGAAAACGCCTGTGGAAATGCAGCAGAACGCAACGCTTTCAAGTCCTTTTTGCGCGGCAAGGTTCAGGCAGCTTGTGTAGCACGAGGCGAGCTGGATTTTATCGCGTTCGGTTACACTGGCGCGGATTATCGGACCGACCGTGTGCAGAACGTATTTTGAAGGCAGATTGAACGCCGGAGTGATTTTCGCGCTTCCGGTTTTTTCAGGCGCGCCCTGTTTTTGCATAATCTCGTTGCATTCAAGTCTAAGCTGAACTCCTGCGAAAGTGTGGATGCAGTTGTCGATGCACGCGTGGAGCGGAGCAAAGCAGCCGAGCAGGGCGGAATTTGCGGCATTCACGATTGCGTCCGCGTTCAGAGTTGTAATGTCGCCCTGCCACAAAAAAATCCGTTTGTCCGCCGGAACATTTTTCAGCGTTGCAACGTCAGTTATTCCGCGCTCTTTGTTGCGTTCGGTTAAATATTCGTCCTGAATTTTCAAGAATTCATCAGAAACCGGCCGCGGCGGACGCACATTCATCAGCGAGCGAAGCAAGTCTTTCTGCGTCTCTTCGTCATTTTGCGGCGGAAGTTCAGTTTTCCTGTATTCAAGTGGCGAATCCGGCTCGTTCAGCAGGGCTTTTATAAGCCATTCTCGTCGTTCGGGTTGTGTCATGTCCGCCTCCCCTCACAAAATATATTCCAGCTGCCGCTCTTTTGTCTTCAGTCCCATTTTCTCGTAGAATTTTTCCGCTGAAGTGTTTCCTGCCCAGACGTTCAGCGTTACCTCGTAGCAGCCAAGCCGTTTCGCCTCGCTTTTGACGTGCTCAAAAAGTTTTTCGCCGATGTGCCGGCCGCGGGTGTTTTTGTCAACGCACAAATCGTCAATAAAAAGCGACTTGAACTGAACCATGTTGTTTGAAAAAGGCTGCTCCCGGATCTGGCAAAAAGCGTACCCGACGCAAATGTCATTCTCGTCCGCGGCAACATAAATCGGCTTCAGGTCGTCCTTGAGCATTTCCGAAAGCTCCGCATCCGTGTACTTTGTCGTTCCCGGAATAAAAATGTCCGGCCGAATCTCCGCATGAATCTGCAGAACCTGTCCCAACAAATCAATAATTCTAGGAATGTCCTTTTCGTTCGCTCTTCGTATTGTCATTTTTTGCTCCATTTTGAGTTTGTTCAGATTTTAAATTTCCGGGTGGCTTTTTGTCCGTTTGCTTACGCAAACTACCAAAAATCGGGCTATCCGTGGTTCCAGCTTTCGCTTACATTCCTCCGCTACGCTCCGGAACGGCTGCGCCGCCACTCCTATCCCTGCCACAAAGTGCTGCCGTGCGCGCGAGAGCACATGTAAATAAACGAGTTTTGCGAAGCAAAATCTCGCAGTTGTATACGCAAAACTCAACCGCATATATTCAACTTTTTTATTATATCAAAAATATCGACTTTTATCAGAAACGCAAAGATTTTTTGATATGAAAAACACGGATTTTATTTGTGCTTTTATTAGAGATTTTGTTTACCAAATTTGTGCTATGAAAAAAGGACTTAATTTATTTTGCTAAAAAATATCTGTAGGTTCTAAAAAAAACGAAAAGGAAGCCGCAGCTCCCTTTTTTCAGTTTTTCTGTACACATTCCAAAGAATGTATAAGCATTTTGCGGAATCTTAAAGATTCCTTGTTAGCAGATTGACCAGAAAAATTAATCAGTAAGAATATTCTATAATAAAGAAATATGCTTTGTCACGTTCCACAAGAATTCATAAGCGAATCATATTGTTCAATAATAGGATTTGCATAACGATGGACAGTCCTGTAAATAGCCAATTGTTTCCATTCCATTAAATATTGCTTCCTGTTATTTACAAAATCAGAAGAATGGACTTGTACATTGTTCTTTTGGAATGAGCATTTTGAATTTAAACTAACAGGAAATTTATCGGCAGCCTGATGTTAGAAAACTAATCAGGTAATTTAATATTATTTTCCCGATTATAGTTATTGAAGAATTCTAATATTGTCAGTAAATAATTCAAATTATTTGAATCATCTTTATCAAAAGAATTCCAATAATTGTTTTCATCTCCATCGTCAAAAAGTTTCATCTGATGAGTAGCAGCGTTTCCTGATTTTCGAATTTTATGCATTGCATTAGCAATTCCACCAGATACTAGTTTTCTTGCTTTTAATTCATTTATTATATTTGCTAATGAATAATTTTGTTCATATATATATTTTTGTACAATTTCATGGAATGTGCTTTTTATCTGTAACTCCAATACAGACCTAAAATCTACTAAAGAAAGTGGCCATTCTGAATCAGCTCTAGAAATTGCGGATAAACAAACATATCTTACAAAATCATCAAGGTATACATATTCATAAACTTTTTGATATGTGTACCAAAGTAAATCTTTAAAATTATTCTTATCAAAAAAATCTTCTGCAGTTTGATTTTGTGAAACTCTATCAATAGTTTTTTGAGCAACTTCTTTCCAGTGGTCCACAGGGAATAAATCTTTTGCTAATTTATATTTTTCTAAAGCTTTATCTAGTTCATGTCTATATTCATAAGCCTCGGCAATTGCATAATGAATCATTCCATCTTTTTTCTTTTTTTCATATTCGTCTTGCAATTCAGCAAATGCATTATTTCCTTTTTTAGGATCAAGGGAATACAAACGATTTGCTTTTAATGACTTTTTCCAAATATCACGCCAAGTAGACATAAAGACCTCACTACGCATTATTATACATTGTTTTTCTATATTTTTGGAAACTTTCTGCCTGGTTATTCCCCTTCTAATAGACGTAACAAATGGAGGCAAATATGAAATATTTTAAGATAACTGTAAAATTCGGACATGTAGGAAAAAGCAATTTTTATAAAGGCTATTTATATCTTAAAGCAGAATCCAAAAAAGATGCTGCTGAAAAAGCAAGATATTGTCCTCGTGTAAAACATGACCATAAGGATGCAATCTTAAATGTAGAAGAAATTGATAAAGACTTATACTTTGAAGGCTTAGAAGAGAACCGTGCAATTAGGTATTTTTCATGTTATAATGTTCAAGAACAAAGAGAATGTTTTTGTGAAATTGAAGATTCCATCTTCAAAGAAAATGACGTTGAATGCAAACATGCAAGGCATTCAAAAAAACGTTCTCTCAGAAAAAACTACAATGATGATCCTGAATTTGATTATTACAAACATAATAAAAACTTTGATTTCTTTGTAGCTTAAGAGGCATTCGTTTATGACTAAAATAGTATTTGTTACTTTGATGATGGCAGATGACATGCATAGACGCCATTTTCCAGTTGATGGTGATTCTTTGATCGAATATTCTGGTGAGACTTATTATGCAATCAATTCTGTTTTGGCTCAGACCTTAAAAAAAGAAGATAATGTAAAAGTAATTCTTCTTGAAACAAATGCCGGAGAAAAAGCCGGAAAGAAAAATGCCGAACTTTTCAAAAATGAATTAAACGAATTAAACCAAGCTGGTGCCTCAATCTCTTATCAGGTAATTACATCTGAGTTTACCGGCGATAAATCTAAGTACAAAGAATTATATAAGTCCCTTGTAAAAAATCTTACAGAAGGTGCTGAGTTATATGCAGATATAACCTTTGGTATAAAAACATTACCTATCTTAATTCTTAATGCTCTCCAGTTTGGAGAAAAGTTTTTTGACTGTTCTATTGGTAATGTAATCTATCTCAAAACAGAATTCAAAGAAGGTAAAATCGTTGAAGGCTCTCAATGCATTTTTGATATAACACCTTTATATATGCTCTCAAGCTTTACAAACAATATTGAATGTTCTTCTGGAGAACGAGCAATTGCTGCTCTTGATGCATTGTTTGAGGAATAATCCCAATGGACAAGCAGCAGGCCTATTCCAAAATAGATGAACTTTTTTCTCAGTATATAAATTGCGAAGAAGCTTTCAGAAAAAATACAATTAAGTCTAAGCTTCTTAAAGTAATTTGTGATGTAGTTAATTCTGATTACAAATATAAAGCACATATCGAAAACGGCGATTTCGACTATCTTCCTGTATTAAATGCAACGAACGAAGCTCTTAAATATTTTAAGCAAGAAAAAGAAGGTGGTTTTCATTCATATCTTTTTACTTGTATACATAATGCCGTAATAAAAGATATTGAAGGAGCTATTGCCCCTATTGTCTTAAACTATGCAAATATTAAATTAAAAAAGAAAATCAAGAAATTACTTAAAGTCTATAAAGAAAATAAAGAAGATGTAGCACAAGCTCTTGATATATCTGTAGAAAAATTAAATGCCCTTTTGGATTCCGAAAAGACCACTTCAAATGTAAGGAAAAATGAAGATGGAACAGAATCAAATGTCTGGGACTATATCAAATCGGAAATCATTAACGAAGATCAAAAAATAGAAATTGAAAAACAATATGACAAAATATTTAATACCATTGATGATATTTGGAAAGATATAAAATCAATTCATCAGGTTGTTATTTCAGATTGGCTCACTGCAACATTTCTATCTTATGTTGAGACCAGTAAAAGCCTCCCTATATTTAATGATAAAGAAGAAATCATTAAATATTTCAAAAGATTTTCATTTGTCAGCCACAAAATTATAAATCAGTTTTTTAATTATAAGAATTACGAACCACCAGTCACCTATGATGCCATTGCAGAAATTCATGGTATAACAAAAAGTTCTGTCAGTAAAAAAATCGACTTCTTCTTGAATGATATAAGAATTAAAACACTAAAAGAAATTTTTGAAGAAATGAAATATTAATTCAAATTTTGGAAACAAATAAATCTGGCTTATCCCTTTATATGTGTAGAAAGCATTAAAAGGAGTCAGATTTATGAAGACAATTTATTTAATTTCATGCTGTAAAGAAAAACTCTCACATCCTGCAAAAGCTGTAGACCTTTATCAAAGTGAAGGTTTCAAAAGAAGACTTTCAATCGCACAGACACATAATCCAGATGCAATTCTCATTCTTTCTGCAAAACATCACATAGTAGAACTTGAACAGGTATTAGCTCCATATGATGTTTGCCTTTCAAATCAAACAATCGGTGAACAAAAAAAATGGGCAGAAATCTGTATTGATTCCCTTAGTAAAAAATTTGATTTAAAGAAAGACAAATTCTTTATTCTCGCTGCAGAAAATTACTATAAAAATCTGATTGGCCAGTTCAGAATTGAAAACTATGAACTTCCAGATGAAGAAATTAAAATCCCAGTTCCAAGCAATAATTCAAATTTTGAGCTACTCAAATCCTTTCTCACAATAAATAACAAAGCTTATTGCGATGACTGCTTGAGTAAATTAACAGGAATAAGACCTCGTCAACAGATTAACCAGTTATGTAATAAACATCTTAATGTAATTCATCGCATTGATTACGGCATGTGTACTAACTGCTGTAAATATAAAATCGTTCGAAGTTGTTAAAAATCTTCTTCAAAATGGAAACATTTAGAAGAAAGTTATCCCTTATTTTAATAGAGTAAGATATGGGCGGATTAATATTTTTGTTTATTGTAATTTTTCTTTTTTTAACTTTTTTACCATCAATCATTCTTTGGTACAAAAGAAAAAAATGTCCAAAGTGTAGAGCCTGGGGAACTCTTAAGTTTGTAAAAGAAATTGTAAAAGACAAAGTTGTCGGACATGACAGAAATCGTTATGGCGGCGGTGGCGGTCATTACAGATATGGCGGTCTGGGAGGTTTTCATTCTTCCCATACTTCAGATCAGCCTTTTATCAGGTACTGGGTTGAAGAAAGATATATCTGCCAGAAATGTGGACGTCATATATCAATTCATACAAGGAAGGATATGAGATGAAAGAAGAGATTTATCCATCATCAAATAAAATGCAAGCAAAAATTATCTTAGGTCGTTGCCCGTATGCACCAAGCAAGTCAGAAAATTTGTTTGGTATGAGAATCCAGAAAATGGGTTCAGATTGGGTCAGAACATGGGCTTTCAAAATTGATTCTGAGCGAGCCCATAACGAAGGTTATGACAGAGAAACTACACAAGGATCTTTTGTTCCAGCTAGTGAATATCCTGGTTGTCCTTATTGCGGTTCAGATAATTTTGCTCTGTGTACTTGCGGGAAAACATTCTGCTTTAAGAAGCCGGAGTTTGAAACAAAAACAATCAGGCTTACTTGTCCCTGGTGTGGTCAGGTCGGAATGTATAACGCAGCAGAAACCTTACAAGTTCAAGGAGGAGGTTTTTAATTATGGAATTTAAGAATGGACAGATTATTCCGCTTGAAGGCGGTAAAAAAGCAACAATCATTAAGAAGCTCGGCGAAGGTGGTCAGGGAATAGTTTATTCAGTAAAGATTGACGGCAAAGACTATGCCCTCAAATGGTACACTTTCCGCTTTCAGAACAAGAAAGGCTTCAGAAAGAATCTGCAGGAAAACATCAAAAATGGTGCTCCTGATTCAAAGTTTCTCTGGCCTTTGTATCTGACAGAAGAAATTAATAACAGTTTTGGTTATGTTATGGAGCTTAGACCAGCTAAGTTCTCTGATTTCTCAGACATCTTAAACAACAAAGTTCGTTTTAATTCTACAGAGAAACTGATTACAGCTGCTTTGAATATTGTAAATGCTTTCAGAACTCTGCACAGAAAAGGTTTAAGTTATCAGGATTTGAATGACGGTAACTTCTTCATTGACGTAAATACAGGCGATGTTCTCATTTGTGATAATGATAATGTAACACCTGACGGAATTAAGAATCCCGGTAATATCGGCGGAAAGCCTGGGTATATGGCACCGGAAATTGTATGTGCAAAATCCTATCCTAATTCCCTTACCGATAGTCATTCACTTGCAGTTATTCTTTTCAAACTGTTTTGTAGACATGATCCTTTAATGGGCAAACTCTATGTAGATAGCGTATGCATTACAGAAAAACGAGAATGGGAACTTTATGGGAAAGCACCTGTATTTATCTTCGACCCGAATGATAAATCTAATAGACCCATTCAAGGGGTACATCCAAATCCTATAAAACTCTGGCCTCGTTATCCAAAGTTTTTACAAGATGCATTTATAAAGTCGTTCTGTGAAGGATTAAAAAATCCTAATCAGAGATTACCGGAAAATGAATGGCAGAAGCTTCTTATAAGATTCAGAGGTACTTTACTCCGTTGTCCTCATTGTTCTTCAGAAGTGTGTCTTGCAATGGTACCACGTGGCACATCTATAAAGTTTGATTGTGGCAGTAGCTACAGTTATCCATTCACATTGGAAACAGATAAATATAAATTACCTGTTTTTCCAGGAGCAAAGCTTTATAAGTGCCAGGTCACAAAAGACAATGATGATTATTCAACCGTTTGCGGTGAAGTCATTATGAATAAAAAGAATCCTGCATTGTGGGGAATAAAAAACAATACAGATAAAGCCTGGAAGTTTAAAACCCCAGATGGAGAAATAAAGGAAATTGCTACAGGTTCAGTAATACCAGTAGCAAATGGTATCGAGGTTACTTTTGACGGTATTACCACAAAGGTTAGCAAATAAGATTTTTATGGAGGTATCGAACTATGGGAATGTTCGACGATGTAGAAGGTATTGTTAAGAGACAGATGGTTTTGTTTTTTGTTGTTGATACATCAGGCAGTATGCAAGGAACAAAAATTGGCGCAGTTAATACAGCTATCCGCGAGGTACTCCCGGAATTAAAAGATGCTGGTGGTTCGGACGTTGATTTGAAAGTTGCCTGTTTGACTTTCTCAAGCGGCTGCAAATGGATGTATTCTAGTCCTATCGCTTCTGACAGTTTTCAGTGGAACAATGTTGATGCAGATGGTGTTACTGATTTAGGAAGTGCCTGCCGTGAACTCAGCGAAAAGCTTTCAAAGAATGGTTTCTTAAAAGCTCCATCTGGTTCAGTTGCTCCGGCTATTTTCCTCATGAGTGACGGTGAGCCAACAGATGATTTTGAATCAGGTCTTAATCTTCTGCAGCAGAATAATTGGTTTAAGCATGCAATTAAAGTTGCAGTTGCAATCGGTGACGATGCTAACAAAGATGTTCTTGCAAAGTTCACAGGAAATATTGAAGCTGTTATTACAGTTCATACTCCTGAAGCTCTCAAGAAATGGATCAGAAAGGTTTCTATTACCTCTTCGCAGATTGGCAGCCGCAGTCAGCCGGTAAATGACGGTCAGATTCCTTCTAAGCAGGACACAATGATTGATGAAATCAAAGACATCCAGCAGGAAGAACCTGATTTAAGTTCTACATCAACCAGTGGAGATGACTGGTAAGGGAGTTGCTTATGCTTATAACATTAGCCGGGCGCTGTATAGGTACAGCTCACATTAAGCAGAATAAGCCGCTTCAAGATTTTGCAGCAGTAACAAGTGACAGATTAAGATCTTATGCTTATGCACTTGTTGCAGACGGTCACGGTGGAGACAAATATATCCGTAGTGGCAAAGGTGCCGAGATTGCTGTTCATTGTGCAGTTGATTCAATCAATGGAGTCTTAAAAGAAATCCTTTGGGATGTTGGCAAGAAAAAGCGGAGCCTTATAGAAAAGAATCTAAAGTTAATCTGTATAAAGACTTCCTTAAAATGGAAAGAAGCTGTAATCAAACATTACTCTGAAAATTCATTATCCAAAGAAGAAACAGAACTATTGGAATCTCTGAATATCACTCTACCTTTACAGGAAGATGATATATCAACTTTATATGGCTCAACCTTACTTGCTGCAGTCTACATTGAATATCTTAATTTCTGGTTTTCAATCCAAATCGGTGACGGTAAATGTGCTGTTATTAAAAAAGATAATTCTGTTGAATTTCCTGCACAACTTGAAAACGAAAAATTAGGCTTTGGTGTTACGACTTCACTTTGCAATAAAGATGCGCCAAATGAATTCCGTTTTGCTTATGGTTTTGAAAAGATAAACGGAATTGCAGTTATGAGCGATGGTCTTGCAGATTCTTTTGATTCAGAAAAGCTTCCTTCGTTTTTGCTGAATATCAATGACAACATTGTAATTGATTCAGAAAAAACGTCGAATGAATTAAAAGAGTTTATGCCAAAACTTTCAGAACAAGGAAGCGGCGATGATATTTCATTAGCCGGAATCTTTACCAAAAGGAGAATCCAGTGACATTGTATGAAAAATTTGATGAATTGATTTCACGACATTACATTACAATTCTGGATTCTCCAGACTGGTGCAAGGTTGATTTTCGTAAAAGCGGATTTACAGAAGAAGATGAAAATACAAGATTGTTTTTCTTATTGCTGGATAAGAATATTCCGTTAAAAATCAGAATTGTAACACATGGAAAAAACTTAAAAACAGACTATGCAATCGCAGTAGCTGTTTATGCGAACGTTTTCCAGGGTGAAACTATTCCAAATAAATATGAAGAAATATTAATTGAGCATATAGAGGCAATAATTAATATCTTCAAAAAATATGAAATCATCGAATATGAATATTCAGCATTAAAAGATAAGCAATACATTACAGATCTTGAACCTGCGGTTACAAGCATGTTGAAAGTTTATAAGACAGATGTTCTTTCACAATATAAAAAAGTTGAAGCTTATCTGAAAGATGTTTCAGGTAATGAAATTGCAGATTATGACATACAGGCTTTTATTGTTTTCCTAACAGCAATAAATACTGAGAATATTGTTCTTCCTTTCAAAAATGAAAGAAGCTTTTATTTTATGAAGGTTCTAAGCAACTCATTACAGAAATTAAATCTCTGGTATGAACCTTTATATGCTCATAATAAATGGAGTTAGAAACCATGTTAGATACAAACACTCTTCATAACATTATTAAAGAAATTTTCAAGTTGGATGATTCTTATATCATTCCAATTAATTCAAATTGGTTCATACCTGTTCTTTTCAAAACTCGAATTTCAAGCTAATTAGCCTAAATTTCGAGTTTAGTTGAGAATTTACAAAAAAAGCGTGAACCCTTAAAATTTTAATCACCACAAAAAAAATCAAAAGGAGTCTACGCCTATGTATGAAGAAATTTACAATTTAACACATATGTTCTTCAAGAGCCGGACAGGAAATCTTATGTATGAACTTCTGCTTTCAAAATTCAACGGAAAGCGCGGCCCTAAAAGGAGATTGAGCCTCGAGCAGATTGTCGCCCTGAATATTTACAGATTCCACTTCAAGATCGGGGCTCTCAAGAGCTATCATAAAATGATAAAGGAGCTTGTGGGCCACAAGGATCTGAACAGGAAAAAAGGCTCGCAAATACATTATATGGATTCGACACCGATAACAGTCTGCCTTAACCATAAGATTTACTCGCACAAGGTGGCAAAAACAATAGCGAAAAGAAGTAAGTCAACAAAGGGCTGGTGGTACGGACTGAAGATGAGCGGAATCTGCAATGAGCAGGGAGGGCTGGAAAACATAATTTTCAGCTATGCAACCATCACAGACTGCAAAATCGCAGAAAAACTGGCGGAATGCGTGAAAGGCACTGTGTTTGCTGACGCCGGCTATCTGCAGAAGAAAGATGCTTTGAGCCGCATGGAAGAAAAAGGTGTTAAGTTTGTGGCCGCTCCAAGAAAAAACATGAAAAGGCTGATGAGCCGTATTGAATGCCACCATATAAAACACAGGAACATCATTGAATCCGACTGGGGAACCTTGAAAAACAATTTTCAACTTGAATACCACAAGGCTAGAAGTATTCCAGGAATGTTCCGCCATTTTTTCTATAGCATAGTTGCTTACATGCTAAACTCCGGCCTGACCTTCTATCAAAACTTTTTCAGCCCTCGACTTATTTAAAACTCGAATTTCAAGCTAATTACATCCCCGAATATAATTATGTTGTGTCAAAAAATGTGCGTTTCCTTAATTGTATATATGCCATTTTGTACATTTCTTCAAGATTATATATACAGTATTTGTGCTTTTATTCAAGAAACAGACATTCTTTGATTTCTACGAGAAAACCGCCGCTTCCGCAATCCGCATTGTCTTGTATTCCATTCCGTCGGGCGAGACCGCGTCGCACAGCTTGAGTTTGCCGCTGACTGTGATTTTCTGCCCCGGCTCAATGCCTGAAACTTTTGCGCTTTCAAATTCAAGTCCCTGGGCGCAGCACGCAAGAACATCGGTGATTATGCAGTAGTCGTGCCGTCCGTAAGGAGCGTTGTCGTAATATGCATCGTAAGTTCCGCTCATGCGCACTGTCTTTCCCTCGTATTTTTCAGGCTCTACAACAATCTGGAAAATAAAGGCATAAGCAAAGTCAGCGTTCATTTTTGAAAGGTCAAGGTCAACGTCAGTTTTAGGCGCGGAGATTTCTTCAAAGCTGTTTCCGTAAAAGTCGTAATTATCGGAATTTGAAGATGAATCTTGCGTCGCGCTCTCAGTTTTTTGCGGGGAATCATTTTCCGTGCCACTGCCAAAATTTTCGCCGGATTCATAGTTTTCAGAATTTCCAGTTTCTTCTTGCCGGGCTGAATCCGACGGTTTTATTTCTGATGATTCTTCTTCCTTGATTTTTTCTTCTATTATATTTGCAACTTTGTTCTGTTTCGGAACTCCGCCTGCGCTGTAGGAGCTTTTTTCAGAGCATGATGAAACTGCAAGCAAAATCAAAATCGAGGCTGAAATCTGAACAATTTCCTTTTTCATAAAAATCTCCCGGCAACGCAATGCAGCGCGAAAATCATTATATCGATTATCACGATTGTGGCTCCAACCGGTGTTGAAAGAACAATCGAAATCATAATTCCCAAGAACGACGAGAACGCTCCAAGCGCGGCGGAATAAATCACCGTGGACTTGAAGCTTTTCATAACGCGCATTGCGCTTAAAGGCGGAAAAACAAAAATCGCTGTTATCAGAAGAGAGCCTACAAGATTCATCGCAAGCACAATCACAACGGCTGTGATTACGGCGACTAGAATGTCGTAAATGCCTGCGAATCTGTCTTCCGTGCGTAAAAAGTCCGGGTCAAAAGTCGCGGAAAAAATCCTGTTGTAGAAAAAAAATGAATGCGGCAATCGTAACGCAGGAAATGAGGACCGAGACTGCGACCTTGCCTTTTGTGAGAGTGAGAATCGAGGTTGAGCCGAAAAGCGTTGTGCAGACATCGCCCGAGACATTCGCCGAAGTTGAAAAGACGTTCATCACAAGATAACCGAACGCAAGCGCGCCCACGGAAATCATCGCAATCAGGGAGTCTGACTGTACTTTTCTTTTTTTGTCCATGCACAAAAGAAAGACCGCGCAAAGAACCGTAACCGGAATTGTAAAAAAACTGTCGCTCACAAGCTTTATCGTAACGGCAACCGCATACGCTCCGAACGCTGCGTGCGAAAGTCCGTCTCCAATCAGCGAGTAGCGGCGCAGAACAAGAACCGTTCCCAGAAGCGACGCGCACAGAGAAACCAGAATGCCGACAATCAGCGCGTATCTCACAAACGAAAATGAAAGATAATAAGAAAGTTTTTCAAGAATTTCCATCGAAGTCTCCAGTATTTCCGGTTTTTTAGTTGCGTTTTTCATCAGATTTGCCAGACGATGTGTCTTTGCAAAAATCCGCGCGGCTTTCAAACTGAACTTTTCCGCCTCTGAACGAAAGGATATGCGATGCATAATCAAGGCAGTCCAAATCGTGGCTCACCATTACAACGGAAAGCCCTTCATTGTTGAGTTTTTCCAAGATGGCGTAGAATTCCTTTGCTGCCGCCGGGTCAAGCGCGGAAACTGGCTCGTCAAGAAAAATAAGCTTTTTTGCGGCGCACAAGGCTCGCGCAAGAAGAGTCCGCTGCTGCTGTCCGCCCGAAAGCTCCGTAAAACGCCTGCGTGAAAGAGAAGAGATTCCCACCTTTTCCATCTGCTCTTCCGCAATCATTTTCTGCGCCTTTCCGTAAAAAGGCCTGTTCTTAAACTGCCCGAGCGTTCCAGAAAGCACAATCTCGCGCACTGAAGCCGGAAAATCCGCGTCCACCGAAAGTTTCTGAGGAAGGTAGCCGGTCTCGTTTTTGCAAAGCCCGTCTCCGAACAAAATCTCTCCGCTGATTTTTTTCTGAACTCCAACAAGAGTTCGCATGAGAGTCGTTTTTCCGCTGCCGTTTTCGCCAAGAATGCAAACGTAGCTTCCTTTTTCCACATCAAAACTCACCGGTGGCAAAACTGCCTTTCCGTCATACCCGACAACAAGATTCCCGCAAGAAATGTACGCCATTTTTTCCTCCTCAGCAGTTTTTCCAGCAGTCTATAAATTCAAGCATGAACTGCTGGATTCCGCCGAACCACTTCTGCTGAAAAAGGCAGGCGTTTTTTCCTATGTAGCGGAAGTGCCAGCATTCCCAGCGGTAGCCGGTAACATCTTCATAGCCTTTTGGAAACGAAAGAGACCAGCCGTAATCAGCGGCATTTTTATAGATCCATTGTCCCATCTGGGTTTTGTCAAAGTCATCAGAAATCGAGCCAAAGTCAACTGCTGTTCCAAGCTGATGCTGGCTTGTTCCGGGGCGCGCGCTTTCACGTTCAGCCTCTTCAAGTCCGTCAACACTTACCCAGTAGTTAAAAAGATTTTCCTGATAAGAATAAGAACGGTAGGCAGAGCTTACCAACAGTCTTATTCCATCATTTAATGCGGCCTGCGCCATTTCATTTAAAGCAGAATAAGCTTCCGGGCGGATTTTCATTCCAGCTTTGTTCAAGTCAAAAAGGCTGTTTTTTTTCAAAGAAACTAAGTCTTTTGGCGCATAAGAAGAAGACACGGTGTGCTTTTTGTCAATTAAAAAGAAAAGGCTTTTGTCATCTGGGCGGAATGTTTTTTCCTCCTCAAGAATCGCATAAAGATCTTTTATAAATTCCGTCTTATTTTCTTCTGTAACACAAATAGCTTCTTTTGCTCTGGCAGACATTTTCTGAAAAACTCTACTGAACTTTTCTTCTTCCGCAGATGGAATTTTTGCAACCTGGTTTGAAGACTGTGCATAAGCTTTTTTTTCGCAGCCTGCAAGACAAAAAATCCCGGCGACCGCAAAAATCTCCAAAAGTGTTTTTTTATTCATAATAAACCTCATTTTTTAGACAAAAAATTCAAAGACAAAGTAGCGACGGTCTAATTTTCCAAAACCAACACATAAAGTTGCAGCGGTCATTTCGACAGACTCAATGACCGGACGAACTCAATTACCACTGCAAGCGATTTTTTATAGCCCCTTATCCCTAAGCTAAAATAAGCTGAAACTAGTTCAAAGCCTCTTTCAGAACGGAAAGGTTTTCTGTCATTGTGCCAATATAGTTTTTTCCACCTTTGATGTCATTCTGGTTCACTGACTGCAATGAGTCCATCTTCAGAATCTTCTGGTTCTTTTTTGATGTGTTTTCAATTACATTGCGCGCGATTTTTCCGTTTGAATTCTCGATTGTAAGAACGCTTCCAAGCCCAAGCTCGTCAATTTTCTTCGCAAGAAAAATCACAGTCTCAAAGCTCGCCTCGCTTTCCGCGCTGCAGCCGACAAAAGCCGCATAATATTTCAGGCCGTAGTCGTCAGCAAGATAGCAGAACGGGAATCTGTCGCCAAAAAGAATTGTCTTGAACTTTGAGGACGTTACGGTTTCAGAATACTTTTTGTCCAGAGTGTTGAGTTTTTCAACATAGTTTTTTGCATTTGCCGCGTAAACAGAAGCGTTTTTTGGGTCAAGCTTTTCAATCTGGGAAGCAATCGCATTTGTCAAAACGGCAGCATTCTTGACAGAAAGCCAGACGTGCTCGTCGTATTCAACTTCGTCATGCTCGTGGTCATGTCCGTGTCCATCTTCGTCCTCATCGTGGCTGTGTCCGTGTCCTGCCAAATGCTCAGAGATTTCCTCGCCGCTCATGCTTGCAGGAAAGAATGTAGGGAAAGAATTTTCAGGATCAACAATCGCGTCAAAGCTCTCGTTGCTCATTCTGATGTGGAAATGCTCCGCAGTCGCAGGCTCAATCATGTGGTCGTTGAATTCAATGAAAAGCGGCGCGCCTGACTTCTTGTTTTTTGCGACAAAGCGGTACATCGCGGCCTTTGTTCCTGTTGACCAGTTCTGGATGTAAAATCCGATATTTTTGTATTTTGAGCTTGCTTTTCTTCCGTCAGCATAAGTGAATTCAATTTTGTCTTTCTTTATGCTGATTTTCGCGATGTCAGTTTTATAGCCTTTCTGATAGTAAGCCTTGTATTCTGCGGCGGTCATTTTTCCGGATTCTGCCTTTTCCTCAAAAGCCTCGTCCAAAGTTCCGTCAAGAACAAGCGGATAAGCCGACTGCCATTCGCCTGCCCAGTCAGAAAGATTCCTGCTTTTAACCTCGCTGTCGTCAAAAGTTGAAACTTCCTTGCTGTGGTCGTGGTGATGTCCTTCTTCGCCGTGGTCATGAGCATGCTCGGTTTCCTGCATTCCTTCCACAACTTCCTCTTCCTTTACGCGCTCTCCAAGAACTTCCATCATATTGACTGGAACAAGGTTCTTGTTCTTCGCTTCCTTTAGAACTCCGTTAACCCAGCCGTCGCTCTCGCCGCCAACGTAGATGAACATATCGCTTGCGGAAATTTTCGCGATGTCGGAAAAACTCGGCTGGAACGAATGAAGGTCAGTCCCCTTGTCAAGCAGAAGCGTAAGGTCAAAGTCTTTCGCCTTGTCTCCAAGAATCTCGCGACACCAGTCGTACTGCGGAAAAGTCGTGCAGACGATTGATTTTTTTGATGAGATATTTTTGTCCGTCTTTGCGGAAACATAAAAACACAATGTAAAAGCGCACAATGCGGCGATGATGAATTTATTTCTTTTCATATTTACTCCAGTTTGTAAAAAATTGTAAAAAGTTCGCATCCCAAGTCTTCCAGAGATTTGACAGACGCGATTTTTTCTCTTTTTGAATACGGGCGCTTCTGCCTAAAGGCAGACCGGGCTTTTCGGGGTTCCGTACGCACTTCGTGCTACCTCCATTGCTACACTTCGCGTTGCTTAGTTCCGCAACGGCTCCGCCGCCCCTACAATCCCTAGCGCGCAGTGCAAGGACATTCGCAGCATTGCGAATACAAAATCCCTGCCACATAAAGATGAAAAGAGAATTTTCAGTTGTTAAGACGTGTCTTTAGGGAGATTAAAGAATTATTGAAAGAAGTCTGATATGAATTTTTAAAGGAAATTTTCGAGGCAAAACAGTGCCGGGCAAGAGAAACGCCGGCGGCGCAAAGGGCAAGGCTCAAAAGCTTTACGTTCTGCTCGGCAAGTTGAATCACAAAGCAGATTGGACAGTCGTCGCCTGAGCAGTCATGTCCGGCTTCAGCAGCCGCAAAAAACACTGAGAAAACTGTAAATGCAATGAAGACCGCCGCTAAAACCGCGCGCAGCCTGTTCAATTTTGAATCCATTCTTGAGTTCATTCAAAAGTCCTGCATTTTTCGCAAAGCCCGTTCAATGATGACAAAGAAAAATCAACCTTGAAGCCGAAATTTTCAGAAACCGACTTCAGGTAGTCCGCCGTAAGCCTGTCCGAAAGATGAATCATCGCGCCGCATTTTTCGCACTGAAAGTGAATGTGCCCATAGCACTGTCCGTCTTTTTCCGCCGTCTGGTAAACAAAACCGTCAGAAACAGCCGACTTGCGTTTTATGAGCCGCCCGCTTTCAACAAGCTTGTCAAGGTTGCGGTAAACAGTCGTCTTGTTCACACTTTCCCCGCGCTCAGAAAGAAAGGCAAGCAGCTCCATCGCAGAAAATCCGCTTTCCGTTCTTTCCTGAACAAACTGAGAAATCAAATCCGAAGTTTTAGTGTGGTAAGACTTTTGCAACACGGTTGCATATTAACGGGATGAAAAAGAATTGTCAAGAAAAAATTTCGGTTTGCTATGCTTTTGCCGCAAGATTTAAAATTTTCAGGTGAAAAATGTGCAAAACATGTAATTTTGTTCAAAAAAACTTGCAATAATGTGTAAAAACCGTACGTTATAATATGCAAAAATGTGTAAAAATATGAAAAAAAACAGTGTAAAAATGTGTATAATCTGCTATGCTAATTACAAAGTATGGAACGCAAAGCATTGCAGAAAATGGAGGAGTGGAAAAACTCTTCTCATAGAAAACCGCTTGTTTTAAAAGGCGCCCGTCAGGTTGGTAAAACCTGGCTTATGAAAGAATTCGGCAGGCGCAAGTATAAGAAGACTTTCTATTTTTCTTTTGACAAGGAAGAAAGCCTCCATGAAATTTTTAAGGTAAATAAAGAGCCGCATAGAATTATAGAGATTCTCGGCACAATTAGAGGCGATAAAATTCTTCCTGAAGAAGATTTGATTATCTTTGATGAAGTGCAGGAGTGTCCAGAAGCTCTGAATTCTCTTAAGTATTTCAATGAGGAAGCAAACGAATATCATATTGTTGCCGCAGGAAGTCTTTTAGGAACTCTTCTTGCAAAACCAATGTCTTATCCTGTTGGAAAAGTGAATCTTCTTGATATATATCCTATGGATTTTGAAGAATTTCTGAATGCTGTGGAACCTGTGCTGTTTAACTATATTGAAGAAACTCCTCCGGCGGAAATATTGAAAATTCAGCATGACAGATTGATAGAACAATACAGAAATTATTTGATTGTCGGCGGAATGCCAGATTGTGTATGCTCCTGGATGACAGAAAAAAATTCCGGAGTCGTTTTGCAAATACAAAATGAGTTATTGGCTCTCTATGAAAATGATATTTCCAAATACAACGGAAAGGTAAATGCCGGCCGCATACTTCTGGTAATGCGAAGCATTATTTCACAGCTTTCTAAAGAAAATGAAAAATTTGTTTATGGCTGCGTCAAATCTGGAGCAAGGGCACGTGAATTTGAAGAGGCAATCGAATGGCTTGTCAGCGCGGGAATTGTCATACGCATCTATGATGTTACAAAACCTGAACATCCTTTAAACGTTTTTGAAGATTTTTCCAGTTTTAAGCTGTTCTATTTTGATGTTGGACTTGCAAAATGCGCCGCAGGTGTAAGCAATGAGGCAATAATACTGAATTCAGATTTTCAGTTTAAGGGAGCGTTGACAGAAAACTATTGTCTTCAGCAGTTAAGAGGACAGTTCGATGTTGCTCCTCACTATTATTCTCCTTCCAGAAATTACGAAGTGGATTTTCTTTTACAAAATGAAACGCAGATAATTCCTGTTGAATGCAAGGCTGGCGGAAATGTGCCTTCTGCCAGTTTCAAGCGCTACCGAAGGGAAGAAAATCCTGACTGTGCGATAAGATTCTCGGCATTGGAATACAAAGAACAGGAAGATATGATAAATGTTCCGCTTTACCTGGCAGACAGGATTAAACAAATGTGTAAAAAGTGATTTTTTCATGCTCCTGCAAAATTTCCTAGTTTTTTCTTAATTTGCCGTGATATTTTCCTCTTCATGCTGTATAATAATAAGACAATACAAATCTGATAAGAAACCGTTCAAAAATCGAACGGCAGATGGAGAAAGCAATGAAAATCAACTTCTTTACTACCCCCCCCTCACACCCAGACTATTCACAACATTAGTGGCAGCGCTTTTGCTGCTCACCGGCTGTATGACCGGAGATGACAGCAAAACTATAGAATACAAGCTCTCGTTCAGCGCAAACGGCGGAACAGGCGAAATGGAGAGCATAACAAAAGAGGAAAATGAGAAAATAAATCTTCCTGCCGTAAAGTTTTCCAGAACAGGCTTTGAGTTCTTGAACTGGAATACTGTGGCAGACGGAAGCGGCACATCATACGCAGACAGTGCGGAATTCATATTCAATGCAGACACAACGCTCCATGCGCAGTGGAAGGAGAAAAAGGCAGCACCTTCAAATCCGGAAAATCCCACGCAACCACAAAATCCATAAAATCCAACTAAGCCACAGCAACCTCAAATCCCGGAAACTCCTTCAACGCCAAAAACAACTTACACCGTAATTTTTGACGCGAACGGCGGAAACGGCACAATCGCAAGCATTTCCGTGGAAGAAGGAAGCGAATTTACACTTCCGGAAAACACATTCACAAAAACTGGATATAGTTTTGCAGGCTGGGCGACATATGCCGATGGAAATGTTTCATACTCCGATAAGGCAAAAATCACCGTAACTGGCAACACTACACTTTACGCAAAATGGACTGCAATCACTTACACAATCACCTACGAACCGAACGGCGGAACAAATGCGGATGGAAATCCGGCAGGCTACACTTCCGGAACGGAAACGATAACTCTCCTTGCTCCGTCAAGACAATATTTTGACTTCGGCGGCTGGTATACAGACAGCGAATTTTCGGATTCAAGCAAAAAAAATGAAATTACAAAAGGCTCAACCGGCAACATTATGCTCTACGCAAAGTGGACGGTTGCGGCGGAAAATGCAGTCAACGCAATAAACAGTCTTCCAACCGGCGAGCACAAGATTGCGGTTACAGGTCAAATGACAAAAGAAAAGCTGAACGGCGTAATAGCGGCAATCAAAGGCAATTCAAACGGTGCAAAAGTCTATCTTGACCTTGGCGGAACAGCAATAGATTTTTATGACTGGCAAAGGTGTAAGTTTGCGGACTGTGAAAATCTTATTGGCATCGTAATCCCGGCAATTGAGTCGCCGGATAAAAACAATCCAATTATCTTGATTCCTGACTTGATGTTTGAAGGATGCAAGAACCTTAAAACCGTAATCATTTTAAACAGTTCAGGTGAATATAAGATAATTACATTTAAAGACTGTACATCTCTTGAATACGTAGAGATTCCCACAAGCATTGTTTGTATACATGGTGATGCTTTCGACGGCTGCACGGCACTTGAGACAATCACATATAAAGGCACAGTCGAGAAATGGAAGCAGGTCAAAACTGATTTTAAGGATTCAAAATACAAACTCATGTCCTTGAATGTCCAGTGCGAAAACGGAACAGCAAGCGGTTTTGATTTAATAAAAGAGTAAGAAAAAATGGCGGCTCGTTTGGGGCTGCCTGAACAAAAATATCAAATAGACAATAGCAAAATTTTTTCACGGCTGTCTGTTTTGAAAATGCAAATTCCCAAAAATCCTGATATACTTTTCAAACCATGACGAAACAAGAAACCTACGACTTTTTGAACGCGAAAAACATTGAATACGAAATCACCGGGCACAAGGCGGTTTTCAGCATGGACGAAATCTGCGATGTCGTGTTGCCTCACCCGGAATGTGACGCGAAAAATCTTTTTGTGCGCGACGACAAGAAGCGCGAATATTTTCTGATTACAGTAACCTGAACTCATTGGAATCCACCCGAACGAAAACACCGCGACCGTATGGCTCAAAACCTCCGACTTGATTAAACTGATAAAAGAAAACGGAAATGCAGTGGAACTGACGTGCTTTTGAAAAACTTTACAAGGGTGCTGATTGCCTGAGATTTTACGAAACGTTGCGCCTTTTTTCACAATTTCATAAATGTAATCGGGTACAGATTATAGCTTTCATTTAAAATATCCGCAGAGGTACAAAATGACTTATGGATATATCCGCGTAAGCACGGACAAGCAGACGGTTGAAAATCAGCGTTTTGAAATCTGCAATTTCTGCAAAAAAGAAAATCTTGAGATTGACGGCTGGATAGAAGAGACAATCAGCGGAACAAAAAACTATGACAAGCGAAAACTCGGAGACCTGCTGAATCATGTTCAGAGCGGCGATCTGATAATCTGTGCGGAGCTTAGCAGGCTTGGACGAAGCTTGTTCATGATTATGGAAATTCTTTCAATCTGCATGAAAAAAGACTGCAATGTTTGGACAATAAAAGACAACTACCGTCTTGGCGATGACATTCAAAGCAAAGTGCTGGCATTTGCCTTCGCTCTGAGTGCGGAAATTGAGCGCAACTTGATTAGCCAGAGAACTAAGGAAGCGTTGAGACTGAAGAAAGCGGAGGGTGTCCATATTGGCAGAATAAAAGGTTCGCGAAATTCATACACAAAACTTACAGGAAAAGATGAATATATAAAACAGCGGATTTCTGAAGGATGCACAAAAACACAGCTTGCAAAAGAGTTGAAAGTTGACCGCACAACACTTTATCGATATTTAAAGCGCAGAAAAGAACCGACCCTCTAACTGCAACGGCAGGAACGGCTTTGACATTGTGATTGGTAACCCGCCGTATATAAGTGCGCCCACTCAGCTTGCAAATAAATTTCTTGCAGAGCAGCGTGAGAAAATAATTAAAAGCAATAACTATAAATCGCTTTACCAAAAATGGGATTTGTATATTCCTTTCATAGAACTTGGGCTTAATTTAAATTGCCAAAATGGAATAACAACAATGATTGTGCCGTTTCCGCTGACAAACCAGCTTTATGCAAAAATTTTAAGAAAAATGATTGTCAAAGAAAACAATATGTTTGAACTCGTGGACTTGAACGGAACAAAAATATTTGACAACGCAACAGTTTCAAATTGCATTCCTTTTATAAAAAAGTCTGCGCCAAAAGATAAAACTTGGATTTCTCATATAAACGAAAATCTTGAAATAAGAAAAAGTTTTGAACAGCCTTTTTCGGCATTTGTCCAAGACGAAAAAACTCAGGTCTGGAATGTAACTCAGCAAAAACGCGAGGCAAACAAATATTCCGATTTTAATGTTCTAGGCGATTTTTGCTATGTAAGCTATGGTTTGCGTCCTAATTCTGATGAGAAAACTGCGAAAGGTGAATTCAAAAAAGAGGATTTGATAAGCAATGTGAAGGATAATATTCCTCGCAGAAAATATATTGAAGCAAAGGATATTGAAAAATACAAAATCAATAGAATTCGTTATCTTGAATACGGAACTGAAAGAAGCCCTGAAAAATTTACTCGAGCAACTTTTGATGAATTATATAATCACAATAAAATTATGTTTAATGTTTTGGGAGATTTGACAGGTACTTTTGATGATAAAAAATTGATTCACAATCATTCGTTGATTGCTTGTGTTCTTTGGAAATCTTTAAAAGGCATAGAAAACAAAAGCATTGCTTCAAGCATAAAAAAATTCTCAAAATATTCACGCTCGAAAATGGAAAAACTTTCTGAAACCGTAGACTTAAAATATCTGCTTGGAATAATGAATTCAAAATACGCTTCAGTTTTGCTCACAAATCTTCGTGGCGGCGACTACCACATTTACCCTGAACATATAAGAAACATTCCCATCCCCGTCGCAACTCCTGCCCGGCAACAACAAATTATCGCATTGGTAGACAAAATCCTTGCAATGAAAAAACGGGATTCTTCCGTAGACACAACCGTGCCAGAAGAAAAAATCGATGAACTTGTTTATAAACTCTATGAAATTAATAACATATAAGGCAATTGTTAGTAAAAATAAATAATTATATTCTTGTCTTACATGCAAAAAACTGTTATATTGGTATTATGTAATACCGATAAATTTTAGGGATGTGTTTTGAACAATATCATTGCCGCTCAATTATTTATACAAAGATTGAAGCCTCTTCTCGAACAAAATAAAGTTGTTTTTGATCCAAGAAATCAAAAAACAATGAGATTTTTGCTTGAAGAGGATATGGATGAGAGTGATGTATTTGAATATCTCCGTAAACTTGATTCGTCAAATTATTATGATGGACCAAAAGCTGACAGAAATGGAGAAGCAGGCGATATAATGATGTTCTTGTATCCGTACGAGAAAACCAGAATTTATATAAAACTAAAGATTTGGACTGATAAAAATGGCGATTTTGGAGCTGTAATATCTTTTCATGAGGAAGGTGACTATGATTAAACATTCTTGTCCATACTGCGAAACAATCCGTGATGTAAAAGAAGTAAAGCGGAATGAAACTATTGAAATAAAAGGTAAAAAAGTCTCGTATGAAGCCGTTCATTATGAATGTACTGAATGCCATAATCTTTTTGACACTAAAGAGCAAATGGGAAAGAACCTTCTTGCGGCTAGAGAAGCCTATGATTTGCAATATAATTCTATAACTTCTGACAAAATAATTAAAATTCGCGAAAAATATAACGCCAGTCAAAAAGCTTTTAGTCTTATTCTTGGCATGGGAGAATTAACTATTAATTCTTATGAACAGAATAAATCTGTTCCAAATTCATCTAATCGACTTCTTTTGCAACTTGCAGAAAACCCTCTTATTTTTTTTGAAATGTATGAAAAAAATAAAACCAAAATAGGTGCTATTCAGCGAGAACATATAGAATCTTCACAAGTGTATAAAGATTGCAAACGTTGGGGAGGATTAGAGAATCTTTACCAACATCTTTCATCTACAGAAAGAGAAGTTATAGAAAATAAAACTTATATTGTTGGCTCTTCTGTTGTCCAAATTGTATCAGATATGGTAAAAGCAGAAATGAGTAAAACTAGTTTTGAAATATATGCGGATGCGCATGAAGTAGAAGAAGGTACAATTCCTTCTTCTACAGATATAAACAGAGAGTTTTCTATAGGAGTTGCATGATGAATAATGAAGACTTTCAGAACTTTATAAAATCCATTTCCATTGATTATATTCAGCCTACAAGCATTTCTTTTGAAAGATTTGATAGTTTTCCTCAAGAAAACACCGATATTCAAATAAACTGGAAAATGTCTTACCCAGAAAAACCTTATACATTTATAGATGACAAGTTTTCAATGCTACCTATGTTTGAAATAGCTTTTGTTTATGATAACAAAGTCATCTTTTCAAATAAATCAATTTTTATTGTTATGCTTTCAATAAAAAATAAAGATGAATTTGAGAGATACTGGTCTATGGAAGAAATTCGGAAAACTTTTAAAGACAAGCAAATAAGAAATACACTTTGGCCTATTGTAAGACAACAAGTTCTTGATGGATTATCAAGATTGTCATTGCCACCAGTTGCTCTTCCATGGTTACTGTAATTTATTTTTTTGTTAATTTAAATTTTTCAGTAATAGCAGTTAGTTAGAAAACTTCTTTCTCATTTTTCAAAATCGGTGCATTTCATCTGGAATCCGTCTTCCAAGTCATTCCAATCATTATTTTGACATACAGCAGAAAATATTCCTTTAGTGAATATAACATAAAAATCGAAAATTCTCTATGCTGTTTACCTTATTGGGAACAAAATAGTTTTTATTCCGTAAAAAAATTACGGCATATATTGAACTTTAGGAGATTTTAACCGATAATATATTATCCTATTTTGGAGCATGATATGTTAGCAAAATTTGCAGTAACCAATTTTCGCGGTTTTGAAAAACGGATAGAACTGGATTTGACACAACCAAGAGACTACGCTTTTAATTCTTTCGCAGTCAAAAACGGAATAATCAAAAATGGTATTATTTACGGTCCGAACGGCTGCGGAAAAAGCAATTTCGGACTTGCAATTTTTGATATTGTCTATCATCTTACCCAAAAATTCAAAAATCCTAATTATCTTCTTAACTATGCTTTTGCAGGTGCCCAGTCAAAACTTGTAACATTTGAATATACATTTAATTTTAACGGTCAGATTGTTGAGTACGTTTACTCAAAGGATTCACGAGCTGTTTTAAGAGAAGAGAAACTGACAGTTGATTCAAAATTGGTTTTTGAAAAAAGAATCGGAACAATTGAAATTGACGATTCTATCTTCCCTATGGAAAAAAATATTCGGAATAATCTTGCCCATAATGCGAACAATGTTTCTATAATAAATTTCTTGATAACCACGTACCCGCTTGATGAATCAAACTGTCTGATAAAGCTTCAGGATTTTGTAAACTCCATGCTTTGGTTCAGAAGTCTTGAGGAAAAAGAATTTATTGGACTTGAAACCGGAATATATATTCTTGATGAGTATATTATCAGACATAATTACATAAAAGAATTTTCAGCATTTTTGGAGAAAGTAAGCGGCCAGCATTTTGAATTTGTAAAGCCTGTACAAGGCGAAAAACTGCTTCGTGTCTATATAAAAGGCTTTCCTCAAATTTTCAATACAATAGCTTCAACAGGCACCAATGCGCTAACGCTTTTATTCTTTTGGTTTAAGCATTTGGAGAATGCAAGTTTTGTATTTATTGATGAATTTGATGCTTTCTATCACTTTAAACTTTCCTTCGATGTCTGTGATGAACTGTTCAAAAAAAATTGCCAGCTTTTTGTGTCTTCCCACAATACATTTTTAATGACAAATGATCTGCTTCGTCCAGATTGTAATTTCGTCTTAAAGGATAATAAAATCACTTCACTTTGCAATGCAACTGACAAGGAGCTTAGGGAAGGTCATAACATTGAAAAACTTTATCGTGGCGGTGCGTTTGACTTATGATATTGTTTGTGTTTGAAGGCGAAAACAGGGAACCAACTCTTTTTAAAACCTTGGAATATCTGTATTTTTCCAAAAACAAACAAATAAGAATTTGCTCTTACAAAAACAATATCTATGACTTATACAAGAGGATGAACGAGACAGATGAGCCTGAAGACATTGTTTCAATCCTTAAAAACAAGCTTGTTGCAGACAAAGATAATCCATTGAAAGAAATCCGCCGGCGTTCTGACTTCTCGCAAATTTATCTTTTTTTTGATTATGACAGCCACAACAATAAAGATCAGAATATTTCAGATTCTCAGATTCAGAAAATGCTTGATTTCTTTAATGATGAGTCTTCTGACTATGGAAAACTATTTATCAATTATCCTATGGTAGAGTCTATTCGTTATGTCAAAAATCCTCTTCCGGACAACGACTATTTTAGCTATACAACTCAAATAAATTTGGGCAAAAAATTTAAAGAAAAAGCGAATTCAGAATCTTTTTATAAGAATCTTGATTTTATTACTTTTAGAATAAACCTTAAAACCTTGTCTCTAAAGATTCCTGAGGAAAAAGAACGGATTGAGAAGATCAGACAGAACTGGGAACTCCTCCTGAAGATGAACGTTCAAAAAGCAAATTTTATCTGCACAGACAAAAATGATTTTCCTGAAAATGAAGAAGACATATCACAAGATAAAATTTTCAAGAACCAGCTTGAAAAGTACATTGCACCGAAAAGAGAAGTTGCAATTTTAAATTCTTTTCCCTTGTTTCTGTTCGAATACAAAGACAAACTGAAATAATTCAAAGCATTTCCCATTTTTGCGATTTTAGGTTTGTTCTATGATTTTTATTTCCTCATCCGTTAAGCCGTATAGTTTGTAAACTAGTGCGTCAATTTGCATTTCCAATGTGCTTGTGTCAGCAAGTTCACTGTCACTGCCGTGCTCGACACGGCAATCTTTCTTTGCCGCAAGGATTTTGTCTACCAATGCGATGATTTGTTGCTGCTGGATTGGAGTTGCGGAGGGGATTGGAAACTTTCTAACTTCTCCAATTGGGACATGATTTGTCTGATTAAAATATTTAAAGTAATAATTTATTGCTTTGCTATTTAAGATAGCAAGTATGTATTTGTTTGGAAAATTTTCATTTGTAGAAAAAAGAACATTACAGGAATCACCTGCAATAATATTTTTCAAAATAGTTCCTTTTGTTCTTTGCTTAAGCCCCATGTTTGCAACTTCTTGAAAGACAATTCTTTCCTTATCAGTGTGGTTTTTGGATAAAGCTGTCAAAGAACAATATTCACTTCCTGGAGACCAAATGTATTTTGAAATTTGAACTCCACGAATAAGTGGTAATGTATTTTTTGATTTTTTATTAGTAAAAAAATTTTTTTTCAATCCAAGATTAACATCCCCTTTATAAGCTTCACAAATATCATCAAAAGTGTTTTTGCATTTTTTCATTTTAGTAATTATGATATTTGCACTTTTAAAAATAAACTTGTTTTCTTTATTCAGAGCAGAATAAGAAATTTGATTATATGAATCTTTTTCAAAAATATGGAAAATGCAATTTTTTGAAATATTTTTTTTCATTATACATACAGCAACCGCCTGTGTTACATTCTCAAAAACCTTATCTTTTTCTGTGTAATGAACAATACTCTTTATTTCGCAATTCTTTACAAAAAATTCCCTCAGAGACTCCGTGTCATTTCCTGAAAAGTACGTATCTGGTGTGATATAAGACAATATAGAATTGTCATGCAGCAGATTAATACCTTGTTCAAAAAACAGATGGTATAAATTTCTTTTCCCTCCATGAGCAACAATAAAGTTTTTATCATAAATAGATTTTTTAGAATCATCTTTTGAAATAATTTTATACGGCGGGTTACCAATCACAATGTCAAAGCCGTTCCTGTTGTTGCAGTTAGAGGGTCGGTTGAAAACATCGTGGAACCAAGTGTGCCACAGGAAAAACTGGCTGTTTTCGTGCAGGTCAAGTTTTGACAAGTCTTCTATTACTTTTGGTGGGAGCTGGCGTTCCTTTAAAAGCTGAATTATATTTTCCTTTATCTGTGCGCGGATTTTTGCTTTTGCCACATGGTCGTGAGGAATATAGAATCCGTTTATTGCTTGTGTTAGTTTTGCAATTGTTTCTCCGTTGTCAAAAAGGTTTCCTGATTCCTGCTTTGTCATATTGCTTAGGTCTTCGCCTTCAAAGCTTTCAAGCAGGCTGTTTCCCTGCATAATCTTGTAGTCAAGGTTCGGCAATGGTAGCGGCTCTTCTTCGTCAACAATAATCGCAAGCCAGAAACGCAGGCGTGCAATGTCAACTGCGCCTTTTTCAATGTCTACGCCGTAAATGTTGTTTTTTACGATGTGCTTTTTAAGCTCAACTCTTGTTTTTGCTTCTCCGGTAAGAATCTGAACGCATGGCAAAAGCTCGTTCAACATTCCCATAGGAAATGCTCCGCTTCCTACAGCCGGATCGCAGATTTTAACGTCAATCAAGGCTTTAAGAATATCCGCCTTTTCTTTTTCCGAGAATGATGAGGCTTCATGATTCAGAACAAAATTCCTTATCTTGTCTTTTGAGGCTGTTTCATCATGTTTGACAGTTTCTGTTTCCAGATATGCGATTAAACTTTCGCGGCACATATACTGGACGATTTCTTTAGGGGTATAGAACGCTCCTTTGTCCTTGTTGTCTTCCAGAAGATTTTCAAAAATCTTGCCAAGCATTTCCGGATCTACGCCGATTTCAACATCGTCCGGGTCAGTCTCGTCGATTGTGAAGTTGTACTGATTGAAGAATTCAAAAATAGATTCAAAATGTTCTTTCTTAAATTTAACCCTTTTCTTGTCAAGCTCATCTTCCTCAAAAAGTCCGCCGTTCAGATACGGAATCCTGATTTCGCTTCTGTAGATATTGCATACAGCTTTTGGCGCAATTGCTTCTTCTCCGCGGTCGCAGTTCAGGCTTTTAAAGAACAGAGGCTCAAGTGCCTGCTCAAGAAAATCATTTTTTACAGAGTCATCCGCATTCGTAAAAAGATTGTAGATAAAGTTCTTGTCGCCGGTTCCCCATTTTGCGTTTTTTGGAACTCCGAGCCATCCTTTTTTCTGCAAAAACTGAAGGAACGCAAGCCGTCCCATCATCTTTTTTACAAAATCGCGGACAGTTTTGTCGTCTCCGTTAAAAGCATTTGAAAATTCTGAGGCAGCCTTCTTTGTCTTTTCTTCTACAAATTTTCCGCCCTTTTTTATAAAACGCTTTCCGCTTATGTATTCAACAAGGTCAGCATAGTGCTTACGGTATTCGTTAAAGAAATCATCGCTCAATGGGGCAACAGCGAACGCTTCAAGCATATTCTCATCTTTGATTGTTGAAAGACCTTCAAGTGTAGAAAATCTTTCTGCGATAGTTCTGCAGGAATGTTCCGGTCCGCAAAGATATGTGTAGCGTTTTGCGCTTGTGCTGTTTTTTAAGGAGTCGGCTTTGTTTACATAGCTTACACGCCATTCTTTTGCATTGTCCGTAAAATGAAAAAAGATGAGCGCATTTGAATCGTTTTCCATAACCTTGCGGACACAGTTCTGGATATTAACTCTGCTTCTTTTTAATGCAACGTTGTCCTGCAGCTCAACATCTGCAAATGTTATTGGAAAACTGCCTCTGACTTGTGCGATAATACTGAATGACTTTATCTGCTTTTTGTCTGAATCAGAAAGTTCCTGTTCATCTGTTAGAGTTGTGTCATTTGCTTTTACAAAAATCTGTTTTATAAGGCTTTCAAATAAAACTTTTTTTCCTGGATATTCATTTTCAAATAATGCCCTCAAGTTTTCCATAATATTTTCCCCAAATTATTTAACTATAAATTCAATTGCAATGTTTGCTTCGGATTCTGAAGAATGAGCATATGTATATTTGTGCAGATAATCAATATCGGCTTCTATCTGAATCGTTCCAAGTCCTTCATTCTTAAAAGTCATTTCCAGAAGTTTGTTTATCAGGCTGAAATTTTTGTCTCTTATTGAATTTGAAATTTCATCAAGTTTTTCTTCATAGATTTCAGGCAAACCAAAATTATAAAGTGATTTTATTTTCTTGATTGCAGCTGAAATTTCCTTGTCACCTTTTCGGAGTTTGCTTTTCATGGAAAGCTCTGCATTCTGCTTGTCTGCGGCATAGCAGTTAATGACTGACTTTCTGTATTTTTCTATAAGTGTGATGTCTGTTTCTGTTTCTTTAAGAGTTGAAAGCGGTTTCAATGTTTCAAAAAATTCCAGCTGGCTGACTTTTGTCGCACTTCCGTCTTCATTTGAGATATAAAGTGTGGAACGTAATGCTTTGCTGTTTTTATCTGTCTCTTTAAGCTCAGAAAATGCTTTCTTGTTTTCCGATTGTGTTGTTGAGACTATAGTGTTGCCAATGGAAGAAAGTTTTACATAATTGCTTTCATTGTTTTTCTTGAATTCTCTCAGTTCTGCGATAAACGGCATTATAGGTGTCTCTGAATCCTGAGCTTCATCGCGGACTATTTTGTCAAAATGCTTAACTTCCTCTTCGCTTGAATAAATCTGGCTGTCCTCTCCAAAAAGCTCGTGAAATGCCTGAAGTTTTACATAAGTTCTGTTTTTTAGGTTTATCTGGCTATCACCCAAAGTTGACGGATAAAAATTGTAGTTCCATATTTTCTTTGCATCCGTGCCGATTCGGTTGATTCTTCCTAAACGCTGCATAAGCCGGGTTGCGTTCCAAGGAGAGTCGTAGTTCAAAATTGAATTTGAGCGGTGCAGGTTTACGCCTTCCGCAAGGACATCGGTGGTGATAAGAATCTGATAATCGTCTTTTTTTGTCCCTTTATAGTTTGCGTCAAAGTTTGCGGCGATTATTTCTTTCATATCATCACGGTTTTTTGCAGTGATAGAAAGTACATTGCAGTTTGGAATAGGCATTTCGTTCAGCTTTTGCACAAGAGCTTTTTGGGTTGCGATACATTCTGTAAAAATGATAAGCTTGTTATTCTTGTTCCTTTTCGGATCAAGAAATTGCCTTGCGGTTTCAAATATAAAGGTGCTCATTTTTGGATCTGAAGTCTGAACGTCCCATTTTGTGCAAAGCTCGTCAATAAGGCGCAAATCATTGTTCAGATTCTCTATATAACTGTCAAAAAAATCTGCCCGTTTGTATTCCTGATTTGGACCTTCGTTTCCGTCGCCTGAATTTTTCTTGTTCGCCTTCTTTGCTTTTTCAGCCAAAACACAGAGTGTCTGCTCAAAAGTTCCATTTTTCGAGATATTCTCATCGTTTAGCTCTTTGTTTACATTTAGGTCAGGGCAAATAAAAATCCTGTCTGCATTCCACATTTTTATCATATTTTCTGTGTAGCGGTGCAGGTTGTGCAGGGATTCCTTAAAAGCCGCCTGCGAGCTTTCAAGACGCTTTACCAAAAGCAGTTCCATAATCTGCGCAAGACGCTGGGAAGTTCCTGTAACGCTCAGGTTGTTTATTTCGTGCCGTCTGCGGTTTTCTTCTGATTTTAGAAATTCAATCGCTCTGTAGCGGTAATAGCCAAGCCCGTCTTCTCCAGCCGTTGCTCCAAAGTCAAGAACTGGCTCACCATTCTCGTCTGAATCAACATGGCTTACCTGAGGCGCGATTATATTTATTGTGTTATTGAAAAGATTTCCAAGTTCTCCGTTCATTTCGTAAGGAATTGCTACCGGTTTTTGAATTTTAGGAAAACTTAATCTCTGATTTTTCATGTCTTCCTGATAAAAACGTTCGATGTCTGTTCTTGTGCGGCGTATTACAAGAGGCTCTACTATTCTTTTTCTGATGTCCTCGCTGTCTGCAATAAGAGCAGCCTTGTCATGTGCCAGCTCTTCTTTTGTTTTAGGAATTTTTTTGCCGTCAACAGTCTTTTCTTTCTTTATATATTCCTTGTAGTTATTGTGTTTTTCTGCAAAATAGTTTTCCAATTTGTTTCCGAATTTTCCGAGATTCTGCAAAGTGGAGCGGTTGTGCTCACGCTGAAATAAATAAATCTGATTTCTCAAATCGTAAGGCTCGTTGTTCTGCGGTGTTGCGGAAAGAAGCACAATGTATGGCTGCGGATTTATTGAGCCGATAAGGTCATCTAGCTTCTGGTACATTATTGTGCTGTCATTTCTAAAGCGGTGGCTTTCGTCTACAATTATCATTCCGTATTCTTCTTTCTTAAATGCGGAATCAAAATCATTTTCGGCGATATATTCGCCTGTTTCATTGACATCATCAATGCAGCCGATTGTTGTAAGAGTTGTAAGAGTTATAAAAGGATGAATCTTTTTTTCTGAAACTTCACCTTTGTCAAAATATTCGATTGAATCTATCCAGCTTTGCTTGATTGCTGGCGGAGTAATAATAAGAACTGGATTCTTAAGGCCTGTCTCAAGCAGGTGTCGTTTTGCCACCATAAGAGCTGTAAATGTTTTTCCAAGACCTACAACATCTGCAAGAATAAAGCCGTGGTGCTGCTTCATTATTGAAAATCCCTGGTTTACAGCCTCCGCCTGATAGGTAAGACGCTTGAAATTCGGATCCTTCGGCATATAGTCATCGGGTGTGATTTTTCCATTAAAGCTGATTATTTCATCAAACTGGTCGATAAGAAATTTTATGTAGGTTTCGTAAGGAGAAAGCACCGTATAATTTAAAATTGCTGTGTTTTTTTGTTTTTTGTCATCCAGCACTTTCTTTGCGATTGATGAAGGACGGAGAATCTGCTCAAGAAATTCCTTCGACCAGTCCTCCGATAAAGCCCACTTTTCATTGAACCAGAAAATATGTCCTTTTGAGACATTTATACCGTTTGGTTCTGCGGTAATGATTTGAGAAAGTGTTTCAAGATAATTCAATTCTGAGTTTTCTTTTAAGCCTTTCTCTGTAAAATTGCTGCTTCCTATGATTCCGTATGAAATTCCTTTTCCGTAAAAAATATAGCACTTTGAATGTAAAAACTGCTTTTCTTCATTTTCATTTTTTTTGAAGATATGAATCTCTATTTTGTCTGTTTTGCCGAGATATTTTAAAAGGAACGAAACTGCGTTTTCATATTCAGGTTTTACTTCAATTTCGTTTATGTCTGTGCGGATAAATTCTTCCGGCCAGTTCTTTATATCTTTGTATTTCGGATTCTTGTTGTACTGCGCAAAAAGATATGGGTCTTTGCCTATTAAAAGCCGGAGCTTAGTATTATCTCTTGCCAAAAAGGCATTGAGCTCATATGCAAGAACGGCAGTTCCCGGAATATCCCAATAGCCCGTGGCAATGTCAATATGATTGATTTTTGGATTTTTTAAAATTTCTTTTATTGTATCTGCAAGCTTTAGATTTTCTGAATTGTCTATTAAAGTGTTACCTATCATTTTCCGTGCTTTATCCAGCCTTAATTTTACTATACTATTGGAATTTTTGCATCGTAAAATTCTGCTTCGCTTAAAAGGCTATTTCTTCCGCTTCCAATCCTGCCTCCATTCCGCTTCCAGCCGGAACTCCTTTCCTGCTAGAGCAAAAAGCATCTTCCTGTTCTAAGCGGAACGTCTTTCCTGTAAAAGCCGGAATCTTTTAAGCAATAAGCTGTTCTTTGAATTTTATCAATTCTTAAAATATATGTAAATTTTGACAATTTTATACTTGACAATGACAAGTTTGTAATCTATATTGTTTTTAGGAGGTTAATGCTAAAAACGAATAGAAAGTGCCGCAAAATAAAATGGCGATTGCGGCGGATGTGCCGTAAGGCAAGAATTGAATTAGGAATTGAAATAATTATGGAAAGCATGGCTGTTAAAGACAGAATCGGTAAACTGCTTTCGGAAACAGGAATGAGCCAGAAGGCTCTTGCCGATGCAACTAACTTGAGTGAGGGGGCGGTTTCCCACTACCTTAAAGGGGATAGGGTTCCGAAGGGTGCAATCCTTCTGAACATAGCAAATGCGCTGGGTACGACGGTCGATTATCTTACTGGAAAAAGCGACGATGCCCATAAGTTCTCATCAGAACAGGAAATTGAACAGGCATTCGAGCTTATCGCGCGCAATGCCAAGACCCTTACTGATGAGGAGCGCAAAAAGTTCGCGAAAATTCTTTTTTCGTAAGATGAGGTATGAATGGAAAGAGCGGTTCAGCTTTTGGGAAGTGAATATGATGAGATAGAAGAAGAGGCGAATTGTCTTTTTGAGGATTTGGGAATAAAAAAATATCCGGCGGACTGCTTTGAGGTTGCTCGCCTGCTTGGAATTGAGCTTGTAAAATATTCAGATTCCTCAGAGGAGGACAGAAAATTTATGACCTCAAAGTATGAGGAGGGGTTTTCCACGATGACGGCAAAGTCAAGGTACGCGATTTACTACAATGACTCGCTTCCGCCTTGCACCGTCCGTTTTACAATCTGGTATGAGATTGCCCATATACAGCTCGGGCACTTGTACGAGAATCAGGGAAAGTCGGCGGCCAGGATGAAAGCGGAATGCAACCGTTTTGCAACTTATGCTCAGGCTGCAATGCCGTTCGTGATAAAACTTTCACCGTGCTGTCCGGATGAGCTTATGCAGGAATTCGGGCTTGGCTGGACTTGCGCAAACTATGTCTTTGACAGTTATATGCGCATAAGACAGTACCCGAATATTGTGAGAAGAATTCTTTCAAACAGGATTCTTGATTTATTCAGTCCAGAACAAGTGCTGGAGGAGGCTGTATGAAAAATGAAGCAAAAAATTAAGCCCTTAGGATTTGCCGAAAACATTTGCGGTGCGTAAGGCATTTCTTAAGGGCTTTAAAAAGACACTCCAGACGGAGAATCTTCAAATCTGATTTTAGAAGTATACTCCTGTCTTTCGTGTCTGGTCAACAGAAAATCTTGCGAAAAGCGGAAATTCTGTTCAGTGCGGAAAAGGAAACTCACCTTTTTATAACAGACAGTCCAAAAACGGACAAGGAACTTACTTATGAGTACAACTACAAACATTAACTATTCGGACACAGATGGAAGCGGAAATCTCACTCTGTACAAAAATTACTTTGACAATGGCGGAAAATATTACGCACGTTTTGACCGGCGCAATGTTACGATTGACAATCTTATAGCGCGCACGCAGAAAAAAGACATCGGCGTGAACGCCATAACCGCAAAGCACATTCTTTCCCTGATAAAAGCGGAAATAATAGAAGCATTGCAGCGCGGCGAAAGCGTGAACCTCATGGACTTAGGAACTTTCTATATTGCGGCAAGCGGCACAAGCGGAAATACCGCCGAAACCGCAGAAATAAAAAAATTGCTTGTAAAGTTCACTTCGTCAAAGGAAACGAACGAGGCGGTCTCAAAGCTGGGGATAAACAGAATCGTGATTGCGGATTCAAGCCCCTCAATTGATTCTGTCACTGACCTTTTTACGGGGCTTAATGACGGAACTCTTACATCTAAAAAAGCCGCAAGACTTGACGGCGGCAGACTGAAAATTTCTGGCAGTGATGGCGGAATTTTCTTTGCCGAATGTGACACAGACGGGATTTATTCCGAAGATGAAAGCTTGTGGCACAAGGTGAACCCGGAGTCCATAATGCGAAACCTTTCAAAGACGCTCGAATTCTTCCTGCCAGAAAGCCTTGAAAGCGGCAAAAGCTACAGGATTATCCTGCGCACAAACAGCCGAAAAGGAAACGAAGACAAAAAGACCTTTGTTTCCGCAGTGTCTGACATTGTCACTGTAAAATAAAAGCTGTGATTCTGTAATTAACTCTACTATGCTTGGAAAACCACATAGTGGAGTTAATCGTTAATATTACATTTCTATGTTTTTCTATTTCCACTTGAACGTCGCAAGCCCGATTATGTAGATTGCGATTATGCAAAGCGGAACAAAGTATGCGAAGACTGGCTTCATCCAGTTTTTGACTTTGAGACCTTCGCCCTCGTTTGCTTCCTGCACGAGTTTTTCCCAGCCTAAGCCGAATTTGCCGCTGCAGCTGAAAACCGCGAAAATCAGCGCGCCGAGCGGAAGAAGGTTGTTGCTTACGATAAAATCCCAGAAATCAAGCCATGCCGAGCCTTCGCCGAACGGGTGAAAATGAAGCTCGCTGTAGCCTAGAGCGGTTGTGAGCGCGATTAAGAAAATGCCGGCTCCGCAGATTACGCAGCCTTTTTTGCGTGACCAGCCTGTCATCTCGCGCACGCAGGCAAGAATATTTTCGCATACCGCAAGTTCCGTTGAGAACGCCGCGAATACCATAAAAAGAAAGAAAAGACTTCCCCATACTCTGCCGCCTCCCATGTTGTTGAAGACGGTTGTCATTGTGTTGAAAAGAAGAGACGGACCTGCGTCAACTGCGATTCCAAACGACGCGCATGCCGGAAAGATTATCAAGCCTGCTGTAACCGCAACGAAAGTGTCAAGAATAATGACTTTTACGGATTCTCCCATAAGGCTTCTGTCTTTTCCGATGTAGCTTCCAAAAATTGACATTGCGCCTATTCCAAGAGAAAGCGTAAAAAACGCCTGGTTCATAGCACCAACGACAACCGGAACTGTGAGCTTCTTAAAGTCGGGAACAAGATAGAACGAAAGTCCTTTTGCGCCGCCCGGAAGAGAAATGCTCCGCACTGCAAGCACTGTCATCAAGACCAAAAGAAGAACCATCATGTATTTTGTGATTCGCTCAAGTCCGCTCTGAAGATTGCGGGTGAGAATCAAAAAGCACACCGCAACAGCGATAAAAAGGTACATTACATTTATACGCGGGCTTGAAATCATCTTGCCAAAGCTAAGCTCTCCTGACTTTCCAACTACAAACGAGACAAAATAGTAAACCAGCCAGCCTGTAACAACCGTGTAGAACGCCATCAAGAAAATATTACCAAGCAGGCAGACGTAGCCGTGAATGTGCCATTTTGAGCCTGGCTTTTCAAGCTCCTGGTACATTCTTACCGGGCTTGCCTGAGAAGCTCTTCCAAGCGCGAATTCCATTGTCAAAGCCGGAAGCCCCAGCACAACAAGAAAAGCAAGATAAACAAGAACAAACGCGCCGCCTCCGTTCTGACCGACCATCCACGGAAATTTCCAGACGTTTCCGCACCCAATAGCGCAACCTGCGCTCAGCAGAATAAATCCAAGTCTGCTGCTCAATCTTTCTCTAGCCATAAAAATATTTTAGCAGAATTTCAGGGCGGTGTGTAAAAAATCGCAATAAAATGCAAACAATTTAAGGAACAAAAACTATTTTTCTTGAATCGTCCTGAACAAATTCCAAAGAGCCTTTTAAATCCGCAGAAGCAAAAACCGAACCATATTTGCAGACAAAAACAAATGAAATGTCCGATCCGAATTCTTTTTTGAATTTATCAAGAAGCTTAAAAGATTTTTCCACGCCAAGAACAAAGGTCGCAGTTGAAAGCGCATCCGCCGCAATGCTCGATGGGGAAATTACAGTCGCGGAAACAATTCCAGAATCCGCAGGAAATCCGGTCGCAGGATCAAAAATATGATGGTATCTTTTTCCGTTGGATTCAAAATAACGCTCGTAGCTTCCGCTTGTAACAACTGAATTTTCATTTATGCAAAGGCGCAGAAGAGGAGCGGACGATGGAGATTCTGGATTTTTTATTCCAACAGTCCATTTGCTTCCATCAGATTTTTTTCCATAAACATAAATGTTTCCGCCTAAGTCCACAACAGCTTTTTTAACACCGTGCATTTTTAAAATCTTGCAGACTTCATCCGCGGCAAAACCTTTTACAATTCCGCCAAGATTAATTTTCATTCCGGCTTTCCGCAAAAAAACTGAATCTCTGGAAAGTCCAACACAACCAAAATCAACAAGTTCAAGAGCGTTGTTTATTTGAGCTTGCGAAGGAATTTTTTGGTGATCTGTGTTTATGCCCCACAAGTCAACAAGCGGACCTGCAGCAGGAGTAAACGCGCCGTCAGAAATCCAGGCAGTTTTCAAAGCAAAGTCCAGAACATTCAAAACTTCTTCATTCGTCTTTACTGCGGAAATTCCTGCCATTGAATTTATCCGTGAAATTTCAGAGTCTGGCAAAGTCGCACTGAATTCTTTTTCAATCTGTGCAAGGCGTTCAAAAATTTCATCGTAAAGTTTTTTTGTTCCGTCTTCAAAAGCGTTGACCGTGCAAAGCGTGTCCATTGCAGTTTGCGTTCTTGGCTCAATTTTTCCAGAACATGAAGCAAATAAAAAAATAAAAACAAGACAAAGCAGCGAAACAAATTTCATAAATCATCTTCAACAAGCAAGGAGTTTTTTTGATACTTTGGAAGAAACTTTTTAATTCCGCCAGTTTCAAAACTTACAGTAACAACGTACTCGCCTTCATCGCTGTAGCTGCTTCTTATAATCTGTCCGTGTCCATAATCATCATGGAAAACACAAGCCCCCATGCAGTATTTTTTTTCAAGCGGACTTTTTTCTATGCGGCTGGCTGAAAATGAATCTGGCTTTTGTCCAAGTATTCGGATTTCGTTTCCAAGCTCAGCAAGAAACGGACTTGGGATCATAAAATTTGTTCTTCCAAAAAGCCGGCGGACTCCGCATGAAGTAAAATAAAGCTCATCTTTTGCCCGCGTAATTCCAACATAAAAAAGCCGGCGTTCTTCTTCAAGTTCTGATTCTGTTTTTCCTTCGCGCGGAAAAATTCCAGATTCCATCCCAGTTATTATCACGCGCTTGAACTCAAGTCCCTTTGTGTTATGAAGTGTAATCAAAGTAACTTTGTCTTCCTGTTTTTCTTCTTCGGATTCAGTTTTTAAAGTGCGGTCAAGATTTATGTGGTCCAAAAAATCTAAAAGTCCTTGCTTTGTGCACGAATACAAAACTGCGCTGTTTACAAGTTCCTGAAGATTTTCAATTTTTTGCGTGCCGATTTCTTCATCCTGGTCCTTGTGAAATTCTTCAAGCCCGCTTTCTTTTACAACTTTTTCAACAAACTCTGAAAGTTTTTTTTCGTCTGCGAAAACAATATTATTTTCGTTTATCGCCTGACCTGCAAGCAACGCCGCTTCTGAAGTTACAGGAACATTCGGCAATTCATCGGAAAATTTTTCAACAAGCGATTTAAAAAAATCAAATCCTTCTTTTGCTTTTTTTGAAAGCTTCAAGGATTCCGCACCATTCAAAATTGAATTACCATCGGAAGCTTCGATTATTTTATCTTGCGTCGTATTTCCAATTCCTCGCACGGGTTTGTTTACAATCCGCCTAAAAGAAATTTCGTCGCGCTGATTCACAATAAATGAAAGCCACGAAATAATATCTTTTACTTCTTCACGTTCATAGAATTTCAAAGAGCCAACAACTTCATAAGGAATTTTTTTATGCAGGAATTCTGTTTCAAAGCCCAGCGACTGCGCATTTGTTCTGTAAAGAATTGCCCAATCGCTGTAAGGAATTCCATGCTCGTAAGCCTGCTCAATAAGACTGTAGCAAAATTCAGTTTCGTCATCTTGCGACGGAAGAAAAACCAATGCCGGCTTTTTTCCTTTTCCGCGCGCAGACACAAGTTCCTTTCCAAGACGGCCGGAATTATTTTTTACAACATTTCCTGCGCAATTTAAAATTTCAGAAGTAGAACGGTAATTTGTTTCAAGACGGATAATTTTTGTTCCCGGAAATTCATCTTTAAAATTCAATATGTTTTGAATTTCAGCCCCACGGAATTTATAAATGCTCTGATCATCATCGCCAACAACGCAGACATAAGTTCCAGAATTTTCATTGACGCCGGAAAGTTCCTGCAAAAGCTTAAACTGCGCAACGTTCGAATCCTGGTATTCATCAACCAAAATAACTTTGTAGCGCGCATGAAAACTTTTTCTAATCAAATCGTTTTCTTTTAAAATCAAATACGGAAGCAAAATCAAGTCGCCAAAATCCACATTGCCAGTTTTTCTAAGGCGTTGCTGATATTTTTCATAGACTTCTGGAAAAATCGGCTCATCGCAAATTCGGCTTAATTCCAAATCTCCAGGAAGAAGGCAATAGTCTTTTGCCAGCGCAATTTTTTTTGCATAATGCGACGCATCTTTTTTTGTAAGCGAGGGAACTGCTTTTGAAATCAATGAACATGCATCGTCATCATCGTAAACTGTAAAATTATTTTGAATTCCAATTCCAGAATCTTCCGCACAGAGCCGAAGAAACCAAGCACCAAATGAGTGAAATGTTCTTATATGGGATTTTTGCGCGCGTGGTTCAAGATTTATTGCACGCTCTTTCATTTCTTCCGCGGCTTTTTTAGTAAATGTAACAGCAAGAATCGAGGCCGGATTTATTCCAAGCTCCGAAATCATATACGCAATTTTCGTTGTGATTACGCGGGTTTTTCCAGAGCCTGCACCAGCCAAAATTAAAAGCGGACTTCCCTCATGCTCAACTGCTTCCCGCTGCTCTTTATTTAAAACTGAAAGATAATCTTCCGCGTTCATTCAAGAAATTCTCCGTCAACATCGACATCGGATGCGGCAAGAGCCTTTGCCTTTACAACAGCTCCCGGAATTATTTTTTTCACAGCTTTTTCATTATCAAGGTCATAGCGCACAACAAAGGCTCCGTCAACTTCCGGCGCATCAAACCAGGCACGACCGATTGCAAGACCTTCATCTGTGCCGTCTTTATTTTCAATTATTTCTTCAATAAGGACATCGTAAATTTTTCCGCAGCGCATTTTTAAACTTTCAGAAGTTATTTCATGCTGCATTTCTTCCAGCCTAAAAGCTCTAGTCTTTGCTTTTTTTAAAGAAACTTGAGACTTCATTTTATAAGCGGCAGTGTCTTCTTCTCTGCTGTACGGAAAACATCCAGACCAGTCGCTTTTTATTGATTTTAAAAATTCTTCTGTGCGCGAAGCATTTTCGTCTGTTTCCCCAGGGAAGCCTGTAAGAAAAGTTGTGCGTATACAGCTTTCAGGAAAATAAGAACGGATTGTTTTTATAAGCGAAGTATAATTTTCAAAACTACCCTTGCGGTTCATGGCACGGATTATCTTCTCGTCGCCAGACTGAAACGGAATATCAAAATAAGGAAGAAATCTTGAATCGTTTTTCATAACTTCAAGAATGTCTTTGTTAAAATGGTCAGGGTGAATGTACAAAAGCCGGATCCAAAATTTTCCTTCAAGTGCAGAAATTTTTTTTATCAAACGGCACAAAGGAGAGTCTCCATTTTTCTCATAAAAATTTTCTTCCGCATAAACAGGATTTTTTAAATTCTTATAAATTATTTCATGCCAGTTTTTTTCAGAAGAAAACTCTTTGTCTTCCTCGCCGCAACCATAAGCCGCCAAATCCTGCCCAATCAAATTGACTTCAAAAATTCCGCGAGCCAAAAGAGATTTTATTTCTGAAACAATTTCATCTGAATTTCTTGAACGAAGTTTTCCACGTATAATGGGAATTGCGCAGAATGAGCATTTGTTATCACAGCCTTCTGTAATTTTTACAAACGCGCTTCCTTTAAAAGACAAAAGTGAATTCCGCTCGCCACAGCAAACTCCTTTTTGTTCAGCTTTTAAAACCGGACGCTTTTCTTCAAACAAATCTTTTACAGCGGAATCAATCAACTCTAAATTTCCGTTTCCAACAATTCCGTCAGCTTCAGGCAAATCTTTTTTAAAGACATCCGCATAACGCTCGGCAAGACAGCCCGCCAAAAGAATTTTCGCATTAGGAAATGCAGAGCGCGCTCCAATAAGGGAATCCAGACTTTCTTTTTTTGCGCTCTCAATAAATCCACAGGAATTTACAATAATCAAGTCGGCTTTTTCAGGCTCAAAAACTTGCTCAAATCCAAGTCTTAAAAGCCTGCTCATTATAAGCTCGCCGTCAACCTGATTTTTTGCACAGCCATGCTGGTCAAGAAAAAATTTTTTACTAGTCAAGTTCAAGCACCACTAAACGATATTTTCCGTCACTGTCACGAACCCATTTTATGTCTTCCGCCTGAACTTCACCTGCACGCCCAACTTCAAGATCATAAGAAGAAAGTCCTGCGATAACATGAATTTTCAAAGCGTTAATGTTGCTCATCCAAAGCCGAGTTCCGTTGTTTGAAGTAATTGTAACAAGCTCGCCGCTTTTGTAATAGCCTTCAACATAATCCTGACGGTCGCTTTTGTACCTGAAAAGACAAGAACCACGGAATGTAACATTTATTGTAAACGGATAAGCGCGAGTGTCTTCGTGGATTACCGTTCTGTTCGCATTGTTTTTTACAGCCGAAGCCGCAGGAATTTCTGAAAGTTCTGTACCGGATTTTCCATCTGAAATCGCGACAAAAGAATTTTCAATGGATTTTTCAAGAATTCTGACTTCCGCGCCGTTAGCCTCATTGTCATTTGAAACATCGCTCAAATAAATAATCAAATCCGCAAATCCGTCGCCGTCAATGTCTATATCACGTTCCTCGCTAAGCTCCACAATCTGATTTCCAGAAGGCGTAAGAATTGAAAGATTTCCCAAAGTTCCGCCAACTGTCAAGACAATATTTCCCTTGCCTTGTTTTGCAGGAACAAGAATTTGATCTCCTTTATAAAGTCTCTTTGTTTCGGGCTTGCCAGTAAACTGATACTGATGGATTTTTTCTTTTTCAACTTGCTCTCTTGCCTTAAGCTCTTTTTTCTGCGGAATTTTCAGCACGCTGAAATAAATGTAAATTCCAAGCATCGCCAAAACTAAAACAACAGATGCGACAATTACAGGAACAAGAAAAACCGGCTTCTGATTTTTTAAAAGTTCAACTGGAACTGGAGATTCCTGAATTTTTTTTGCATGATAAAGCCGCAAAATCTCATCTTTGTCCAGCCCAAGAAATTCACAATAATTTGAAAGAAATCCTATAAAATAAGATTCTCCAGGAAAATCTTCAACGCACTCGTTTTCCAGTGAATCTATATAATTTTTTGTAATCGCAGTTGCACGCTCAATCGCTTCCATGGAAACTTTTTTTTCTTCACGGGCATTGCGCAAAATTTCTCCGTAGCTTTCCATTTATTACTCCGAAAGAAGGAAGTTGTTGTAGTTGTTTGCAGATGACGGCGGATCATAAATAAAACGCTGATCGCTTATATTCACATTCAAGTTGTAATTATGAAAATCAAAAATGTAATCCACATCCTGAGAAGAAACCGCAGCAACACGGCGGATTAATTTTGTCGAAGGATCTACTGAAAGTTTTATTGTACGGAACGCTTCTGCCGCGGATCTTCTTGAAAGCAAAAGATTCACAACCATTTCATCGCTGTTTTCATCCAAAGGAACCGCGCTTTGCCCAGATTCGTAGGCAACTGTGTAATAACGGCGCAAAAGAGAAAGTCCCTGGGATGTAGCCGCATTTGGACCAGAAGCGGTAACGTTCTGCTCAAGGATTGCGGAAGTCGGGCTTGGCAAATAAATTGTAAGATCATCACCGTTAAAGACAACAACCTGTTCCGCCGGATCTGAAAAATCTATTCTAAGCATTTCCGGACGCTTAAAGCTGACTTTTCCTTTCATTTCACTTTTGCCGATTGTTATGTCGATGTCGGCTTCATAGTCTTTTATTTCCGCATAACGGTCGCTGACAGATTTAAAGAAATCGCTCGCCGTTGTAATTTCCTGTGAAAAAACCGCCGTGCAAAAAACGCACACAAAAACTGCGGCACACAAAAACTTTTTCATTTAAAGTACTCCAAACTGATATATTGTAGAAAAATAATCTTTTATCGTCAACAGGCATATCAGGGCAAACGTATTATAAATGTATTCAGCATAAAACTGGCTCCCAGGCACGGTTTCGTGGTTCAAAATCGCGCAATAATGCGCTACACGCTGACTGTTGCAAAGTGACTATAGAATTGCCCGCTCACGCGGTCGCAACAATCAGAGTGTTTTTGCCCCAGAAACCGTTCCTTCGCGCAAACTTTACTTAAATTATTTATAATGCGTTTGCCCTGACAGGCATATTTAAACTGCGAAAAATATCAAAAGTGATTTTTATTCAGAAAAAAGTTTGGGGAAATTTATTTGATTATTTCTTTTATTTCTTCAAGCACTGAAAGCGCGTTTATTCCAGTCTGAAGTGTCGAGCGCAAGTTTGCTTTTCCATCTAAAAAGTCAACTGCGTTTTGAATCATATTTGAAAAGTAAAAAGTTTTTTTTGGCAGGCTTTCGGAACGGTCATTTAAAAGTGAATAGAATCCGCTGTAGAGAGAAGATTTTTCGCGGTGATACAATTTTAAATATCCATTTCCAATGCAAATCCTGCCTTCAGTTCCCGTAATGGAAATTTCAAATCCAAAGAAACGAGAGCGTCCGCTTATTCCAATTGTAACATCGGGGCATTTTGAAGTTGAATAGTGCGCGCTGAACTGCCGGACATTTTTTTCTTCATCACGGAAAACGCCAGTTACAATAGGAAATCTAAGAAGCGAATTTACAGTTTTGATTTTTTTTTCAGAATTATTTAGATCGGAAGCACGGCTAAGAAGTCCCCCTTTTTTTTCAGAAGGATTTTCCAAGGATATTTTTTTCAGCGTTGAAGGCAAATCATCCTCAAGAAAAAACAAAACCGCGTCAACCAAATGCGTTCCGTCGTGAATAAGACTGTAGGCACCAGTTTTTTCTTCCGCCGGATTATAAACGCAAAGACTTGAGCAAAGCTCCGCACGAATGCTTTGAATCTCCCCGATTTTTTTCATATAGCTCTTTGCCAATTTAAAATCTTCCGCAAAACGCCGCTCATGGTTTACAAGAACTGGCACTTGAAATTTTTCCGCCTCTTGCTGAATTTTTTCCGCTTCCAAAAGATTGAGCGCAACAGGCTTTTCCAAAATCACAAGTTTCGGCTTTGCGTGAATCGCTTCAACAGCTTCTTTTAAATGGGCATTTTCATTCACGGCGACTGTAACAATGTCCGGGCGGCATCGCGCATAAAGGTTTGCGCTGTCCGAATATCCAACGGCTTTTTTATTTGCGTCCTGCCATTTTGAAAGCGCAATGGAATCAGTGTCGCAACCGGCAATCAGATTTATCCGAGGATTATTCAAAAGTGCCATTGTGTGGCTGGCGGGCTGCTCGCGGTTTTTGTCAAGTCCAAGACTGTAACCGATTCTGCCCAAGCCAACCAAAGCCGCCGTGTATTTTTGCATAAGCTAAAATCAGTCCATCAGCTTTTCGTATTTCTTTGCAAGCCTGCGGGATTTTTTTGCAGCAAGTCCGCAATAGTTCGCCGGATGCTCAAAGAAGTTTTCTGGATTTTCCACGCCGAGTTTTTCAAGCTGGGCAGTTATTTTTTCAAACGCTTCTTTGTGGGTTTTTAGAACTTCAAAGAATGTTTTTCCAGATTTTTCAGCTTCCAAAGTAATTTTGCGGATAACTTCGTGGCCGTCATTGATTCCAGCTTCGCCAAGCAAAATGTAAGCAGGCTCGGCAAGGACTCCGCCTTTTACTTTTCCGCCGGCATTTTCAAGATTGCGTGCCATTGTTTCTTTGTCAGCCTGAAGCCCCGAAACAACGCTGTTCATTCTTGCAACCGCCATTGTAAATCCTGCAACGTAATCCGCCATAAATCTCTGACTTGCAGAATTTGTAAGGTCGCGCTGATGCTCTGAAATCTGATCCATATAAAATGTAATAACACGCGGACACATTGCCTTCCAAAGGGACTTTACGTGCTCGCTGTTCCACGGATTTCTTTTCTGCGGCATTGTGCTTGAGCCAACTTGAGTAGAAGCAAAGTATTCAAAAACTTCTCCGATTTCTGAACGCTGAAGATTGCGAAGGTCGTCTGCAAGATTCGCAATAATTCCAAACGCAACATTCATTTCCAAGAGAAGGCGCAAAAGATATTCCGGTTCAACAAGCTGATTTGAATATTCGCTGGCAGAAAGTCCAAGAAATTCAACATAGACGCGCTCAAGTTCTTCCGGGTCTTTTACAATCATTGAAGGTCCGTTGTAAGAGCCGACAGGTCCTGCAAGTTTTCCTACGAGCTGATTCGAAAGCTCTTCTATGCGCAAAATCGATTTTCCCAAACGGCTTACGAATTCTGCAATGCTCCAGCCAAAAGTAATAGGAACTGCGTGCTGTCCATGAGTGCGTCCAACCTGCGGAACTTCTGAATCGCGGTCTGCAATAGCGCAAAGATGCTTTTCAAGTTTTTTAAGTTCAGGAAGAACAACATTTTTTGTAACATCTCTCATTCTGCACGAAAGAGCTGTATCAAGAATGTCAACGCTGGTTGCTCCAAGGTGAACCAAAGGTCCGATTTCCGCCGAAACTTTTGTCTTCATGACGTTTACAAGCGCGCGGATATTATGCTTTGTTTTTTCCTCTTCCGCATAAACTTCGGCAGGATCAATTTTCGAAGCGACTTTATCAAGACTCTGCGCAATTTCATCCGTGAGTTTTCCGCGCAATTTCAAATGGCTTTTTACAAGGGCAGCCTCGCATTTTGCGCATGAACGGATTGAAGCTTCTTCTGAAATATACTTAGAAAGACCGTTAAAGACTTCGGCCTCTGACAACGAATATCTGTGGTCGATACAAGAAATGTTTTCAAAAATGTTACGTGTTTCCATGAAAAAATATTGTAGTTCATCTTGCAATAATTTTCAATTGCGGATTCTGCGCGGATTTTTTTCGGATTAATTTTCCGTAAATTTAAACAATTTTCTTTTTTCTTCTCCGGCCAAATTTGAATATGTGCATCGGTTTTTAAAATCCACAAGGACAACCTGACTTTCCGCATAGCTCCAAAACTGGCCTTTTTTTGCCCTGCTGAAATTGAACGACCTAATTTTTTTTACAAGTTCAAACGAAACGTCCTGCATTACAAACACGCGCAAAACAACAGAACGCCTGTTTCTTGAAAAACCATCCGCGCCAGAAAGAGTTATTTCAGGCAATCTTTGAAGTTCGGACAAAACAAAATTTTCATCATTGCAAAAGGAAACCAGGCACGCTTCTTTTTGCTCAAAGCCGTCATCATTTTTAGAAAACGTTCCTGCAATGTCGTATTCTTCGCCAAGATAAAAAGAATCAATTTTGTAAGTTTGCGAAAGTGAAGAAATCAAAAGCTCTTTGTAATTCTGAAAATTCATTTTACGCTGGCTGCAATTCTGAATCCAAAAAAGTTGTAGGCTTCATTCGGGTCATAAGAATAACGGTCTCCTGCAGAAACAAAAAGCGTGTATTCATTCCAGCTTCCGCCGCGCATAACACGTTCAGCGCCATATTTTGGACCTGAATATCTTTTGGATAAATCACCGGCTTCATAAGGAGCTTCCCAGTCCCAGCAGAATTCGATTACGTTTCCGCTCATGTCAAAAATTCCGGCTCCGTTTGGATTTCCGCTGGAAGGACTTGGAGGCGCGCTTGTGGAAAATGGAGTTCCGGCTGTTCCAACTCGTTTTGTTCCATTTGAATTTTCAAAATACCAGGCAACTTCTTCAACTGGAACTGAAGAATCATCTTTTCCATTTGAATCAATCTGACCGCTAGCCAAAGCTCCAGACTGAAGTCCACCCGGAGTTTTTCTTGCCGCATATTCCCATTCAGTTTCTGTCGGAAGCCTGTAGCCATTATTTTTCCAGTTGCATTCCGCCAAGTCGCATGAAGCTGTGTCCGTGGCGTCTTTTAAAATCTGTCCGTTATAAAAATAGCAGGGAACTTTTCCGTCCATTTCACTGAACGCATTGCACCAGACAATGACATCATACCAGTTTATATTTGTAACTGGTTCATAGCAATTCATTTGTGTTGGAGCTTTTCCTCTTGAGCCAGAAGAACCTTCCTGTCCCGGATTCGCAAAAACGTATCCATTTTCTTCCGCCCACAAACGGACTTTATACCAAAGATTGTAAGTTGTTTCGTAACGGTTAAGCTTGAACGGAAAAACTCTTCTTTTTGCAGTTACTGACTGGGAATTTTCTCCAATCACATATTCAGTTTTTTTTCTTGAAGAGCCGAATTCAACAAAATCAATATCATTAAAAAAATCATCGGAAGATTCCTGCGCAAAAATCTGTGCCGCCGCAAAAAAAATCAATGCAAAAATTTTTGTAAATTTCATTTTCTTTTCTCCGCTATTTTTTCCTGCTTTTTTATGTAGCGTCTTTGCTTTCGTTCCGCGCGCCGAGCTTTAAATGAAACTCTTTTTCTTGCTTCAACAGACGGAGTAATCCGGCGTTTCATAAACATAAAATATCCAAACACAGAAGTAAAAACGCAAAGCCCCGCAATCGCAACTGCTCCAACCCATTTTGAATTTGCCCAAGGAAGCGGAACATTTATTCCAAAATAGCTCGTCACCAAAGTCGGAAGCATAAGCACAAGATTCCATGCTGTCATTGTTTTCATAACGATATTCAAGTTGTTGGACAAAACAGAAGCAAAGGCATCGTTCATTCCTGCCATAATATTCGTGTAAGTTCCAGCCATGTCCAAAGCCTGCTTGTTATCAATTTCAACGTCGTCAATCCAGTCCTGATCTTCTTCGTCCAGCTTGATAATTTTTGTCTTGCGGAGTTTTTCCAAAAGCATCTGGTTGCTTTTTAAAGATGTTGTGAAAAACACGAGCGATTTTTGAATGTTCAAAAGCTGAATCAATTCATGGTTCTGAACAGAGCGGAGCATTTCGTTTTGAATTGTTGTGGCGCGTCGGTTAAGTTCCTTCAAGTAGCGCAAAAATGTAAGGTCAGCGCGGGACATAAACCGAATTGTAAAAGCTGGAAAATCGTTAAGCGAAAGTTCTTTGATTCTGTTTGCGGCAAAATCCTTTAAAACCTCGCAGTCAGTCCAGCAGATTGTTATAAAAAATTTATCGAATGTAATAATTCCCAACGGAGCCGTAAAATAACTTACATCGTCCCCCGGAGAAAAAACAGGAAGCTTTATGATTGTAAAAGTATATCCAGTGTCGTCATTCCGCTCGATTCGGGAAAGCTCATCCGGGTCAAGAATATCAAGCATATTTTCAGAATCGATTTTGTAAGTTTCTTCAAGCTCGCGTATGTCGTCCCTTGTAACAGACCTTGCGTCAACCCAAGTGTTCATTTCCGGGACAAGCTCTTCTTTTTCCTTGCTTACAAGTTTTCCGTTTTCTTGCTGCCAATATGTAATCATAGCAAATCCCCGCTAAAAGGCAGCTTTCAAAATTCTATGCAAGCAAAATTGAAACTGCCGTAATTTTTTCTAATCTACGTTGATAACAACTGCCACTATCCATAACCGACTCTATTTTAGTTTGAAGGCAAATTTTTTACAATCTTTATGATGTAAAGCTCAACGTATCTTTTTAAAGCCGGATGATTTTTAATTTTCATCATGCTTGGAGTGTCAACCAAAGATTCTGCAAGACGCCGGATTCGCTCCGCATTGAAAGTGTCTGCCTTTAAAGTACGCAGAACTTTTCTAAAATAATCGCGGATTAAAGAATTGACATCCTCGCCAAGATTTTCGTAATTCTGTTTTCCGATTCTGTCGTTCCATTCGTGCATATAGCCTTTCAGCTCGCGGTCCAAAGTACTGGTTTCAGGAACAAATTCCTTTTCGATTTCAATGGCAAGTTTTCTTAATTCCCTGCGCCTTTTGTTTTTTGGATCTATGCTGTCATCTTCGTCCCGGCGTTTTAATATTTCACTTTCTTTATCTTTAAGTTCATTTTGAATTTTTAAAGCTGCAGAAGCGTCTTTTCTTGTTTTTGGCTTAGGCTTTTTAAACAAAAGCTTCATTATAAATGAAACAATCGGCATTGCGTACCAGAAAGGCAGTTTCAGCTTTGCATCTGCAAGAAGTTCCTGTCTGCTAAGCATAAGAAGCTCGCTGTAAGAAATAAGGGAATCGTTTCTGAACAAAGTTATATGCCCCGGAGTCTGGTCTTCAAAAGCGACAACCGGCAAAAACGAAGCGTTCAAAAGAGCTGAAAGCACAGGTTCAATAGAAGAAACTTCGCGTTCAAGACATCTTTCAAAGGCCGCGTTTTCTTTCATTTCCGGCAAAAGCTCGTATTCCCTAAGATTGTTGTACCAGCTTTTTATAAGAGCTTCACGCACCAAAATGCGCACATCGTTTGCAAGCCTGATTATAAGCGGAATGACGCGCTCCTTGAAAATATAATATCCGTTTCCGTCATTCACTTTAAAAATCAAAAGCTCCGGCATCTGGTTTCCAATTGATTCCTGAGTTTTCGCCTTTAAATGGTTCATCAACTGCTCTTCTTTGTACTGGCCCAAAAGAGGAATTCCAGTTTTATCCTTCATTTTTCTGATGTCATTCAGATTGTAATAATATGGAGGATTTTTCATAAGAATATCCAGCTGTTCAAACGCCGCCTGTGCCTGCAATTTTTCCGCAGCTTTGGATTTGTAATAAGAAGTCGCAATTTCAATTATGGCAACAGACTGCAAAATCGTAATGTCTTCCGGTGCAAAATCCTTGAGTTTGGTATAATCCTGCTTTATAAAATAACAGAGCTGGCTCCAGTAATAAAAGTTGTCGCCTGTGTTTTTTAAAATATCAAGAACAGTTGACGGATTTGCGCAAAACTTATTGAAAAATGTTTTTATAGAAAGTTCTTTTCCAGGATTTGAAATTGAAAGCTTTTTCAAAAAATAATCATGCGACTCTTCCTTGTGCATGAGCTCCTGAAGTTTTTTCAGCGCAAGGTTTATAAGATTTGCAATCGGGAAAGAAGACGGAAAAATCAGCGAAGGAACTGTCTTTGAAAAAACAATGCAGTAAAGGGTTCTGTCGTTAAGCTCTTCCTTGTCCAAGCGTCCGTAAATAATTTCATCAGCCTGCTTTTTTGTAACAACATCAATCGGAACAATTTTCGGCATATCATTTATGCTTGGAAATGGAATCGAAATATTCGCATCAATCTGATTAAATAAATCGTTGTATTTTTCAATAAAATACGGAACAACAAAAATGTAGTCTTTATTTCTTATAGAACTGATTACAACCTGACGGTCAGCCACAAGACCATTTATTTCAGCCTCAAGCACAGCTTTATAATCGCTGGTGCAGTAGCTTTCAAGCGCTGAATTTTCTTCAATATGATGCTGGGCATATCTGTGAACGTAGTCTGCGAACTGTCCGTATTCAAGCATATATGTTTTTTGCTTGGAACAATTGAATTTTAAAAGTGTCAAAATATTCGAGGTCGTAGCCATGCCACATATTATATATAGAAAAACAACAAGAGTAAACAAATAACACAAATATATCAGGTGTTTTTATTCAAAGGAAATTTCTGAAATTCTGAATTTTATTTTTGCATACAAGCATTTTTTGTAAAAAATCGGAAATAAATTTAACTGAAATCACGAAAGCAAAAAGCTTCGGAAAAATTATTCTATTTTTATGGAGGATTTTATGAATGCCTTGAATCAAATTATTCTGGAAGGAAATGTTGTCCGTCAGCCAGAAAGAAAAAGCTGCAAAAACGGAGCTTCGTTCTGCCGGATTCCAATCGCCGTGAACAGAAAGTACAAAGCCAGTGACGGAAACTACGTTGATGAGGTTTCGTACTTTGACGTTGCAACATTCGGACAAACCGCTGAACTTTGCGAAAAATGGTGTCCAAAAGGAAGAGGAATCCGCGTAGTCGGAAGGCTCAAACAGACAACAATGCAAACTGAAGACGGCAAAAAGAGAAGCATCATAGAAATAATCGCCGAGCACGTTGACTTTAAGCCGATTCAAAAAAAAGCTGAAGAAGGAAAAGCCCTTTCCGCTCCAAAAAAATCATCTGGAAAAAAAGCAAAAGAAGAATCTCCTGAAGCCGCGCCTAATGAATTTTGTGAGCCTCCAGAAGAAGATTTGGAATTTTAGCATTTAAGCCGAATGCTGAGTTTTACACTTTGCTGTCATTATCGGGCTTGACCCGATAATCTGACAATTCGTGTGCAAATCATAGCAGATGGGGCTGTCCTAGAAGTTATTAACAGACTTCAAAAAGGGCGGCCTGAACCACACCACAAGAAAATTCAAGGGAAGAACGCGGTTCCCAAACCTAATCATTGAGAAGGGAATAACAGAGAACGAGTCGCTTTTTAACTGGTTCAAGGAGACGTGCCTTGAGAACAAGAAGCTGGAAAGAAAGAACGGGTCGGTGGTGCTAAAAGACACAGAGGGGAACGAGGTGAAAAGATGGAATTTCTACCGTGCCTTTCCCTGCCGCTGGATAGGACCAAAGCTGATGACAAATCTTGGAAGCGACTTTGCGGTTGAAAGAATAGAGATAGCGCACGAAGGAATTGAAGTCGATAATGATTTGGCAGAAGTTAGCTATGGTATAGCAACTCCAGTTGGCAAAACTTGGAATGATGCTCAGTATGTTACAAGTGTTTGGGGAAAATGAAATTCATTTATGGGAAATTTAGTAATAGTGAACAATCTCTTACATCCAGCTGTCCGCTTTCCTCGCTCTCAATGCCATCGCACTCTGCAGTGAACGCATATTCCGGCAGGGTATAGCCTTTTTCTTCTAGTTCCTTCTGGCTGTCTGTGTCGTCATTATCCTCTGTGTAGATGACTTTCCAATCACAGCGGATTTTTCCTTCCTGTACAGACGTGCTCAGCTCCGCGACAAAATCATCGTCGCCGTCCTTCTCAACAATATTTATTTTTGCTGTCGCTCCGTCGGCAATGTCCGTTACATCGGCGCAAAGATACACCTCATCTCCGACCAGGGCTTTGGTTATTGCCTTGCCGTTTTCATCTTCCCAGTGCGGATTTGAAACTGACGGATTCCTTTGTTTTTCGGCAGTATTCTCCTTTTCACTCTGACTTTCTGTCTGGTTTCCACTTGCAGAGGTTGCAGCCGCAGTCTCTTCCTGTGCATTTGCGCCCTGGCTGTCTATCCGTTCCATGTCGATTTCACTTATGCTTCTGTCTTTATTGCTTGCTCCGCAGAAGTTTCTTCTTGCTCCAAGGGTATTTTTTTATATATACATTTTCAAAATTTGCATCATTAGAAAAATCTGCATATATGCGAAAAAAATACAAATCTTTTGAATATATAATTAAAGGTTCTTTTGTAAGAGTACATAAATTAATATCTTCTTCTTTTGCTTGCTGCTCAAGAAATTTTTTTGAAATCTTTTCTGAATATCTTATGTTGGTTATTTTTCCACCAATCGAAATACAAGATATATCCTTTAAACAAAATAATGGAAATAAGAATTTAACATTTCTTTTACCCATATTATAAAACGATTTTCCACCTTTAAGGTATTCAAGCATTTGCTTTACAGTTGGCTCTCCTTCTTGATTATATCCATCAATAAATTCTAACACATACCCATATTCAATTATAGAATCTGTATTTGCTGAGATTTCAACATGTGGCAATAAAAAATAAATAACAATAATCCCAAATACAAATAAATACTTTTTTTTTATTTTCATAAAACTGTTACTCCCATTTTGGAAGTATCGAAACATTTGTGTAATAATCTTGATTGTCCAATTGTATCCAGCTTTTCTAATTCATCAAGAATTATTTGATAGGTTAATTTCTCAATTTTATCTTTATATCTTGTATATAAATCCATTCCTAACTGCATTGTAATTTTATCCGCCTGATCATCTCCTCCTTTAAAATTGGCATTCTTAATGTTTGCAACTGCCTGCTGAAAATCAGAGCCTGTTAATAAAGTCTTTTCTGAAAAGCCACAATATCTACCAACAAAACCATAATGGATATTTGACCATACATCTAAAAAATAGTCATGGTATTGATATTTATGATAAGACAATTGAGAAAACTTCAATTGTTTATTTTTTCCTAAAAAAGGGCGATCTTTCACTGCTATCATGCCAAATTTTTCTTGTATCTTTTTCTTATGATCCCAAGGTTTATTTGTATTCACCATGCTAATCCACTTTTTGATTCCAATTCCCTTTATGGATATTGGATCAGGAAGTGGTGCTAAACCATTTTTATTATAGTACTTTCTTATATATTTTTCATAATCTAAACAATCTGCTATATAACCTGCTTCTTTGCTTTTTACATTAGTTTTCGGAATTATCCCCTCATACACTCTTAATATAACATAAAATTCGACAAATTTTCATATTTTTTTTTACATTTTTATTTGATTTTTATTGACATAATAATCAAGATGTATTATATTATAAACATCAGGAGGTAATAGAAATGTGAAACGAAAAAAGAAAAAACTGTGGTCAAGAGCAGACAAAATCGCCTTGCTGGTTTTTCTGCTAGAACTTCTAAAGTTCATACTTGACCTGGTTTCTAAGCTGTCTGCTTAGTTTTCCACCGTTCATAGATACCGCCAATATCTATGAACGGTTTAAAAATAATCAAATTATATAGGAGTGTCAATAATGAACAGAATGGAAAAAATACTGATAGCAATTTTAATTCTTCAAGTTTTGGATATTGCGTTAAGGTTTATAATGTAGGTGATTTTATGGAAAAAACAACACAGCACGGCGGAACAAGAGCCGGAGCAGGCAGAAAAAAAGGAAGCACAACAAATAATACAGGATATAAAAACGGACGGATTGTCATTTCCTGCCTTGAATCTGAGGAAATGGCAATAAAACAAAAAGCAAAAGAACAGAATAAAACAGTAAGCAGGTTGATTATTGATTCTGTTTTGAAAAACTAAAAAGCAGGAGGCATATATGACATTCTTTGATTTTATGATAAAGTTTCCGACTGAAAAAGCCGTTATAAAATACTTTCTCAAAATCAGATATAACGATGTTCTTATATGCCCTCACTGCGGTTCAAAAGTTCGTGTTCAGCACAGAAATGACAATCTAAAACTTTGTAACTGCCATAACTGCAATAATACATTCTCACCATTCAAAAACACAATCTTTGAAAAGTCATCAACAGACCTGCGTAAATGGTTCTATGCAATCCATTTATTTTTGAATTCTAAAAAAGGAATTTCCGGCTTGCAGTTACAGCGTGAAATCGGCGTAACATATAAAACAGCGTGGAGAATGCTCAAGCAGATACGCTCTGCAATGGGAAACACTGATATGTCAAAAGCATTTGAAGCAATGGTCGAAATTGACGAAACATATATCGGCGGTAAACCTAGAAAAATGAACGGCGAAACAGAGCCTTCAAAGCGTGGACGTGGAACTAAAAAAACTCCTGTTGTAGGTGTAAAAGAAAGAAGTTCAAGCCACGTATTCGCAAAGGTAGCACTTCCAAACGAAGAAGGCAAGAAACTTACAGGAAAGCAGCTTTTCAATATTCTTGACAGCGTATGCAAGAAAGACGCAACGGTTCTGACCGATGATTTTAGAGGCTACAATTTTATGAACCATAAAAACACAAATAAAAACAACTACTACAGAATCAGCGTAAATCATTTAGAAAGCATTTACAGCCTCGGCAACGGACTTCATACAAACGGAATTGAATCGTTCTGGGCACTGTTGAAGCGTGGAATTCTCGGAATTTATCATCACGTTTCTGTAGACTACTTGCAGGAATATGTAAACGAATTCTGTTTCCGGCAGAACAACGGAACAAGCTCATTTGATGTACTGTTAAAGCAGGGGATATTTGCGGCATAATTCAATATTGATTTAAATCCTTGAAATGTATAGTATAAAGATAAAGCCTTTCTTTTTGGCGAAAGAAAGGCTTTTGAAACGGATTATCAGATACTTTTGGGAAACGGCAATCTGATATTTATTAACAAAGGGAACAAATGTTCTCGCTTTTTGTATAATATTAAGCATTTATAAGTTATTTGTCAATATGATACAGAAAGCCTCTTAAAAGGATAAATTTAATGAGGTGTAAAAAAAATTACATTGATTTTTATGATGAACATTTTTTTGATTTAATATGGAAAGATTTTGAATTTTAGCATATAATAAAAAAACAAGAAATATAGTTTTGTCGTTTGTAATATTTCTTGTTTTTTTTAATAACTAAGAGTGTGTTAGGGGATAATTCCGTTAGTTTTTATTTCTTCAACAATGTATTTTGCAACTTCAATTGCCCCGTCAACTTCGTGGTCGCATTCCATTAAATCAAAATATTCTGAAGCATTTTTATTCAGTCTTAATTTTTTGCAAAATATCTGTAAAACATCAATTTTAGAGAATGGAACTTTTACTTTAGAGTTTCTTTGTATGAAATCATTTTTTATTACAAGACCGTTGTTATTCTTTAGCCAGCACATTACCACATATTGGTTGCCTCCTGTATTTTTTATTCCGTATTTCTTTAATATTTCTGCAGCGAAATACCAAACACCAGTTTTATTAACTACAATTTCATCTTTTACTTTTATATCAGACATAATCTATTCTCCAAATTCTATATAGTATTCACCATGCTTCAAATCTTTTTCATAGACAAAGCCATCTGAATCGGTAGTACCTTTTTTTATTGTGTCATCTGATAGATAAATCGTATATTTTCTATTGGCTATCAGCTTCCCAGTTCTTCTATCCCTAAATTGTGTCTTAATCCACCCCATTACATCCAGCTGTGGGCTTTCATCACTTTCCACTCCATCGCACTCAACAGTAAACGCATATTCGGGCAGAGTGTAGCCTTTTTCTTCCATCTCTTTCTGGCTTTCGGTGTCGTCGTTGTCCTCCATGTAAACGACTTTCCAATCACAACGAATTTTTCCGTCCTGTACTTTGTCGGTGAGAACTGTTAAATCATCGTCATTTCCGTCGTTGTCCTTCTCAACGATTCTGATTGTTGCTGTCGCTCCGTCGGCAATGTCCGTTACATCGGCGCAAAGGAAGACTTCATCGCCGATCAGGGCTTTTGTAAGTGTTTTGCCGTTTTCATCTTCCCAGTGCGGGTTTGAAATTTTCGGGCTCTTTTCTTCTGCGTTGCTTTCTTCTGTGTCGTTCTGACTTTCTGTCTGGTTTCCACTTGCAGAGGTTGCCGCTGCGGTCTCTTCCTGTGCATTTGAGCTCTGTCTGTCTATCCGCTCCCTGTCGATTGCGCTGATGCTTCTGTTGTTGCTTACTCCGCAGAAGTTCCTTTTAAGATGGCACGTTGTGAAGTATCCGTCCTGTGCGCTGAGGCTATGCTCGACAGAGTAGACAAGATACTCGCCGTCGCTGTGCTTTCCAAGGTATTTCACCGTGAGGCGGTTGCCCGGCCTTATGCGGCAGTTTCCTTCCGTCTTTGCCTCGCAGCTCTGGAACTGCAATGACCTGACCAGAAGAACGCTCCTTGCCACTTCCATGGCGTCCTTCTCGTCTGTGAAACTGCTGGAGCTGAGCTGCCAGACCTTATATATCATTAAAAATCAAATAGCTCAAGAAAAAGAAACTCTTCTTGAGATTTATCAACTCCCAATCTGTTAAATAAATTGTAGCCCGTTACATAAATTTTGCCATCTTTCGCTTGAGCAAAAATTCCATTGTTTCCCCAAATATCCCGTATTTTAAGAGAAGAATCGCTAGTATAAGTCTTGCCATTTGACCAGACAATCAATTTTCCGTCATTTCGAAGGCATGCAGTATAGGAATAATTAAATTCTGCACCGCCTATACAAGCAAAACTCCACATAAAATTTCCTGATATTATTTTTTTTATTTTTTTTATTTTTACCTTCTTTTTACTCTTAAACATCCAATCTGCAAAGATTTCTTCGGATTTTCTAATATCTGAAAACATAGATTTAAATTTTTCTTTTATTTCATTTTCTTCTGTTGCAATCATACCCCAAATATGAATTTCATTTCTCTTTCTAAATACACCAGAAAAATCATTCATCCATAGATCTGAAATTTCCGGAGGTGTTTCAAGAGGCAAAAGAATCTTCAAGCCGTCTTTTTTACTACTCCATACCGAGAAACAGGAAAGCATATTTCTTTCTTCATTACATGTCCCGTATGTAAATATTTCACCATTCTTGTCTTCTAGCATTACATACAATTTATAGTCATCTCCACCGCCATCTGCCTGAACGATTACATTTTTCCATTTACGACCTTTTGGATTTTCTATTTGACACATGTCTGAAATTCTCCACAAAGTGCCGTCCTTCTTTAATCCAAACGAATCGAACCCGTCTGCAAATACCTTTCTCCAATCTTTTTCACTGTCTATTATGACTGGAATGTTGTATTCAGATTCAGTACATGATTTAGAAAAATTTCTTTCTGAATTTATTAATTGACAGCTGCTGTTGTCTCCCCAACCCCATAAAGTTCCATCTTCTGAAACTGCAAGGCTGTGGAAATAACCAGATGCTATTGACACAAACTTTATTGGGGCTTGTATATAAAAAGGAGAAACGTATCTTTCTCCTAAAAAAAACTCACCTAGACCAAGTTCTCCATTTTCATTGTCTCCAAATGCAAGAATTCTGCCATCCTCAAACAAGCATAGCGTATGGTATTTACCAATAGCAACATCAACTATTTTTTGCATTCTATCTATTTTCGATGCTCTCGAAATTGAGACAGCAATAAAGATGGTAGCTAGAATAAACATAATTAGCTTCCTTTTCATGCCTCCCTCCATTTTATGCCATAGTTTTTAACAAGCAGATTTTGATTATTTTCATAGAATTCCTTATAAATATAAAATTCACGTGCCAAAGGTGGGATTTCTTTAGTCATATTTACCAAAAGATTATGTCTAATATCTAAAGGCGTTAGTTTTACTTTATTTGGATATACCCCTTCTTTATTTCCATAATCTGGATTTAGCAAGAAAAATCCGATATTTCTGTTAAAATCATAATAATCGAAAATAGTGTTCTTCCATGACTTTATTGATACATTTATACTTTCTATGTTAAATCTGTTGACGCTTTCAAATTTTAATCCATTACAATTTGTCTTGATTTTTATGTTATTAACTTCAACTATTACATCGCTTCTTATAATGAAAGTGTTCAATCCTGCATAAACATCAAGCTGATTTTGTTCTTCCGCTGTAAGCTTGTCTTTGTTTGGATCAAAATTCCATGCATTTTCCAACAAGCTATTTTTTAGAGTTCTACTTAATCCAATAGTTGAATACCAATATAATTTATATTCGTTTTGCAGAACACCATTGCTTTGAATTTTTTTTATAATACCTGTAAGATTTTTTTCTTCGCTTAAGAACTTTTTTTTTCTTTTTTCCATATCAGTATTATATTCAGTTACTTCTTTTACTTTTGCAAGATAATTATCATCTAAAACATAAGTTCCCGCATTTGTATTGATTTTTTTACCGAAATGGTTGTCGGCCTGATACTCAATATCATTTTGACAGTGCGCCTAAATTGTTCTTAAATACCTCAGCTGGTATATTATAATGAATTTTTCCATTTATCATCGTATACATTATCAATTTTCAAATTATAAATATTTGTAAATAAATCATTTTCACATTCAAGTATCATATATAAATCATTTTCATGCATATCAATTATATCAAAGACAAATTTATTTTCATCTGGAGTCCAAAATTTTGGTAGTTTTCTTGATTTTTTGTACACATAGATATAATAAGTTTGATTCTTAGGAAAATTAAACTTATTAGACAGCTTATTAAAAATTTCCGTTTCATTATTTATAATATTATCTGACATAAAGAAATATATTTTCTTATCATGTGTTTTTTTATCATAATCCTTTTGTTGATTTTCCATCATCCAAATTTTTGATTTTTCAACGTCTATATATTCAATTTTGTACTTAATTTCAGAGGGAGATTTAAAAACATTTACAGTTTTAATTAATATTATGAAAGCAGATATAAAAGTAGCAGACACAATAAATGCAATTATTGTTATAATCATTGTATGTTTATTATTCATATTTAAAACAAAATTCCTCTTTTACAGTTGCTTGCGTAATAAATGGTTGATAGCATGTTTTGCCAAATCCCTCAACTTTCGTAAAGCCATTATAATGTTGAATAAAATACCAGGCCTTAAAACCATCTCCATTTAATTTATTTCCAAATTTACTAATATCGTCGTCATCTAATCCGAAATTATCAAAAAATTTTATTATTAATGTTCCTGATATCTCTGAATCTTCAATTTTGTATTTTTCAATTTCAATATCATATCCCCAGACATCATTTATCAGAATTCTTAACCCCATTAAAGAATCTGTGTTTGTACTATAATTTGGAGTTCTATCGTTTTCAAGGTTAGTTCCCCAATGCAATTCTTTATAGAAAGCATTATTTTTATTTTTCTTTATTTCCAATAGTAATTGATAAATATCACCTTTTACATCTTTTTTGGTTAATTCTTTTTCTAAGATATCTTTTATTCTTTTAATCATATCCTTTGTTTTTTCATGTTCTTTTATTTTCTGCGTTAAATTTGAATTCTCTTTTTTTCTAAATGTAAAATCTTGACCATATGAAACAAGAACCTTTCGTTTGAAAAAATCTATCCATTCAGATAATACATCATCTAATTCAAACATAGAAAAATTATTTAAATTACTTTTCATAATTTTAAAAAGTTTATCTGGTTCTGTTTTATGTTTTAAAATTGATGAAAAATCAATATCTTTACCTTTCTTATCTTTTATATTATTAAAATAACTTTCAGATTTATCACCAATAATCATATCATCAGCTAATTCTTTATCATTTTTTAGACCAGGTCTATGAGTAGTTCCATATAAATATTCAGGAGTATTATTAATTTGTATATATGAAAAACTGTTATCTATATCTTCTGACTTTTCTTCATTTGTAACATCAGTTTCTAATCCTAAAATCAAGGCTATATCAATTTCATTTTTTGCTATAATAATAGATTTTCCTTTTTTTATTATTTCATTTATTTGATTTCTTTTTTTAATCCAAGATGTTAATTTAAATATTCGATAATTTGTTATATCTAGCTTTGTTGATTTTAAAAGCGTATAGCCAAAATACCAACTTCCAATATCATCATTAATCACTTTTGATGTTTCTTCAATTTCACTCATTTTTTACTCCACCAATTATAGACAAATAATATACTTTCCGAATTTTAAGTCTTTCAGATCGATATAACCTTCATTATCAGTTGTACCATTTATTATGGATCCATCAAAAAGATAAATATTGTATTTTCGATTTGCCAAAGGTTTTCCTGTTTTCTTATCATTAAATTGTGTCTTAATCCATCCCATAACATCCAGCTGCCCGGACTCTTCGCTCTCAACACCATCGCATTCAACAGTAAATGCATATTCAGGCAAGGTGTAGCCTTTTTCTTCAATTTCTTTCTGGCTGTCTGTGTCGTCAGTGTCCTCTGTGTATATGACTTTCCAATCACAACGGATTTTTCCTTCCTGTACAGACGTGCTCAGCTCCGCGACAAAATCATCGTTGCCGTCGTCGTCTTTTTCAATGACTTTGATTTTTGCTGTCGCTCCGTCTGCGATGTTCGTTACATCAGCGCAAAGATACACCTCATCGCCGACCAGAGCTTTTGCAATTGTCCTGCCGTTTTCATCTTCCCAGCGCGGGTTTGAGATTTTCGGGCTCTTTTCATTAGATATATTTTCTGACTCGCCCTGATTTTCGCTTTGGCTTCTGCTTGACGGGCTGGAGACCGCCGAAACATTTCCTTCCTGTGTGCCGTTAATCTGGTTGTCCGCCCGCTCCCTGTCTATCTTGCTCGCCGTTCCGCTCCTGTTGCACACCTCGCAGAAGTTCCTTATCAGGTGGCATCTCGTTATGAATCCGCCCTGCATGTCTAGCGTGTGCTCCACGCTCTCAATCAGGTACTCGCCGTCGCTCTGCTTCCCGACATATTTCACCGTGAGGCGGTTGCCCGGCTTTATGCGGTAGTTCCCCTGTGTCTTTATGTCGCAGCTCTGGAACTTGAACGAGCGGTTCTGGATGTACGCCTTTGCGACTGCCGCCGCGTCTTCCTCGTCCAGAATCTCCTCGGTTGTAATCTGCTCCGTCCGCTTCGGGTCGTAGCCCTTCGAGTTGTCCTCCCATGAGTATTCGCCGCCGATTCTGAGCGGGATGTCCTTCATCGTAGCCGTCGCCGCGAAGCCACGGCAGTCCATGATGCTCCAGCCAGTGCAGGCCGCTGCCGAAAGCTGCTTTGCTATGCTCGTCCTTGTCCTCGCGCTGATTATGCTCTTCCCCCGTTCGAGGATTACATCGTCGTCGCTCGGCGTTATCTCTGTCTTTACATGGACAGTGTTTCCTTGGCAGTAGACTGTCTTTCCATATTTTCCCGCCAAGTACATGATGTAGCCATAGTCCGTGAAATTTTTCTGCTCGATATAATTGTATTCAGGGCCGAACTCCTCCACATTGACTATCAACTTATTCTTTGAGATGTTTTCTAAATTTTTAAACATTTTAATGAAACTTTTTTTAGAATAAAAATGGTAGAATTTTAATAATCTAAAGTTTGTATATAAACTTAGACCAATATAAAAACTTATTCCTAGAAATAAGATTATAAAATCAAAAACAATCCAACTCGCTTCTGTATATTTTATTTTGTTTTTGATTGGTAAGGATACAATAAAAGCAATCAAAGTAAAAATAAATAAATAAATTAAATCTTCCTTAAAAGAAGAATTCTTAAAAAACACACGTGAAATGAAAAATAGCAATAGTGTAAAAGAAATTGAAAATAAAATATTTAAATAGCAAAAAAGTATGCAACAATTTGTTAAAAATATTGATAAAGTAAATAAACTAAAAATAAGACATAACTCAAACCATTTATCAAGAATACTACAAAAAAAATAGTCAGCTATTAATGTTGAGATTAATAGTGCAATAGATATTAATCGTAATTGAATATAATTTCTAATCTTCCCCATTTTCATTCTTAATCCCATTTTCAACAATCAAAATAGCTAATTTTGTATTTTCTTCAGGCTCACCTCTTTTAAATGGGTTTCGGCTCAAAGATTTTACTGTTACACACACCTATATTTTTTGCTGTATTAATAATAGATTCAGAATTATTGAAAATCATCTTTTTTAATTAATTGTTTTCTGATAAATTATTTATATAAAAAACTTCCTTATTATTTTCAATAAAACAAATTTCTCAAAAGTCGAAACAATGACAAATGGAAGGGTAAAAATTAATATTGCTATTATATTATGGATTAGTGATTTTAGAATACCATAAAAATTTTCATAAGGCTTTTGAAAATTTAAACTCCATACCTGCACAAACACAACGCAAAGCATACAGCATATTAAATAATAGAGAGGAAAAGTCAAGAATATTACTTTTCTTTTAAAATTAAACATAAAATAAAAACTTAGCAGCAATCCTATAAATATGCTGCAAATATGAATTTCATTAAAATTAGGACTTGTAAAAAACAAAAACCGTATTAGAAAAATGTTTAATAAATAAAACGAAAAAAAAATTATTGATTCATTAAGTTTTTTATTCTTCATAGGGAATCTCTGTGTCAGTTTTCATATCAAATTTTTTTATTATCATGCTACCAGGGTGAGCTTTAGAGTATTTTATTAAGTCTTTTAAAAACTTTTTTGGCAATTGCCTATGTTTTAGCCCATTAAATAAACCAGTTTCCAATAATAGGGAAGAGGCTATGTCCGTACATGCAAACCAATGCCTTCCTTCAATTTCTGTGATAAGTTGCTTTATTTTTTCTTCATCAGAATTTTTTATATTTAACTCAAATGTATATAAATATTCTAGGCTATCCCAGTATTTCAAATACGAGCTAATTGTTATCGGAATCTGGTAACCATCGATGACATCAGATGACCGTCCTTCGCCATAATGACCGGAAGCATCTAACATAATTGATTTTTTAGGGCTATTTTCATCTATAAACATTATAAAAGAATGCTGTCCTATAAAATCAATTCCCTCTTGTTTCACAGAAACACCAACAATAACTTTTTTGTGATTATCAGGCTCGACTACTAAAGGAGTTGCATCCATAGTATCAATAAAATATTCATAGTCCATCATTTTCTCCAAGACACAATTTATATCTACCTATTTTAATATTTTCAACAGAAATATATCCAAAATTATCAGATTTACCTTCAGAAACAAGTTTTCCATTGGTTGTAAATAATTTATAAGGAAGATTTATCATTGGTTTATTTGTATATCTATAAACAATTTGTTTTTTTATCCATCCCATAACATCCAGTTGCCCGCTTTCCTCGCTCTCTGTACCATTACCTCTACCGTGAACGCGTATTCGGGCAAGGTGTAGCCTTTCTCCTCCATTTCTTTCTGGCTGTCTGTGTCGTCATTGTCCTCTGTGTAGATGACTTTCCAATCACAACGGATTTTTCCGTCCTGTACTTTGTCGGTGAGACTCGTCAAATCATCGTCATTGCCATCATTGTCTTTTTCTATAATTCTGATTGTTGCTGTCGCTCCGTCGGCTATGTCCGTTACATCGGCGCAAAGATACACCTCATCGCCGACCAGGGCTTTTGTTATTGTCTTGCCGTTTTCATCTTCCCAGCGCGGGTTTGAGATTTTCGGGCTCTTTTCATTAGATATATTTTCTGACTCGCCCTGATTTTCGCTTTGGCTTCTGCTTGACGGGCTGGAGACCGCCGAAACATTTCCTTCCTGTGTGCCGTTAATCTGGTTGTCCGCCCGCTCACTGTCTATCTCGCTCGCCGTTCCGCTCCTGTCGTTCACCTCGCAGAAATTCCTTATCAGATGGCATCTCGTTATGAAGCCTTCCTGAATGTCAAGCGTATGCTCTACGCTCTCAATCAAATATTCGCCGTCGCTCTGCTTGCCGATATATTTCACCGTGAGGCGGTTGCCCGGCTTTATGTGATAGTTTCCCTGTGTCTTTATGTCGCAGCTCTGGAACTTGAACGAGCGGTTCTGTATGTAGGCTTTGGCGACCGCCGCCGCATCTTCCTCGTCAATAATTTCTTCGGTGGTAATCTGCTCGATTTTCTTCGGGTCGTAGCCCTTCGAGTTGTCCTCCCACGAGTATTCGCCCCCGATTTTGAGCGGGATGTCCTTCATCGTAGCCGTCGCCGCGAAGCCACGGCAGTCCATGATGCTCCAGCCAGTGCAGGTCGCCGCAGAAAGCTGCTTTGTCATGCTCGTCTTTGCCCTCGCGCTGATTATCGACTTTCCCCATTCGAGGATTACGTCGTCATCGCTCGGCGTTATTTCAGTTTTTACATAAACAGTGCTGCCCTGACACCAGACCGCCTTCCCGTACTTGCAGGCGAGCTGAGTGATGTAGTCATAGTCAGTGATGTTCCTTTGCTCCGTGTAGTTGTGCTTCGGGCCGAATTCCTCGACCTCGGCTTTCAGATTATGATTTGTGATGATTTCTTTTATAATCTGGGCTGTTGTCTTGCTTTCAAATGCCTTTGCGCGTATGCCTTTGTCCAGCCTGTGCAGTTTTGTTTCTATTTGGACTTCCATCTGGGGTGCGCCGTACTCACCGAACCGCGGCACGAAGCCCGTTACCTCGCCTGAGAAAACTTCCTCGACATCGTCTTTGTAGCCGAGATGGACTGAGACCTCGCTCCCCTCGGAGAATACATCATCATTGTCAAAGTCGGTGGCGGGCAGGTCGAAGACGAGGCTCGCCGTCCCGATTGAGTTCAGCCCGTCGTGGATTCTGATGGATTTTAGCGCGCCCTCGTGTTTCCAGCCCAGCCTCGCCCCGTCCACATACGCTATCCATGTCGGGGTCAGCGTTTTGTTCTCTCCTGGCATTTTGCAATACCTCTTGTTTTATCTTTTTGTATGCAATGAATTATACAATGGCCTGGTGATTTAGTTAATAGCTAAAAAATAATCTTGACCTTTTAGCTTTATATGCTTAGAATTTATGCATGGTGCTTGGAGCATTCGTGTTTTAAATATCAGTTTGAGTTTATATCCTGCGCGCTCAATTCCAAACCTAACTAGACTTCAAAAAAAATCAAATTAGATTCACAAAGCAATGTGACTAGATTATGGTGCTTAACACTGTAGTAATTGTATATGATTTCTAAAGGTACAGGCTACTATGCCTTACGCTACAGTTTGTCCGGGCTTGTTATACAGCTTGTCTGTAGTGGCTATACAGTCTGTCTGGGGCGTAAGCACAATCAGGCTGGGGCAATATGCACAGGCAGAATGGGATGTGGGAATTTGGAATTATTATATTCTTTGATTTTCTCCATACAATATATAGTCCAATTCTCTGATTTATCTACGTCTGTACAGTTTGCTTACACCAATTATTCTGCCATTTTCATCATATATATCATACATACACTTTTTTGGTGCATTATAAAAAGTTTCTTTGAGGGTTTTATATGGAGCAGGATCAAATTCTGGGACATTCATATAAAAATCAAAAAGTTCTTGATAATTGTCAAGCAAGTATTTTACAGATTTTCCCATCAGCTCGATTTCTCTCTTGTTGGCTGAACTTGAATCGTATTTATCCTCTGTTCCATAATGAATTATTTCTAAAAGATACCATCCATTTATATGATACACAGACTCATAAATTAAATCATTGTTTTTATCATATTGACAACCTGCAATATACATACGAACACCATTTTTTAGCGTAACATCAAAATCCATTACATTTTTCCAATCCTCTGTATCATAATAATGATTTACAGATACGACATTTTTATTACTAGAAAATTCATTAACAATGGAGTCCCTTGTTTCAGCTGAATAATTATCTGAACAAAAATGAAATATTAGAACTATAAAAAAAAGATTTAGATATGTAAGTATTGTCATAAGGTTTTTGCAAGTTTTTCTCTTAATTGCTTCTGATTTTCTAATTTAAAAGATTTTTTCCAATCCAAAGAGTTTTTTAAGTCTTTCATAGCAGATTCCCACCAGCTTTCTAATTCAGCGCCAGGCAGATTCTGGTTTAGGTATACCTTTGAATAATCTTTGTTTTTATCCCAAATATTATTCTCGATATACTTTATCATATTACATGTCACATCAACAACACGGCTAACAATATCTGTAATTCTGTATTCAACTTCGCCCTTTTTATTTCGCCATAATTTGAAACTTACCCAGGCAGGAGCGTGCGCTGATACTTTTACTATCGTTCCGTCTTTAAATATAGCTCCGTCAAATTTTCCTCTTAGTTTGCTATGAGGAGCAATAACTACATTGTGCAGGTTATAGTCAGCTTCTCTGTCTTCCAACCGCAAAATAACATAATCATCAGTATCATTAATTACTCCCTTAAAAGCAACATAAACAACAAATTCTATATTCATACGTAAAACTACAGTCATTTTGAGTTCCTCTCAAATTTTTAATTAGCATCCAGTTCAATAGAATATTTGCCAAATAATAAATCCTTTAAATATACATACCCATTTTCATCGCTTTTACATTTTATGATTGTGCCGTCTTCTTTTAGAATTCTCACAGGAACATTTGAAAATATTCTATCAGATTCAGTTTCCTTTAATTGAAATTTTATCCATCCCCTTACATCCAGCTGTGGGCTTTCATCACTTTCCACTCCATCGCACTCAACAGTAAACGCATATTCGGGCAGAGTGTAGCCTTTTTCTTCAATCTCTTTCTGGCTTTCGGTGTCGTCGTTGTCCTCCATGTAAACGACTTTCCAATCACAACGAATTTTTCCGTCCTGTACTTTGTCGGTGAGAACTGTTAAATCATCGTCATTTCCGTCGTCATCTTTCTCAACGATTCTGATTGTTGCTGTCGCCCCGTCGTCAATGTCCGTTACATCAGCGCAAAGGTAAACTTCATCGCCGACAAGTGCTTTTGTAATTGTCTGACCGTCAGCGTCTTCCCAATGCGGATTTGTTATTGTAGGGTTCTTTTCAGCAGGAGCGTTTTCTGAATCATCTTGATTTTCCACCTGGCTACCACCCGCAGAAGCTGCCGTAGCGTTCTCTCCCTGTGTGCCGTTAATCTGGTTGTCCGCCCGCTCCCTGTCTATCTTGCTCGCCGTTCCGCTCCTGTTGCACACCTCGCAGAAATTCCTTATCAGGTGGCATCTCGTTATGAATCCGCCCTGCATGTCTAGCGTGTGCTCCACGCTCTCAATCAGGTACTCGCCGTCGCTCTGCTTCCCGACATATTTCACCGTGAGGCGGTTGCCCGGCTTTATGCGGTAGTTCCCCTGTGTCTTTATGTCGCAGCTCTGGAACTTGAACGAGCGGTTCTGGATGTACGCCTTTGCGACTGCCGCCGCGTCTTCCTCGTCCAGAATCTCCTCGGTTGTAATCTGCTCCGTCCGCTTCGGGTCGTAGCCCTTCGAGTTGTCCTCCCATGAGTATTCGCCGCCGATTCTGAGCGGGATGTCCTTCATCGTAGCCGTCGCCGCGAAGCCACGGCAGTCCATGATGCTCCAGCCAGTGCAGGCCGCTGCCGAAAGCTGCTTTGCTATGCTCGTCCTTGTCCTCGCGCTGATTATGCTCTTCCCCCGTTCGAGGATTACATCGTCGTCGCTCGGCGTTATCTCCGTCTTTACATGAACCGTGCTGCCCTGGCACCAGACCGCCTTCCCGTACCTGTATGCGAGCAGGGTGATGTAGTCGTAGTCCGTAATGTTCCGCTGCTCCGTGTAATCGTGCTTCGGGCCGAATTCCTCGACCTCGGCTTTCAGATTATGATTTGTGATGATTTCTTTTATAATCTGGGCTGTTGTCTTGCTTTCAAATGCCTTTGCGCGTATGCCTTTGTCCAGCCTGTGCAGTTTTGTTTCTATTTGGACTTCCATCTGGGGTGCGCCGTACTCACCGAACCGCGGCACGAAGCCCGTTACCTCGCCTGAGAAAACTTCCTCGACATCGTCTTTGTAGCCGAGATGGACTGAGACCTCGCTCCCCTCGGAGAATACATCATCATTGTCAAAGTCGGTGGCGGGCAGGTCGAAGACGAGGCTCGCCGTCCCGATTGAGTTCAGCCCGTCGTGGATTCTGATGGATTTTAGCGCGCCCTCGTGTTTCCAGCCCAGCCTCGCCCCGTCCACATACGCTATCCATGTCGGGGTCAGCGTTTTGTTCTCTCCTGGCATTTTGCAATACCTCTTGTTTTATCTTTTTGTATGCAATGAATTATACAATGGCCTGGTGATTTAGTTAATAGCTAAAAAATAATCTTGACCTTTTAGCTTTATATGCTTAGAATTTATGCATGGTGCTTGGAGCATTCGTGTTTTAAATATCAGTTTGAGTTTATATCCTGCGCGCTCAATTCCAAACCTAACTAGACTTCAAAAAAAATCAAATTAGATTCACAAAGCAATGTGACTAGATTATGGTGCTTAACACTGTAGTAATTGTATATGATTTCTAAAGGTACAGGCTACTATGCCTTACGCTACAGTTTGTCCGGGCTTGTTATACAGCTTGTCTGTAGTGGCTATACAGTCTGTCTGGGGCGTAAGCACAATCAGGCTGGGGCAATATGCACAGGCAGAATGGGATGTGGGAATTTGGAATTATTATATTCTTTGATTTTCTCTATACAATATATAGTCCAATTCTCTGCTTTATCTACGTCTGTACAGTTTGCTTACACCAATTATTCTGCCATTTTCATCATATATATCATACATACACTTTTCAGGAGCATTATAAAATCAAAAACAATCCAACTCGTTTCAGTATATTTTATTTTGTTTTTAATTGGCAAAGATACAATAAAAATAATTAAAGTAAAAAGAAATATATAAATTAAATCTTCTTAAAAAAAGAATTTTTAAAAAACATACGTGATAAGTCCAGCTCCGGCTGTAAACAGTTTACGGCCGGGGGTTTCCCAGGAGGGATTCCGGCGAACCATCCGAACAAATCCTTGCGCTGGAAAAGGCATACGGAAAGCTCGCAGACAAAATGCGTGAAATTCTTGGCGGCATTCCTGCTCATCTGGCGCAGTTTCAGATACAGAAGATAAATTATAAGTGCAATCCAGATCTGGGTCTTCACGGCGTTCTCTGTTTTTCCGTAGAACTTCTTGATCCTGAGATTCTGCTTGATGGTCTTGAAGAAGATTTCGATGTTCCATCTTGCCCTGTAAAGTCTCGCGATATGGTAGGCCGTGCGGTCGAAGATATTCGTGAGAATTGTGATTTCGTTCCCGGTGGCTTCGTCTTTTGATTTTATAATCCGCAGAGGAAACGGACATTTTACGGCTGTCTGCGCTCCGGTAAAACGGATTGTCTGGTCAAGGGTTGTCAGCTTTGAGCGGGCAATGTGTTATACTTGTTCATGTCTGTAATTCCTTATGTGATAAATTTTTGTTTGGTGATAAAATCTTATCACGGATTACAGACTTTAAAAAGTACTTAATTTATTTTGGACAGTAGTGAAATTCCATCTAACAATATTTTACGGAATTATCCCCTCATACACTCTTAATATAACATAAAATTCGACAAATTTTCATATTTTTTTTTACATTTTTATTTGATTTTTATTGACATAATAATCAAGATGTATTATATTATAAACATCAGGAGGTAATAGAAATGTGAAACGAAAAAAGAAAAAACTGTGGTCAAGAGCAGACAAAATCGCCTTGCTGGTTTTTCTGCTAGAACTTCTAAAGTTCATACTTGACCTGGTTTCTAAGCTGTCTGCTTAGTTTTCCACCGTTCATAGATACCGCCAATATCTATGAACGGTTTAAAAATAATCAAATTATATAGGAGTGTCAATAATGAACAGAATGGAAAAAATACTGATAGCAATTTTAATTCTTCAAGTTTTGGATATTGCGTTAAGGTTTATAATGTAGGTGATTTTATGGAAAAAACAACACAGCACGGCGGAACAAGAGCCGGAGCAGGCAGAAAAAAAGGAAGCACAACAAATAATACAGGATATAAAAACGGACGGATTGTCATTTCCTGCCTTGAATCTGAGGAAATGGCAATAAAACAAAAAGCAAAAGAACAGAATAAAACAGTAAGCAGGTTGATTATTGATTCTGTTTTGAAAAACTAAAAAGCAGGAGGCATATATGACATTCTTTGATTTTATGATAAAGTTTCCGACTGAAAAAGCCGTTATAAAATACTTTCTCAAAATCAGATATAACGATGTTCTTATATGCCCTCACTGCGGTTCAAAAGTTCGTGTTCAGCACAGAAATGACAATCTAAAACTTTGTAACTGCCATAACTGCAATAATACATTCTCACCATTCAAAAACACAATCTTTGAAAAGTCATCAACAGACCTGCGTAAATGGTTCTATGCAATCCATTTATTTTTGAATTCTAAAAAAGGAATTTCCGGCTTGCAGTTACAGCGTGAAATCGGCGTAACATATAAAACAGCGTGGAGAATGCTCAAGCAGATACGCTCTGCAATGGGAAACACTGATATGTCAAAAGCATTTGAAGCAATGGTCGAAATTGACGAAACATATATCGGCGGTAAACCTAGAAAAATGAACGGCGAAACAGAGCCTTCAAAGCGTGGACGTGGAACTAAAAAAACTCCTGTTGTAGGTGTAAAAGAAAGAAGTTCAAGCCACGTATTCGCAAAGGTAGCACTTCCAAACGAAGAAGGCAAGAAACTTACAGGAAAGCAGCTTTTCAATATTCTTGACAGCGTATGCAAGAAAGACGCAACGGTTCTGACCGATGATTTTAGAGGCTACAATTTTATGAACCATAAAAACACAAATAAAAACAACTACTACAGAATCAGCGTAAATCATTTAGAAAGCATTTACAGCCTCGGCAACGGACTTCATACAAACGGAATTGAATCGTTCTGGGCACTGTTGAAGCGTGGAATTCTCGGAATTTATCATCACGTTTCTGTAGACTACTTGCAGGAATATGTAAACGAATTCTGTTTCCGGCAGAACAACGGAACAAGCTCATTTGATGTACTGTTAAAGCAGGGGATATTTGCGGCATAATTCAATATTGATTTAAATCCTTGAAATGTATAGTATAAAGATAAAGCCTTTCTTTTTGGCGAAAGAAAGGCTTTTGAAACGGATTATCAGATACTTTTGGGAAACGGCAATCTGATATTTATTAACAAAGGGAACAAATGTTCTCGCTTTTTGTATAATATTAAGCATTTATAAGTTATTTGTCAATATGATACAGAAAGCCTCTTAAAAGGATAAATTTAATGAGGTGTAAAAAAAATTACATTGATTTTTATGATGAACATTTTTTTGATTTAATATGGAAAGATTTTGAATTTTAGCATATAATAAAAAAACAAGAAATATAGTTTTGTCGTTTGTAATATTTCTTGTTTTTTTTAATAACTAAGAGTGTGTTAGGGGATAATTCCGATATTTTATAATGATTTGCTCGGATATCACGATAAGTCTTTGAGTGTCTATGAAATTCGAGATGGTTACTATGATAAGCAGATAGTACAGACATTCTACCGGTATGTTTTTTTGAAGCTGTAATTTGAAAATTACATGTCTTCGCAGGGCAAACGCATTATAAATGTATTCAGCATAAAACTGGCTCCCAGACACGGTTTTCTGGTTCAAAATCGCGCAATAATGGGGATGTCCAATAAGTATCTTTTTTGTCATTTATAGGCTTTTATAGACTTGACCCGAAATTCTAAATGCATATATTACAATCATTTAGAAATTGTTCAGCAATGACATTCAGAACTTATTGGACATCCTCTGATTGTTGCAAAGTAACTATAGAATTGCCCGCTCACGCGGTCGCAGCAATCAGAGTGTTTTTGCCCCAGAAACCGTTCCTTCGCGCAAACTTTACTTAAATTATTTATAATGCGTTTGCCCTGCATGTCTTCGTTCCCCTAATTGCAGTTTTGCCATTGTTGTAATATAATCTATGCACACTATTTAATAGAGGAAACCATGCCTAAGATTGAAGTCAACGAAAAACTTTTTTTTAATTTGCTTGGAACTAAATACGACTGGGATACTTTTGAAAAGAAGCTTACATTTGCAAAAGCCGAACTTGATGAAAAGCCTGATGAATCTGCTCCGGAAAATGAGCGTGTTATAAAAATTGAGCTGAACGACACAAATCGTCCTGACTTGTGGTCTGCCGGAGGAGTTGCAAGATGTCTTCGCGAGCATGAAGGAAAAGGTCATTCAGACTACAGCAAATTCATGTCGTATGAAGGCAACCTAAAAGACACAGGAAACCGTCTTGCTGTTGTTGATCCGGCTTTAAGGCATATCAGGCCGTTTATGGTTTCTTTTGTTATAAGCGGAAAACCTATAGACAACGCAATGCTTATTGACATTATGCAGACTCAGGAAAAACTTGCCTGGAACTTTGGACGCAAAAGAAAAACAATTTCAATGGGCGTTTACCGCGCCGAAAATTTAAAGTGGCCGGTTCATTTTATTGCGGCAGATCCAGACAAGGTGAGCTTTGTTCCGCTTCAGGGTGAAGAAAAACAGACTTGCCGTGAAATTCTTGAAAATCATCCAAAAGGAAAAGAATACGGTTGGATTTTAAAAGACTTTGAAAAATATCCGGTTTTGCAGGACGATTCCGGCGAAATTATGAGCATGAGCCCTATAATCAATAGTGCGACTTTGGGACAGATTGAAGTTGGCGACAAGGACTTGATGGTTGAGCTTACCGGCATTGACATGAAAGACTTGATGCTTGCAGCGAACATTGTTGCCTGTGATTTTGCAGATGCAGGCTATGAAATTCTTCCTGTAAAAGTTCACCACGAATATGACACTGGATTTGGAAACGATGTCGTCATTCCTTATTATTTCCAGCAGACAACAAAAGCCCGCCTTTCCGCAATAAACAAAAAGCTTGGCAGTTCTCTTTCCGAAGATGAAGTGAAAGATGCTCTTGTGCGCATGGGAAGCAAAGTTGATGTTTTAAATGAAAACGGCGAAACTGTTTTTGTTGTGCATCCAGCTCCTTACCGCAACGACTTTTTGCACGAAGTTGATGTTATTGAAGATGTTATGATTGGAAAAGGACTTGATTTCTTTAAGCCTGAAAAGCCGAACGACTTTACAATCGGACGTCTTTTGCCAATTACCGTTTATAGCCGCAAAGTAAAAAACATAATGGCTGGAATCGGCTATCAGGAAATGATTTTCAATTACCTTGGCTCAAAGAAAACTTATATCGACAATATGGGAATCGATGGAAAAAATGTAATTGAAATTGCAAATCCGATGAGTGAAAATTATCAGTTTATCCGTCCGTCGATTATCGCTTCTCTTTTTGAAGCCGAAGCCCAGAGCGGAAACGCAGTTTATCCTCACAAAATTTTTGAAGTCGGAAAAATCGCATTCATCGATGAAACTGAAAATACCGGCACAAAGACAATTCAGAGCCTTGGATTTCTTACTGCTTCCAACAATGCAAACTTCAACGAGGCTGCAAGCGAAGTAAGCACAATCCTTTATTACCTAGACCATAAATATGAAGTTCATGAAACAAATGATCCGCGCTTTATTCCGGGACGTCAGGCTGGAATTATGGTAAACGGAAAGCAGGCTGGAATTTTTGGAGAAATTCATCCGCAGATTCTTGAAAACTGGCAGGTTGGAGTTCCTTGTGTTGCCGGAGAAATTGACCTTGAATATCTTATGGCGACAGAACCTAAAGAGCACAGCCAGAACGTTCAGTCAAAAGAAGAGCCTAAGCCTGAATCTGCCGCGCCGAAAATTGACCCGGTTGAATATTTTAACAAGCACATTGAGCTTAAAGTTGCAAAAATTTTGAGCGTGGAAACAAATCCGCAGGGCGACAAGCTTTACATTGAGCATCTTGACGACGGAAGCGGAACAGAGCGCATTATTCAGTCTGGATTGCGTCCTTATTTAAAGGAAGAGGAGCTTTTGGGAAAACACGTTATTATTGCCGCCAACCTTGCCCCAAGAAAAATGAAGGGCGTTGAAAGCCGTGGAATGCTGCTTGCCTCTGACTATGTGGAAGACGGCGTTGAAAAAGTTGAGCTTTTGACAGCTCCTTGGGCTGCTCCTGGAACTCAAGTTGTTCTTGAAGGTTTTGAGCCTTCAGAAAAGCCTGCAAAAATCGACATAGACAAGTTCTGCAAAGTTGAATACAAGATTGTAAACAAAATGGCACAAGCCGCCGGAAAAAATCTTGTTGCCGCCGGAAAACCGATTGTGATGGAAAAAACAGTCAACGCAGATATTGAATAGTTTAAAACAAGCTGGATTGTTGACTGAGTTTCTTCCAGAAACATCGCAGTATCAATTACGGTAATGACAAAAAACAGAAGACCGTCTGAAAAGGCGGTCTTTTTTTGTATGAAAGAAAAAAGGTCATTTAAAATAAGCGTGGTAATCTAAAAAAACACACACCGGGTTTTCTAAAATTCTCGGCGTGAAATTTAAAAAGTACGGCGTGTTTTTAATAAATTCTCGCCGAAAATTTTCAGTTGTTTTTATCTAATCTGGCCGTTTCCATCGATTAGGAATTTTGTTGTGGTCAAGGCTTCGGCTCCCATAGGACCTCTGGCATGAAGTTTTTGCGTGCTGATTCCAAGCTCTGCTCCAAAACCGAAAACTCCGCCGTCTGTAAATCTTGTGCTTGCATTCACGTAGATGCAGGCTGCGTCAATTTGCTGCTGGAACATAAGCGCGTGGCTTCTGTCGTTTGTGGCAATGCATTCGCTGTGCTTGGTGTTGTGGGCGTTTATAAATTCAATTGCCTGCTCTGTGGATTCAACTTGGCGGACGGCAACAATAAAGTCAAGGAATTCAAAGCCAAAGTCGGAATCAGTTGCTTCATTTAAATTTTTGTAGCCGGCATTTTGCAGAACAGAATAACATTCCTTGTCTGCGCGGATTTGAACTTTTTCATCAAATTCCTTTGCAAGAAGCACAAGAAATTCTTTTAAAATTTTTTTATTTACAAGAACTGTTTCAATTGCGTTGCAAGCTCCCGGACGCTGCATTTTGGAATTCTGTGCAATTTTAGCCGCATTCTCAAGATTTGCGCTTTCGTCAACATAAAGGTGGCAGACTCCGGCTCCAGTCTGAATTACCGGAACTTTCGCATTTTCAACAACAAGATTTATAAGTTTTGCAGAACCGCGCGGAAGAACTACATCGATTTTTCCGACTGCATTGAGAATTTCGTTTACTTCGGAATGATTGCCGGATTCACACAAATACAACGCTGACTCAACGCCATCTTTTCCAGCATTTTTTAGTCCATCTTTGATTGCCTTTACTACGGCTTTGTTTGAATTCAGCGCAGAAGAAGAACCGCGCAAAAGAATAGAATTTCCACTTTTGTAGGCAAGTGCAAACGCATCCGCTGTAACGTTCGGGCGGCTTTCGTAAATAATTGCTGCGACTCCAAGCGGAACTCTTATTTGACGGATTTCCATTCCGTTCGGAGCTTTCCATCCGTCAACAATTTTGCCAACAGGATCTTTTTGCTGAATTACAATTTTGATTCCGTCCAGAATATCATTGAACTTTTTTTCATTTAGAGCCAGGCGTTCAACAAGGGATTCCGAAGTTCCTTTTGCACGTGCGTTTTCCACGTCAATTTGGTTTGCGTTTAGAATTTCCTGCTTATTTTTTAAAATTGCCTCGGAAACACATTTTAACGCATTGTTTTTCTGAAGCTCTGTATGAAGCGCAAGTTGTGCCGCTCCTTTTTTTAATTCAGCGCAAATTAAATCAAGCTCCATGAATTCCCTCTAATAGTTTGCCAAAAAATAAATTCCAAGCAAAATGGCAATTCTTGAGCGTTCACTTGACCACTGCGCATCCCGCGGAAGGCTTTTTACATACCACCAGAAAATTCCAAATTCCGGATCGATTCTAAGCGCGTATTCTGGAAAATCTTTTGCCTTTGCCTGATTTCCGAACATAAGGTAAACAACATTGTCTAATATAGAAAAAAACTGAGGATAAGCCTTGATATAATCTTTTGAATTTAGCTGAATGCGGAATTCTTCAAGCTGATAAAGAATTTGCGCCTTAAGTTCTTCGTCAGATTTTTCAACCCAGGTTTTCTGAATCAAAAGCACAAGGTTATTGTTAAAGCTGGAAACGAGTTTTGATTCCGCATCTGAATTTTTATCAGCGATTTCTTTGAATGCCTGTCCTGCGTCAAAAATATCTGCAAACTGTACAGAAGAAGAAAGAGCCGCATTATCCGAAGTTGATTCGATAAGATTTTTCAATGCCTTGAGCGAATCATTATCCACAAATTTTTCTATAAGATTTTCTGACATGAAAACATTATAAATTTTTACTTTCGTTGTTGCAATGGGTTGAAATTTGTTTTTAGGATTTATGCGTTAGCGATTGGAATGGTTGCGAAGCAAGTGCATGGCACCGAAGACGCGTAAGGCGTCGTAGCCATGGAAAGCGCGACCCGTTTTTACGGGTAACGCCCAAAAATTTAAAAACTGCCTTTTGCAGGCATTTTTTACATAAAATAGGTTTTTATCGGAGGAAATCCATTGAATGCGACCGAGGCATAAGTGGAGGTGTAGGCTCCTGTTGAAAGCCAGTAAACTTTGTCTCCTGCTTTTAGCGAAACTGGAAGCTTGTACTTTGCGTTTTCGTACATTATGTCCATGCTGTCGCAGGTTGGGCCGGCGATGATTACTTCGCCTTCTTTTTTTTCGGGAGCGTCCTGGCTTGTTATTACCGGGTATTTTATGGATTCGTCGAGAGTTTCTATAAGTCCGTTGAATTTTCCTGAGTCAAGGTAAACCCAGCGTGCAAGGGCGGTGTTGTTTTTTCGTGAAGTCAGAATTACTTCGCTTGTGAGGATTCCGCTGTCGCCTACGAGTGAGCGGCCCGGCTCGAGGATTATCTGTGGAATTTCATCTCCAAAGTCATCGTGAAGGTAGCGTGAGATTTCTGAAGCGTAAACGCTAAGGTCGTTCGTTGGATCGATGTATGACGCTGGAAATCCGCCTCCCATGTTTATCATTGAAAGTTTGATAGATTCTTCTTCTTCAAGCGAATTAAAAAGATATTTTGCCTTTGCGATTGCGTCGTTCCATTGTCCAATGTCGCGCTGCTGGCTTCCGACATGAAAACTGATTCCGTAAGGAACAAGCCCAAGGTCGCGGGCCATTACAATCAGGTCGTAAGCCATGTCCGGGTGGCAGCCGAATTTTCTGGAAAGAGGCCAGTCTGCTGTGGCGGAATTTTCAACGAGGATGCGCACATAGATTTTGCTTCCCGGCGCGAATTCCGCAATGTTCTTTAAATCGTCGCGGCTGTCGGTTGCGAACATTCGGACGCCTTTGTCGTAAAAATATTTTATGTCTTTTGCTTTTTTGATTGTGTTTCCGTAGGAAAGTCTGTCGGGCGAAACGTTAAATTTTGAAATCAAGTCAAGTTCGTATCTTGAGGCTATATCGAAGTTTGAGCCCAAATCCGAAAGAAGCTCGAGGACAGGTTCTCCGGGATTTGCCTTTATTGCATAGAAAATTCTCGCATAAGGAAAAGAGTCCTTAAGGGTTAAAAAATTCTTTTTAACTTTGTTAAGGTTAATTACGATATTCGGAGTTTCTAAATCCTTTGAGAACTCTAAAAAACGGGACCAGTCTTTGTCGCTAACGTAGTCTTTGCGGTTAAACATTACATATCTCCTGTAATGTCAGATAACAGCCTTTTTTGGCCGCGCGCTGCACAGAGAACCCTGTTTTTTTTCAGCGTTAATGCGGATAGTAACAGATTTTTATCATCGAATAAATGATTTTTGGAAAAAAACGGCTTTTTTTTATAAAAAATTATATTCATTATACCCTGTTTTTGCTCGAAATGGCTCGGTTGTATAAGTTTCTTCAAGAAGGTCTGCCTGTTCTATAACCTTCTGTGCATATCTAATGAATATTTTGCCCTCATTGGTTGTTTCAACACCTTTGTTCGTATGTGAAAAAATTTTTATTTTCTAGCTGATGGATTGCCTGTGTAAGACTTGGCTGAGAAATAAACAGGTGTTATGCAGTTGCTGAAACACTGCCTTCTTCTGAAACTGCCACTACATATTTTAATTGCTGTAGGGGCATGCTGCTATTCTGTACTTGCCATAGTTTAAACCTATATTAAACTGTAAAAAACTTATATTTTTCATTTTTTTTTAATTCAATTATATTTTGGCTATGAGTAAAACACGTATATCTGTAATTGGTTATCCTAGAATTGGTTCTTTGCGCGAACTTAAATTCGCCTCTGAAAAATATTTTGCAAAAGAAATTTCTCAGGAAGAATTGAACAAAGTCGCCCATGAGCTTAAGCTTTCAAACTGGCACACTCAGAAAAACGACGGAATTGATTTTATTTCTTCAAACGACTTTTCTTTTTATGACGGAATGCTCGACACTGCCTTTATGCTTGGAGCTATTCCGGAAAGATACAAAAAACTCGGACTTTCAAAACTCGACACGTTCTTTGCGATGGCGCGCGGCTATCAGGAAGGCGGAAACGACGTTACGGCTCTTCCAATGAAAAAATGGTTCAATACAAACTACCACTACATTGTGCCGGAATTTGACGACAGCACTGAACTTGCTTTGGACGCAACAAAAATTCTTGAAGAATTCAACGAGGCAAAAGAAACAGGCACAGAGACAAAAATAAATGTAATCGGTCCATACACATTCCTTAAGCTTGCGCACTATAAGGGAACAAAAAATTTATGCGCCTATGCGGAAAAAGCCGCAAATCTTTACAAGGAGCTTCTGGCGAAAGCTGCGGAAGCCGGCGCAAAATGGGTTCAGATTGAAGAGCCTGCCCTTGTTCATGACACAACAGCCGACGACAGAGTTCTTTTTGAAAAACTCTACAAAATCGTGCTTGACGAAAAAAAACTGAGCGTACTTCTTGAGACATATTTCGGCGACATCCGCGACAGCTACAAGACTGTCACAGAACTTCCGTTCGATGCCATAGGACTTGATTTTATAGAAGGAAAAGAAACTTTGAATCTTCTTCAGAAAGAAGGTTTCCCTAAGGACAAAATTCTTTTTGCCGGTGTTGTAAACGGAAAAAACATCTGGAAAAACAACTACGCAAAAACAATTGAACTTGTGAACAAAATCAAGGCGGCCACAGAAGCGGAAGTAGTTCTTTCAACCTCATGCTCGCTGCTCCACGTTCCTTACACAATCAGAAACGAAATCAAACTTTCAAGCGATATTCTAAAGCACTTTTCTTTTGCGCGCGAAAAACTATTTGAGCTTACAGATCTTTCCCGGATTATCGACGGAAAAGACCCTAATTCAAATCTTTTTAACAGAAACCAGGATTTGTTCAAGAACGAACGCGTCCAGGAAAATTCTGTGCTTGCCTCAAAAATCAACGGACTTGGCGAAAAGGACTACACTCGTCTTCCTGCATTTGAAGAACGCGAGGAAATCCAGAAAAATGCCCTGAACCTGCCGCTGTTCCCTACAACAACAATCGGCTCATTTCCGCAGACAAAAGATGTTCGCGCAAACCGCAGCGCATTCAAAAAAGACCAGATTACAGCCGGGCAGTACAAGGAATTCAACAAAAACAAGATTGCGGAATGCATTAAGCTTCAGGAAGAGCTTGGTCTTGACGTTCTTGTTCACGGCGAATACGAACGAAACGACATGGTTGAATACTTTGGCGAAAACCTTGAAGGATTCCTCTTTACAGAAAAAGCGTGGGTTCAGTCTTACGGAACACGCTGCGTAAAACCGCCGGTAGTATGGGGCGACGTTTCAAGAAAATCAGCCATCACAGTTGAATGGTCGACATTTGCGCAGAGCTGCACAAGCGCTCCGGTAAAAGGAATGTTAACAGGACCGGTAACAATCTTGAACTGGTCATTCCCGCGCGAGGACATCAGCCTAAAGACACAAGTTCTGCAGATTGCGCTTGCAATCCGGGAAGAAGTTCTTGACCTTGAAAAGAACGGAATCAAAATCATCCAGATTGATGAAGCCGCATTGCGCGAAAAACTTCCGCTGCGACATTCAGACTGGCACACAGAATACCTTGACTGGGCAATCCCGGCGTTCCGCCTTGTACATTCCGGCGTAAGACCAGAAACCCAGATTCATACACACATGTGCTACAGCGAATTCAACGACATTATCAAAGACATTGACAACATGGACGCGGACGTAATCACATTTGAAGCAAGCCGCGGAGACCTTACAATTCTTTCCGCTCTTAAGGAAAACAATTTCCGCACGCAGGTTGGCCCGGGCGTTTACGACATCCACAGCCCTCGCGTTCCAACCGTAGAAGAAATCGTTTCTGCCGTTAAAAAAATGGAAAATTACGTTCCGAAACAGAAGCTCTGGATAAATCCGGACTGCGGACTCAAGACCCGCGGCGAAAAAGAAACAGTTGCCAGCCTTAAAAACCTTGTTGCCGCCGCAAAAATCGTAAGGAACGAATAGTTTTTTATAAAACTCTTACCGGGCAAGTCCCGCCCGGGCATTGCAAGAAAAAAACAAAAAGTCATCAATTTAAATTCATAGCCTTAGTTTTGAATCATCTGACATTTCTCTGTTTCTCCTGACAATCATTAAATTGTCTTATTTGAACTGTTTTACCATTGATTTTTAGGTTAGAACAAATATTTTCATATAATTCTTGAAAATCCAAGAGATAACATGGTATTTTGCCGTCTTTTTTTTCCAGCAGAAGAAATAGGTCATAGCGGGAGTCTTTGCTTTTCCAATAAAGCACATCATCTTTTTTGTCAAAAATATCAGTTAATTCAGACAAACATTCTTTTTCGGATTCTGAACATATATAATTAATATAGAACTGATATATATCCTCTCCGTCAATGAAATATATATGATACGTAAATATTGCGTCGGCTTTTAACTCTTCTATTGAGGAGCAAAAACTTGTTTCACCTATTACCATATTATCCAGCCTCAACTTAGTGTAAGATTTGTATTCTATGGCTTGTGGAAAATAGTCATATAAAATGAATTCTGATTCTGAATTTAAATACATCAAAATATCGCTTTTCGTTATATCATTGTATTTGTCTAAATAATTTTTGATGCAATGTGAAAGCAGATACGGTCTTTCGTTTTTTAAATCATTTATTTTTTTGCATCAATCCTGTAAACAATTTTTGAATCTGCTCCGAATATAGGCTCTTTTTTTGACAGTGTTTTTAAGTCTTGAGCGTTATTTCCAATCAAGTCTCTTAAATTGTTTTCAGCAAACAAAGAAAATGTGCTTAGCAAAATTGCAAGCAAATAAATTTTTCTTTTCATTCTATTCTCCATCAGGTGTCAGCAACTCATTGGCTTTAGGAACTGTTTGTAAGCGTCAATTTAACCCCGAATTCTTTCCCTCTCGCCTATATGCTCACCATTGACTTCTATCTATTTCATATTTAATAAAAGTGTTTCTATTCTTATCCCAAAATAAAGATATTCCATCAGCTATATTTTTACCATTCTCGCAATAATATGTTGTTCTAATGAATCCAGACTTCTCGGTAATTTTGATTTTCCAACCGTAAAAATCTTTTCCTTTAATATTCGAAGAAAAAACTGCTTCATTTTTAATTTCTATCTTATCTTTAGTAAATTTTATGTGCGGAATTATAGTATTTTTTTCTAATTGATAAATGATAGCTTTCTCAACGATAAACCGTGAAGAGTCTTTATATTTTATTGCAAGATTCATGTCATTTCCACAGATAAGAACATGCTGAATTTGGTATTCATCTCCATCGAAAAAATTATTAAGAAATTTTTTTTCATTTTCAGAATAGCAATAACTACTAAAAATAAATAAAATTAAAATTCCTAAACTAATTTTTCTAAATAATATATTCATTGATATCACCTAAAAATGTAATCGTCTAATATCACCTGATGTTGGCAAAGGCGGATCTAGTAATTCTATAATCCCTGGATTTTCTATGCTATTTTCCGGTCCACCACTTGCATTAACTCTAGTTCCATTTACATCTGTTATTGTCTGGACATGTGTAATATTTCCATCAGAATCTCTTAAAAATCGCAAATCACCTCGTTGCACATTTCCAGTAGCAGGTTCAGTATAATTATTATATAAATCACTAGCTGATTGATCTAGTATATCATTACCCATTTTATTGAGTCCATAGATTATGGATCCGGAACAATCCATACCACCATTTTCAGGAGTATTTCCTCCCCAAACATAGGGAGTTCCCACTAAGTCTTCCATATTTGTTGCAAATTGATCTGCACTACCATTTAACTGCGGAATATTATTATCTTCCAATTCATCTGCAGAAGATTCTTCTGTTCCAATAAAATTCGTTTCTTCAGACATATTCTTCCCAATATGAAACCAATTATCGTTTTCTTGCGATTCAGAATCATTATCAACTTCAATTCCTTCGTGCGCTATCTCTATTCTTTCAACCGCAAAGTCGCTCCCAAGATTTGTAACCAGTTTTGGTCCTATCCACCGGCATGGAAAGGCACGGAAGAAATTCCATCTTTTCACTTCGTTTCCTTCTGTGTCTTTTAGCACCACTGACCCGTTCTTTCTTTCCAGCTTCTTGTTCTCAAGGCACGTCTCCTTGAACCAGTTGAAAAGCGAGTCGTTCTCAGTTATCCCTTTCTCAAGGATTAAATTTGGAAACCGAGTCCTTCCCCTGAACTTTCTTGTGGTGTGGTTCAGGCCTCCCTCTTCAACTTCATAGACATAGGTCTCAGCCTCAAGCCCCTCGCATTTCTGGAACCTCGCTGTCTCTATTCCGTCAATCTCCACAGTAAACAAGTAAGCCCTTAGTTTTGAATCATCTGACATTTCTCTGTTTCTCCTGACAGTTATTAAATTGTCTTATTTAATTCATTTTCGTTAGATTTGGAAGATAATTCAATCTCTTGCTAAAATTATGTTTCCAGTGTGGGTTTGAATATTTATAAAGGAGCTTCCTTTATTTTGAACTATCTTCTTTCCATCACGAATATAAGCTGTCTCAGTGTTGTTAAATCGGTTTATTAATTTTGAATTAAAAGACTTTACAAAGAAAGAATAACTCTCATTTTCCTCTAAAGAAATTTCTATTTCTCCATTTTTAGCCCTTATGCTTGATTCAGTTAAAGGAGGATGTTTTAGAGATAACTGAGTCTTTCCCATAAATCTGTTTATTTTAAAATAATTGCAGTTCAAATTTTTGATAATACTGTTACTATCTCCCATATCATTCAGCTCAAAAGAATCGGCATTAAGATTGCTATAGTTGTTTTGTCCTTCTGTCTCAATTTTCATCAATTTCGCACTGGTATTTTCTATATTTGTCTTCCCCATATTATTTTCTATAAACAATGAATTTAAATCATAATTGTCAGGAATAAAGATATTTACATCACACAAAAAATTATCCAAAGGTTTATCTGCCACAGTTTTTACCGCAAAACAATCATTCTGAACAATGATTTCAGGAAGCAAGCCTTGTTTATTTGCTTCAATGGTGATAAATATTTCATTTCCCTTTGTATTTGAAATATACAAGCTCTCGTACTTCAAAGAAATGCTGAGGTTTCTTATAGAATTTTTATCAAACTTTTGAGTATTCGTAAAACTTTCTGCATAAATTATTCCAAAACTAAGTAGTATTAAAAGAAAGATAATTTTCATTATAATTGACTCGTATCAAATTCAGATTGTTTAAATTCTTTATTAGCATTATCCCAATATATTGAAATTCCATCTGCCACATTCTTTCCATTTTCAGCATAATAATCTGTATCGATGTAACCATCTTTTTCTGTAATTACAATTTTCCAGCCATAAAACTTTTTTCCTTTTATGTAAGATGAAAAAAGAATAGAATTAACAGTTGAAATTTTATTTTCAGTAAACGTAATATGAGGTATAAAATCATCATTATTCTGTATTTCATAAATAATTGCTTTATCATATATCTGTTTTGAAAAATTTTTGCATGTGCCTGCAAAAAGCATTTGTTTGTTTCCAATAAAAATTTCTTTTACAATATACTTCTGTTCACCGAAAAATTTATTCAAATACTCATTTGAATAAACATTAATAAAGTTTACAAATAACAAAAAAACGACAGCAACGACTTTATTAAAATATTTCATAATTACCTCTAAAATCTTAATCTTCTGATTTCACCACTTTGCGGCAATTCATTGGTTTTAAGAATACAATATCTGTATCATATTGTAATTTAATCTCCTTTATAAAATAGAGCCGTGAAGCATCAGCTTGGAATGATAAATAAGTTGTTGTTCTGCTTAAAAAAAATATTTCAAACAATTACTTTAATCCATGGGTACATATTGAAGACAAAATTTTTGTAATACTTCATTCTCATCAAATACAAAAGCGACTTCTATGAAATCGGGTAAATAATGGATATATGATAAATTATTGTTTTTATCTTTATAGTCAAATTCAAGTTCTTCCCCAAGAAGAGATTCGATTTCCTGTTTTTTTGAATTGCCATTTATTTTTTTGTTATTAATATCTAAAACGAAATCATTTCCAAATACTGCAATACAATATGGCATTTCTGTTACTCGATATGTATAAACAGTAAAATTTTCATATCTATAGCAAACAGAATCCCAATCAGAATTATATTCAAAAGGAATTTCAAAATATTCCTCTTCAGAACCGAATTTTTCTTTTATTTTTTCTAATGAATCTTCAAGATGTATTATTTTGCCAGAAATTTCAATGCTTTGTTCTGCATATAATGAAAAAAATCCTAAAATAAATAAAAATAAGATAAATAATTTTTTTTTCATTAATTACCATCCGAATATAATAATTTAGCTGGATCATCGAGTTGTTCGCTATTAGTAAATTTTCCATTTTTATTTCCATCATAACCAAGATGCAAATGCGGACCTGTTACTTTACCCGTTTTTCCGACTTCTCCTATTTTTTCTCCTGCCTCAACAGTTTCTCCTTCATAAACAATTATTTTACTTTGATGAGCATATAAGGTACTTGTTCCGTCTTCATGAGTAATTACAATATATTTACCATAACCATGAATATTTTTTTCATCATTTTCGACTTTACTAACTGTACCTGATTTTACTGCATTTATTCTTGTCCCTTGAGGAGCTGCAAAATCCATTCCATTATGACCAGATAAAGTTTTCTCACCGTTATCTACAATAAATGAATTTCGTTTTCCCCAAACACTTGTAACGTACTGAGCATCATTCCAAGTTTTGCCAACTGGAGTTGCTATACCATAGCTAACTTCTGCCAAATCATTATCAACTTCGACACCTTCGTGCGCTATCCCTATTCTTTCAACCGCAAAGTCGCTCCCAAGATTTGTCACCAGCTTCGGTCCTATCCAGCGGCAGGGAAAGGCACGGAAGAAATTCCATCTTTTCACTTCGTTTCCTTCTGTGTCTTTTAGCGCCACTGACCCGTTCTTTCTTTCCAGCTTCTTGTTCTCAAGGCACGTCTCCTTGAACCAGTTGAAAAGCGAGTCGTTCTCAGTTATCCCTTTCTCAAGGATTAAATTTGGAAACCGCGTCCTTCCCCTGAACTTTCTTGTGTTGTGGTTCAGGCCTCCCTCTTCAACTTCATAGACATAGGTCTCAGCCTCAAGCCCCTCGCATTTCTGGAACCTCGCTGTCTCTATTCCGTCGATTTCCACAGTGAACAAGTAGGCTCTTAGTTTTGAATCATCTGACATTTCTCTGTTTCTCCTGACAATCATTAAACTATTTTATTCGTTAGATGTAATTTGTAACAGCAACTCGTTAGCTTTAAGAACTGCTTTACTTGATAGTTATCTTATTATAAGTAATTCTATTATTTCTCCATTTAAATATATATTATTCGGAATATTATCCTTTATCTTTATTTCGTTTCCAAGTTCCTTTTTATATGGAAATACTAGAATATTATTTATTAAAATTGGCTTATCTTCAATTTTATAACATGAAATTGAATTGTTATTGTCAAAAAATACTAATCTATAAGTTGCCCTGTTATTAGCAAATAAATATTCTGTAAAATAAATTTCCACAAATCTGTTTGTTGATAAATTTATTTTTCCGATAAATACAAAATTATCCTCATTATGGAATAGTGTAGGATTTAAAATTATTAATTCATTTTTTTGGGTGTCTGACATTGAAATGCATGAAACAAAGACTGAACACAATATAATAAAAGAAAGTAGGAACTTCTTATTCATACTTAATCACTTCCTAATTCTATAACTAAATCAGCATAATAGTCTCTATGTTCGGTTCTATCTGTAGTTGCCGAAGCAGGCGGCGGATTTATATTGCCATTATATATTCTAAACGCTTGAAATATAATAAGCCTCTAGTTTCTTTCTTATATTCTGGTTCATTCTATATGGTTGCTTATATATTATGTTTTTTTTATTACTTTTGCAAAAAAATTTTATAGTATTAATCAGATAGTTTTATTAGACTGTATTTATGACTGTATTAACAAACGTGTCGATTTTGTACAATAAGTTCCGGTCAATGTATCATTTTCGTATGTAAAATTTCCACCATTATATCCATCTGCATTCCAATATTTTATAAACGCAAAGGCAATTCCTGAGCTATCTGTTTCTATAGAGCTATCATATTGTTTTAATTGGGATGAATTCATTTTTTCAACACCAGAATGTCCATATCCAATGTCAACAGTAGCAATTCGTAAAAAAGAGCCACCATGAGAGTGACGAGTCATTGATTGACCTTTTTTTATTTCTTCCCATTCACCCTTTGATTTTTCAGAGCAAACACCTATCACTCTAACTTCTTGTAATGGCATAGCTTGCGGCATCTTTTTTCTCCATTAATATTTTTATTCTTTTATTTTTATTTTCAAAAATGTATTCAAATTTATTATTATATTTTGGATTGTATTTCCAAAACGTAATTAACATCCGTCTATTTTCATCAAAATTTACAATAGTAAAATATTGATAAAACAGCTGCTCATTGTCATCTATTCTAACAAATTCTGTCTGCGGTTCCAATAAAGTATATATGCCAATATAAATATCTTTCTCTTGATTAGAAAGATAGCTTTCAAAATTATCAATAATGGCTTCATTATCGAATAAATTTACAATAGAAAAAATACCTATTTTTGAAACACTCTCATCTTTATATTTTTCAATAGAAACTGAATTTAATAAATTTTGAAATGAATCATCTTGGCTTGATATATTTATAGTTTCTTTTGAAATATCATATTTAATTTTCGGTATTGATTTTTTATTGTTCTTACAGCTTAGTATTAAACTTACAACAACAAAAAATAAGCAAATTTTTAACTTCTTTTTTTTCATCTCTTCTCCAAAACTTTTTTAGCACATACATTTCAGACGGTTCGGCTTCCAACAGCTTTATAAAAGAAAAAGCAAGCTTTCTGCCGTATTTTCCATCTCTTTAATGAGCTTCATAAGTTACTAAAAATCTCACCATCTAATATAGTGGCGGCAGTTCTACTATAGTTCCTGCGGCCAGATTCTCAGGATCATCTATGTTGTTGGCATCTGCAATGACTCTCCATTTCCTGCAGTCATTGTATTCTCTTGCTGACAATGAGGACAAGGTTTCACCCTCCCTTAAAGCCATCCGCTTTGTATGGTCTGCTGATTCTCTTCTTGTATTTGAAAGCTGTGTTGTGGCTGTCGCATATTCCTTGAAGACAACTTTGCATATAGCCCTGAGGGGAGTTCCGTCATCACCAAAGACTGTGAACCTCTGGACAAGATCTTCTAAGACACAGTCAAAGCTAAGGCTGCTCCAGCTGAATCTTAATACAGGAGGCCTGTGCTCCTGTGCATTTACCAGCATCAGCTCTTCAACTTTTGATGTGTATTGACGGACATCTGCCATTTCCTCAAAGGTATCGAAAAACAATTCCATGGAAAGCCGTTTTCTCTCGCCCATTGTAAACTGCACAGGGGGGCGAGTCAAGCCCGAACACATTAATTTCAGACCACGGAGTCTTTTTCTCTACGACATATTCTTTAGGATTGAACATAACCTCAATTTCTTCGTTGGTATCCATATTTGTGATAACTGCTTTTTTCAAGTGCCATAACATCTCCTCCTAGTTTCCGTCTACAGACAGGCCTTCGTGCGCTATCTCTATTCTTTCAACTGCAAAGTCGCTCCCAAGATTTGTAACCAGTTTTGGTCCTATCCACCGGCATGGAAAGGCACGGTAGAAATTCCATCTTTTCACCTCGTTCCCCTCTGTGTCTTTTAGCACCACCGACCCGTTCTTTCTTTCCAGCTTCTTGTTCTCAAGGCACGTCTCCTTGAACCAGCCCTCGACCTCATAGACATAGGTCTCAGCCTCAAGCCCCCTCGCACTTCTGGAACCTCGCTGTCTCTATTCCGTCAATCTCCACAGTAAACAGGTAAGCCCTTAGTTTTGAATCATCTGACATTGTTCTGTTTCTCCTGACAGTCATTAAATTATTTTATTTGAACTGTTTTACCATTGATTTTTAGGTTGGAACAAATATTTTCATATAATTCTTGAAAGTCTAAGAGATAACCTGGTATTTTGCCGTCTTTTTTTTCCAGCAGAAGAAATAGGTCATAGCGGGAGTCTTTGCTTTTCCAATAAAGCACATCATCTTTTTTGTCAAAAATATCAGTTAATTCAGACAAACATTCTTTTTCGGATTCTGAATATCCACATTGCAGAATAAACCGATATATATCCTCTCCGTCAATGAAATATATATGATACGTAAATATTGCGTCGGCTTTTAACTCTTCTATTGAGGAGCAAAAACTTGTTTCACCTATTACCATATTATCCAGCCTCAACTTTCTGTAAGATTTGTATTCTATTGCTTGTGGAAAATAGTCATATAAAATGAATTCTGATTCTGAATTTAAATACATCAAAATATCGCTTTTCGTTATATCATTTCAAGTCTCTTAAATTGTTTTCAGCAAATAAAGAAAATGTGCTTAGCAAAATTGCAAGCAAATAAATTTTTCTTTTCATTCTATTCTCCATCAGGTGTATAAGTTAATGTTCAACAGCAAGTTTATTTTAGACTAATAAATCAGAAATTAATTTATCAAGCGTTTGCCATTTTCGTTGATGAAAAATTCTTCTATACCAATTTTAACTTTAGCTTTTCCATCGACAAAGTTATAAGCATCATCAAAATTAATAGTTGAAATAAAATTCCCATTACTATCTAAGTAATTCCATTTCCAGGACGAACTTTCTTGAACTCGTACTTTTATCCAACCACTATAAAAATAACTTAGACCAGATATATTATTAAATTCTTTTAATTTATTTCCTTTATCATCAATTAAATGCCAGACTACTCCTGTTTCTCTGGATTCCTTGACAAAGGCTTTTCCATTTGAAAAATTAGTTGCAGCAAGAGCTCCGCATTCATCAAATTCTACCTTAATCTTAAAAAGAATATTACCTTTAGTATCTATAACACCTGTCGTTCCGTCTAAAAACATTGCGAAATTTTTCCCTTCTGAAAATTTTTGACCTAACTGCTCAAAGTGAATATCTGATATATTTCCATTTTCATCAAGAATCGCACTGTCAAAATTCATAAGTGCTACAGCAGCATAGCCTTCGGTGAATCCATAGAATCTTTTTAACTGTTTTGTAAAAAGAACATTTTCATTTTCATCTAAAAATGTGTAGGTATTATAGTTTTTTATAACTTTGATTTTTGAAGTAGATGGAAAATCATCTGCTTTACAGGGAAATTGAAATAAACATATAAGAGAAAGAATATAAAAAAATCGCTTGCTTTTCATTTAGTTAATCTCCTGGTAATAAAAAGATGAATAGGCAAAATCATTCTGAAATTCTGAAACAGAATCATAAGTTTCCACCATAGAAACTGTACCTTCATTATTGGCTGAAGAATGATAAAAAGAAACTTTGCCAGATGAATCTGTGACAAGTAAACCTGCATGTTCATGTCCTATTGTATATGGCTTTGTTCCATCTCCCATAAATACTACATAAGCAGAATTATCTGACGTTTGAGAGTAATCTGCTCCTGTAGCTTGTAATGCATTTATATGCTGTTTTACGGTTTGATCGGTATTTTCTAACTGATAATCTTCCGGATAATAACCAGCTTCTTTAATTACTTTTGTAGCCCATTCGTCACAGCTATTACTATCATAGTAATCTTCGCCTAAATGATTTTCAGCAGCATCAGTTATTTTTGTAGATGCGGGAATAACATCCGGTTCTCCAATATTTTGTCCGGTTACGACATAAGGATCAGAGCTTGGATTTCCATAATTATCAAAAAAAGGCATATCTGAGATTCCTACCTGTGCAATCCATTTGCTTGTATCAATTTTTAATTCAAAAGGTTCAGAATCATTATCAACTTCGACACCTTCGTGCGCTATCTCTATTCTTTCAACCGCAAAGTCGCTCCCAAGATTTGTCACCAGCTTCGGACCTATCCAGCGGCAGGGAAAGGCACGGAAGAAATTCCATCTTTTCACTTCGTTTCCTTCTGTGTCTTTTAGCGCCACTGACCCGTTCTTTCTTTCCAGCTTCTTGTTCTCAAGGCACGTCTCCTTGAACCAGTTGAAAAGCGAGTCGTTCTCAGTTATCCCTTTCTCAAGGATTAAATTTGGAAACCGCGTCCTTCCCCTGAACTTTCTTGTGGTGTGGTTCAGGCCTCCCTCTTCAACTTCATAGACATAGGTCTCGGCCTCAAGCCCCTCGCATTTCTGGAACCTGGCTGTCTCTATTCCGTCAATCTCCACAGTAAACAAGTAAGCCCTTAGTTTTGAATCATCTGACATTTCTCTGTTTCTCCTGACAGTTAGTCATCTAGAGGCTGTTCTAGAAGTTATTAACAGACTTCAAAAAGGGCTGCCCATTTCTTTTTGGACAGCCCCAATAACATTTCTTTCAAAAACTATTTCCGCTTTTTATTGTCTTTTGAAGCCTGGGCATTTCTAGCCTGAGCTGCCTGATAAGCTTCCATTTTTTCAGGATTATAAAATCCATTTTTCCAGTTAAAGCGGGAAGCTCCTTCTATAAATTCATGCTTTTGGATAATCGAAACAAGGTTTCTTATGTCGCTCTTTAAAATTTTTGTCTTTGAAAAATCTATGATCTGATGCGTCCATCCTTTGCTTTTCAAGGTTTCCATTTTGTCTAAAAGACTGAACGGATATTCCGGCATTACAAACGAACCGTCCGGCGTTGAATTCACTTTAAATCCCATGCCTTCCTTGTCGCTGAAATAAGTAAAATCATAATCGCCCGGAAGCTTGAATCTCATTCGGAACAAAACAGGATAAGAGAAAACGCTAACTAGAACGCGCGAGCGTTCCGCAGAATTTTCAAAAATGGCTTCAAGATTTTTTTCAGAATTTTCCGCAGGAGACTGCAATGCCATAATATTGCTGTTTTCAAGGAAACTTACAGCCCAGCGGTTAAAAGTATAAAGGTAAGGACCGGCAATCAACTTCACCTTGTATTTTTTCAGGATATTTATATGCGCAATATTGTTTACAATAAAAGTTGAATATCCTTTTTCCACAAGAACTGAAACAACATTTTCAAATTCCTCTGATTTTCCTTCAGCAAAAAACGGATCAAGCGAAATCACAAGCATTTTTTTGCTGTACGGAAGCAATGGTTTTGCAGGCGAATCTTTGTTTAAAAGGTCGTAACTTGTTTCAGAATTAAGCTCAATTATAAGCCGCACAGGATGAAGCGAAGAAACAATATGCGCGTCCGCCACAGTCGAAACCTGAATATAAAGACCTTCTGGAAACCAGTTAAGCTCATTTTTTGCAAGCGGAGTAAGATCCAAAACAGGAAGACGTTCCGGACCGGGCTGTTTTCTAAACTTTGAAAGGTCGGACGGAAGAACTCTTTTATAACGCTTGGACATGGATTTTGTCTGCAAAAGATAGACGCTGTCTCCCTTGGAAAATCCAGAAGGGATATCAATCCATCTTGAGCCTTTTTCATCTTCGGAAAGAACGCGGATTTTGTGGCTTTCGCGGCCTGTGTCATCTTTTTTATGAAGCCGGATGCTGTCTCCCGGATCAGGATTGTAGTCGCCGCCAGAAATTGTCGCCATTTGAATAGAAAACTCTTGTTTTCGTTCCAAAGAAGATGCATATTGCTCTTTTTCAGAAGCAGAAGCCGGTCTTGTCTGATTTATTTTTCCAAGGAAAATTCCAGTTCCTCCAGCTTGCTTTGGATTCAAAATTTTTTCGCCAGCTGAATCAACTCCTTCTTCCACAGATTTAAAGCCGTACCAATAATCGGTTTTTGAGCGCGCAAAATCTGTGCTTAAAATTCTCTTTCCTTCCGCAATAGAGCCTTTTTTATCTTCGTGCCAATGATCCATTACATAACGGTAGGCAGCGGTAACAGCTCCAACATATTCTGCGCTTTTCATTCTGCCTTCAATTTTAAAGCTGTCAACTCCGGCTTCCATCAATTCTGGAACATGGGAAATAAGCTCCAAGTCGCAAGGTGAAAAATAATAACCGTTCGCAACAGTTCCGGGAATTTCAGCTGAATAAATTCTGCGGCAAGCTTGAGTGCAAACTCCGCGGTTAGCTGATTTTCCGCCAAGATAGCTTGAAAAAAGACAAAGCCCTGACTCACTTACACAAAGCGCGCCATGAATAAACATTTCAATTTCGGCATTTGTCTTTGATTTTATCGCTCGGATTTCCTCAAGACCAAGCTCACGGGCAACAACAACACGCTTTACCCCCTGCTTGCACAAAAGATTTGCAGCCGCCGCGCTTTCCACATTCATCTGGGTTGATGCATGAAGCTCCAAGTCCGGAAAAAATTCCTGGCACATTCTTATTACACCAAAATCCTGAACAATTATTCCATCCGGCCCGATTTTATTTAAATATGAAAGAAATCTATAAAGACGTTCTGTTTCGTTTTCTTCACAAACAGTATTTACAGTTACATAAATTTTCTTGCCAAGCCGATGCACGCTTTGAACAGCAGCCTCAAACTGATTCCAGGCAAAATTTGAAGACCTAAGTCTTGCATTAAAACTCTTCAAACCCATATAAACTGCATCCGCGCCTTCGCCTATAGCAGCATCAAGCGCTTCAATATTTCCCGCAGGAGCTAATAATTCTGTCATTTTTTCAGTATACAAGTTTTCTTTAAGTTTGTCATTGCAAGTCAACAGCCTTGAATAAGCTCGTTTATTTAGGTATATTTTCTGCATGGGGAATCGAAACTTTTTTAAGGACTTGCTCAATTCATTCTTTGGAGGAAACAGTCCAGAGGCCGCAAAAAAACGCGCCTTAAAAAACATTGCAAAAAATCTTTCTAAAACTAAGTATCATTTTTACAAGACTTCTTCTAATGAAATAGATCCAAGTTTTGCAAAATTCTTCTATGAAATATATAAAGCAATTTCGCCGGCACAGGCAATGATTCAATCTATAAATCCGAAAGCATTTAAGCGGATTGTAATCGACAATTCCCTTTCGGATAAACAACTGGAATCACTGGGAAACATCTCGGAGCTTGCAATTATAGACGCTGCAAAGAAAAAGCCGCTAAAAGAAGTTTTCGAGCAGACAAAACTTTATATGGACGCCTTTTCCTCAGAATTCGACAGCAACAAAATTTCTGCCATTGACGGCGTTTACACAAAACTCATGGGCTTTGTAAATTTTGTGCAGTTCGATTATTTCTTTATGCTCAAAAAATTTGACAGTTCGCTTAAAGAACACAACTTTTCTAATCCACCGAGATTCATACCAATAAGCGGAACTTATGTTCTTGAAGACTTGAAAAATTTCATGGATGTCGCCTGGTCGCTTCCGTTTGATTCTTCTTGGGATGAAGTTTTTAAGCTGATAAAGAAAGTAAAAGGCGTGGATCCGGTATCGCCGGGCGTTTGGAAAAAAATTCTTGCACGAATCCGCTATTTAAAGGAAAACAGAATTGTGGAAATGCTCATTCAGCTCATTTCCGAAGATCCGTCTTACAACGAAGTTTACGCAGCAAAAGATTTGTACATTGTTGACGATTTTATCACGGAAGTAAAAAAGCAGGCGGAAAACACTTTGACTGCTCTAAAAGAAAAGCAGACAGAAGGAAAAATTGAAGTTTTGCTGAACCAAATTTTTGGAACAACCCAGATAGAAAAACTCAAATTTTATACAGAAGCAGGAAGCGCGCCTTTTGAACGCAAGGAAATAGGAAAGTTTGAATACTGTGAACCGCTTTCATATTTAAAGAAATTTATTCTCGACTATGTAAAAAAAGATGTAAAGGAACTTTCTGACATTCTTCTTGTCCGCGGTGAATGGGCAAACCAGGAGTTGGCAGCTCCAATGAGCGAGGCTTTCCATCAGCTTGTTGAAAACGCAGACAAAATCATAGCTTTGGACAACAGCCTTGACGACAGTGTTGATCTCGGCTTAAAAATGAAAACTCATCTTCCGCGAACCGAACGAGACAAGGAATCAAGAAACATAATTCATTCAACACTGAATTTTGTAAACACATCCGCAGCAAAAATCATTCTTGGCTCTGTAAATCTTTTCATTACTTATGGAAAAAACCTTAAAATGGTTCTTGAAGACTGCATAAAGCCGCATCCAACTTTAATAAGAAACTGGAAAGACATAGACCACTTTGCAGAAGGAAAACTCAAGCAAATGTGCATCAGCGTATACAAGGAATTTTTTTCTTTTGTTTCCCTTATGCAGAATTTCCACATTGAAGTAAACGAAGACGCTTAAAAATCACGGAGCATACATGACTTACACAACAAATCTTACAGTCCGCTCTTACGAATGCGACAGCTACAGCCACGTAAACAACGCGGTTTATTTAAATTATCTTGAAACAGCGCGCATGGATTATCTGCACCAGATTGGATTCAACTACAAGGGAATTGTAGAAGCCGGCTATTATCTTTACATAACGCACATTGATATTTTCTACAAGAATTCAGCGTTTCTTGATGACAACCTGATAATCGAAACAACTCCTGTAAAACTTGGAGCTGTAAGCGGAACTTTTCATCAGACTATAAAAAAAGAAGACGGACACATTTGCGCGGAAGCTGATGTAACTTGGGCTTCTGTAAAGAACAATGCGCCTGCCCGCCTTCCAAAAGAATTTATTGTAGACGGACTTCGACCGTAAATTTATTTTAAAACAGACTCAACTAAAGCCTTTAAGCCCGGATCTTGCTTTACTGATGAAGTTTCAAGATTTTCTTTTATTGTAAAGATTCCGTTCTGCTCAACAATTGCCTTAGTCATATTTTTTGCCCTTAATGATGATTTTGTAATTTTTGAAAGAAGTCCCGAAGCACAAGCATTGTTTTGCTTTGTTATTTCAAGAGCTTTTTTCATAAGTCCATGCTCCGAGGAAGAAGAGGAAGATTTACAGATTTTTTGTTCTTTTTCAAATTCCGGCATTTTCTTTTAGAGTCCTGAACTTATAAATTTTCGACATAAGGATAAAAAAGTTTAGCACATTTATTTTCCGAAAATTCCAAAGAAAAATCAAGCGAAAAGTTAGCATAATGCAAAAATTAAGGCGCACTTTCATTTGTTTATTTTAAAATGTATAATAAATTTTATGATTGAAATTCAGCAAGAGCAAGAACGCAAAGTAAAATGTCTTTTAGTCGGCGCGCCAGACAAGAAAAACGGAAATCCAGAGCCAAAGGAACTACAAAGTCTAGTGCAGACGCTGGACATGGAAATTGCCGGCACAATTGTACTTACACGCATAGAGCCAACTCCCGCCTACGGAATGGGAACAGGAAAAGCGCAGGAAATAGTAGATAAGGCAAAGGAAGTTTTTGCGGACTGCATAGTTTTTGACTGGGAAATAGATCCGTCCAAGCAGCGCAACTGGGAAAAACTTGCCAATATGCCGGTTTTTGACAGAAACGAAGTAATAATAAGAATTTTTGATTCACGCGCGCAGACAAAAGAAGCAAGCCTTCAGGTAGAACTTGCAAAACTTCAGTATTCACTTCCAAGATTAAGCCACACTTACGGAGACATGGCGCGACAAAGAGGCGGCTCATTCGGAAACAAAGGAAGCGGCGAAACTCAGCTGGAACTTGACCGCCGTCAAATAGAAGATAAAATCGTTCAGATAAAAAAAGAACTTGCACAAGTCGCAATAAACAGGAACATTCAGCGTAAGCAAAGGGAACGAACCGCAACCGCAACTTGTTCTTTGGTTGGATACACAAATGCCGGAAAGTCAAGCCTGCTAAATGCGCTCACAGGGGCGGATGTTCTTGTAGAAAACAAGCTTTTTGCAACGCTAGATCCAACCACAAGAAAATTCGCACTTTCGGAAGCCTCGTCTGTTTTAATGACGGACACAGTCGGATTTATTTCAAATCTTCCGCATACTTTAATCGACGCATTCAAATCCACGCTGGAAGAAACCTCGCTTTCTGATTTTCTTTTGATTGTGGTTGACGCTTCTGACCCTGACTGCGAAAAACAATATCAGCAAGTGCAGAAAGTTCTAAAGGAAATTCACGCTGAAGAAATTCCGCAGACTGTTGTCTTGAACAAATTCGATCTTGTAAAAGAAAAGTTCATCACGGTTTCACAGCTGAACAAGGCATTTCCAAACGCAATTCATGCAAGCGCAAAAACAGAACTCGGATTTGAAGAAATAATTTCGGTGCTTACAGAAAATCTTCTTGGCACAAAACGGAAATTCAAAATCCCAATGGAAAAAGCCGACTTGGTTGAGCTTGCAAGAAAAAACGGAACAATTGAAAAAGAAGAATGGCTTGAAAATTTTATCGAGCTGACCGCAAGAATTCCTGGAACATTCGATGAAACCGGAAATGCGACAACAAGAACGCTTTCTTTGCTAAAGGAATTTATTGTATGAATCTGAATAAATTGAATAGATTTCTTTTTGCACTGGCAGCCGCAATTCTTCTTACAATAATAATTGTTACAATTGCATTTTATATATTCACAAAAGAAAATCCTGCGAGCGCATACAGAAAATCAGATCCAAGTCCAAAAAAAATCACAAACATGAACACAGGAAAAGAAAAAAGCATGAATGCGTTTACGGACATCGGGCAGCTTAGGATTTTCACAAAACAAATTTCAGAAAAAGACGAGCAAGTTGTAATCGTTGTTTCCCCATGGTTTTCGTACCCTGCGGAAGACAAGGCTTTATTTGAAGAACTTTCACTAAAGGAACGGCAGATAAAATCGATTTTTACAAACTATTTTTCCGCGCTCACTTTCAGCCAAATCCGGGCAAAAGGAGAAAATTTAATAAAAGAAGAACTGCTTCAAAAAATAAACGAAAATCTTGTAATGGGACAAATCCGAGCGGTTTATTTCAATGATTATATCTTTATAGAGTAAAAAATATTCTCTTTACAACAAAATATTTCTTGCGAACAAATTTTACCCTTGCTTGTCCATTTCCATATTGCAAAGTTCATCGCAAATTTCGTTGTACTTTACGCCCGCATGGCCTTTGACCCATTTCCATTCGATGTCAAGAAGATTGTAAACCGAATCAAGCTGAACCCACAAATCTTTATTAAGAACAGGTTTCTTTGCAGAAGTTTTCCAGCCGTTTTTTTTCCAGTTTTGAATCCAAGAAGTTATTCCGTTTTTTACATACTGACTGTCTGAATAAACTGAAATATGCTGATTTTTCCAAAGCGTATTTTCGGCAATTGAATTTAGCGCGCTAATTGCAGCCATAAGTTCCATGCGGTTGTTTGTTGTAAGTTTTTCTCCGCCGGAAAATTTGTATTCTTTTTCGCCGTCAATTATAACGCAACCCCAACCTCCGCAGCCAGGATTTCCGCGGCAACCGCCATCTGTGTAAACAACAATGCCTGAATTATTTTCCATATAAAATTTTCCTTTCACTTTTTTATTCAGCAAGAATCCATTTTAAATTTCCTGCCGCTGATTTTATTCCATTGACTAGTCCAATAAAAAATAAAATGCCAAGCAAAAAACTCCATCTGCCGACTGTGGTAAATCCCAAGAAGCAGAACAAAATCTGAACTATGCTTAAGAAAAATCCTATTAAAGAAAAGCCTTTTTTGCTCTCTGAATTTTTTGAAGAATAAGTGTAAGTGTACTGATAATTTCTGTTGTTAAAAAAATCTGCAAAAGGGTCGCCTTGATAAAATCCGCCGTTCTGCTGAAAATTTTCAGAAAAGCCATTCATGTTGTACTGGTCGTACTGGCGGCGTTTTATTTCATCTCCTAAAACTGAATAAGCTTCGTTTATCTTTTTGAAATTTTCTTCCGCGGATTTATCGCCTGGATTTCTGTCTGGATGAAATTTAAATGCTAAATTTCTATAGGCTTTTTTGATTTCTTCCGCAGAGGCATTTTTTTCAACATTCAAAATTTTATACAAATCTTCCATATCAGCAAAAACTCTTAAAACTAAACTTACTAAAATCCATTGAATAAATCAATTGAAAAAATCTAATTTTTTATTATCACCCAAGTTGCTCCAGAGCCGCCGTGATTTCTGTCTGGATGGCCGGAAGTTCCAAGACGCTTGTCCTGCTCAATAAAAAGCCGCACAAGTTGCCCAAGAACTGGATCTGTTCCATGGCTGTGATTTCCTTTTCCGTGGATGATAAGAATTTTCTTGAGTTTCCGGATGTAGCAGCTGTCAACAAAAATCTTAAGTTTGTCCCACGCTTCTTCTCTTGTAAGCTGATGCAAATCTATTGTAGCTTCTGGAGCAAGCGTCTTTAAATAATTTATATCATTAAGTTTTTCCTGACGCGCATTTTCTTCAAAAGCCTTGTCTTTGTCTACCGTACCGTATCGCCTAAGCCAAAGTTCCATCGGATTTATGCGCTTCTGGCTGTTCTGATCCATAATCTGCTCGTAAGAATAACCTTGACGCGCGGCTTCTTTTTCTTCTTTTGTAGGAGCATTTGCTTTTTTACGGCAAATTTGAGGACCTTTATTTTTTGGAACATGATTCTTCTGAATAGAATCCCACTGCGACAAAATATCACCAAAATCCATTTTTAAATTCCTTGCTATTTTATTATATAAACATTTTCCGCCGAAACCCAACCGTAAGTATCATTATGCCTTATGTACATCCAGCCTCCCGCAGTTCTTATTATAGAAACAACGCTTCCAGCCTGAATGGTTACACCTGTTGGAGCAGTTTTTTCTGGAATCGGACTCATTGTTCCTCCTGCATAAATTCCGCGGGAAGTAAACAAATGATATCCATAAATCGACAAGAAAACTGCAAACGTAACAAACATAGAAACAAAAATTGCGCAAGTTTTTTTTCGCTTGAAAATAAAAAGCAAAACTGAAACAGCAAGCAAAATAAAAACAGCACAAAACATTATGGTAAAAAAAACAACGCTCGGCTCAACTCCAGAAGGAGAAAGTCCAACCGAAAGCTCAATTTGTCTTCTTTCTTTAAATGCCGAATTAAAAAATGGAATTGAATGGCGTTCCTTTTTATGAAGCTCAATCAAATTCAAAATATCATAATTTTTCGCTTCCGGTCTGGAAACATTTTTATCATAACTTGAAGATTCTATAAAAGCGTAGGCAAAAGGACTTTCCTGTTTTGGTTCATTGACCACTGATTTTTTTTCATGAACCTTGAAAGAAATAGGCGGACATTTTATATCATTGATTGTTCCATTGTACGAAACCGCCGTAACAAAGATTTCAGGAAGATTCCAATTTCCGGATTTTAAAGGCTGCCAGTCAAATACAGCAATAGGTTTGAATTCCGTGGAAAAAAAATCTTCATCAGAAGAATTAAACTCCCGAAGTTTTTTAAATACAGAATCTTCCGGAATATTCCAAGAAACATTTTTTACAGAATTCGCGTATTTCACATTCACTGTAAAAACAATGTGCTGCCCCTCATAAGCTTCAGCGGTTTTTCCTTTTGAAGAAATATTCAGATTGTTAAAAGAAACTGAAACCTGCGGATTTATAAATTTTGGATTTTCAAAAACTTCAACAGGATTAAACGGAATCTGATAAAAACTTCCGTTTATAACAAGATCAATCGGACTGATTTTGTAAAATCCGGTTTTTAAAAATTTCATCCAGATTGTAATTCTTGTTCCTGCTGAATATTTTTCGTTCTGTCCGTTTCCGCTTTTTATCATAACGGTTTCTTTTTTTGACGAAACAAAACTTACATTATGCGGAAGAGAATTCACGGCAAGCTGAATGCTGTCTGGAGTAACTCCTTCAATTTCAACATAAAATGAATTGTCGGTTTCTGTAAATAAAGTTTCCTGACTTTGCTTGAAACGCAAGCTCCATAGATAATTCCATGAAACTGGCTTTGCGAAAACAGGAAATGCATAAGCAACAAGCAAGACAAAAATTAATAATCGCGGGAAGTCCGTTCTGAATCTTTCTGCATATTTTTCCATTGCTGTCTTTCATCCTCCCGAATTATAGAATAAAGAGCATTTTGAATATTCTGTTCTTCTTTATTTTCTGACAAAGGCACAAGTTCCTGCGCGGATTCTCTTGAGCGTTCTGAATTTTCCCTCAACGAAAGTTCAAGATTAATTTTTGCATTTATGCTGGTGCTGTCTATTAAAATAGCTTTTTTGAAAAAATCAGTTGCCGCTTTATAATCTCCGTTACGATGCGCAATTATTCCAAAATTATAAAGGATTGCAAATTTAATTTTATCTGAAGAATTTTCGTATATTTTCGAAAATCTTTTTAACGCTGCATCAGTTTCGCCTTGCATAAGATAAGTCGAGCCAAGTCCAAATACCGCATACTGTTCAACAAGAAAATCTCCACGGGATTGTGCATTTGAAGCTGTTTCAAAAAAATCTCCGACTGCATTTTGATAATCCTGCTTAGACCAGTCAAGTTTTCCTTCAAGAATTTTTATGCCGTCATTAAAACGTGGCGAACATCCTGTAAACAAAAAAACAAGCGAAGCCATGGAAACAGATGAAATCAATTTTTTCTTTCCGCCTGCAATATCAAGCTCGCCAAAAAAAATCGAGGCAAGGAAAAATAAAATTGCAAAAGAAATAAAAAGTCCATAACGCTGAGTGCTCTGAATTTCATAAGAAACCGACGGCAACGAACCATTAAGATCAAGCATTTTTAAAATAGCGGCGGCAGAGCCCATTTCCGAGGCATCAATGTAAACAACAGAAGGCGCAGAGTTATTTCTTTTGGACGAAACAAATTTTTCCTTTAGAGATAAAATCATTTTTTCAACGCTGCCGGATCTTAAAGCTGTTTTTACTTTTGTAATTCCATCGCCCGCAAAAATTTCACTTTCACGCTCAGAGCCAAATCCGATAATAACAACAGGAATTCCGGATTTTAAACATTCAGAAAGAGAAGACTGAAGGCTGTTGTCTGTTTCTTCGCAATCGGTAAAAAGCCAGATAAATGAAGCTGCGGAAGATTGCTCTGGAAACGAAGAAAGCGCGGATTTTATTCCATTGCCAAGGCTTGTCCCCTCGGAAGTCATAAGCAAAGGCGAAAGATTTTCTATTAAACTTCTTACACTCTGAAAATCTTCTGTAAGAGGAACAGCAATAATTCCATCGCCCTTCGCAAGAACAGCGGAAACCGCGCATCCGTTCATTCTGTCCAAAAGCTCACTTGCATAACTGGAAACTGCCTGAAGTCTTGAAATTCCTCCGGGCGCATCTTTTGCTTCCATGCTATAAGAAATGTCAAACACAAGAGAGACGGCTTTTCCGTTTTTTTGTACAGGCACAGAATCTGTTCCAAATGAAATTCCTGCGAGTGCAAGAACAACGCAAATTCCACAAATGAATCTAAAAAAAGTTCTGCTCCAGAAACAAGCTGAAATTCTAAAAGAGCCGTTTTTAAATTCAAAAACTTTTCCGCAGATATTTTTTCTTAAACGAATATACCGTGCCACAACAAACAAAAGCGCAAAAACTAAAGGAATAAAAAGATAAAATGAAAATAGATTTTCAACAGAAAAATTCATAAAGTCTCCTGCAGAAGAAATCTGCGCACAATCCATGCAATGCAAGCAAAAACAACCGCGGCAATCAAAAAATATCTGTAATAAAATATATCCTGATTTTTTATGTAGTAGCTTTGAGCAATATTTTCACTTTTTGAAATTGAAGAAATAGCCTGCGACAATGCGGAAATAGATTCAATCTCAAAAAATTTTCCATTTCCCTCTGATGCAATCCGTGCAATTGAAGACGTATCAAATTTCGATTCAAGATAACCTGAATAAATTTTATTTGACTTTGGATCTACATAATCAATCGGAACAACGCCTCTTGTTCCCACACCAAGAATGTAAAGTGAAATATCTTTGTTCACGGCAAGACGAGCCGCAGTATGAGGATGAACCGCGCCTGAATTATTTTCTCCATCAGTAATAAGGACGATGCTTTTTTTAGGCGACTTTGATTTTTCAAGATGATAAATTGCGCTGCTAAGTCCAGTTCCAATCGCAGTTCCATCTCCAAGCTCTCCAACACTTACAGTTTTCAATCGGTTCAAAAAGAATTTTCTATCCATTGTGGGAGAAACTAAAACAGCGGCATTTTCAGCCATCACAACAAGCCCAAGCTCCGAGCCGCTATTCATTTCCGCCATGGAAACAATGGAATTTTTTGCAGCTTCAAGACGACTTTGCGAACCAATATCTTTTGCAGCCATTGAAGGGCTCACGTCCAAAACAAAAACAATCGACGCGCCTTTTGAAGAATAGACTTTTTGCTGAAGATGAAAAACAGGATCCGCATAGGCAAAGACAAGGCAAATGTAAAATAAGACACAAACAACTCTTCCAAAAACAGAAAGAAATTTTCTTGCATTTCCCTTCCACTTAAAATTGCTTCCGTTCCAGTCGCTTAAATTTAAAGGCAAAGAAAGCCGTGAAAAAATTTTTATATAACGCAAAATATAAAGCACCGGAATCAAAAGCAAAAGAAAAAATGCCGGAGGATTTTCAAATTCAAACACTTTTTTCTCCTATAAAAAGCCATTGAGAAAGTTTTAACTTTCGATTTGACTTTTTAGCGCAATTTTCTAGCGGAAATTGCATTTGATAAGAAAGCTTGCAACGCAAACTTTGTGAATAAAAACTTTGACACTATTTCAGACAAAATTTTTATTACACTCTCCTTTTTCGAGCAAATCAATTATCTTGTAAGTTTCCGCAACCATTGATTTTTTTTCGTTTTCAACAAACAAAGCCTGATGAGTTTCCAGTGGCAAAAGCTTAGAATCAATTGAACCGCTTGCAAACCGAATGTAGTCTGTACGCACAAAAAAACACGAAAGAGATTCTATCGCTTCACAAACTTTTTCTCCTGCAAGACCATTCAGTATGTCAAATATTTTCGCACCGACTTTTTTTCCGGGCACAGAACAAAAAGAAACTGCAAATCTAAATTCCAAGTATTCGCGCATTGCAAGCTGCCATTTTTCACAAAAGTCCTTGTCATCAATTTTCTTTTTTAAAAGCATGGAAATCTTTTTCTTTGTCCGTTTTGCATTTCTGTAAAGTTCAAACTGTTCTCTTAAAAATTTCAATTTTTTCAAAATATGCGGAAGCCTTATCAGGACAATGCAAGACAATGAAAAAAATCCGGCGACTAAAAAGCCTGCAATCCACAAAAAATAATTTGTATTTGGAAGCAAAAGAGGAGCCTGCGGAGACTTTAAATTTTTTACTTCAAGTTTTTCTACAAGCGAAAGAATTGTAACCGGCGCAAGCTGAATTCTAAAGTCAACATTTTCCCTGCCGCTGTTTTGCCCGTGGCAGAATTTTTCCAAGCTGAATTCCTTAAATTTTATTGTTCCAGTTTTCCAAGGAATTATCGTTATGTAAAGGTTGTAATTTACGCCGTTTCTAACAAGAACCGATTTTGTAACAAGGCAGTCATCCGGATTTTCTAAAAAATCACTTGAAGAAAGATTCAGTGAAAGAACTTCATCTTTTATCATTGACGGATCTGCAAAAGAAAAAAAATCTATAGGCGTTCTGAACGAATACTGAATCTGTCCGCTGTCGCCAATAAAGACATCGCGCGGAACCATAACTTGCGTTCCAAAAGCCGCTGTATTTTCATTTGGATTCTGAGCAACTAAAAACTGAATAAAAAAGCACAAGCTAAAAACAAAGCAAAGATTTTTCTTCATGCCATTTTCCTAAAATGAATGTCTGTGCCTGCTGCTGAAAAATTTTATAAGTTCTGCAGCAGGATCTTGAACAGTGCTTATAAACAAAGGAATTCCTCCGTGGCGCACGCATTCTTTAAACCAGTTTTCCTTGCGCTGCTCATTTTCTTCTCTCCATCCGCGGATAAATTTCTGACTTGAAGTCGGAAGAACTGCTTCGTATCCTGTTTCTGGATCTGCAAAAAGAACAGAGCCAACGGAAGGAATATTGTAATCAGAAGAATCAACTATATTTATTGCAATGACATCATTTTTCTGGCAAAGACGCGCAAAAGAAGCATGCCATTCCGCAGCCCTAAAATCAGAAATAACAAAGACAAGGCTTCTTTTCTTTAAAAGCTTTTCTGCACCCCTAAGCGCGCTGTCAAGAACAGAACCAGCCTTTTGTTTTTTTCTGTCAAGCTCAAAATGGGACAAAAGCATAAGCGAATGTTTTTTTCCAGATTCAGGAGAACAAAAGAATTCTAGCTCACCGTCAAAAACAACGGCGCCAACAGGACTTGAATTATAAAATGAAGCAAGCGTTAAAAGAGAAGCGCACTCCATTGCTTTTTCAATTTTTGTCTGCTGGCTTGTTCCCACGCACATTGAAAGAGAAGCGTCGGCAACTATAAAGACATCGAGTTCACGTTCTTCTTCAAAAACTTTTACAAAAGGTTTTCCCATTCTTGCCGTAACATTCCAGTCAATTGCACGCACATCATCGCCTCGTAGATATTCACGGACTCCGCTGAATTCAATTCCTCGTCCACGGTAAAGCGAACGAAATGAACCGCTTTTCATTTTTTCAGCAAGAGAAAGAGAAGACAAATGCAAAAGGGAAGCACGGCGGCTTATGTCGTTTTTCATGGAACTGGCATCAAGTCTATGATTTTTGAAATCAAGCTGTCCGCAGAAATATTATCCGCAGCAGCTTCATAATTCAAAACAAGCCTGTGCCTTAAAACCGGCTTTGCAACAGCCTGAACATCTTCCGCAAGAACAAAGCTTCTGTTTTCAAAAAGCGCATGAACTTTTGCGCATCTTAAAAGAGCAATTCCAGCACGAGGAGAAACTCCAAATGAAATGTAACGCTGAATGTCGTTGCGGCGGTTCATTTTTAATGCGACATCGGCTCTTGTAAAATTCACAATCGAAACTATGTAGGCAAGCATTTTGTCAGCAACAGTAACAGCGTCCACAGCGTCCCGGCATTTTTGAAGAGCAGCCGCGGAAAAGACTTTGTTCACAGGAATTTCATCTGCCCTGCCTTCCGACTTTATAATTGAAATTTCTTCTTCCGGCGTAGGATATGAAATAAGAAGCTTAAGCAAGAAACGGTCAAGTTCCGCTTCTGGAAGACTATAAGTTCCTTCCTGCTCAATCGGATTTTGCGTGGCAAGAACAAAAAAAGGCTCGTTCAGCTTGTAAGTTGTTTCCCCGATTGTAACCTGATGCTCCGCCATAGCCTCAAGCAGAGCAGACTGAACTTTTGCCGGCGCGCGGTTTATTTCGTCCGCAAGAACAAGATTTGAAAACACAGGTCCTTTTCTAACAGAAAATTTTCCAGTACCTTGTTCATAAATCAGCGTTCCACTAACATCAGCAGGAAGAAGATCCGGCGTAAACTGAATTCTTTTATATTCAAGTCCTGAAACATCAGCAAAAGTTTTTACCGCCAAAGTTTTTGCAAGCCCCGGAACGCCTTCAAGAAGAACATGGCCGCCTGCAATAAGAGCTGTGATGATTCCGTCCACAACATCTTTCTGGCCAACAACACGCTTTGCAACTTCCGCGCGGCATTTATTTATATAATCAAAACATTCATCAAGTTCAGCTTTTGTAACAACTTTCATTTGAACCCCAACTTTTCCTTTTTGCAACAATTATATCTATAAAACTATTCCATGTAAACTTCACCATAAGTGTGAAAACCGGAATCAATTATAACATCGTCTATATTGTTTTTTGTAACCAGCACAGGCTTTAAAAGAATCGCAGGAATTTCTGCAAAATTATTATCGATTGATTTTAAATTAGAAAGCGACTGGATTTTTTCTCCGCGTGCAACTCTCACTGAAATTTCAGCGGCAGTTCTGGCAAGATCCACAATCGGTTTGTAAACAGTAAAGTCCTGAAGCCCGCGCACAATATTTTGGCAAGCGGCAATGTCAGCATCTTGTCCGCAAATAGGAATGTGCTTATCCGGATAGTAAGTCTGCAAAACAGAAATCACGCTGTCCGCAACCGCATCGTTTCCGCAGATAATCGCGCCTGGAATTTTTCCGCTTGTAATAACGTCAAGCATTTTCTGACGGGACAAATCATAGTTCCAGTCCTGAGTGTAAAAAATTTCATTTATAATCGGCAAGGAAGTTTTTATAGTTCCGCTAAGTCCGCGCAAAAGCATTTCCATGTTGTAGTCTTCCTGCGGTCCCAAAATACAAAGCCAGTTACGCAAAGGCGCAATACGCTGAAGCTCTTTTCCCATAATCACGCCGACTTGCCCAGAATCAATCGTAATGTACAAATCAATTTTTGTGTTCAAAATCAGGCGGTCGTAGGCAATGACAGGAATATTTTTTGCACGGATTTTTTCAATTTCATCTTTAAGAGAATCTGCGACTTTTGCAAGAACAACAACCACATCCACATTTTTATCCAGAAGATACATGAGCTGTTTTTTCTGAACTTCAACATTGTTGCCCGCATTCTGAACAATAACATCCGCATCAAAATCTCTTGCGCGCGCCATAAAAACATCCAAGTCCCTTTGCCACCGTTCAATTGCAAGAGTGTCTATAGAAAATCCGATTGTAGTTTTCTTTTCATCCACAAAAGAATTTTGCTTCTGCACAGAAAAAGTTCTCTTGCTCTTTGCGCATCCGGCAAAAATAAATGCAAGAAAAACTGCCAAAACTAAAAAAGTTTTTTTCATAAGGACTCCGAATTTCTATTTGTGTTTCTAAAATCAGTTGGCGAAATTCCAAACTTGTTCTTAAAAATTCTGCTGAAATAATTCTGATCGTTGTAGCCAATTTCCGCAGAAATTTCCTTTATAGAAAGCTCGGTTTCACAAAGCATGAGCCGACCTTTTTCCAGCCGCCTGTCCGTCACATAGTTTATAAAAGTTTCGCCTGTTTCTTCTTTAAAAAGTTTGCTCAAATAAAAAGAACTTACACCTGCAAAAGAAGCCGCATCATCAAGCGAAAAATTTTCCGCGATGTGTTCCTGAATATATCCGAAGACTTTTTTTACAAGCGGATTTTCTTTTTCATCTTTTGAACTGCAAATAAAAGCCGCGCACTCGGAAAGCCTGTTCTTAAAAAAATTCAAAAGCTCCGTCTTGGAGTCAATCTTGCTCAAGTCAGAAAAAATATTTTCAAACGCAGCATTTTTCCATGAAGAACTTGCGGACTTTGCAGAATTTTTTGCTTCAATCAAAATTTCAAAAATGTTTCCTTTTATTTTATCCAGCGGAAAATTTTGCTCGTAAAGCTCCCCAATATAATGCTCTGCCAAAAACTGAACTCCGGCAGCATCACCAAGCTTTAAACGGTTCAAAATGCGCTCGCACAACTCCTGAATTTTTTCATCGCCGCTAGAAGAATTCAAAAGCTCATCAGAAAATAAAAGTCCTCCGTCTGGAGAAGTTCTGTTCAAAGCCTGAATCGCATCTTTGCAGCGGTCAGAAACTTCTTCAAGCTTGCCGGAGATGTTGCTTATTCCAGCCCGAAGCTTCTGCCCGATTTCCACAGACAAAAGCGTAAATATTTCCCTTGCCGCAGAATGAAAATCATCTTCAAAAATTTCCGCTGATTTTTCCATAGAAACAAATACAGCGACTCTATTTGTCATAAATGAGCCGGCTAAGCATTTGAATTTTTGCGAAATAATTTTTCTGATTTTTGCGCAAGCTTCGTATATATTTTTTTCAGAACCGGGAATTTCTATGCAGGCAAAAAAGAATTCATCAACTTTCATGTTAAAATAGTCAAGATAGCTTTTAAAGTCTTCGTTCTTCGCCTTGCTGAAAATGCACGAGTAAATAAAATCGCTTTCAATCATCGGGTAGACAATATCCAGTTTTTTCTGAAGCTCCAAATTTCCAGAAGTTGTTCCGTTGCGCTCGTCAACAAGATTCATGGCATTGCGAACAGTTTGAATTACAATGTTGCGGTTTACGGGCTTTGTAATATATTTGTACGCTCCAATGTTCATGGCTTCCTGCGCATACTGAAATTTATCAAACGCGCTCAAGACAATAATCACTGCGGAAGGCTTAAGACTTTTTATGCAGCTGATTGCGTCAAGTCCGCTCATTCCCGGCATATTTATGTCCATAAAAATTATGTCGATTTTTTCCCGGCTCACAATAGAAACAGCATCGCTTCCAGACAATGCAGAAAATAAATTCACCTGCCCTTCAAAATTCTTTTTGATTATAAACTGAAGCGAGTCAATCATAATCTGCTCGTCATCACAAGTTAAAATGTTATACATTTGGAATCCTGATTAAAAATTTCATTTCTGAATCATCTTCAGAAAAAATATCAAAAACATCATCACGGTGAAAATAAATTCTAAGCCGCGAAAAAACATTTATAAGCCCAATACCCGTATGCTCTCCGCCTTTGCCTTCCAAAGAATTTTCCTTTGCAGAAAGAGATTTCATTCCGCCGCTTCTTGCAGCCTTTAAAATTTCTTTACGCACAGCCGAATCAAATTTGCTGCCGTTGTCGCCCACAAGTATTTCAACAAAACCGTCAGCTTCCTTTACAGAAAGAAAAACTTTGCCCATGGAATTTTGCAAGCCATGCTGAATGCAGTTTTCAACTAGCGGCTGCAAAGTCATTGCAGGAAGCCTCTGAGAAAATTTATGCTGCTCTGGAATATTTTTTACAAACTCAAGCCTTTTTCCAAAGCGAACTTTCATAATGTAAACAAAATTGTCCACAAGCCCAAGCTCGTCATCAATACTAGCATCTTCTTTTTGCGCAATGTTGTATCTAAAAAAATCCGAAGTCTGCTCAATAAAAAAACAAGTCTTGTCCGCGCCTTCCATCATGGCAAGCTGCGCCCCGGTGTTCAATGTGTTAAACAAAAAATGCGGATTTATCTGGCTCTGAAACGCCTTGAGCTGGGCATCCGCATAAAGAGCCTGCATTTCCATCTGGCGTTCCCTAAGCTCGTTTTCAGTTCTAGCCTTTTCCCAAATTTTGTCTATGTATTCTCTTATGCTGATTATCATTCTGTCAAAAGCGCGGCAGATGTTTCCAATTTCATCATGCGACTTTTTGTTAAAAAGCGGAACATCAAAATCCTGCTGAGCCACACGGAGCGCAACCGAAGAAATTTCCGCAAGAGGCCGAGTGATTTTTCCTATAAGAAGATTCAGCAAGGCAAGAATAAAAACAAAGAAAAGCGCAAAGAAAACTGCATAAACCTTAAAAAGCAAATTTATATTGTTTCTGTCCGCAGCGTAAAATTCGGCGTTGTTCTGCATATAGAGAATGTTCAGCTTTTGAATTTCCTCCAAAAGAAATCTGTAGCATTCAAGGCTCTGCAAATAAAAATTTCCGCTTGTGCTGTTTGCCCTTCGTTCTGCAACTGCTTTAGAACTATAATATAGAAAAGACTGCGCAAGCTGATTCACAACATATTCTTTTTGGCGCACTTCATTTGTAGACGGAGAATCCTGCATCGCATCGCAAAGATCTTCAACTCTGGCTAAACTTGCATAATAAGCGTCAATGCTTTCAAATGTTCTATATTCAATGTAAAGTTCAAGTGAATTTTCAAGACGAGCCAAATCATTTGCAAACACATTCAGCTCGGAATTTGACTTGTAGGATTCGCCCACGGATTTTAAAACGTAATGTTCCATAAGCATTGTAAGCGCAAGGCTCGCACTCATTATAAGAAAGGCGGCAACTATGCTTGCCATGATTTTCCATCGAAGGCTTTTGTTTTCTGCAAGCTTCATTTTTTTTCTGCCCTCCTTACTTGAAGGTCAGCTGTAATGTAGCTGTTCGCATAGCCTTTGTTTCTGTATTCAAAAAGTTCCGCCATTGCCGTTCTTCCGATTTTGTTAAGATTGAACGAAACAAGCTTAGAAAGAATTCCTTTTTCAAGATACATTGTTACAGTTTCATTTTCACCATAGCCTAAAATTTTTATGCGTCCAGAAGCAGGAGAGGCTGCAACAAGCTGAAGAGCCATAATCGTGTCTTCTTCTGTAAGACAGACAACGGCGCAGCAGTCAGTTTTTCCATGCAGAAGAACTTCTTCCACACTTTTTTTGTTTTCCTTGAGCGACTTGTCAAACACTTCAAAATTTGAAATTCCCCTAGCTTTGTAATAATCCATTAGGCTGTCTAAAAGATTGCTGTGGTTCGGGCTGCCTGAAATTCCGCTTATAACGATATATGCTTTTCCACTTGGCTCAAAAAGCTCTTCGGATTCAATGCCGATTCTGCGCCCAAGATTTGAATAGTTGCTTCCGATAAAAGAAATCTGCGGATTTTCTGCAAGATAATGTCCGATTGTTATAACAGGAATTTCTGTGCCGTCAATGCGGCTTACTGATTCAAACGGAAGCGATGAAGGGCTTACATAGGCAATGATTCCATCCGCATTTACAAACGAACCGTAGTCAATTAAAGACTGAAGCGAAATATTTTCCGCAAGGGAATCCGGGGACTTTAGTTCCACCAGCGCGCTATAGTCATGGCTCATGCTTTTTGCGCCTTCAAAAATCTGGTTAAGGAAAACGGAACTGTCAGCCTGCCCCACAACAAGAATATGGTAGTTTCTGTCTTCGCCTTCAAATTCCGCGCCATGAGTAGAAATTCCAGAGACAATGCGCATAAGAAAAAAAATTCCCGCCGCAAAAAGAACAGCAAGCGGAACCGCCGCCTTTAGCACAAAACCATTTTTATCTTTCACTGGATTTTTCCCCATAAACGCAATAAAATAATAACAGTTTTATATCTGAATGTCATTATCCGCTTTTCTTTGCCAGAAATCTTCCCGAACGGTAACAAAAGATTTAAATTACCTTTAAAATACATAGATTTTACCGTTCGGGAATGCTATAATTGCCGTTATGATAATAAACTCTATCAGCGATATTTCAGAAGCTGTAAAAAAACGCAGAAAATCCCTAGGAATTACCCAGTCTGAATGCGCCGTAATGTGCAATGTTGGAAACCGTTTTTTTTCCGAGCTTGAAAACGGCAAAGAAACTCTTCACATCGGAAAAGTAATAAATTGCCTCCAAATTCTTGGAATAAACATTTCTTTGACAAACCGCGAGGATAACGAATGAAGCTGAATGTTTATTTTGGAGAAAAAAAATGCGGGGAATTGTTCACTACGGAAAACAGAGGAATTGCATTCTATTATATAGAAGAATATCTTTCATCTCCAGATTCAAAGGCTATTTCTCTTTCCCTTCCGCTTAAAAAAGGAGAATTTTCGCAGAAAGAATGCCTTCCATTTTTTTCAGGACTGCTTCCAGAAGAATTTACAAGGAAAAGAGTTGCCGATTATCTCCATATTTCAGAACTCAGCGACATTAAGCTCCTTGAAGCCATAGGTCAGGAATGCGCAGGATTCATAACAATTGCAGATGACGATTTTAATCCAAAAAATATTAAAACTGAATACGAACTAAACAGTTCAAACTACGAAAAACTTTCAGAGGAACAACTAGAAGATTTTGTTTTAAATATTCCACAAAGACCGTTTCTCAAAGCTGATGACAAGCTTAGACTTTCTCTTGCCGGCGCACAGGAAAAACTTTCGTTGGCATTTTTTGAAAACCAGTGGTATTTGCCTTTAAACGGCGCGCCTTCAACCCATATTTTAAAGCCGACACGAGAAGGAAATCTTTCCACATTAGCGCAAAATGAATATGACTGTATGCAGCTTGCAAAAAAATGTGGCTTAAATGCGCCGGAATCAAGGCTTGAAAAAATCGCAGGAAAAGATGTTTTTATAGTCCAGCGATATGACCGCATTATAAAGAACGGGAAAATCACAAGACTTCATCAGGAAGATATGTGCCAGGCTCTTGGAATTATGCCGGAAAACAAATACCAGTCTGACGGCGGTCCTGGAATCAAAGAAATTTATGACTTGCTGAAACTTCATTCCGTTATGCCGATTATTGATTTGCGTTTTTTTATAACTGAAATTCTTTTTAACTACCTTATTGGAAACTGCGATGCCCATGCAAAAAACTATTCAATTCTTTATGACAAAAAGGGGAATGCAAGGCTCTCTCCAATTTACGATGTTGTTTCTACAAAAGCCTTTCCGTCTTTAACAAAAAAAATGTCAATGAAAATCGGCACGCATTATGACTTGGACAAAATCAACAAAGACGATTTTATTTTACTAGCACAGCAACTAAATATAAATAAGAAAATTATTTTTGAAACTCTTGAATCCTTGAACGAAAAAATGCATTCATAGACATCTTATCTTTCACTGGACTTTTCCCCATAAACGCAATAAAATAATAACATAGATTGAACAAATATTCGATACAGAAAAAACAAGACATATTTAACAAAAAAAATGAATATGCGGTAAGAAAAAGAAAGCGGCATTTGTCATTATCCTGCTTGACAGGATAATCTGTTGAAATTTTATAATAGATTCCCATGTCGTAGCATGGGAATGACAGTAAAATGACTTCCTTTATCAAAACTTGATATTTGACCTAATAAAGAATTTACCACTAACTGGAGGATTTTTATGAATACAAAGAAACTTGCGCTTGCATTATTTCCGCTGCTTCTTGCATTTGCTTCCTGCATGAATATTGACGGCTCTAGCGGCAAAGAAGGAGCAATCCGTATTACCTTGCCAGAAAGCGGTTCGCGCGGAACTTATACACTTTCAAAAGATAATCCTTTATATGAAGTAAGCCTTATGCAGGGCGACAAAACACTTAAAACCCTGTCATCGGAATCCACCGGGGGGGGCGATTTTGTATTTGACGAGCTAGAACCTGGAACATACAAAATAGTTGTTACGGCAAGACAGCAGGACGGAACATTCCTTGCCCGCAACAGCGCAGAAGTAGAAGTTACAGCCGGCGAAACCCAAAACTGCCCGATTACACTTATTCTAGCAGGCAATAAAGGAAAAGTATTCAGTTCAAATTATTATGTGTTAAGAGAACCGTCCGGCTCTTCATCTAGTGCAGAATTCTTTGATAATATTTCTTCAAGCACAACTATATCAAGTATGAATCCAGATGACGCATTTGAAGATATAGATGGAAATAAATACTATATAAATATCAATGATGTATCCAATCCTAGCACAGGTCTTGCATTTGATATATTCAAAAACAATACTGATACTTCTGACTATACAATCACAATAGATGGCGCATCTAAAAAATTTGCAGACAGCCTTTACTATGACCCCGTAAACAACAGCCTTTGGATTGGAGCAATGTCCAGTTCAAATGAGTATTTTTTTGCAAAAGACATTAACAAGTTGGAATATAATGAAACATTCAGCAACAAAACAGAAATCCCTACGTATTACCCTGGAGAAATCACAGCATTTGCTGCAAGTGGAACAGAGCTTTACATTGCATATACAAATAACGGAACTTCATATCTTCAGCGCGCCACAATAACAGGAAACAACAATGATGGCTTTACAATAACCGCAAAAGGAGAAGCGCAGTCCACACAAAGCATGGGCGTAGACGGACAAATAACGGACATACTTATCCATTACGACGGCTATGTTTACGTGCTGGTTGCACAGACTGGCGAAAAATATGCTACTGATGCCTATTTAACAAGTGAAACAACAAAAGCAATTTATAGCCGCGGAGCAATTTTAAGACTTTACAGCACTTCAAACGGATTCAAAGTATCCGCAAAAACTGGCTGGACTGAATCCGCAAGAACTATTTATACAAAAGGAGACCTCCCAGATGCGTTAAATAGCCCCTCCAGTGGTGTCCAAGACTCTGTAACTACATTAGAATCATTTAGAAACGGATTAGATTTATATATCCCTAATTATTCACAACGAAACTCGCATTTCTATGGTCCACGTCGTTTTGTTGCAATAAAACCAAAGGAACTTGCAATTGCAGACTGCGGTGCAAACCTTATGCTTCCAGACTATGACAAACAAAAAACAGGCGGATTCTTTAAGCATAACAGAGTTGTAAATGTAGACCTTTACAAGTTTGCCATAGACTCAAGTTCTGTTGTTGATTTGAACAGCATTTCGTTCGTCGCAGCATCTATAAATACAACAATTGGATTTTCCACAGACTACTATACAGCCTCTAAAGAAGCAGATGAATAATTTTCAATTACAAGCACACGGCAGCCCTACTGTCGTATGCTTGCAACATCCCCTGCCGTGTATATGTCAGTGCCCCTTGCAAAATGTAATTCCGCAAATCCTAATAAAACCGCCCATTTCCCAAAATCAATATTTTTTCAATTTTGGGAAGTGAAACGCTATTTCTGTTTCCCATTTTTAACATTTTTTCATTTTTGGGAAATAAAAAAAGCAAACAAATAAAAAGTTTTTATTGTATTTCAGAAAAAACTTTATAAATCTACATAGTTTTTATTTAAACTCAGTAAAAACTATGGAAAAATTTTACATTCCGTGATATTCTTTTTTTATGAAAATGCCTGAAAATCAATTGTTTTTAAGAAAAGAATATTTGGAAGAACTTAAAAAATACAAAGACATTCCGCTTGTAAAAATTCTTTCTGGAATCCGCAGATGTGGAAAATCATCTATATTGTCCTTGTACAAAAATCTTTTGCAAAAAAGCGGAATAGAAGAAAACCAGATTATTTCTATTTCATATTCAGACATGGATTTTTCCGCTGTTGAAACGGCAAATGAAATGTATCAGGATATTCTGCAAAAAATACCAAAAGATAAAAAATGTTACCTTCTTCTTGATGAAGTTCAAATTATTGATGGCTGGGAAAAAGTTATAAACTCGCTTTTAGAAAACAAGAATGTGGATATTTATGTAACCGGCTCAAATTCAAAGCTTCTTTCCTCTGAAATTTCAACTTATCTTTCCGGGCGATATGTTCTTATCCATGTGCTGCCGCTTTCTTTTTCTGAATTTCTTGAATTCAAAAATATTACTAGTAAAGATAAAATCGATGATGCTTTTGATAACTTCCTGCGATTCGGTGGATTTCCGCTTATTGCAAAAAATAATTTTGATGAAAAAACTTGCTATCAGATTGTAGAAGGAATTTATCTTTCCGTTGTAGACCACGACATTGCCATTCGCCATACAATTTCCAACAAAGAACTTTTCGACAGAATTGTAAAATTTGTTTTTGAAAATCTAGGAAAGAATTTTTCAGCAAACTCAATTGTGAAATTTCTAAAAAGCCAGAACAGAAGCGCAAATGTTGAATCAGTTTACAATTACCTTGAATATCTGCAAAAAGCTTTCATAATTTACAAGTGCAGCCGCTATGACATTCAAGGAAAAAGCATATTAAAAACGCAAGAAAAATACTATCTTGCTGATTCTTCTCTAAAATATTGTATCTTAGGATACAACCCAAAATCTGTTGCTTCTATGCTTGAAAACATTGTTTATCTTGAACTTCTTCGCCGCAAATACAATGTTTATATTGGAAAGGACGGAAACAAGGAAATTGATTTTGTCGCAATCAAGAATAATGAAAAAATTTATATACAAGTTTGCAGAAGTTTGCCTGATAATGATGAGCGGGAAATTGGAAATTTAAGAGAAATAAAAGACAACTTTCCAAAGTATGTTCTTACATCAAATAAAATGGACGTTGGAACTATTGACGGAATAAAAATTATGCTTTTATCAGACTGGCTTTTACAGTATTAACAGGTCTGTCATTCCTTTGCTACGACACAGGAATCTTTCCACACAAACATAAATCAATAAAAATTTAAAGAATTTTCTGCCAAAAGTGGAAATCAGCTGGAGTTTGATATAGAATAGTAATAGCCCAAACTTCGAGTTTTGATAAGAACAGTAATTTAAGTGTCATTCCCGTGCTACGACACGGGAATCTGTTCGTGTACAAACACAAAGATTATCGGATCAAGTCCGATAATGACAAATAGTCAAACTAGATAATGACATTAAATTATAAAACTCGAAATTAAGGTTAATAGGTTATCTTAACAATTTTTTTACAGGGGGAATTATGAAAAAATTTGCGTTTTCAATTTTACCAGCGTTATTGCTCGCATTTGTTTCCTGCATGAACACATCGCAAGGAAGCGAAAGCGGTTCTGTTCGGGTTGTTCTGCCCAGCTCTTCACGCGCGCTTTATTCATCAGGGCATGACGATGTTGATTCATTCACGGTAAGGCTTTCGCTAGGCGAAAAAATCATAAAGGAAGAAACCATAAACACAGAAACCGACGAGACGGGGGGGGGTAATTGTATTTGACGAACTTGAGCCTGCCACATACACAGTAGAAGTAGAAGGCTGGATGTCCAGCAAGGACGTTCTTTTATATTTTGGAACAGAAGAAGCAAAAGTAACAGCAGGACAAGATTCTGATTGCCAAGTAAATTTAAAGAAAAAAGACTGCCAAATCTACAATATTTCAGCTGATGCAAAAGAACTAAAAACAGCGTGCGAATCAGACGGAAACGCATATATTTTTATGGGCGGAAATTCTTCTGTAAGCACGAATCAAGCTACACAAGCAAATAACTATCAATTTGCAAACATAACTTCCGGCACAAAAATTATAAGAGGCAACGGTGGAAAAGTTCAAGAAAGCACAGATGACAACAAAACTCTTGCAACAGAAGGCGGCCAGATAAAACTTTTCAATGTAACCGGAAGCTCCACAATCCTTGAAATAAACAATCTTACATTTACGGCTTCAAGCACGGTTGGAACTACTTCTACGCTTGACGGAGCTCTAATCTGTGTAGATGACGGAGCAACTGTAATTTTAAAGCAATGCTATATAAATGGAATGTCCATGTCAAACCAAGGAATAAGCCTTATATATGTAAAAAGTGGCGGAAAACTTCTTGTTGAAAACTGTACTTTTTATAATAACACAAGCACAAACAAAGGCAATGTATCTTTCTCTGAATGCATACGAATAGAAAACGGAGCGCAAGTGGAAGTTGTTTCATGCAATTTTGAAAGCAACGGTGATGGAAATTTAATGTCAAACGCCGCAGCAATAGAAAATTCTGGTTCATGCCACATAACCAATACAACATTTAAAGGCAACACAGCAAATAGAGGCAGCGCAATAATGAACAATGACAATGGAATTCTTGAAATTGAGGATTCAACGTTCGACAGCAATACGTGCACTTCTAACGGCGGATATTATGCAAGAAGAGGCGGCGCAATATTTATTCAAGGCGGAAGTGTAAAAATCACAGACAGCACATTCACAGGCAATAAGGCTGGTGGTTATAATCCAGGAAGTGAAGTCACAGAAAATGGAAAATTCCAAAAACTTGGCGGAGGTGCAATCAGTATAAAGAAAGGCTCGCTTACTTTGCAAAGCACAAGATTTGAAAACAACAGCGTAACTTCAACAGATAGCGATGACGCTTACGGTTATGGCGGAGCTGTTTTAATAGAACAGTCAGATGCAAATCTGTTCCTAAAAGATGCAAGCGGCGCAACTATGGAAATAGACAGTTACATAAGTAATTACATGAACGGCAATACTACAGCAAAAAATAACGCAGGCGCAAACATCTACTGCAACGGCGGCACAATAAACGGCACTGTTTATACAAAAGCATGGGAATAGCCTTTGTCACGGGGATGTCCAATAAGTCTTAAAATGTCATTGCCGCACATGATACGGCAATCTATTGAAATTTTACAAAAGATTATCAATCGGACTTCTTTCAGAAATATCACAGGGCTCTATCCCAATAATGACACTTTTTATAATAGGTACAAAACAGTGGGTTCTTAGGACGACAGCCCTAAGCGATGCTGAAAAAGAAGGGAGGCTTGGAGTGGAGAAAACCCCGCTTTCGAAGTAGAGGGTTTTCTCCACTCCAAAAGGAAACCGGCCATCCGCTGCGGGGTTACAAATACAGCAGACAACCGGCATATAACCTGCGGATTGCTCCGCGGATTTTCGCTTTAAACTACAGACAGGCCTGGAGCTTTTTCTTTCTCCAAGCCTGCTTTTTTTGCTAAACGTTACTCTTCATCCTGAAGTGCATCGTATCCAGATTCACCAGTGCGAACCTTGATTACATTTTCAACAGGGTAAACGAATATCTTTCCGTCTCCGATGTGTCCTGTATACAAGGCTTTCTTTGCGCTTTCCACAACAGTTGCTACAGGTACCTTTGAAACTACAATCTCTACCTTGATTTTTGGCAGCAGGTTAATTTCAACTGGAACACCGCGGTAGTATTCGCTTGCGCCTTTCTGCATTCCGCAGCCCATAACATTTATAACTGTCATTCCAGTTACGCCAATGGAGTTCATGGCAGCTTTAAGAGCATTGAACTTGTTCTGGCGTGTTATAATTACAACCTTGTGAACTGCAGCATCCTTAGAAGAAGGAGTTGTGGCAGGAGCAACAACCGGAACAGCCTCATGCATTGGAATTGCAACGCCAGCTTCTGCAGCTTCCGCAATTTCTTCTGTGCTGTAAGGTGTCATAAATCCTGCATAGCCTGAATCAAGTCCGTGCTCAAGCTTGTCAAGACCGATGATTTCTTCTTCCGCAGATACACGCAAGCCGAATATTTTCTTGATTAAGAAGAACAAAATAGTAATTGTTACAACAGTCCAGGCGATTGTGCAGACCATTCCAAGAAGCTGAAGTCCAAGACATTCAAGTCCGCCGCCGTAGAAAAGTCCTGAAATCTGCTCGCCAGCTTTGTTTGCAAGTGAATATCCAGGAACTGAAGGGCTTGCAAAAAGTCCAACCGCAATTGTTCCCCAGATACCGTTAAAGCAGTGAACGGCAACAGCACCAACAGGATCATCTACATGGAGCTTGTTGTCCAAGAACCAAACTCCAAATACAACCAAAAGACCTGCAACAATACCAATGATTGAAGCACCCAAAGCATCCGCAACATCACACGGAGCTGTGATTGCAACAAGACCAGCCAAAGAAGCGTTCAAGCACATTGAAACATCAGGCTTGCCGAATTTTATCCAAGTAAAAATCATACAAGTAACTGTTGCAAGAGCCGGAGCAATTGTTGTAGCAACAAAGATGCTTCCAAGCTGCGGAACAGAAGTTGCAGCCGCACCGTTGAATCCGTACCAACCCAACCACAAGATGAACACGCCAAGCGCACCAATCGGAATATTGTGTCCAGGGAAAGCGTTTACCTTTATAGAACCATCAGCGTTCTTTGTAAACTTTCCAATGCGAGGACCTACCATTGCAGCACCAATCAAAGCGCAGATACCGCCAACCATGTGGATACAGTTTGAACCTGCAAAGTCGTGGAATCCAAGCTGAGCAAGCCAGCCGCCGCCCCAGGTCCAGTGAGCTTCAATCGGATAAATTACTGCTGAAATTACAGCTGAATAAACACAGTATGAAAGAAACTTTGTGCGTTCTGCCATCGCGCCAGAAACAATTGTCGCTGTTGTAGCGCAGAATACAAGGTTGAATACAAATCCAGACCAGTCAAAGTTTGCATAGTCTGTAAATATCTGCCAGTTCGGTTTTCCCAGAAAACCAAAAAGCATATTTTCACCAAGGAAAAGACCAAAACCAATAAGGATGAAAACAACTGTACCAATACAGAAGTCCATCAGGTTTTTCATAATAATGTTGCCGGTATTTTTTGCGCGTGTAAAACCGGTTTCAACCATTGCGAATCCTGCCTGCATCCAGAATACCAAGGCAGCGCCAAGCAAGAACCATACGCCCCATAAATCCTTGGAGACGCTTTGAACAGCTTGCATTACATCTTCCATAAAAACCCCTTGTCTAAAAAGACGGTAATGAAAATAAAAAAAGCGACAGTGATACCGACAAGAGAATTCCACTGCGGAATCTCTTAACCGACACCATTGTCGCTTTTAACAAATTATAATTCAGTTTAAAACAAAAAAAGCCACAAACTGCCCAAGGCAATCTGTGACTCCGTTGTCAACTGATGTTTTAGTTCTACCATTCTGAAAAAAAAATGTCAATATATATTTTTATAAAATTTATTTTTGCACTTCTATTGCACGCTCAATTGTTTTTACGTAGTCTTCGCCCCAGTATTCGCAAAGAAGACTATATGCCTGCTCTTTAAGTTCCGGCACAACACGCTGTTCAAGCTGCTTTAAATTATTCGCCACAAAATTATTACAAGCCGCCTTCATGCTTTCCACCAAAGAACTGCTAAGGCAAGCTCCTTCTGGAGACTGTATAAACTGCACAACTGGAACAAACGCCGATGCCGCGGAACACACACGCCGCCACCGCCCAATGTCCGTAATCGACTGCGCGCTTGAAATTCCTGAATCCACGGAATATCTGTAAAAGCGTTCCTGCACTCCAAAATATTTTTTTGCAAAAACCGAAAGAAAAAAGTAAAGGCAAAGATCTTCCGCCATGGTGCATTCTGTAAACGGAATAAAAGAAAACGCTTTTTCCATCAAAGATCTTTTTATAAGCTTGCCCCACAAAAAACCACAGTGCTTGCAGTTTACAAAGCAGTCTTCTGAAATCTGACTTCCAGAAAGCTCGCCCAAAGTTATCTTGCCTATTTTTTTCTGAAGATGCTCTTGCTGCGCTGAATTTTTTTCAGGATTTTCTGTAACTGCAATGGCTGTGGAATTTACTATGTCGGCATTTGTTCTTTGCGCTTCATTGTACAAAAATGAAATTGCATTGCTTCCTTCCAGATAGTCATCGCTGTCAATATAAAAAATAAAATCGCCGCTGGAAAACGAAAGCAAGTCGCGCCTAGTTTCAAGAATTCCAAGGTTGTTCAAATGCTCCTTGAACACAACCGGAACTTTTGTTTCCTTGGCAAACTTCTTTACGATTTTTTTTGCATCCTCGCCTTTTTCATTGACTCCACATGAAGCATCGCTTACAACAACAATTTCCTTTTCAGCAAAATCCTGCATCGCCACAGAGTCAAGACATTTTCTTAGAACTTTTTCCGTTCCGTAAACCGGAATGCAAACAGAAACCTTAGGCTTTTTCATAAAGCTTTTCTCCTGTAGAGTTTTACCTTTTTATAAAAATTTGCGTGTAATACCATGCGCCTTCTGAATTTTTAACTGCGCTCACTGCGGAATGCGTTGCCTGAGTGCTTTCAATATTAGCCCTATGCCCCGAACTATTAAGCCACATATTTACAACATCTTCCGGCTTTGTGGAATAGTTGAACGCAACGTTTTCAGCAGCCCCACACAAAGGTGTCAGATTTTTCACCCTATCATCAAAGCCATCATGCCCAAATGCAGTTTTGCCAGTTGACATGTTTTTTGAATGAATGCAGCACTGATTGAAAATGTCATCATCAAATTTAAGAGCCGCAAGCCCTTTTTGTTTTCTATGCGCATTCACAAGATTGAAAATCTGCATATCATAGGAAGTAGCTTCGCCCCCCCCGACAGAATTTTCATCGTCCTCATCAAAGGCATCGCAAGAAATAAGCAAACCGCAAAAAACTAAAAGAAAAACAAATATCTTATTGAATTTCATGCGTAAAATTATAGCACAAAAACATGGAAATTAAAAACAAGAATCCCCGGCACAGAAAAACCATACCGGGGAAATGTGTATTTTTAAGGAGACAAAATACTATTCAATAAATTTACACTCTAAAAAGCAAATCCTCGTAGCCTGGGAACGGCTTGTATTCTTCCCCAAGCAAAGGCTCAATTGCATCGGCAACATCGCGGGCTTCTGTCATCGCAGGAATAACTGAATCAACATAAGCGCGGGCAATTTTCATGCAGTCACCGGCATTCTGGGCAGCTTCGTGGAGCTTGTCAAGTTTTGCGGCTTTTTCTGCCAAGCTGTTTACAAGAGTATCCAGTTTAGAAAGAAGTTCTGACTGCGCGCTTGCCTTTGCTCCAGGAACAACAGCCTTGAGATCAATTGCAGTCTTGCTTACTGAATCCATGTACTTAAATGCGGCAGGAAGAATATCCTTGCTAATCATTTCAAGCATTGTCTGAACTTCAATATTCAGAATCTGCGCGTATTTTTCAAGCTTGATTTCATAGTGGCTGTTCATTTCAATATCTGTATAAACACCCATTTCTGTAAAGAGCTTGACGTTCTTGGAATCAAGATAATGAGCCATTGCATCAGGAAGAGTGCGAAGGTTCAAAAGTCCGCGTTTTTCAGCTTCATCAATCCAGCTTGAATCGTAACCGTTTCCGTTGAAGATAACTTTCCAGTGCTTTGTAACTTCACGTTTGATAAGCTCAGCAAGAGCAGCATCAAAGTCAGTTGCCTTTTCAAGCTCGTCTGCAAATTCCCTGAGAGTATATGCGACGATTGAATCCAATGTTGTATTCGGACCGGAAATTGAAAGTGAAGATCCGCATGAACGGAATTCGAATTTGTTTCCAGTGAAAGCGAACGGAGAAGTTCTGTTGCGGTCAGTTGAATCTTTTGGAATCGGCGGAAGAACGTCAACTCCAATTGTCATCTTCTGCGCTCCATGCTCACCAAGAGGCTTTCCGTCCTTTATAGACTCAAGAACAGCATAAAGCTCGTCGCCAAGATACATTGAAATAATTGCAGGCGGTGCTTCATTTGCTCCAAGGCGGTGATCGTTTCCTGCGGAAGCAACAGAAATTCTTAGCAAGTCCTGATTTTCATCTACAGCCTTGATTACGGCTGTAAGGAACAAAAGGAACTGCGCGTTTTTCTCTGGAGTCTTTCCTGGCTCAAGAAGGTTTTCACCAAGGTTTGTGGACATAGACCAGTTATTGTGCTTTCCGCTTCCGTTAAGACCTGCAAAAGGCTTTTCGTGAAGAAGGCAGACAAGACCGTGGCGACGCGCAACTTTCTTCATAACTTCCATTGTAAGCTGATTCTGGTCAGCGGCAAGGTTTGTAGTTGTGAATATTGGAGCCATTTCATGCTGAGCCGGAGCAACTTCGTTATGTTCTGTTTTTGAAAGAATTCCGTACTTCCAGAGAGTATCGTTCAAGTCTTCCATGTATTCAACAATGCGAGGATTAAGGGCGGCAAAATACTGATCATCCATTTCCTGGCCTTTTGAAGGTTTTGCGCCAAACAAAGTGCGTCCTGTCATGCGGAGGTCTTTGCGCTGACTGTAAAGCTTCTGGTCAACAATAAAATATTCCTGCTCTGGTCCTACAGTTGTGGCAACATGAGTAGCGTCTTCATTTCCAAAGAGCTTAAGAATTCTAAGAGCCTGTTTATTCAGTGCTTCCATTGAACGCAATAGCGGAGTCTTTTTGTCCAACGCTTCGCCTGTGTAAGAACAGAAAGCTGTAGGAATACAAAGAGTGTGCTCCTTTACAAACGGATATGCAGTTGGATCCCATACAGTGTAACCGCGGGCTTCAAAAGTTGCACGGCGGCCTCCGCTTGGGAAAGAAGAAGCATCCGGCTCACCCTTTACAAGCTCCTTTCCGCTGAAAGACATGATAACAGTTCCGTCATCCTGGGGAGTGATAAAGCTGTCATGCTTTTCCGCAGTAATTCCTGTGAGCGGCTGAAACCAGTGTGTAAAATGTGTTGCGCCCTTTTCAATTGCCCATTCTTTCATTGCGTGAGCAACCTGGTTCGCTACATCGATTTTAAGCGGCTCGCCATCATCCAAAGTTTTTTTCAAAGCCTTGAATGTTTCCTTTGGCAGACGTTCTTTCATTACTTTCTGATTGAACACCATGCTTCCAAACAATTCTGGTACATTTGTAGACATTTGCTAACCCCCATATAAATCTAAAACAAAGAAGGCGATGTGATTGAACGCCAAGAAAACTTAGCACTCAGCCACATCGCCTTTGATGTTTACATGGACTACTCTAATTAATTCACAAAAAAATGTCAATGAGTTTTTGAAAAGAAATTTCAAGGAATTTAAATGCAGAGTTTGCAAAGCGGACTTCCATGCAAGCATTTATTATTTTAATTGGGATTCGTTAGAAATCCCTAAATCCGTGTGGCAATATTCTTCTATGTATTTATTAGCTCAATTATTATAAAATATACCAATTTCCCAAAATAATTGACAGCAAAACCGCAATACATTAATCTAAAAAAATCGTCGCACAAAAAATGGGAGGAAGAAATGTCCTACACAAAAGAAGAAGTTATTGAATTTGTTCAGATGGAAGATGTCAAATTTATCCGCCTTGCATTCTGTGATATTTTCGGAAATCAAAAAAACGCCGCAATTATTCCAGACGAGCTTGAACGCGCATTCAAAGAAGGAATCGCATTTGACGGCTCTTCAATCGCGGGTTTCACAGATGAAGCGCATTCTGATCTTTTTCTTTTCCCAATTCCTTCAACACTCACAGTTCTTCCGTGGCGGTCAATTTCCGGAAAAGTTGTGCGTATGTTCTGCGAGATTAAAAAAAGCGACGGAACTCCATTTGAAAAAGACTGCCGCAACATTTTAAAGAAAGCTGTTAAAGAGGCGGAAGAAAAAAATCTAAAAGTAAACTTCGGCTCTGAATGCGAATTTTATCTTTTTCAGACTGACGAAAAAGGCAAGCCTACAAAAATTCCTTTTGATAACGCAGGCTACATGGATGTTGCTCCAGAAGACAAAGGTGAAAATATCCGACGCGAAATTTGCCTGACTTTGGAGCAGATGGATCTTCATCCGGAAAATTCCCATCACGAGGAAGGACCTGGACAGAACGAAATCGACTTCCGCTACGGACAAGCTCTTGCCGCCGCAGACAACACAATGAATTTTATAACAGTTGTAAAAGCAGTGGCTGTGCGCAACGGACTTTATGCGGATTTTTCACCAAAGCCTCTTCCAGAAGAAAGCGGCAACGGATTCCACATAAATATTTCTGTGCAGGAAAATTCTGGCAAGGAAGTTCAGAATGCATTTATGGCGGGAATCATGGCGCACATAAAAGAAATTACAGCGTTCTTAAACCCAACAGAAAATTCTTATGAAAGGCTCGGCTCAAGAAAAGCTCCCAAATATGTAAGCTGGGCACATGAAAACAGAACTCAGCTTATAAGAGTTCCGTCTGCAATAAATTCCCACAAACGTTTTGAAGTCCGCTCTCCAGATCCAATGGCAAATCCTTATATCGCATATTCACTTTTAATTTACGCCGGACTTGACGGAATTGAAAAAGACATGAAGCTTTGCGAGCCAATTGAAATGAACCTTTCAACTGCAAGCCCCGAAATAACTTCAAAACTTGAGCGTCTGCCAGAAAGCCTAAGAGAAGCCGTAGAACTTGCCAAAAACAGCGAGTTTGTAAAAAAGCATCTTAGCGCGGATTTCACTTCATTCTTCAAAGTTTAAAAGGACGCAAAATGATTCCTTTGAAAGGCAGAAGAAAAGTTTTGATTGTCTCTGAAACGCAAAGTTTTCACGACAACATTTCTTGCATCTTACCCAAAAGTGATTTCTTCCCGGTTTTTCATGCATCCTCTGGAGGAGAGGCGCGCAGGCTTTTGCTTGAGCTTCCTGTTGACATTCTGATTGTAGACTCGCCTCTTCCAGACGAGCACGGAATTATGTTCGCTGAAAGTTTCGCTGACTTAAACATGGGAATTCTGCTTCTTGTAAAAAGCGAGCTTTATGAGGAAACTTCATATAAAGTTGAAGAGCAGGGAATTGTAACTTTGCCCAAGCCTAATTCGCCTGAAATGTTTTTTACAGCGATAAAAATGCTTTCCGCAATGTCATTCAGGCTGCAAAAAATGGAAGCAAAAAACAAGACGCTTCAAGAAAAAATGCAGGACATAAGAACTATAAACAAGGCAAAGTGGCTTTTAATTGAAAACCTGAACATGACAGAAAGCAATGCCCATAAGCACATAGAAAAACTTTCAATGGACAACCGCCAAAGCAAGCGTGAAGTCGCTGAAGAAATAATAGAACGCTACGATTAGAAAAACTTGGAATGTTTTAAAAGTATCTTTTATGTCATTTTCGGGCTTGACCCGAAAATCTTTATATGTTTATTAAAAATATTAAAGGATTGCCGGATCAAGCCCGGCAATGACAATTAGAACTTATTAGACAGCCCAATAACACAAAATATCAAATCATGCAATGACAGAAGTCAAATCCTATATTTAGTATTCACCAAGAGCAGCTGCCACAAGTCCAAGGAATAATGGATGCGCCTTGTTCGGGCGGCTCTTGAATTCCGGGTGGAACTGAACACCAACATAAAAATTGTTCTTGTCATATTCAACAGTTTCTATGATATTTCCATCTGGAGATGTTCCGCTCAATGTAAGACCAGAATCTTCAAGCGCACTTCTAAAATCATTGTTGAATTCATAGCGGTGGCGGTGGCGCTCGGAAATTTCTTCTGTCTTGTAGCACTTGTACATTTGAGTGCCTTTTTTGATTTTGCAAGGATAAGCACCCAAACGCAAAGTTCCGCCTTTGTTTACAGATTCACTTTGGTCAGGCAAAAAGTCAATTACCTTGTGCGCACTGTTTTCATCAAATTCGCCTGAATTGGCATCCTTGAATCCGCAGACAGAACGGGCAAACGCAATAACCGCAATCTGCATTCCAAGGCAAATTCCAAGGTAAGGCAAATTGTGCTCGCGGCAATAATCGGCGGAAGCAATCATTCCTTCAATTCCTCGTGAACCGAATCCGCCCGGAACAATTACGCCGTTGCATCCGCCAAGAATATCGTCCACGTTTTCTTTTGAAATAGACTCGCTGTCAATCCATTTTATGTTCACGTAAGAGCCAAGCTCATAGCCTGCGTGCTGCAAAGCTTCCGCAACAGAAAGATAAGCATCGTGAAGCTGAACATATTTTCCGACCAGACCGATTGTAACTTTCTTTGTGCGGTTCTGGATTTTTTCAAGCATATTGTTCCATTCAGTCAAATCGCAAGGAGGAACAGAAAGATTCAGTTCACGGCAAACGATGTCTGAAAAGTGAAGTTTTTCAAGCATAATCGGAGCTTGATACAAAACCGGCAACGTAAGATTTTCAATAACGCAGTCAGGCTTTACATTGCAGAACATGGCGACTTTGCGGAAAATGCTTTCTTCAAGTTTTTCATCGCAGCGCAGAACAAGAATGTCCGGTTTGATTCCAAGTCCCTGAAGTTCTTTTACAGAATGCTGGGTAGGCTTTGTTTTATGCTCGTCAGAACCGTGAAGGAACGGAAGAAGCGTAACATGTATATAAAGTGAATTTTCACTGCCCACTTCAAGACCAACTTGCCGGATTGCTTCAAGGAAAGGCTGGCTTTCTATGTCGCCTGTTGTTCCTCCGACTTCTGTAATAACGATGTCCGCGCCAGAAGTTTTTCCAACATTGTAAATAAATGACTTTATTTCGTTTGTAATGTGCGGAATAACCTGAACTGTTTCACCAAGATATTCTCCGCGGCGTTCTTTGTTAAGCACGTTCCAGTAAACTTTTCCAGAAGTAAGGTTTGAAAATTTGTTTAAGTCTTCATCAATGAAACGCTCGTAATGTCCAAGGTCAAGGTCAGTTTCCGCGCCGTCATCTGTTACATAAACTTCGCCGTGCTGGTAAGGGCTCATTGTACCCGGATCAACGTTAATGTACGGATCCAGTTTTTGTGAAGCAACTTTAAGTCCGCGCGACTTGAGCAGACGTCCTAAAGATGCAGCTGTAATTCCTTTTCCAAGTCCGGAAACAACACCACCTGTAACAAAAATATACTTTGTTGATTTCATAGCACGCCTTCCTATTCAAAAAAAAATCCGCAGACTACAAAAGCAATCTGCGGCATATAGTCGCTTTAAATTACAATGTAAGTTAGTATGCCAAAATTACGCCTTACCGTCAAGATTGAAAGCTCTTCATTTAAAACGGCTCTTCTGCTTTTATCGCAAAAAGTTTTATTCCTTCGCCGGGAAACTTTTTCTTTATCGCCTTCATTACTGCTTGCACTTTTGGCAAATCCTCATCTTCAATGTAGCTTACAAGCACAAAATTTTTCTCAGGCCAAGTTGTATTTCCAAGCTTGCGGTCATTTCCTCCGCGGCCATAAACAAGCGGAAACTTCGTGTATAAAATATCAGGAACATATTCTTCCAAAGCCTGAGTAACATCATCTTCAACAGATTTATTTGAAATTATTTCCACGCGCTGCATTTATTTTTCCTCCGGCAAAGCAAGCTGAACAACAGACTGCTGATTTTTCTTTTTCTTCATTACAAAAGTGTAAAGCACAGGAATAAAGAAAAGCGTTATAAATGTAGAGCTTGTAAGTCCGCCAACAACTGCCACGCTTATAGGCTGAACCATTCCCGCGCTTCCGCTTGAAGCAAAGCACATCGGAATCATTCCAAGAATTGTTGTAAGAGTTGTCATCAAAACAGGTCTAAGTCTTGAGCATCCGGCTTTATAACAGGCATCCTTTAACGGCATTCCGCGTTCCACAAGAAGATTCGTGTAGTCCACCAAAATAATTCCGTTGTTTACAACAATTCCAACAAGCATTACAAGTCCTACCGCAGAAAGCAAGCTGAATGACTGCCCAGTGATTTTGTAAATAAGCACAACGCCGATTGCAAGAAACGGAATTGTCATAAGATTTATAAACGGAGCTTTAAAGCTTTCGTAAGTCGCCGCCATTACACCGAATACAAGAAGAACCGCCATGACCATAATTTTTGCAAAAATCGCAGTCTGCTCTTTTACATCTTTCCAAGAGCCTTCATAGCTTACAGAAACATTGTCTGGAACAATAAACGAATTCTTTATTCCTTCCTTGATTTTTTCTTCAACAACGTTTGCATTCTCATCCGAAACAATATCCGCGGTAACGTGGACAATTCGGCGGCGATTTTCACGGCTGATTGTAACAGGACCGTAGCCTTTTACTGCCCGTGCAAAATTAGCAACACACACACGTCCATTTGTGCCGTTCACGTAAATCTGCTCAAGGTCAACAACTTTCTGCCTGTCTTCCGGACGAAGCATTACATAAACTGTATAATCGTCTCCGTCTTCACGGTAAGTTGTTGTGGAAACTCCTTCTATGCTAGCCTGAATTTCATTTGCAACAGTGGCAACATTCACGCCGAAACTGTACGCGCGCTGCCGGTCAATTTCAACTTGAACCTGCGGAAGTCCTTCATCTGTGTCAACCGAAGATTCTCCTATATCTGGAATGGCTGCCATTACTTCCTGAATTTTCTTTGCCACATCAAGCGCGCTGTCCAAACTGGAGCTTCTAAGAACAACGTCGATGTCGTCTCCTGTCATCTGCTGGCGCCGGCTCTGACCAAAGCTAAAATCAACTCCGGCAAATTCTGTAAAATGCTTTCTGAGCTTTTGCTTTATTGTTTCATCATTGTCAATCTGCTTGTCTGAATTCGGCAGGGAAATTTGAATTGTTCCGTTGTACGAGCCTGAGCTTCTCCAGCTTGAGCCGATGCTTGTAATTATATTCTTATACCCTTTGATTTCATTTTTTACGATTTCCTCAAATCTCAAGACAACGTCCGAAGTTTCTTCAAGCGAAGTTCCAACCGGAAGCCCAAGCTTTACAGAAACGCTGTCATCATGTCCGCCGGTCATAAGCTGAATTCTTAAAGTCGGAATAAGCATAAAAGAAAAAGCAAGAGCCGTAACGCAGACAACAACGGTAACACCGCGATTGTCCAAGGCTTTTTTTAAAAGTTTTTCATATCCAAGGGAAACAATGTCCTGCGACTTTGTGAATATTCCGTACAAAACTTTAAAGAAGCGGGACTTAACAGGCTTTTCATTTCTGTTTGTAATCGGAAGAAAATGTCCTGCCAAAACCGGCACGAGGAAAATCGCAACAAACAAACTGCTTACAAGAGCAATTACAATTGTAAAAATAATTCCCTTGAACATCTGTCCCATAAATCCCAAGTCTTTCATAAAGAAAAGGAACGGAATAAATACGCAGATTGTTGTAAGATTTCCTGATACAACGGAAAGAATCATTTCTGAGCTTCCAAGAACAGCGGCGACATTAGGTTTTGCGCCTCTCATTCTGTAAGAATAAATGTTGTCAATCATAACAACGGAAGCATCAACAACCATTCCAACGCCAAGAATCAAGCCGGTAAGCGTCATCATGTTCAGCGTAATTCCGGCAAAATTCATGCACAGAACCGTTATTATAATTGAAAGCGGAACGGAAACCGCAATTATAATCGTAGTTTTTATAGCGCACAAAAAAACAAAAAGAATTACAACTGCAAGCAAAAGTCCTTGCCATGCTGAATCAAAAAGCGTATTCAATGTGTCGCGGATGCTTTCTGTATCGTCGCGGATTATTTCAAGCGAAATATCAGCAGGAAGAGTTTTTTCAAGCTCGCTGATTTTTTCATAGACGGCATTTGCAACCGCAACGCTGTTTTCTCCAGACTGCTTTGTAATTGAAACGTAAACTCCGGGAAGCCCGTTTATATAAACAACATTGCTTGCATCCTTGTAGCCCATGAACGCGCGGCCAATATCGCTAAGCTTTACATCGTAGCCATTTTTTGTTGTGATAACTGTATTGTTTATCTGTTCAATGCTTGTGTATTCACCTGTTGTACGCACAGAATAATCCATTGTGCCTTCTGTGATTGTTCCGCCACCGATTTCAAGATTCTGCTTTGAAAGCGAAGACGAAACTTCAGAAAGCGTAAGATTATAAGCCTGAAGTCTATTCTGCTCCAGTTCCACGCGGACAATCTGAGTTCTTCCTCCCATCGATTCCGCCTGTCCAACGCCCTGAGCCTGCTCAAGAATATCAACAACCTGATCTTCTGCAATTTTTTTTAGCTCATCGACTGAACGGTTTCCGCGTACTGCAATTCTCATAATCGGCTGGCTGTCAGAATCCATCTTAAAAATCGTAGGCGTTACATCGTCCGGCAGTCTTCTTGTAATGCGATCAAGTTTGTCCCGCACATCGTTAGTCGCAATGTCCAGATTCGTTCCGTAATTGAATTCAAGAAAAACACTGCTTCTTCCTTCCGAAGATGTCGAAGTTATTTCCTTTAAATTGCTAAGGCTCACAAGCGCGTCTTCAATCAAAGTCGTAACAGATTTCTCAACAGATTCAGGACCTGCATTTTCATAAGTCGCAGAAACCATCAAGTACGGCATATCAACATCCGGCATAAGAGAAACAGAAGTATTGCCCAGACTGAAGATTCCCATAAGTCCAAGCAACGTGAAAACCATCAGTGTAAGAACTGGATGCTCAAGAGTTTTTTCGCTGACCATTTTTTACTCCGCATTTAACCCGCTTGATATATTGCGGACTTTGCTTCCGTCAGAAACAGAAGTCATGCCTTCAACTACAACTTTTTCGCCTTCGTAAATTCCAGAAACAACTTGAATCATATTGTCCACAGAATTTCCAAGTTCAACTTCCCGCAGATTTACTGTGCTGTCATCTTCATCAAAAATAAACACGCAGTTTTTTCCGTTCTTTTCAACAACTGAATTTATAGGAACTACGGGTCTTCCGGCATAGTCAGCTGTAAAAAGCGTGAGTTTTGCAAACATTCCGGCGTTTATTCTTGAATCAGTTTTATTAAACGACAGAAGGATTTCTTTTGTGCGGCTCTGGGAATCAAGCACTGGCGAAACTTTTTTTACCGTTGCAGAAAATGTTTCGTTAGGATAAGCTTCGAGAATTATCGCTGCCTTTAGTCCGCGCTTTAAAAACGAAACGTAACGCTCCGGAACTTTTGCGCGGATCTGCAGATTAGAAACATCGCCAATCGTTGTAATCGCCGTTGAAGACGCAACTGTAGTTCCAATTTCTTTTGGAGTGGAAGTTATCATTCCGCTGATTGGAGCATAAACGGAACTGTTCACGTAATATGAGCCAGGCTCGCTTGGATCAACTTCCGCAAGAACATCTCCTTTTTTTACAGTGTCGCCAAGGGCAACATAAACTCTCGCAATTTTTCCGCCTATGTCAGGATAGCAGTCAACGGAACTTTCACATTCAATTTCTCCGTTTGTGTCAACATAAGCATGCAATGTTTTCCGCTCGGCAACCATAGTTCTTACGCTCGCTGTCTCCTGCTCCTGCGGAAATCCACCTTTTGGAGGAAACGGATTCTTCTTTGGCGCAAATTTTATCGCAAAAAAGGTTCCACACAAAATGCACACGCACACAAAAGAAACAACAATAAACGATGCTTTTATTTTCATATTAATTCTCCAAAGTTCCAAACGGAATTCCAGCCGCATTCTCCAAGTCAAGAACGGCGCATATCAAATTGTAAGCCTCGGAAATTAAATTCACTTTTGCGGAAAGAAGATTGTCCGAAGCAGTCTGAAGCGAAAGCAAATCTTTTGTTCCGTGGCTATAAGATTCCAAAGTCATTTCGTAAGTTGTCTGGGCAAGTTCAATACTGTTTTTTCTAAGAGAAATATTTTCCAAGCATTGATTTATTTTATTCATCAAAGTTGAAATATTTACTTCAAGCGAAACTTTAGCATCCTCAAGCTCCAGTTCAAGACTTTTTACTGAATCTTTTTTTGACTGAACATTAAGCGAACTGTTCGACCAAGGAAGAAATCCGTCCAGTGGAATCGAAGCCTGCAAACTTAAAGTTCCATTGTCGTCCCAATTCGAGCCGCCATCAATAGAAGAATAATTATAAGAATAAGAAGCTGAAAGGCTTGGTCCGTAAGCAGCGAACCTAGAAGCAAGCAAAGAATTTTTTGCACTGTCAATCTGTTTTTGCAAAGATTCAACGCTGAATGAATTAAGTTCCATTCCTTCAATTGAAATATTTTTTAGATTCAGAATATTTTCAAACGAGCCGGAAAGTGAAATTTTTGTTTCCTGCGGAAGTCCCACAAGCCGCTTAAACGAAGCGATTGAATTTTCCATTTCCGCATTAAGAGATTTCAGTTCAAGCTGGTCATTCTGATACGAAACCTGCGCGCTCAAAACATCTAGCCTTGATAAAGTTCCGCGCTTATATTTTGCCAAATTTGACTCATATTGATTTTTTGAAGTTTCAAGGCTCTTTTCTTTAAGTGAAATTTCTTCAATCTTATAAAGAAGAGAATAATAATTTTTTCTTACATCAAGTTCCACGGAACGCAAGTCATTTTGATAAGAAAGTTGCTGCTGGCTGTAGCTCAACTCGGCGTTTTTTGCAGAAGTATAAACAGAAGGCGACAAAGTTGCGCTCAAAGAAATTCCTGCGGAAAGACTTGCTTTGTCATCAGAAGAAGAACTTGGAATATTTTTTGAATATCGCCCAGTTCCAGAAATCGACGGACTTATAGAATTCCATGAATAATCTGACTCGCGTTTTTTTGCATCAAGGCTGATTTCACTTTGCTTTACGGAAACATTATTTTTTAGCGCGCTTTTTACCGCGTCTTCAAGAGAAAGCTCAATAGTATTTTCATCCGCAAATGCAAAGGCTGCAATGGAAAAAAATAAAATAAAGATTTTCTTTTTCAAGCATCCCATGCTTTTATAATACTGAATTTTCCGCATAAGTTACAAAGTAAATTCCTGTTATACACAGTAATTTATTGTTATTTTACAAAAATGCAACAAATTCCAGCCAAAATCCCAACATTGAAAATATGATTCTTTAAATCTATAATCAGAGCATGAATACTTTTTATGGAATTCTGATTCCGTTTCTTGGAACTACATTGGGGTCAGCCTGCGTTTACTTTCTTGGAAAAAATTTAAATAAAAATGTCCAGAAGTTTCTTTTGGGTTTTGCGGCTGGAGTAATGGTTGCGGCTTCTGTGTGGTCGCTTATAATTCCTTCAATAGACAGTTCATCCTCGATGGGAAAACTTGCGTTTATTCCGGCGGCGATTGGAACTGCGGCTGGAATTGCCTTTCTTTTCCTGCTCGACGTTTTGATTCCGCATCTTCATGTTGACTCGGAAAAACCAGAAGGTTTAAAAGCAAAGCTCAAGCAAAGCACCATGATGTTTCTTGCAGTTACGCTCCACAATATTCCGGAAGGAATGGCGGTCGGTGTTGTCTTTGCGGCATTTTCCGCGCAGAGCCTGGGATTTGCGGCGGCGGCAGCTCTTTCATTGGGAATTGCAATTCAGAATTTTCCAGAGGGCGCGATAATTTCAATGTCGCTTGCAGGAAACGGCGAGTCAAAAAGCAAGTCGTTTGCGTTCGGAGTTCTTTCTGGAATTGTAGAGCCAGTTGCAGCCGTGATTACAATTCTTCTAAAAAATTTAATAGTGCCTGTTCTGCCTTACCTTTTGTCATTCGCGGCCGGCGCAATGCTTTACGTTGTTGTGGAAGAACTGATTCCCGAAGCTTCTGAAAAACCGCATTCAAACTTAGGCACAATCGGATTTTCGCTTGGCTTTATTCTGATGATGATTCTAGATGTGGCTCTAGGCTGAACTTTCACTGGTCGGCGCAATGTTTTCTTCAAGTCCAGCCAAATGGATTTAAAACAAAAACAAGAAAAATGCATCATCTTATAGACAGATAGCAGGAACAAACCGATTCTATGCGGTCTCCCCCAGCCAGCCGTAATGTTGGACAGACATATCAACAAAATGGTTAAGCAGCAAATTTATTTTTGAGTCAAATGCGTCTTTATCAAAACTTTGCGGCAAATCTGCATCAAGTGAAGAAATAATTGCATCTTTTACTGTTGTAGAAGCCTGATTGTCCTTGTACCAGTCTACAACAAAGAGATTTTGTTTTTCTTCTGTAAGTTTTTTGTACAGATTTTTAGCGGCGAGCTTTACTTTTTGCTCTTCATCTTTCGTGAGTTTTCGGCCTTTTATAAGCAGGTCAAACATTTCAAGTTCTTCTTCGGCAAGACATTCCGTTTCAGCACGCTTGTCTTCATTTTTCATGTCTTCAATAAGTTGCAAGAGCTGTTCATAATAATCTTCACTTTCGCTGCCGCCGGCGTTGTACTGGTCTATGATGTTTTTAAATCGTTCACTGAACTTTATTCGCTCGCAGTTTTTATTAATCATAACCTGCAGCATCTTCTGAATGAACTCTTTCAGGTCATCGATTTCAATCGCCTTGTACTGGGCTTTATGAATCTCTTTTCTAAGCTCTTCCACATCGACTTTGGAAAGGTCAATGACTTTAAATTCGTGAATGAGATAATCAGAAGATTTCTTGCCGTCCGGGTCGCTTGTGTCTTCCGGTTTTTCTGAACTGACTGATGTGTCAAGCAAAGCCTGCATTCTTGCCTTTGCACGGTCAAGTTTTTCATCATTTACGTTATTGCTCATTAAATCGTTCAGATATTTTAACGGCTTGAACTTTTCGTTCTGCCAGACCATTTCAAAAATCTCTGGCTTGCTGGCTTCGTAAAGATTGAGCATTGTATTTGTAATAACGCGGAACTTTTCTTTGCCTTCATCTTTTTGATAAATAATTTCCAGTGCGTTTCGCAAGGCTTCAAGTTTTTCCAAATCTCCAGGAAGTTTATTGATTTTTTCAAGGCTTATATCAAGTTCCGATAAAAACTCGTCTGCCTCATCAATGCTCTGGTCAATCAATTCAAGAAGATAGTCAATATTTTTTGCCGGAAACTCATTTCCGTCATCGCCGGTTGCATAATCGGTAAGCGCCTGCTGCATGTACTTAAACACATTTACATAATCAACAATGATGCCGCTTGTCTTTCCAGGATATACTCGGTTTGCACGGGCAATTGCCTGCATAAGAGTGTGGCCTTTCATCGGCTTATCAAGATAGAGCGTAGAAAGATTCGGCACATCAAAACCTGTAAGCCACATTGCGCAAACAAAAACAAGCTGCAGCGGATCATTTTTATTTTTGAAGCGGTCTTCTATATCTACGCCGTCAACAATAGTATTCATCTTGTCGCGGTGGGGCTTTATATTTAATCCCTGCTCAGCAAACTTCTTTTCTTCGTCTGCATCTTCAGAAATGATTACAGCCATTTCTACATTGTTCATGTAGTCAAGACGGGCTGTAATTTCATCGCGTTCTTCTTTTGTGGCAGCACTATTCCTGTCTTTTATAAGCTGTTTCTTTTCTTCTTCCCAATAATGCTGAACTTTGTCGTACATTTTTACCGCTGTAAACTTATCTACCGAAACTACCATTCCTTTTCCAAGAAATCCGCGGCATGGAAAATGATGCGCAATATCTTGAGCAATTTTATCAAGACGTTCATCCCGTTTAAGGACTTCAATTATCTTGCTTCCAGAATCTTCTAATCTTTTGATTTCTTCTTCACTAAGATTTTCATCTTCAATAATGTCTACAATATCATCATCAAGGAAGTTATTTGTAAGTCCCACTTCTGGTACACGGCGACTATAGAACAAAGGAACCGTAGAACCATCTTCTACCGACTGGGCAAAATTATATTCAGAAACATAATCTCCAAACCACTGGTTTGTCAGGCGTTTTGAACCAAGCAGCGGAGTTCCTGTAAAAGCTATGAAGTTTGCATTTGGCAAAGCGGTGTGCATGTTCTCTGCCAGGTCTTTGTACTGGGTGCGGTGCGCCTCATCAATCAAAACAAAAATGTCGTTGCGTTCGCTAAGAACAGGATACTTCTTTCCTTTATCATAACGGAATTTATGAATCATAGAGAAAATGAATTTCTTATTGCTCTTAAGATATTCACGAAGCTGCTCTGAATTTTTAGGCTGACATTCTTCTTTATTACCAATAACTTCTGTCCGTACAAAATTTTTGTAAATCTGAGTATCAAGATCTGTTCGATCTGTAACAATAAAGAAAGTGAAATTGCCTTTTAATTTGCGGGCACATTTTCTGGCAAAGAAAACCATGGAATAAGATTTTCCAGAACCCTGAGTGTGCCAGAATACACCAAGCTTTCCTTTCAGTTCTTCACGGCGTTCAACGTTTCGCATAAGGTTATTTACACCAAGGAACTGATGGTTTTTAGCAATAATTTTTACTTTCTGATTCTGGAACAAAATAAAGTTTTCGATGTAATCAACTAGATGTTCTTTTTTACAAAGACCGCGGGCAAAATATTCAATTGAAACTCCACGCTCTTTTATGTCCTTGCGGTTTGGTTTTTCGTTTTCATTATCTACTTTGAGCCATTCAAAAAAATATTCATAATCTGCATTCCAGGCTCCAAGACGAGTTTCAAGTCCATTACTCAAAACACAAATCTGATTGAAGGCGAAAAGGTTCGGGATATCTTTTTTATAATCTGTAAGGTTTTTATTAAAAGCTTCTTCTATTTTGATTATTGCATTCTTAAGTTCAACAAAAACGACCGGTAGACCGTTCACAAAAATGATTACATCAGGCCTTCGCCAGTAATACTGTCCCTGAATCCACATCTGGGAAACAGCTGTAAAAATGTTGTTCTCAGGATTTTCAAAATCAATCAGCTTTACAAAATCAAAAGTAGGCTTTCCGTCTTTTTTGAAATCAACCTTTTTACCGTTACGAATCAGATTGTAATTATCGTAATTGGTTTTTACCATGTCAGTGCCGGTAAAGTCGCGGCATAATTCACGGATTACTGAATCTATATTTTCAGAAGGAATATCTGGATTGAGTTTATAGAGTGCGGTTTTTATTTGTTCCGGTAAAACACATTGCTTTTTAGAAGTACGACTGGTTCCGTCATTCAAATCTTCTTTTAAATTGGGATTGGCATCACACTGAATAAAGTTATATGCAAGCTCATCGCTTTTAAGAATATTTATAAGAGAAACTTCAATGTCGTCTTCTGTAATGTAGTTTGCCATAAACTGCTACTCCTACCATAACCTGATCAAATTGTACAAGAATGCATTTTTATATAATTTTGTTTTGCCAACTTTTTCTTCAATCAGAATTCCAGCTTCTGTCAGTTCGTGCAGATACTTGCTTGAAGTATTTCTGCTGATACCAAGTTTTTCGCAAAGAAATTCATTTTTGGTATAAAAATCAAAAAATAAATGCTCAACAAGTTCCTGTGAATAAATCTTTGGACATCGATCTTTAATCAGATTAGACGCATCATTCATTGTTTTCATAAAGGAATTTATAAAATTTAGAGTAAAATCTGACATTTCATAAATTCCCTGAATCATGAACAGAATAAAATCTTTTATTTTTGATAAATCCTGCTGAGTAGCATTTAACAATTCATAATACTTTTGGCGATTTTGGTTTATATATTTACTTAAATACAAAATCGGAATATCAAGTTTTTTTGCAAGTGTTAAATAGAGAACGTTTATCATACGGCCTGTTCGACCGTTGCCGTCATAAAATGGATGAATGGACTCGAACTGAAAATGAATTACTGCCATTTTTAAAATTGCATCCGTATCTTCCAGATCTTTGATGTTTATATATTTTTCAAGATTTGTAAGATAGTCAGAAATTTCTTCATAATTCTGTGGTGGAGTATGCAGTGTTTCACCAGTCTTTGTATTCATAATCACTGTTCCAGGAAGCTTTCGTAAATCTCCTGCTTCTGGCTCAACAATGTGATGAATCTGAATTATATGATTTACGCTCAAAAATCCATTTTCTTTTACAAGATTGTAGCCTTTGAGCATTGCCTGACGATAATTTAAGACTTCTTTTGATGCGGGATTTGTTTTTGAATAAGACATCTCCTTAAAAATCTCATCAAAAGTAGTAACAATGTTTTCTATTTCCGAAGATTCCTTAGCTTCGCCTAATGTGATAGCATTAAAAATAACATAAGGATTTGGCAACAAATTAATCGCCCCATTAAGCTGCCCAAGTTTATGATTGGCGTTATTAAGGGCTTTGAGTATCTGAACATCATCAAAATCAATGTTGTATGGAAGTTTAGTCATTAACTATATTTTCCGTCTGTTTGCGCATATTGTCAAGACGTGCACAATATTTTTTATATTTTGTGCATGAAATGTGTATTTGCACAAAATAGGGGAAATTTACCGCTGATTTCCCCTATTTTCTTCTATTCTGTTTCGCAAAAACGATAAATTTGCAATTTTGGGAAATGAAAAAATCCTTACTCTATTATTGGTGGTATAAAGTCATTATCTCGACAGTCATAAAATCTAATAAAAAGATCACATCCTTTTTTATGACTTTTATATAATTCTTCATTCATATTAATTATTGATTCTATTCTATCTTTTGCTTCTTCTAAATTACAAAATAATTTTAAAGCATCATAATTAAATCTTGTATTTTCAAAAACCTGATTTCCTGTGATAGATTTAGTTGTATAAATCATTTTATCAACAACTGTTAAGAAATCATTATCTGATTCCATTTTTTTACTTGCATATTTTTTAAAAGACTCTGTGTCTTGTGTATTCCAATAAAAACAAATTCTAGTATAAAATTTACGATCCATTAAAGAATCTTGACGATCTTTGATTTTTTGTAATAGCAAGAGGTTTAGTTCATTATAAGAATCTTCTGTTGTTATCATTTGGTGGAAATTCTTTTTTTCAATACATTCTTTATCCATATAAAGAATATGAATAAACATATAAATGTCTTTTGTGTTTGCTATGAGTTTTTTCAATAATTCAGAATTCTGTTCCTTACTTTTTTCTTTTATTAAGAAGTAAAAAATTCTAAAAACAGTGGTATCACTGCCAAAATTCCAAAAATCATTCCCATCAGGAAGTTCTTCTGCAATATCAAATAATGCTGAAAAATAAGGTACATAATTCTTTTCTTCAATATAAGCTAAGCCCTTTGTCCAGACATTTTGTCTGAAAAATAACGAATTTTATGCAGCCATCTTGTTGATGATTGCCGAAGGAAAACTTCCTTCCCTGTATACTTCGTCAGGAGTCTTGTAATCCAAGCCCTGATGAATTCTTTCATTGTTGAAGAACCTCACGAATTCTCCAAGCAGTTTCCGGAGTTCTTCTTCGGATCTGTAATCCCGGAGAAAAATCCATTCATATTTCAAAGTACGCCAGGTTCGCTCTACAAAGATGTTGTCCTTGCATCTTCCGATTCCGTCCATGCTGATTTCAACATTGTAGGATTTCAGAAGCCCGATGAACTCTCCGCTGGTATACTGGGAACCGCAGTCCGTGTTGAATACTGCCGGAACCCCGTATTTCTCAAAGGCTTCCCTCACGCATTCCAGGCAGAAATCTGTCCTCATGCTGTCCGAGAGCCGCCAGCTCAGAATCTTCCGGCTGTACAAATCAATCACGGCCGTAAAATACATCATGCCCCATGGAGTCTTGATGTAAGTGATGTCTGTCGCCATTACCTGGTTCGGGAACGCGATGAGCTTGTTCCGCAAGAGGTACGGGAACTTTCCGTATGGCGCTTTTCCGCTTCTTGTGGTCTTGAAGACAGGCTTCTGGCCTTTGATTCCAAGTTCCTTGTACAGGTTGCGGATAAACTTTTCTCCAGCCCAGTCGTACCCGAGTCTTTTCAGATGCTTTGACATCTTTTTGTAACCATAGGTACTGTGAGTTGACCACTCATTGATTACAATTTTTGCACGATTGAACCTTGTTTTGTTTTCCCCAGCCTTCTTTTTCTGTCGTTCTGCTTCAAATCTGCAGCGCTCATAGTAAGTTGCCCGTGGAAGTTTCAGTATCCGGCACTGTTCAAGTACAGACAGCCCGACTCCATTTTTGTCATGCATATCTTTTTGAACAAGCTGCCATGATGCTAGTCCAGATGAAGCTTTTTTTTTAGCAAGTCAACCTCGAGCTGTTTCTTTCCTAATGAGGCGAGCATTTCATCCTGCTTTGCCCGTAGCCTTTCATTCTCTTCACGGAGGGCTTTCTGTTCGTCTGTCTCAAGTTTTCCTTCCAGAAACTGCTCCATCCATTCAGACAGTGTGCTTGGTGCAATGCTGTACTTTGCAGCGACCTCCGCCTCTTTAGCTCTCTTTTTAAGAGCCTCTTTTGCAACTTCGAGTTTGAACTTGTCTGAAAAATCCTTTCTTTTTCTTCCCATGAATTTGTCCTACCTTGACCTTAGCACAAATTCGTTGTTTTTTCTCCTCCGTGTCTAAATCTGAGGCTTATTATAATAAATGAGCCTGAAAGGGAATTGCTTTCCAATAATTGCAATAAAGATAAGATTTTTTCATCTTTGATATATTGTCTAAATGTTTTACTCAATTCATCATAATTGTTAGATAATGATTTAACAAACTGAACATCATAATTTGAACAATCATTCTTAGGAATGCCTGGCACATGATTAAAATACACATCAAAAAATTTTTCTGAAGCAATGGAACAATATTTATCATTATTATAATACGAAGTTGGGGTCAGGATACTTGATACATTTTTTGAACAATATCTAATAGCTGGAAAGATTTGAGCTAAGATGCAATCTAAACAATCTTTGTCATTTTCTGTATATGATTCCTTAAAACTTTCTGCAAACCATTTATCATATTTTTCTTTTTTGTTTGGGAGCTTATATTCTAGGTTTTCTTTAGAAGTAATAAACCATAGTTTATTATCTCTAATAAAGTCATAATACTCTGGAAATTTCAAACGAATAAACTCGGTAGCAAGAAAATCTATAAGATTAATTTCTAAAACACCCTTATTTATATACTGGGATAATTTGAATTTTACAGCATTTACATATCTTTTGATTTCACGAATAGTTGTAAGATTTGAAACTATCGAATTATATACATAAGCCCATTTTGTATTTTCTATTCCAAAAATCGAATTCTGATCTTCAGTAAAATTCTGGGCAATATTTTTTAATTCGTCCATTAAAATTCTGCTTAATGTAGATGATGGAATTGAAGGCAAATCATATTCAATATTAATAATCTTTTCCAAGTATTCTCTACCATCAATTCTATTTTGAATATCCAAACTTTTTTCGACAATTTCTCGATCAAAAGAAAGCAGATATATTGTGTTTGGAAAATCAGCATTTGAGCGGACAATTCTAAAAAGTTGTTTTATTTCTTGTGATGATAATCTATCGATATCATCCATAATTATGATTAATTTTCTATTTTCTTTTTCTAAGATGTTACCAATATCTGTTTTGATTTTTGAAACAGATTCATCTAAATTTTTATTTCGAATCTTAATAACAGAAAGAACGATATTACACACAATAATAATAAAGGAAACTATTAGTGTTATAGGTGATACCCATTTTGCAGTATCTTTTATTTCCTTACAAAGATTTGGAAGCAATTGAGGCAAGCTTATTCCTACAAAAGATAAAACCATTGTTATCGCTGACCAGAATGAAAGCATCGATTGTTTTGTAGGAGTTAATTTGATTAAATTCAAATATAACTCTAATTTCTTTCCAAATCCTTTTATCTTATCAGGTCCTTTTAATGTTGCTTGAATCTGTCGGATAAATGGTTCTAATAAATCTTCTGTTTCAGAATATCCCCATGGATTAAAATTGATTACAATTGGAGATTTTTTCTTATCTTTTAACGATTTCTCTTCTTTTCCGGAAGACAACTGTTTTTCTAACAGATTTATAATTGAAGTTTTACCAGAGCCCCATTTTCCAAAAAGGCCAATTACTAATGATTTCTTATCATTCCATGAAAGCAGAGAAGAAGAAAGATTTTCGACAAAACTACTACGATTTAATAAATCATCTTCAAAAGAATTTATGGCGTCATCTGATAATATCTTTTTAATCATTAGAAATCATCCTCATCAATATCTTTGTTATACCTGAAATTTTGATAATCGGAGAAAAATGAATCATCCAATTGAAATCTTTTTGAGGTTTCATTCACAATTTTTGTGTTATCTGACCAACTTCTACCTCGCCTATATACTTGGAAATTATCATTTATTCCTTTCATTAATACGATCAATTGATCTTTGCTTATTTTATTAAGAATTGGAAGTATAAATAAATTGAAACGAGAATCTGCAGAATCAAAAGAACCACTTTTAGAAAAATGCAGAATGGAATAATCTATCCACTCTATATCCATTCCATTATTACTAAAGTATGTACTCAAAGCATCTACAATAGGTCGTGAATAACCTGTTTCGCCATTAATTGCCTCATCATTTATTAACCATGTATAATACTCATCGAAATCTTTGTGAATATACCATGATAAAACACCTTTTCTTGCAGGTAAATCTGGCAACATTGTTTCAAAAGTCTCTCTTAATAAAGGTGAGAATTGTTCATATAATTTTGGAATACTTATAAATAAATCAATTAGTAAATCGCATTTTTCAGGATTAGGTGAAAAATCACTGTAGGATTCATCACCCTTTATTTCTTTGAAAATCAACTCTTTTCTTAAATTGAGCATAACTCGAATACATTTTAAGTTAATATCTCTGTTATCAATACATTGTTGATCCTCGTCTTTCATAAAAATGAATTTCCATAATTTTTTGTAAATCATTAAGAACATTTTATCTGACATTCTATTGAAATATCTTTTTTCTAGATAGAATTTCAGAGTATCATAATCATCATGAAAATTTTGTTTTTGAATGACTAAATCATCTGTCAATTTATCGAATACGCTACCAATGTAATATGGGGGCTTAACTAGAATTTCTTGATACAATTCTTTTATAAATGCAACGGTTTCTTCCTTACTTGGCTGGTAGAGTTCATATTCAGAACTCAAGGCAGGATGCGCACAAAGATTTCTAATGTCATGCAAATGATCTAATTTAATTTTGATATGAGATTCAATTAAATCTGTTTCTTTTGCAATCTTATCGACAATTTCTCGTTCCCAACTAGAATCATATTGCGTTCCGTTACTAGATTTCTGAATACGTTTTGATTCAATTTGCGAAAGAATTGTTTGAGCCTTTTTATCTCCATCAGAATCTCTTAACTCTTGTAATTTTATTATTAAATCAGAAATTACAGTAGAATAAAGCATAACAATTGCTGAACGGAAATTTTCATTGTTATATGAACTTATTACTTCCTTAAAATAATTTCGCGTTTTAGAAGAGTAAATATTATTTTCATTAAACCAAGAGCTAATCATTTCAATACCTCCAGTTTACCGCTCATGAGGCGTGGTAACAACAGGTCGCGCTGTTGGGTTAGGTTGGTGATTTGCTTATTCAGATTCTTTATTTGTTCAAATAAAGGTGAAACTTTATTTTCAAATGTCTGAATTATTGAATGTTCAGGTTTTACAACCTTAAGTTTTTCAAATTTTCCTTTGCTTAAATTTGTCATGGTCGTACCTGTGTTTCCAAACATTTCGATGGTTTCTTTCATGTTTGAAATTGTAAAATATAACCATGGTAGATATTTCTTATCCTTCAAAATAATTGAATTAATCTGCTGATTTGTGTTTGCAGGATAAGCATTTATTGCAGTTATTCCTCCTGTTCCAATGCAAGAAACCATAATTGAATTTTCTGGTAAATACTGTGCTTTTTGATATTCACATCCTAGTTTTGATAGATATTCAGAAGTTGATTGAACAAACATATTTCCATGCATATCAGGAGTTTTTACAAACATAACATCTCCACCATAATATTCTTCTTTCTCTGTTGGTGGTGTTTTTCCTGTTATTACTTTTCCAAAATCCTTTAAGCGACAAATAGACCACCCCTCTGGTATTCCATTTTCAAACTTTGCATTTTGCCAGCCTGGGAAGCGGAAGCGGACGAACCATTCTTTGTAGAGTTCGCTGGCGGCGGTTTGCAGGGCTTCTATCTGCTTTTTGTAGTTTTGTATTAGGTCGTCGTAGGCTGATAGTATTGAGGCGATTTTTTGTTGTGTGGGGAGAGGTCTATATTCAATATTTATATTATCAAGAATTGGTTGCGTCAAAAATCTTGTTGCAGTTCCGGCTGCATTACTTTGCATCAACTTTAATTTTAAACCAATTGAATAAAACAAATAGCGAGTATCGAATTGATTAGTATCTATTGGCTGAATTAAATATGTTCTCTGATAAGCATTGAATTTTCCGTTATAATAGAAAATTGGAAAATCTCCTGTAGCATTATTACCACCTAACAAAACATATTCACCGTCATAAGCATAATTATTTATACGATATATATCATGTGAACATGTAAAGAAAGGATAAATACCATCTTTTTCGGCAGCGTTTGAATTGAGTTTACCTGTTGGATATGTCGCAATTTTTTTTAGTTTTATATATTTCACTTTCATTATCCTAATTCTCTTTTATAGCTCCCGAAACAAGTTCAGGATGACGGTTTTCACAGAGACGCCGTTAGGCGGCTCGAATCCGTGTGGCAATCTTTCAGTTTTCCGTATAAATATTTTCGGAAAGTCCTTTTTCTATCTCTTCAATCGTTGGCATATATGATGCCGCCACGGAACAGAAAAAAAATAATTTTTTGAATTCTCCACCAAGCTGGTGGAGTTTTTCCTTATGACTATCATAAAATACAAACCATTTTTTTATGTACCAAAGGTTAGTCGTAGAAAAACCGCTTTGTTTTAGAAATGCACTCTTAAAGTCAAGGCTAAGTCTTTCTATGATTCCGCTTCCCCATTTCTGTTCGGCTTTTTTCGCTGCTATATCGTGACCAAGAGACCAATAAAATTCCAAAAGCTCACTGTTCACTTTTACAGCCGCTTTTATTTGGCTTTTTTTGTATCGAGTTTTTAATTCTTCAAACCAAGTCGAGTATTCCGAATCATTTACAATCTTTGCTTGTAATAAAAGTTTATTTTCCATCTTAATTCTCCATTGATTTTACGTTAACAAAATCAAATCCGTGTGATAATCACACATTCTGCAAAATTGCCGGAATAAGTGACGGCTCCAATAATTCAAACGCAAAGCATTTCTTGCCCAAATCTTTGAGGGATGCGCCGATGTGATACAAAGTCTTTCCGTCAACAATCAAAAACCGGTCATGCATTTTTGTTGTATGCTTTACACTCATCGTTGGATATTGTGCATTGAACTTTTGAATATCCTGTGCGGTGAGTTTCGTTTTTGGGTCGGTGTAAATCGTTACATTCACGCCGCTTTGCTTTTTTGAAAGCCGCTCAAGAACCGACAAATCCACATAGCCGTCTATCAGGATAATTTCTTTTTTCGCCTGTGCAATAAAACTTTCAAACTTTGCATAAGCGTCAAAAATCTGTCCCTGAAAGAATATGCCCTGTTTTTCTTCCACATTGTATTTATCCATAAGCGTAAAAAGTTCGTCAATTCGCTTGTCCGCTTCTTTTTGATGGACGTTTGTTTCGAGCAGATTTTGCTTTATTGTGTTGATTTCGGCAAAAATATTTGCGTTGTTCTGAAGAAAATGCTTCATTTCCTTGAACATTCTGATTAGTATTTTACTTTGAGCAACAGCAAGTTCGCCTTTCAAAACAGTCATAAGCATATAAATTCCCTGCTCAGTAAATGCGTAGGGCATATATCGTCGTCCGCCGCGGTTTTCCGTTTTTGAGGTCAAATTTTTTGACCTCAAAATTTCGTTTGAGGCGGAATTTTTGCACCTCAAGATTTCGTTGAATTCTTCGACTGTCAGTTGAAATCTGAAATCCTCATCGAATCGCTCAATGTTGTTTTTTACCTGCTGATTAAAGGCTTTGGTTTCATAGCCATAGATTTCTGCCAGCTCAAAATCCAGCATCACTTGTTCACCACAAACCGTGTAGATTTTATCTTTTATCCATTCACTGTTATGAATTGCAATTTCGTTTTTCATTCCCCAAACAACTCCTTCAAATTATCTGCAATCTGTTTTTCGAGAGTTGCGGCTTCTTTGCTTAAGCCGGTAAGTTCGGTGTTGAGGCCCAGTATTTTGGCTTTGAACTCATCTTCTGTCATGCCGTCGTCTTCGATTACAACTCCTACGTAGCGGCCGGCGTTGAGGGAATAATCCTGATCGCGGATGCCGTCTTCGCCTTCTATGGTGGCTGCTTTGCAAAGGCCTATTACATCGGTGTAGGTGCCGTCCGGGAAGCGTTCGTTGAGCCAGTCTATCTGTGTCTGCCAGTAGGCTTTTGTTTTTACTTCTTTGTCATCGCTTGTCTCTGGTGCGGCTTTAAGGGCAGCGGTGTATTCTGCTATAAGGTCTTTAAAGGCCTGTGTGTCGCCGTTGTAGAGCCGGGTGATGATTCCCAGATTTTTTATCTGTTCGTCGCTGAACTTTCTGTGAGCGCGGTCTACCTGTGTAAAGATTGAGCGTGCATCTATAAAAAGGATTTTGTCTTTTTTCTGAGCATCCTGAGTTTTCTGTTTGTCGAAGAACCAGAGGGTTGCAGGAAGTGTAACGGAAGAAAACATATTGCTTGGGAGCGTTACCATCTGGCTGATGATTCCTTCTTCTATCATCTTCTTGCGGATTTCGAGTTCTGAACCACCGGCATCGCTTGCGGAGTTTGCCATAACGAGGGCTGCTTTTCCTGTCTGATTGAGGCTGCTTGCAAAATAACTTATCCAGAGATAGTTTGCGTTTGGAACTGTTTCTTTTTTGTCGCTGCCTTTTTTGGCGGTTTTGGATTTATTCTTTGGAACTCCGTAGATGTTAAAGCGCGGGTCGTCTTTTACTTTGTCGTAAACAACTTCGTCTACGTTGAAAGGTGGATTTGCCATTACGTAATCAAAGTTGCCTACTGCGTTGTGAGGGTCTGAATAGAAGGAGTTTGCTTCTACGATTTCACCGCGGACATTGTTCAAAAGAAGATTCATTTTTGCAAGCTTTACGGTGTCGGGTTCTTTTTCTACGCCGTAGCAGCGGAATTTCATTACTTCGTCCGAAGCTTTGTTATGGCGGTGCATAAAGCGGACTGCCTGAACAAACATACCTCCGGAACCACAGGCAGGGTCTAAGATTTTCTTTTCGCCATTCTGTGGCTGGAGAACTTCTACCATGTAGCGGACTACGGTTGCAGGTGTATAGAAGGTTCCGCCGTCTTTTCCTTCCTGAAGGGCAAACTCGCCAAGGAAGAATTCGTAGATTTCGCCAAAGAGGTCTACGCTGATATTTTCGGGGATATCCATAAAGATGCGCATGATGTTGGAAAGAAGTTCCGGTTCTTCTTCGGGCACAAGCTGACCGTACACTTCTTTTGGAAGAACTCCGTCCATCTTTTCGTTTTCGCGTTCTATTGTCTCCATCGCCTTTTTTACAAGGGTTGCTTTGTTTGCATCATCGGGCGCATCGTTAATTGTTGTGTAGTAAGCTTCTGGCGGAAGGTAAAAGCCACAGTATTTGATTGAAATGTCCTTTATGGATTTTTCGGCTCGCGTACCTTTTGATTTATTGTATTCGGCCTCTATTTCTGCTTTGTGCTGTTTATAAAGAATGTCTGCATAACGCAAAAAGATGAGTCCTAAAATTGGCTGTCCGTATTTATTTGCCGCAAGGTGTGCTCCGGCACGAAGAACATCTGCAGCGTGCCAGAGGTTGTCTTTTAAGGTTTTGAGTTCTGAGTCGGTCATTGTTTCTTCCAAAAAATATTTCTGCGTTGATTATAGCACGAAAAAAAGGTTGTTATCATAGGACAAGTGTTTCAAAACAAAAAAAACTTCAGAGCGAATCTGAAGTTTTTTATAGCTGGGGTTGGACTTGGCTTCCATATTTCCGCGTCCTGCGTCAATATTCCAGCCCGGCTTCACTTGCTTACGCAGACTTCCTGTCTGCTCTTCCTCCCATTTGGTCGGCGCAAGTTTCGCTTCAAGTCCAAACAGATGGATTTAAAACAAAAAAAACTTCAGAGCGAATCTGAAGTTTTTTATAGCTGGGGTTGGACTTGAACCAACGGCCTCCGGGTTATGAGCCCGACGAGCTGCCAACTGCTCTACCCAGCGTCGTAATATGTTCTTATATAATATGAAAAATAACAGCGAGTGTCAATAGCAATATCTGTTTTTAATAACAATTTGCCCCGCCGCCTAAAAAAGTAGCCAAGGCAAATTGTTATTACAGTCAGCCTGAAAAACTTGTTCCAAAAATGCACATTGCAAAGCACAAGCTTTTAGGCTTTTAGCATTTTTTACTTCTTGAGCAATGCCGCAAATGGATTATAGTACATTCCGTCGTCGCTGCCAAAATTCTGCTTTTCATGGCGAGGCTTTCTATTCTTATCGAACGAAGTCTTTTCCCCAGAAGCTGAATGTTTTTTCACAACCACAACTTTTTTCTTTGCACCAGAAGAAACTCCTCCAGCAGGACGGCTTGCAGCATCAGATTTTAATGAAAGGCTGATTCTTTTTCGGTCTGTGTCCAAATCGATTATTGTAAATTCCTTTACATCGCCAACCTTGATTACGTCCATTGGATCAGAAACAAAACTGTCGCTAAGCTCAGAAATGTGAATAAGTCCAGTTTCATGCAAACCGATATCTACAAACGCGCCAAAGTCAACAACATTTTTAATCTTGCCGGTAACTTTCATTCCAACCTTGAGGTCTTCAAAGTTCAAAACGCCTTTCTGCATGATTGGAGCAGGATAGCCGTCGCGCGGATCACGGTTAGGTTTTGCAAGCTCTTCAACAATATCGTTAATTGTAGTTTCGCCGACACTGTATTTTTCTTCCAGCTGCTTTTTCAGCTCTGCGGAAATCTTTTCTTTTTTCTGAACAAGCGGAAGAACTTCTTTTGCAACTTCGTAGTTTTCCGGGTGAACCCAAGTGTTATCAAGCGGATTTGAACTTTCTGGAATTTTCAAGAATCCCGCGCACTGCTCAAATGCCTTTGGTCCAAGCCCCGAAACTTTTTTCAAATCCTCGCGGCTTGTTATTTTTCCGTTTGTATCACGGTAGGCAACAATTTTTTTTGCAAGAGAACTGTTGATTCCAGAAACATATTTTAAAAGGCTTGCGCTCGCAGTGTTCAAGTTCACGCCAACCTGATTTACAACAGAGCCAACTACTTCATCCAAAGTATCCGAAAGTTTTTTCTGGTTTACATCGTGCTGGTAAAGTCCAACACCGATTGCCTTCGGGTCGATTTTTACAAGCTCGGCAAGAGGATCCTGCAATCTTCTTCCCATTGAAATTGCGCCGCGGATTGTAAGGTCAAGTTCCGGGAATTCCTCGCGGGCAATGTCGCTTGCAGAATAAACAGAGGCTCCGGACTCATCAACAACAGTATACATAACATCAGAATAATTTTCGCTGATTACCTTGCTTACAATCGCCTGAACTTCCTGGCTTCCTGTTCCGTTTCCGACTGCGACAACCTGAATATCGTACTTGTCAATCGCATCATTGATTGCTTTATATGAGCCTTCTGGATCTGCAACCTGCTTAATCAAAAAGTAGCCCAGATATTTTCCAGTTTCATCAAGGGCGGCGCATTTTGTTCCAGTGCGGATTCCAGGGTCAACACCAAGAACGCGGCTACCTTTTATAGGCTGAGTCATCAGGAGGTTCTTTAAGTTTTCACTGAAAATTCCAATTCCATGCTCGTCAGCTTCATCAGTTTCATCGCTTCGGATTTCACGCACAACAGCAGGGCTTAAAAGGCGCACAACTCCGTCTTCAATAGCTTCAGAAAAAGCCTTGTTGTTAATTGTGTATTTTTTCTGAATAACTTTTACAGCCTCGTCAACATCAACAGAAATTGTAACTTCAAGCGCGCCTTCACGTTCTGCACGGTTGATTGCAAGAATTCTATGCGGCTTAACCTGATTCAACGGTTCGCTGTAATCCCAGTACATTTTATATGTAGAAGTTTTTTCAACAGTCTCGGCATCCTGTCCGTCTGGAACAATTCCTTTTGTGACAATTGAGCCGGTTTCCATATAAAGCGAATGGACTGTTTCGCGGTTCTTGGAATCCTGAGCAACACGCTCGGCAACAATATCCTTTGCGCCGGCAATCGCATCTTCCGAAGTTTCAACATTTAAAGCCGAATCCTCGTTATCTGTCTTTATGAATTCCTTTGCCTTTTCAAGAAGAGCAGCGTCATCAAGGTCATACATGGCATCTGCCAAAGGCTCAAGTCCTTTTTCCTGCGCAACCATTCCGCGTGTCTTTTTCTTCTTTTTAAATGGCGCCCACAAGTCTTCAAGCTCAGAAAGAGTTTTGGCTCCCATTGCGGCATTGTACAAAGATTCAGTGAGTTTGTTCTGGTTAAATATGCCTTTTACAATTTCAAGGCGGCGTTCTTCCAGGTTTTTATAGGAAGTAAACAAGTGGTCGCATTCACGCACCTGAAGCTCATCAAGAGAGCCGTGCTTTTCTTTGCGATAACGTGCAATAAAAGGAATAGTACATCCTTCCTGAACAAGGCTGATGACCGCGCTTACCTGAGGAACTTTTATATTCAGCTCCTCAGCGATTTTTTTCATAATTTCAACTTCATTGACTGTCAACGAGTCGATTTTCTCTTGAGTAAATTCCATAGGACGTTATTTTACGAAAAAAACAACCTTGCGTAAAGTGGAACTTTTGGAGGGAGGAAAACATTGCCGCTGAAGGAATACTTCCTAACTCCTGAAGTGAGTATTCCTAAGACCTGAAGTGAATATCCCTAAGACCTGAAGTAAGTATTCCTAAGGCCCTTAGAGAGTATTCCTTAGGGTCTTAGGAAGTATTACTCAGCCTCTTAGGAAGTATCGCTACGGGTCTTAGGAAGTATTACTCAGGGTCTTAGGAAGTATTACTTCAGCTTTTATGACAGAAAGCACTGAAATGTCAAAACAACGATAAAAAACGTACCCAGTCCGTTGAGCAAATATAGTAACTATGTTTAAAAATAAGGGGCAATATAGTTGCTTTATTTTTCGTCTACGTATTTATTGCTCCAGTCGCCGCTTGTGCTTACTTCAATATTGCCACTGATGCTAAGGTTCTGGAATTTTAGCTCATCTTCTCTGAATTCTTTTTTGCAGCCTATGGCAAAGTTGCGCAGGTTTACGGTCATTAGCCTGTTGTGCGTGAACATCTTACCCTGCCTATGCTCTTTGTAGTCAGCAAGGACAAAGTTTGCGCCGCAGTCTGCAATCACAAGCTCCTTAGGGCGGATTGCTACAATGCGCATTGGCCCGTAAAAGTGCGAATTGCGCTCGGCATAATCTGGAATGTAAGCAGTGATTGATGTCCATTCTTTTACAGGATTTTTTGTATCTTCACCAGTTGCGCTTATTGTTCTTGGAGAAGCTGTCCAGCCTAGAACTTTTTCAACTTTAGACAAGTCCGAAGACAAAAGAACGAGCGCGCCGCGGCTGTATACTGTACAACCATCATTTAAAGTAAATTGATTTGCAGGATTTAAACTTTTTTCGTTTACAAGAACTGCCACTGTTCCGTCTTCAAGAACCGCCATGTCTGTAACTTCGCCGGAAAGAGCCGGAGTAATGCTGGAAAGAGTAATGTTAGGTTCTGTATTACTAGAATTATTTTTTTTTGTAAGCAAAATATTTAAATTATTGTAAGCAATGTAAATGTTATCTTCTTTGACTGCAAACGCTTGGCAAGAAGTAATATTTGAATAGCTACCATCGTATGATATTTTGTATGGATCTGGCTTTGATGTCGCAGCCGATGGATTTTCGAAAACTGAAAAATTCACAGAACTCTTGTCAGAACCAAATGATGCAAGCCAAAGGCTGTCTGTTGTGCTGTCATAATAAAGAGGGTTTTTTATAAGATTTGATGCGTCAATCTGTGATAATAATGGCTCATCGTTTCTATGTAAAGTGTCATCTCTTATATAGTATATTTTGCCTTCTCTATCTTCCACGGGATTGTAGGGGGCTTCACCTAAAGTAAGGCCTTCTATATATATTTCTTGCATTGTTGTGTAATTATAAAGTTTCTTTATGTTGGAATAATCCGTAAGAATCATATACTTTGAATAGTACGCGGTTTGCCCCTCAAGAATCATTGCAATATTGCAGTCTGTGGTTTCACCGGCTCTTACGGTAATCTCTGTGCTTCCGCTGCCTTCAAGGATGTTTTCGCCTGCGTTCCAGGCTTCCGCTGTGGCAGTGTATTTTCCCGGCTCCAGGTCGCCAAACTCTATTACCCCCCCCCACAGTTCCTTTCTCGGTTTGGTCAAAGTCGTCGTCATTATAAAGGCGCACAATGAATTTGTCGGCGTTGTTTTTGCTGTAAGTGTATGTGGCGCGACCGCTTCCGGGCAGGACAACACGGACAGAGCCGTTTTCGCCGGAGCCGGAGCTCATGTTCATGCACGAAATAAATGCGAACAAAAATGCTGGTAAAATAGAAAAAATCAGTTTTTTCATAATGTTCCTCCTTTGTCAGGGATTCCCGTGTCGCTGCGCGGGAATGACAGTTTTTTTGTCAGTAAATGCTATCACCTTGTCATTATCCGGCTTGACCAGATAATCTGCACCGTAAAACAACAGTCCTTATAATTATGATTTAAAATATTCTTTTTGTCAGCATTTGAGGGCATTTTTTTGATTTTTTTTCTACTAAATGATATTCTTTTGCCATGAGTTTTAAGTCTGTTGTTTCGGCGGTTTTGCTTTCTGTTTTTACATTCGGTTTTTCATTTGCAAAAAGTCCAAAGATTGCGCTGGTTCTAAGCGGAGGCGGCGCAAAAGGTTTTGCGGAAATTCCTCTTCTTGAAGCCTTGGAAAATGAAGGAATCCGCCCGGATATGGTTTTGGGAACAAGCATGGGCGCGCTTATTGGCTCACTTTACGCGGCAGGCTACACTCCAAAGCAAATAAGACAAACTCTTTTGTCCATGGATTTTATGACAATTTTGAATGAACGCCCTTCAACTCCAGAAAAAATTCCGCCCGAAGCATTTTCAAAAAAAACAGACGGCATAACTCTTTCGTTTTCAATTGCAGACGGAAAATTCGGCTCCGCCCCTGGAATCATTGGCGACCAGCAGATTATCTGCGAGCTTACCAATCACCTTAGCAGGGTTCTTGCAATCACAGATTTTGACAAGCTTCCGATTCCGTTCAGGGCAATTGGAACAGACGCTATTTCTGGCAGGGAACTAATATTTAAAAGCGGCTCGCTTGTAAACGCGGTAAGAGCAAGCATTTCCATTCCAGCAGTTTTTACGCCAGCCCAAGTGGAAAAAGGCTTGTACTCAATGGACGGCGGACTTAGAAACAATCTTCCGCTCAAACTTGCACGGGAAATGGGCGCGGACATCGTAATTTCAATGGACGTTGCAAGCATTGTTGATACTCCTCCAGAAACTCTTTCTGACTTTTATTCTGTGGCGGTGCAGATTTTCAATTTGATTATTTCTTACAATGCGGTTGAACAGTACAGCTATGCGGACATCGTCTTGCGGCCGGATCTTTCAGAATTCAGCACATTTGATTTTATGAAACCGCATCAAATTGTAAGGGCAGGCGAAATTTGCGTTCAGCAGAACAAAGATAAAATTTCGCAGATTGCAAGGCAAATTGAATCAGCTGGAAGAACACTTGAAAAACTGGACTACAACCGTGAAAGTGAATACAACAAAATGCCGGACTTTTCTATAGATAAAATTGTCGTAAAAGACATTTCGTTTTCCAAGCCAGTTCCAATTCCCGCGGAAAAAGAATTTGAAAAATTTCTCGGGAAAACGCTCAATGATAAAACTAAAAAGCAGCTTACAAAAAAACTAGGCAAGCTTAAGGAGCACTATCATCTTTCGTCGCTCACTTATTCTTTAAGCCAAAACGAAGACGAATCCACAACTCTTGAAATTCTTGCGAACCACTACGACCAGAACATGAATCAGATTTTTTTCACAGGAACTTCATCTGTTTCTGTCGCAAGCTACAAGCCTCAACAATATCTTTCTGTAGATCCAAATTTTACGGCAGGAGTTTTCTTGCGCACTCCAATTGAATCCCTTTTCAGGCTTTCATTCGGAAACACAATAACTTTTGAAACTGAATTTTTCCCGAAGCTGGCGGATTTTAAAGACAGCATATTGAGCCTTGACTTTAAAAATTCACTCAAGTACGGAAGCTGTTCTCCGGCGACAAACATTTACTTTAACGACAGAACGATTGCAGAAGACAGAGGCATTGAGCTTTTCGGCGGAATCAGATTCAGGCACACAGATTATTTTACAGCAAAAGCCGGCATTGCATATTCCGCGGAAAAATTAATCGCAACTGAAAAATGGCACAACACGAGCTATCTTCACAGCGAAATTATTTTTACAACGCTGCACAACGATTACGCTTCTCTTTACGGCGGCAGGCTGGAATCTATTTTTAATTTCGGCGGAAAAACAGACGATATGCAAGACGACCCAATTTACGACTTTAGATTTTCAGCGGAAAAAAGATTTGAGCTTGCGGACGAAAAAAATTCAATCGGAATTTCTTCTGTTTTCTGCAGCAACAGATTTCCTTACGAGCTGAATTCCGGCTACTGTAATTTTGGAGGTGCGGACGGAATGAGCGGCTATCCAACAGGAACATTGAGACGCGACTTTGCAATTGCAGGAATTTCTTTCAGGCAAAAGATAACAAATCTTTCAGGAATACCGTTGCTCGCTGTGGCAGAAGCAAAAGCCGCGGTAAGCTCAGACTATGACCCGTTTATAGACCAAGACTCTCCTGAGGGAAGGCTTTTTGCGGGCAGAAAATTTGAAGCTGGAGGAGACCTTTACATTGTGCTTCACACGATTCTTGGAAACTTAGTCTTCGGCGGAAGCATGAACTCAAGCCTGGAATGGTGCATTACTTTGGGACTTAGATAATTCCTAAAAAATAGCAGTTTCTATTTTCATTGCAATCTTGGATATTTCTGAATCATTTTCGTCTATAATTATATCCGCATATTTTTCATAAAGAGGTGAACGCTCATTAAAAATGTCCAAAAGAGTTTCTCCCGGTTTATGGACAACTCCTCTTTTGTCCAAATCTCCAAGACGTTTTTCAAGGGAATCAAGACTTGCTTTTAAATAAACAACTGTGCCGATTTTTTTAAAATGCTCCATTGCGTCTTTTCCAAAAACAACGCTTCCGCCTGTAGCAACAACACATTTTTTTATATTCAAGCCGGAATTGATTTTATTTTCAATCTTCTTAAAATATTCCGCACCTTGCTCTAAAATCAGCTCATTGAGTTTTTTCTTCATTTTCTGCTGAATCACAATATCACTGTCAACAAATTTATAATTCAAGAGTTTTGCAAGCACAACGCCAACTGTGCTTTTTCCGGCTCCAGGCATTCCAATCAAAATCACATTGTTTTTCATAAAGCTGATTATCATAAAAAAAATACTGCCGGTCAACCTCAAGCAGCTAACATGACAAACGCATTATAAATGTATTCAGCATAAAACTGGCTCCCAGGCACGGTTCCTTCGCGCAAACTTTACTTAAATTATTTATAATGCGTTTGCCCTGAAGCAGCTAATGCCAAACGTAAAAATTTTTTGTATATTTTGTATATCTGCTAACAGACTGAATATTCTACAGGAGAATGTAATAAAAACTTTGCCTAACATAGCGTCAAAGTTTTTATTTAAAAGTTTGCGTTGCAACCCTTATTATCAACTGCATATTCTCATTTCATTGCGAATGTGTTGGAGGAATTATGAGAAAAAACTTCGGTGCAAAAGAATGGCTTTATCCTATGCCGGTGCTTATTGTGGCATCTTACGACAAGGACGGAACTCCGGACGCAATGAACGCGGCCTGGGGCTCAATCAGTGATGAAAAGGAGATAGGGCTTTGCCTGAGCGCGTCGCATAAAACTGTAAAAAACATCCTTGAGCGCAAGGCTTTTACAGTCAGCGTGGGAACTGCGGAATTAGCAAAGGAATGCGATTACGTCGGACTTGTTTCGGCAAACAATACGCCGGATAAATTCACAAAGGCGGGATTCCATGCGGAAAAGTCGGAATTTGTTGACGCGCCATTAATCAGGGAACTTCCGTTTGCGCTTGAGTGCAATCTCATAAGCTACGATGAAAAGACAAGCCACCTGTTCGGTCAAATCGTGAACGTGAGCATTGACGATTCTGTTCTTGATTCAAACGGAAAAGTTGATGTGAAAAAGCTGAATCCGATTTCCTACGATCCGGTGAACCAGCATTATCTTAAACTCGGCGACTTTGCAGGAAAAGCGTTCAGCATCGGTCTTGAACTGAAATAAAAAAGTCATCTTCTGTCTTGATTCTTTATCATTACTGAATGCACACATTTGTCAGGGCTGTCATTTAAGTTGTCAAAACTTCTTAAAAGACAGCCTTTTTTGCTAATTAAGTAGGCTGCTTTGTTGTTGAACCAAGTTTCATGTAATATGAGTCAACAATTCTTCTTAAATCGTGGATATTAGAAACAATCATGTAGTCTTCAAAAATCTGAATCTTTCCGCGGTCCATAAGACGCACAAGACAATCTTTTGCCTGATCAAGCGGAATAGAAGCCCAGCTTGCAATGTCATTTGCAGTAATAAAAAATTTGCGCTTAAAATTTCCGTCATCGTCTTTTCTTCTGGAAGTTCCGCCGGCAAGCTCATCATACATCAAAAAAACATCGCAAATTCTTGTGTAAATATCTTTTATAAGAATAATTTTAAACTGGCGGTTTTGGTCATAAATTCTTTTGCAGAAAAGCTTAAGAAGATTCATTACAATCTGCGGATTTCCAAGCACAAGAGCCTTAAAGTTTTCCTTGTTGAATTCCAGACAGGCAACATCAGTTCTGGCAACACAAGACGCGCTTCTCTGGGAATTGTCAAGAATCGCCATTTCACCAAAAAAAGCTCCGCTGCCAAGAATATCCAGGCTTTTGTTTTGGCTCTTTATGCACTTTTCAATCTGAACTTCGCCATATTTTATAAGATAAAAAGTTTCGCCCGGCTCAAATTCACTTATAATGACATCACCGCGCTTGTATTTTTTTGTAAAACGGTCAAAAGCAGGAAGTGAAAACTGGTTTACAGAAAGGCTTCCAGATTTTGCGGAAATATCCTCGGAAGAAATATTATTGGCATTTTCCCTGCCTTTTCTTGTGTTCGCATTGGTAAAAAGCTTTGCAATTTCAACTTTGTTCGCAGGATTAGGATTCAGCTTTAAAATTCTAGTAAGAACATCGCAGCAGCTTTTGAACTGGCCGTCATTGTAAAAAGCGTTGGCAACCATAAACATTCCGTGTTCCGGCGAAATTGAAATACTGTTTCCGCCTAAATACTGCTCTGTTTTTTTATGAATATCTCTAAGCGACTTGCTGAAAACTCTAAGCATTTTTTCTGTGATAAAAGCCTTTGAGCCGAACATTTTTTCAAACTCATAAACTGAAAGCTGAACAACAATCGAATCAACCAGCACGGAAGCAGTTACAAGGCTCGGCATTTTGGCAAGCGCGCTTTTTACACCAAAAAATTCTCCAATATGAAGCTGCTCTGAAATTTGCTCTCCAGTTTCCAAATCCATGCTACGCAAAGCAACTGCGCCTGACTGGAGAATATAAATATTTTCGTCTTTGTCGCCTTCAAAAAAAATAATAGAGCCTTTGCTGAATTGCACAACCTTTGACATAACCTTCCTCGCAAAAACCAAAACTCTAAAAAGAGCATTGATTTGAAAAAAAACACCTATACTTGTTTAGTATATCACAATTTTTTTATTTATGCTACCTTGTTAAAGAGAATTCCGCATGATAGACTTGCATACACATTCAACAGCTTCCGACGGAACTTGCACACCGAGCCAGCTAATTTCCTACGCCGCAGAAAAAAAGATTTCAGCAATCGCGCTTACAGACCACGACAACATAGACGGAATTCTGGAAGCTCAAGAAAAAGCAAAAGAGCTTGGCATTGAATTCATTCCGGGAATAGAAATTTCTATAGAATGGCCGAGCGGAGAATTTCATCTTCTTGGACTGGGACTTAAAAAGCCCGGAAAAAAACTTCTTGAAACAATTGAATTTTTAAGAGGCGAACGCGATTCAAGAAACAAAAAAATAATCCAAAAACTTCAAGAACAAAATATCGACATTTCCTATGAAGAGCTTGTGGAAAAATCCGGCACAAAAACAATCGGCAGACCTCACTTTGCAAAACTTCTCATGGAAAAAGGAATAATAAAAAAAACTCAGCAGGCATTTAACTTGTTCCTTGCAAAAGGCCGTCCCTGCTATGTAGACAAAACCGGGGAAAATTTAAGAAAAGCCGTGGAAGCAATAAAAGAATCCGGCGGAATTCCAGTTCAAGCGCATCCAATGTCGATGTACGTTTCCTGGGGAAAAATGGAAGAGACAATGCTTGAAGTAAGAAATTCGGGCGTTGAGGGACTTGAAGCGCATCATCCGGGAATCAGGTTTTCTGAAGCCCGGCGGCTTGAAGAACTTGCAGAAATGCTCGGAATGCTTTCAACAGCAGGAAGCGATTTTCACGGAGAAAAAGTCCGCGCAGATAGAAAAATCGGATATTCGTCAGGCGGATACAAAATTGAAGACAAATTCTGGACAGAACAGTTAAAGCCCGCATTGGAAAAAGCTCACAGCGGAACAGACCACACATTTTCAGCAGGCTAACGCAAAATTGTAACCCAAGGCAAAATGAGTTATTATGAATACATAGCTTTGGAGGAAAAATGAAACATCTTTTAAGAAAATCAGCGGCGGCTTTGGTTGCGGCTTTTTTATTTATTTCATGCGGAAAAAATCAGGCTGTAAAAACGGAAATGTTTGCGCCAATGGCAAAGACAATGAAAATGTCGGCAAGGGCAGATTCCGCAATGAACGTGATGCAGGACATGGCGTTTGAAGAATCAACAGAGCTTCCTTCTGAATCAGGGCAGCCAAGACAAGACCGAAAACTCATCTACACAGGAAACCTTACAATTGAAGTTTCAAATCTTTCAGACTCCAAATCATCCGTTGAATCCTGGATAAAAAAATTCGGCGGATATATTTCAGACTCGTTTGAAAACACAAGCTCCATAAGAATAACGGCAAAAATTCCAAGCGGCTCTTTTTCGCAGGCAATGCAGGAATGCGGACAAATCGGAAAGCTTAAATCAAAAAATATAAATTCCAGCGATGTTACAGAGCAATTTTATGACTTGGACACACGGCTTTCAACACGCAAAGTTTTGCTTGAACGTCTAAAAAAATATCTTTCAGAAGCAAAAGACATGCAGGATATGCTCAAGATTGAAACAAAAATCAACGATGTAACTTCTGAGCTTGAGAGAATGCAAGGACAAATGAACCGCTTAAAGTCGCAAATTGATTATTCTACAATTTATGTTACTGCGGAGCTTCCTGTAAATCAAAATGAAAGCGGATTTGTAATGCCCGACACAAATTCACAACTGCGCCAGTTCTTCGCAAACATACTGAATTTCTTTGTGAAATTTATTTTCACCGCATTGTACATTGTAATTTTTGGAGTTCCTTCTGTTCTATTCCTTATGCTTATTTACTGGCTCGGATTTGGAAAAGTGGGACTTTTAAGAAAACTCTTTGCAAGAATAAGAAAATAAAAATACCCGGCATTTTTGCCGGGCTTTTTGCTTTTTGACTTTAAGCTTATCTTACTGCTAAAATCGCGCCAAGAATAATAAGATGCTGGGCAAAAGTATAAAGCCATTCAAGGAAATTTTTTGAGCCGCCGTTAAGAATTCCGCTTGCTCCAAGAATATCAGAAAGAACAATGGCAACAATCCAAACAACAATTGCAATAAGAGCCAGAACAGTTCCAAAGCTTCCAAAGCGGTCGCCAATCACAATCTTTAAAATCATAAAGACGCCAACAAGAAGTTCAATCACTCCGAATACAATTACAAGAATATTTTCTACATTGCCAGAAACAAGACCTTTGATTGCTCTTGCAGCAAAATCTCCACCGCCCTGCAAAGCCCAGATTCCTCCAACTGCAAGCATTGCTCCAACTGCAATCTGCAAAATCAAAAGCGCCGCAGTCCATCCGCTTTTTTCAGTTCTCATATTTTTCCTCCTAGAAATATGTTCAGCAATAAAATGCCTATATCAAATATAATTCAGTTTTGAGCAAAAATCCAACAGTTTTTTATTAAACTAAAAGACAAACGGATTTTTCTTTAAAATTTCAAAAACGCCTCTATCCGCGCCAAACGGAACAATGCTCGGCTGCTCGTAAACAGGACTTACGACAATTCCAAGGTCAAGGCAATGCAAAATAAATTTTCCATAAAGCTCTTTTGAAATCTTCGGAAAAAGATAAGGACCTTTTCTCTGCCAGTATTTTGTCAAAGCCAAATCGTAAATAAACCAGTCTTTTTCCTGCCGGATTTGCAATGCTGAAATCAAATTATAAATTGAGCGTGTAACAGCGGCTTCAATTGGAGAAGAAAGTTTTACAGTTTCCTTTAAAACATCTTGTGGATTTTTTTCAGCCAAATCAGTTTTTACAGCAAGAATATAAATTCCGCTTGTCCAAGGAAAAGGCGGCTCAAAAATTATGCAGTCAGCATTGTCGTTTTCAAAAGCAACTTCACTCCAAGGCTTCCAGACAAAAGTATTTTGAGGACTGATTCTTACAGCGGTGGAAAGGCAGTCAGATTTTTTTGCAAAGATAAAAACTTTGCGTTCGCATCCAAAGAAAAGTGCATTTACAGATTTTTCAAGCCGACCTGAAAAACAAGTTTTAAAGCTTCCGGTTGCTCCACGGTCAATAGCATTTTTCAGCATTGTGAATGCAGAAGAGCCGCCCCAGCCCAAAATTGCCCTGCCATTTTCCTGATACAAATCTGTAAGACGCTTGCCTTTTTCTGTATACAAAAACGGTCCGCGCGCGCGCTTTACATTTCCGTACCGTAAAAAAATTTCTTCCGCTAAAAAATCAATTTCGTTCATTTGAATCTGATTATACTGAAAAAAAAATCTGTTGTCATTTGCCGACACAAAAGCGGCTGAAAATATTTTCAAGGACATCATCTGGAGAAACTTCACCGGCAACTTCACCAAGGCATTCCAAAGCATCTTCCAAATCCTGAACAACCGCATCAAGTCCGTAGCTGAAATCTTGAGAAATTTCCAAAGCGTGCGTTACTCGTTCCAGTGCTTCCTGAACTGATTTTTTTTGCCGCGCCGAACCAAGCCCGCTTTGCTCACGTTCAGTTTTTTCGCCGTCAAACAAAATGTCTTTTACTTTAAAAACAAGCAGCTCTATTCCGATATTATTTTTTGCAGAAATTTTTACAGAATCTTTCCAGACTTTTTTTATTCCATCCAAATTCAAATCAAAGGAATCGCATTTGTTCAAAACCAAAACAACCGGAATATTTTTCTGGCTTTCAATAAAATCCAAATCGTCCTTTAAAATTCCTTTTGAACTGTCCACAATATAAAGAATGACATCCGCATCCTGGCTTAAATCTTTTGCAAGCTCAACGCCACGCTCTTCAATTAAGTCCGAAGTTTTTCTAAGACCGGCAGTATCAAAAAGCCTTACAGGGATTCCTGCAAAATCTGTCCAGCACTCAAGCCAGTCCCGTGTCGTTCCTTCAATGCTGCTGACAATTGCGCGCTCTTCTTTTAAAAGCGAATTGAAAAGACTTGATTTTCCGGCATTGGTTTTTCCGCACAAAACAACTCTTGCTCCGTCTTGATAAAGTTTTTCAGCCTTCCAAGAAGAAGCCAAGTCTGAAAGTTTTTTCTGCGCGGCTTTTAGCAATGAAGTGTCAAATGATTCTGAAATATTTTCTTCGTCTTCTGGATATTCAATTTCAACTTCAATGTTTCCAATTGTGTCCAAAATCAGTTTTTTAATAGAAGAAATTTGCTCAAAAAGATTTCCGCTTAAACGTCCGGCGGCGCGGCTTCTGGAAGCATTTGTGCGGCTGTCTATTATTTCTTTTACGGCTTCGGCTTTTGTAAGATCAACTTTTCCGTTTATATAAGCCCGAAATGTAAATTCTCCACGCTCGGCTTTTCTAAAACCATTTTCAAGCAGCAAGGAAAAAATTGAAGTTACAACATTCACTCCGCCATGGCAAAATATTTCAACCATGTCTTCGCCTGTAAAAGACTTTGGAGCTTTGTAAACGCCAAGCATGACTTCATCAATCTTTTTGTTTCCGTTTTGAATTCTTGAATCTTCAATCCAACCGTAAACAAGAGAATTTCCTGCAGCCTGCAAAAGAGCCTTTTTGCGTGAAAAAATTTTGCTTACAAGCTCAATGCAGTTTTTTCCGCTCGTCCTGACTATGCCGATTGCAGAAGGAACAAGAGCCGTTGCAATTGCTGCTATCGGTTCTTCCGGCGTATATTTGTTCATTTGCTTCCACCAAATACAGGCTTTACATGAAGAAAATTTCTTGTTGTAACACTTGCGTTTTCGTATTCAAGCTCATTGTCCAACACAGAATTCCAAATTGAAATCATGTCCTTTGCATTTTCTTTTTTCTGCTCCAAATCCTGCAAATCGGAATCTAAAGAATTTTTTATTCCCAGACTGAACGCCGGAATCCGTTTCTGTAAATCGCATTCTTTTTCATGCCACGGAGAAATTTCGTTATACTGAGGATCCGGGCTTATGTCTTCATAATATCCGCCGGAATTGTTCCAATGCATATACCCTCTGTCAAGTCCATCGCGCACGCCAAAAATTTCACGCAGAACATAATTTTTGTCGTAATATTTTCTATCATGCCGTACACCCATGTAAAATGCCTGAATCCAAGGACGCACAATAATTCTGTTCCTGCCGATTATTGTGTTCCTAAACGAGCCGTAAAAATAAATTCTATACGCGCGCTCTTCACAAGGCGGATAGTCAAGAAAATCCTGCTCAAAATGAGACGGATAAAACATCGGACAGATTACGTCAACATATTCGCTCATAAGCTCAACGTCCTGGCCTGTTCTTGTTCCGCTTCTGTACCATCCGTTCGCACCGTAAATATCAATCCCAATAGGAGCTTTTATATTTTTGCGGGCATAAGACAAAAACGAAATCAATGCGCTTTCTTTTACCATGCCTTTGTCGCGCCATCGGTAAACTGCGGAATTTAAATTTTTTCCGTCGGTCGGAAATCTTATGTAGTCAAACTGAATTTCATCAAAGCCACGGGAAACAAGTTCCTTTGCAATTTCAACATTGTATTCCCAAACTTCCTCGCTGTAAGGATCAACCCAGTTTTCATCATAGTAAACAGTTTTTGTTCCAGACAAATTTCCATTTTCGTCAGTAACGTCTTCTTTTCCGCGGATTCCAATCCATGGCGAATTTGTGTGGGAATTCCAAACTGCGTATTTTCCTTTGTCATAGGAAGCTAAATTTCTGTCTTTAAAAACAACAATGCGCGCGATAAGATAAACGCCGTCTTTTTTAAATTCACTTACAACTTGCTCCAAGTTAATTTTGTACTGAGTAACTTTTCCTTTTTGTTTTAGAAGCTGGCTATTCGGCTCAAACCTCAAAAGTCCGTAGTCATCTTTCATGTCGATTACAACAGAATTAAGCTTGTTGTCAGAAACAATTTTTTTGTACTTTTCAATTCCCGCAGAATTTCTAAGCTGATAGACAGACGCATAAATTGACTTTTTTTTGTTTGCAAGATAAGCCCAAGGAGAAAGAATTGTTTCAGGATTTAAAAGCCAAAGCTCATTCAAAGTAACATTCGCTCCAAGCTGCGAAATGCTCTTAGGAACAAAAGCTGAATTTATAGTGTCGCCTGCAGCAGTTAAATTTTCCCGCCAAGAATTAAAACTTGAAATTTCTGAAACTTCCCTTGTTTCAAGAGAAAGCGAAAGAATTTTTCCGACTGTTGAAAAAATCAAATTAGAACCGTTTTGACAAAGTCCGTCAATAGCATCGCACGGATTTTCACCTTGGTAAATTTTTTCAGCTTTTTTTGTCCGCCAGTCAAATCTGTAAATGTTAGGAATAAACGACTGGGAAAGATAAATTTCCGCATAAATACTTCCAGCTGAATCGCGGCACAAAACCGGCAAAATGTCAGAAATTTCATCGACCTGCGTAAGGCTTTTCATTGCGGAAAAACCTGCGCTTACATCAATCCACTTTGGCTTTTTTTCATCGGCACGGCAATAGCTGAAACCGTAAATCGGATGCGACATAAAAACAACAACTTCGGTGCTTTCAATTTCTCCGTTTTTTCCATAAACCGGCATATGCGAAACTGCGACCGCTTTCATTCCAGATGTGTAATTGCTTGCCGAACCAAGCGACTTCCAAGACAAGCCTCCGTCACGAGTTATAAAAACTTCATCTTTTGTGGCTGTAACTAAAATATCCGGATTCAACGGATCTGCGCAAATGTCTTTTAAAAGAGGCATTTTCTGAACTATTTCTTTATTACCGTTTTCATAATTTTTTACGATTAACGAAGGAAGCCCAATATTGTGCTGTGTAAATTCTTTTAAATCCAAAGAAGAATAAATTCCTTTTTCTGTAACAAAAAACCATTTTGCCTGAGTTCTTAAAATGCGTTCAACTTTTCCTTCCGTCCACAAAGGGTCTGCAATTCCGCTCGGAAGAATTTTAAAAAGTCCTGTGTCCGTTCCGATTAAAAACGGCTCTGGATTTTCAGAGACTCTTCTTTCAAGATAGACATCCGGAAGCTTATATAAAGGCTTTGACTGGGCAAAAGAAAATCCTGAAAAAAAAGAAAAAAATGAAGCTGAAATGCACAATTTTAAAAAGAGTATACGCATGGTCTTTTTATCGGCACTTCAGCATTAAAATTTAGAAGAATTAAATTTTACTGAAGAAACAAATCTCCGTCTTTTATCCAGCCAATTTTTCTTAATATGGAACAAAATAGCACAGAAAAAATCGCCGGAAGAACAAAGCAAACAAGAGCAAGCCCAAGCCAGTCAAAAATTCCTGGTAAAACTGCAACAGCTCCATGCGCGACCGCAGCTTGTGAAGGCTCAAACCAGCCTGTTATTATTCCAATCTGCCCTACAAGTCCGCAAGTTCCCATTCCACTTGAAACCGCAGCTCCATTCATTTGCATTTTGAAAACACAAGTCGCAATCGGACCTGTTATAACAGAAGCAAGCGTAGGCGGAATCCATATCCGTGGATTTTTTACAATATTAGGCATCTGAAGCATTGAAGTTCCAAGTCCCTGGGATAAAATTCCGCTCCAGCTGTTTTCTTTAAAACTCATAACTGCAAAACCAACCATTTGAGCGCAACAGCCAGCAACAGCAGCTCCGCCAGCAAGTCCTGTAAGTCCAAGAGCCGCGCAAACCGCCGCAGAACTTACCGGAAGAGTCAAAAGAATTCCGACAATTACAGAAATAAGAATTCCCATCAGGAAAGGCTTTAATGTTGTCGCCCACATGATTAAATTTCCAAAGGAATAGGCAGCTTTTCCAATATGGCTTGCAAAAAGCAAAGTAAAAAAAACTCCAGCCGCAATAGTAACCAAAGGAGTTACAATTATGTCAACTTTTGTTTTTTTGCTTACAAGCATTCCGCACTCGCATGAAAGAACTGCAATTATAAGAACTGCAAGAGGTCCTCCAGCTCCGCCAGAAACATTTGCAGCCGCGCCAACAGCAACAAGAGTAAACAAGACAAGGGAAGAAGCTCCCATCGCATATCCAATTCCAACAGCCATCGCCGCGCCAACAACATGAGCTTCACAGGCAAAGTTTCCTGCTGAAACAAAAAATTCAAAAACAGGATTTGCTCCAAGCCTAAGCAGCTGCTGTCCCAAAGTCTTGACAATTGTTCCGATCAAAAGGGACGCAAAAAGTCCTTGCGCCATTCCGCCCATCGCATCGATTAAGTAGCGTTTCACATACTTGTTCATAAAGAGTCCTTTAAAAATTTTTTAGATTGCTTACTTGGAAATGCAGTGATAGGAGCGTTCGTAGGCTCGTTAGGTTGTGGGATTCAACCGACAGTCATCACAACGTAATCATCGTTACAATTTTATTTTATCAGAGGAAAAAGAAAAAAACAATCCGCTGACGTTTTTGAATTTTTGTGCTATTCTTTTTTAATGTTTCATTTTATTGTAAATCCAGTTTCGCGCTCAGGGAAAGGGCTCCGTTTATGGAAAAGGAAAATTGAGCCTGTTTTGATTTCAAGAAAAATTCTATACGATGTTGAATTTTCAAAAGAGCATGGAGACGTTACAAAAATATGTTCCAAAATCAGCGGAAAATCTTCAGCGGAAAAAAACTGCACAATTGTAATTCTTGGCGGAGATGGAACTTTAAATGACGCGGTTCAAGGAACGATTTTGCGCGCGACATGAAAATTTCAAAGTCAGTGAAAAAATGCCTTGAAAAAATTCTTTCAGCAACAAAGCCAGCCGAATTTGATTTAGGCGAAGTAATTGCAGAAAAAACAAAAAGAAAATTTGTTGTAAGCGCAGGCTTGGGATTTGATGCGGCGGTCTGCCAAAAATCTTCACATTCATTTATAAAAAGAAACTTGAACAAATTCGGGCTTGGAAAATTGACATATCTTGCAATCGCACTGAATCAGATTATACATGCTCCAAAGGCGGATTGCACAGTTGAATTTGACAATGGTAAAAAACTTATCCTTCCAAAATTTCTTTTTGCGGCTTCAATGGTTCATCGTTATGAAGGCGGCGGATTTAAATTCTGTCCAAAAGCAAATCCATCAGACGGAAATATGAATTTGTGCATTGTGAACAACAAAACAGTTCCGGGAATTCTTTTTGCATTGCCAACTGCATTTTTTGGACTGCACGGAATTTTTCCCGGAATAAATTTAATAGAATTTTCAAGCGCAACATTCAAGACAACAATTCCGCTTTGGCTGCACACGGATGGCGAAGTCTATCAAAAAACTTCTGAAATAACAGTCCGCACTTTTGAAAAAAAATTAAAAATATTGGGCATCTAAAAATGAATTATCAGATTGAACTTGAAAAAATTCTTTCATTGCTAGAAAAAAATATTCCAATAGAAAACAGACCAAAGCTTCTGCTTCATGCTTGCTGCGCGCCTTGTTCATCTTATGTTTTGGAATTTCTTGCTTCATTTTTTGATATAACAATCTTGTATTATAATCCGAATATTTTTCCAGATGAAGAATACAAAAGACGGCTTGAAGAACTAAAAAAATTTCTTCCTGAATTTTTTCCAGCAAAAGAAAATTCTGTAAAGCTTGTGGAAGATTATTATATTCCGCAGGAATTCTATGACGCAATAAAAATCAAGGAAAATCCAGAACTTGCAAAAGAACCAGAAAAAGGTGAGCGATGCAGAAGATGCTACGAATTCAGGTTAAAGAGAGCTTTTGAATTTGCGAAAAAAAACAATTTTGATTATTTTTGCACAACACTTTCAATAAGTCCTTTTAAGGATTCAGAAAAAATAAATCAAATTGGAAAAGAACTTTCTGAATGCGCAAACGGAAAACCAAAGTGGCTTTTTTCTGACTTTAAAAAGAAAGGCGGTTTTCTTAGAAGCCTTGAGCTTAGCAAAGAATTTTCACTTTACCGGCAGCAATACTGCGGCTGCATTTTTTCCGCAGAAAATTCTAGCAAGACTCACGGACAATAAGAGAAGACGGAAGCATAATTTTAAGCGCACATTCATCTTTTCCTGCTGTTCCAGAAACAATCATTTTTACAGCCTGTTCGCCCATCGCTTTTTTCTGTACATTCATCGTGGTCAAGGGCGGACACGTGTATTCTGAAATTTCAATATTGTCTATGCTGATTATTGCAACATCATTCGGAACTGAAATATTTTTTTTGCTCAAGCCGCGAAGAACTCCAATCGCAACTTCATCAGAACCGCAGACAATTGCGCGTGGAATTTTTTTATCAGCTGGAAAAGAATCGATTGCATTGAATCCGCCGCTCATGTCAAAAGTTTCGGCAATAAAAAAATTGTCACGTTTTGCATCAAGATTTTTTTCAGACAAAGCAAGCTGAACTCCATGCACTCGATCATCGTCCTCGCCAATATATCCAATCTCGGAAAAACCTTTTTGAATCAAATATTCTGTTGCCCGCTGTGCAGTAGCCTGTCTGTCAAACATAACGCTGCTTAAGCCTTCATACTGAAATTCAACGCAGACAATTTTAGAAAGACGCTCTTTTATTTTGGCGATGATTTTTTTATCTTCGTCAGTTTTCAGGCATTGGTCTGTAGCAACAAGAATCAGTCCGCCGATTTCCTCTTCGTGAATCAAACTGTTAAACAAAACCGGATTTTTCAGCTCATGGAAAAACCTTATAAAGCTCACTTGAAAATTCTGCTTATGCGCTTCAATGTGGATTCCAGAAAGAATTTCCGCATAGTACGGACGCAAAAAAGTTTCAGAGGTACAAAGGACAACGCCTATCTTATTCGCTGCAAAACCAACATCGCCTTGCTGCAAAGCCTGAGCCGCCTTGTTCGGTCTGTAGCCAAGACGTTCAATTGCATCCAAAATTCTTTTGCGTGTTTCCGGAGCAACTGAACGGTCAGAGTTTCCACTTATAACATAGCTTACCATGCTCCGTGTTACGCCGGCTTCTTTTGCGACATCGTTTTGAGTAACCGCAGATTTCATATTTTCACCTTAAGGTTCGATTTTATAGCAGATTATTACCGGATCAAGCCCGATAATGACAGCTAAATATAAATTATAAACAACTTGAATAAATATTGGAAGCCTAAGTTTTTTGAATAGTCAAGGCAAACGCATTATAAATAATTTAATTAAAGTTTGCGCGAAGGAACGGTTCCCGGGGCAAAAACACTCTGATTGTTGCGACCGCGTGAGCGGGCAATTCTATAGTTATTTTGCAACAACCAGCGTGTAGCGCATTATTGCGCGATTTTGAACCACAAAACCGTGACTGGGAGCCAGTTTTATGCTGAATACATTTATAATGCGTTTGCCCTGTTTGAATAGTTGAATAGCAATGGCAAAATCGTTAGCATAAGGCAACATAAGAGGTTTTCTATGAAAAAATATTTTCTTTTAGCAATTCTGGCGGGCGCATCGGTCTTTGTTTCCGCTCAGACTTTTAAACTTTCCGGCCATGTCCGCTCTGGAATTTCAACTGCATTTGACGGCGCAAAAGGCGAAGACAATGACGACATCAATTCATTTTCCGCGGCAACTTGGACAAAGGGCGATTATTTTGGCGATGATGAATTTTCCCGCATAAGGCTTGACGGCGAATTCTTTGGAACAGAAAAAAAATTCGGGGCAAGTATAAGATACCAATATGCAGGTTCATTTGACAAAATCGCCTTCAGCGACAAACAGATAACTTATGCAAACGCCTGGGGAAAATTTCTTGACCAAAAGCTTTTTGTTTCTGGCGGAAGAATAAAAGATATGTTTTTTACTTCAACAGGATTTGAGCAATTCACATTTATCACAAAAAAAACTGGAGGCTATGCAGTTTATTCAATTATGCCTGAACTGAAAATCGGCGGAGCAATAGTTCAAGACTATTTGTATTCATATTCAAAAGGTGAAAAATTTTATCCGAGAAAAAACGGCTATGATAATGGAACAAAAGAATTCGGAAAAAACGCATTTGTAGGCGGAATAAATTTCACAAAAGATTTCTTTAGCTTTAGAGGAGCAATTGCCGCAGCTGGAGCCGGATACGCAAATGTAAATTTGAAGTTTGCAAACGGAATTAAATTCAGCGCGGAAGGAATTTACCAAAAGCAAAAAACACGAAACGAATTCAGAATGGGAAAAGCTGAAATTCAAAAAATGAAATCAGCCCAGTTTGTTTTTGTTGAAAACATTGAATACACAGGAATTGACAAACTGCTGTTGGGAATCGCAAGCTATCAGCATTTTAAAGACGAAACTTACACAGACAAAGACGGCGACACTTTGAATTTCTTCTCTATAATTCCAGCGGTAAAATATAACTTACTAGACAGCCTTTCATTCAGCGTTGAAAGCACAATCAGAATTTTTGACAGCCGGTACAAAGGAGACACAGACACTTATGCGAACATAATTCCTCGTGCTGACTTTGAAATTGCAAAAGGATTTACCGCGACTGTATACGGCGACATTTCCACAGATACCGACAGAAGAAAAAATTCCATTGGGGCTGGTGTCTGCGTTGTATTCTAAAAAAAATCCCCGGATATTTCCGGGGAGCTTTTATCTATTTTTTTAATTCTTTAAGAATTTCATTATAGACTGGTTTTGGCTTAAAGTCCTCATCATAAAGCAATGCATTTCCTGTTCCCGGAAAAGTATAAGGAACCCAGCTATGCTTATCAGAAATTCCCCAAGTAATAAAGCTTGTAACATTTGGCATTTCGCTTGCTATTTTATAAAGCATAAGATAAATATTTTCCTGAGCACTTTCATAGGCTTTTGAATTCTCGATTGGAATTCTTACATCAACTTCACTAAAAGACACTGCAATGCCCAAGTCTTCATAACGCTGGATATTCTGACGGATTGCATCTTCGCTATAACTTATTCTTGCATCAAGATGGAGCTGCATTCCAACACCGTCAATAGGAATTCCTCGCTCTTTTAAATTTTTAACTAGATTATACATGGCATCTGCTTTTGGATGCCCTTTTTCTTCATTATTAAATTCATTTAAAAGCAATTTCGCATCTGGATCTACCTGATGTGCTTTTTTAAGAGCAAGTTCAATATAGTCTGCGCCAATAGTTTTGTACCATATATTTTGACGCATAGAACCATCTTCATTGAACATTTCATTAACAACATCATATTCTGCAATTTTTCCTTTATAGCGCGACATGATTGTCTCAATATGTTCATTCATCATTTGTATAGCCTGTTCTCTTGTCCATGAACTTGAAACAAAAGGGGAATTTTGCTGATGCCAAAAGAGTGTATGCCATTTTACACGCATATTATTTTTTTCTGCAAATTCTACAAGAGAATCAATGTCATTCCAGTTCCAAAAATTTTTATTAGGTCTTAAATTTGCCCACTTCATGCTATTTTCATAAACAATGATGGAACAATCATTCTGCAATATTTTTATAGTTTCAGGATTAAAAATATCCCCTACAGTAACCGCCATTCCGGAATAAAAACCGTTGTCTTTTGCGGCATATTTAAAGGATTTTCCACAGGAACAAAGAAGTACAGTAAAAAATAACGCAATAAAAAAGTGTATTTGATTTTTCACAAAAAAACTCCTTGACAATAAGGTTAAATTACAAAATTCAGATTGTCAAGGATTTTTTTAGTATATATAATAGAAAAAAATCTAGTATTCTATTTTTGACATATCAGTAACTTCTTTGTTGTAGTCAACACCATCAACATCGAAGCCATTTATAATCAGGAAGTCGTGGCGGATTCCGTCCAAGTCAACAAGCTCGTTTACATTTTCTTCTGTAACAGCCGGCATAACTTTGTTCACTTCATCCTGAACTTTTGGATCCATTTCCCAGTCATCCATGCGGATTCTATTTTCTGAATCTACAGGAACCTTTCCGTCGGCAGTGTAAAGGCGCTCAGCAAACAAACGCTCCATCTGTTCAATGCATCCTTCGTGAGTTCCCTGCTTCTTCATAATCTTGAAAAGAACTCCAAGGTACTGTGTGATAATCGGTATAACTGAAGATGAACGTGTAATAAGTCCCTTGTTAACACTTACATAAGCAGCTCCTCCTTTTGCCTTAAGAGCAGCGTCAATATTGTGCGCGCGTTTTTCCAAGTCTTTTTTTGCCTCGCCGATTGTTCCGTCGCGGTAAATTGGATGAGAAAGAGAAGGTCCGATGTAAGAATAAGCCAAAGTGCGGCATCCGTCTGCAAGAACATCTGCCTCTGAAAGCTGCTTAATCCATCTTTCCCAGTCTTCGCCGCCCATTACTTTTACAGTGTTCGGAATTTCATCTCCTTCCGCCGGCTGTGTTGAAGCCTGAGTAATTTTTCCAGTCATCATATCAAGAGATGCTCCAGAATAAACCTGATTAATAGGCTTGATTACTGAACGGTACATAACTTTTGTATCAGGATCTGTGCGGACAGGACTTGCCAAAGAATAAATAACAAGGTCAGCTTTTGCGCCCCAGTCTTTAAGCTGCTTTATAACTTCCGCGCGGCATTCATCGCTGTAAGCGTCCGCATTGAAAGTCTTTGTCTTTAATCCGGCTTTTTCTGCGGCCTTGTCAAATGCCATGTTGTTGTACCAGCCGGGAGTTCCGCCTTTTACCTGTGTAGGCTGCTTTTCAAATGAAACTCCGATTGTGTCAGCTCCATATTCAAAAGCTGCTGTAATTCTGCTTGCAAGTCCATAGCCTGTAGAGCAACCAAGAACAAGAACAGTCCTTGGAGCTTTTCCGCCTTCCGCTAAAGTCTTAGTTCCGCGCTTTGCTTTCTGAGCTATAACATAATTAATCTGATTTTCAGTTTCTTTTGCACAGCCAATTGGATGAGCATTGATACACATATTGCTGCGGATCATCGGTTTAATAATCATTTTAAAGTCTCCTGTAAAAAATATAGTTATAATTTTAAAGTCTATCTACTTTGACATTTTACGTCAATATGTCAAATCCAGGGCAAACGTATTATAAATGTATTCAGCATAAAACTGGCTTCCAGACACGGTTTCCTGGTTCAAAATCGCGCAATAATGCGCTACACGCTGATTGTTGCAAAATAACTATAGAATTGCCCGCTCACGCGGTCGTAGCAATCAGAGTGTTTTTGCCCCAGAAACTGTTCCTGCGTTCAAACTTTACTTAAATTATTTATAATGCGTTTGCCCTGATGTCAAATCCTTTTATCTTCTTGAAAAAAATTCATCATTATGGCACTATTTTTTTGAAAATGCTTTAAGCTAAAACTGAATTTCTTCCGAGGTATTATTATGAAAATGTACCACAAAATTTACAAACTTTCATTTTATTTTATTTTTTCCCTTATAATTATTCAGGGAATCTTTGCAGCCCCGAAAGTTTCAGAAAGAAGACAAAAACTCATAACATATTCGCTTTCACTTGTAGGAACAAAATATGTTTACGGCGGAACAGATCCGGAAACAGGATTCGACTGCAGCGGATTCATAGATTATGCAGTTAAAAACGGAGCAGGCATTCAGCTTCCGCGCACCGCAAACGAAATTTACAACAGCAGCCGCATACTAAAAATCGACCCAAAGGAAAAAGAGCCAGGCGACTTGATGTTCTTTAAAAACGACCCGAACTCTGACCGCGTAACACATATCGGACTTTATTGTGGAGTTTACCGCGGACCGATCACTGAATTCAACGGAAAGCGCGTTTTCGTTTCAGCAGTAAGCGACGGACCAAAAACAGGAGTTCAACTCACATTGATTAGTGAACGTTTTTGGAAAAACCATTTCTTTGGATATGGAAGAATTCTTCCGCGCACAAAAGTACAAGCTCAAAACACAAAAACACAAAATGCAAGAGTACAAAAAAAGTAACATTTTCAGCAAAAAGCTGTTTCAATAATATGAAAAGAGCAAAATATATATGTGCAACCTTTTATCTTTTTGCACTTCTTGCATTTACAGGCTGCGCATCTTTGGTTCAAGTCAAAGCGGAAAAAAGCGGAATGCAGACTCTTTCAGCTGAAATTGATTTAGGCGAAGTAATTACAAACGCAATAAAAGAAGCTTCAAGCGGACTAAGCGAAATTAATTCCAGTGGCGGACTTGATTCAAATAACGAGTTTGTAATTTTCGACACAAAGAAAATAAAATCCGCCCTAGAAAATTCAGAATTCAAAAATGCAAAAATTTCATCACCTGAATTTTCCAAACTGAATATTTCTGGAACTGGAAACCTTTCTAGTTTTGCGTTTCAAAATGAAAAATCATTAAAAATAAAATTCAGCCCGGAAAATATAAAAAATTTGGCTTCAACGCTTCCCGCAGAAACACAAAGTTTTTTTGACCTTCTTATGGCTCCGGTTTTTACAGGCGAAAAAATGACTGCCAACGAATACGAGGATTTAGTCGCAGTTGTCTACGGCGAAAACCTTGCGCAGGAACTAAAAAAATCCGCAGTGGAACTTTCGCTTGTTTCGCCTGCCGGAAAAACAAAACGGTTTTCTATTCCACTTACGGATTTCCTGACTTTATCTGAAGAAAAAATTTTCTCTATAGATTTTTAAATTCCGTTGTAATGCGTTCTGATTTTGTCCAAAACATAATCTTCAAATTCCTTGAGAGCAAATGTTTTCTGCGGAATTTTGGATGAAAATCTAAAGCGGCAAGTGACGGAATTTTCTCCCTGCTCTTTTTCTCCAACAACAAGAATATATGGAGTTCTGTGTTCCGTTGAAATATTCTTGATTTTATTTTTCATGTTGCTGTCGTCTGTATAAGCATTTGCACGCACGCCAAGCGATTTAAGTTCATCAGCAACTTTTTCAGCATAAGCGTTGAATTCCGGAGCAACAGGAACAACCGCCACCTGCTCAAACGAAAGCCAAGCCGGGAAAACACCAGCATAATTTTCAATCAGAATTCCAAGGAAACGCTCAAGAGAACCAAGAACTGCGCGATGAAGCATTACAGGATGATGCTTTTGATTGTCCGCACCGATATATTCAGCGTTAAGACGCTCCGCGCTTGGAAGCTGATAGTCAAGCTGAATTGTTCCGCATTGCCACTGACGGCCAAGAGCGTCAATAAGCGTGAACTCAAGTTTAGGTCCGTAGAATGCGCCTTCGCCAGGCTGAATTTCATATTCCATTCCTGCTGACTTGCAAGCCGCTGCCAACGCTTTTTCTGCGTGCTGCCAAGTTTCCAAATCGCCAACATGATCTTCAGGCATTGTGGAAAGTTTTACAAGAAGATTTTTGTCAAATCCAAAGTCTTTATAAACATCAAGAAGCAAACGGCAGAATTTAGAAACTTCACTTTCAATCTGATCTTCTGTACAGATAATATGAGCATCGTCCTGAACAAATCCGCGTACACGCATAATTCCATGCAAAGTTCCGCTCGGCTCGTTGCGAACACAATGCCCGAATTCCGCAAGACGCAAAGGCAAATCTTTATAAGAGCGGACTCTTGAATTGAAAATTTCAAGCGCGCCAGGACAGTTCATGGGTTTGATTGCAAACATACGCTTTTCACTTTCAGTAACGAACATATTTTTCTGATAATGTCCCCAGTGCCCAGAACGCTCCCACAAACTGCGAGGCATTATAGCCGGTGTATTTACTTCCATATAACCGTCTTTACGGATTTTTTCGCGCATATAGTCCTGCAAAGTTACGTACATTGTCCAGCCATTCGGATGCCAGAAAATCTGACCTGGATCTTCCGGATCAAGATGGAACAAATCAAGCTGCACGCCAAGTTTGCGGTGATCGCGTTTGTCCGCCTCTTCAAGCATCGTAATATAATCTTTTAAATCATTCGGCTTGTAAAAGCAAACTGCGTAAATGCGTGTAAGCATCGGACGTTTTACGTCTCCTTTCCAATAAGCTCCGGCAATACTCATAAGTTTAAATGACTGCTGATTTATTTCCTTTGTATTCGCAACATGAGGACCGCGGCACAAATCAAGATAGCCGTCCTGCTCATAAGTTGTTATAACTTCGCCTTCTGGAAGCTCCTTTATAAGCTCTTCTTTGTAAGGCTGATCTTTAAAAAGCTCAAGCGCTTCTGACTTTGAAACTTCTTTGCGGATAAAATCATGGTTACCAGAAATAATTTTGCGCATTTCTTTTTCTATTGAAGCAAAATCTTCCGCGCAGACTTTGTGTCCCTCTGGAAAATCAAAATCGTAATAAAAACCATTTTCTATTGCAGGACCGATTGCAATTTTTGTTCCCGGAAAAAGATTCAAAACCGCTTCTGCCATTACGTGCGCACAACTGTGGCGTATTGTCTGTAATTTTTCATCAACTGCCATTTTCAATTCCTCGAAATTCTATACTATTAGCATCATAGATTATTCTTTTTTTATTTATATTTCAACAAGGCATTAAGCGACATCTATTTTTTCTATATGCGCGCCAAGGGATTTTAAGCGTTCCACAAGGTTTTCGTAGCCGCGTTCAATCTGATACACATTGCTAATCCGGCTTTCTCCACGGGCGCAAAGAGCCGCAATAACCATTGCCATTCCAGCACGGACATCAGGAGAAACAAGATGCTCGCCATGAAGAGAACTTGGACCAGCGACAACTGCACGGTGAGGATCGCAAAGTGTAATGCGCGCGCCCATGCTTATAAGCTTGTCCACAAAGAACATTCGGCTTTCAAACATTTTTTCAAAAATCAAAACAGTTCCCTCAACCTGGGTTGCAACAACTGTCATAATCGAAGTTAAATCCGGCGGAAATCCCGGCCAAGGACTGTCATCAATTTTTGGAATCATTCCGCCTAAATCTGTGTTCACTTTCATTTCCTGATCTGCAGAAACTGTAAGAACATCTTCTTCAATATCCCAGCGGATTCCAAGTTTATTAAAAGAAATCCGCAGCGGACGCAAATCATTTACACGGATTCCTTCAATCTTTATAGAGCCATGAGTGGCGGCAGCAAGTCCAATGAACGAACCTATTTCCATAAAATCCGGACCAATCGAAAAATCGCAGCCCTTGAGTTTTTTAACACCTTCAATCTTTAAAATATTTGATCCGACTCCTGAAATTTTTGCGCCCATTGCATTCAGCATATTGCATAAATCCTGAACATGAGGCTCGCTAGCCGCATTTGTAATTTCTGTTGAACCTTCTGCAAGAACAGCCGCCATAACAGCATTTTCTGTGGCAGTAACAGAAGTTTCGTCAAGGAAAATATCAGAGCCAACAAGCTTATTCGCGCTGAACTCAAATTTTCTATCTATTGAAACACGCGCGCCAAGCTCCTCAAGCGCAAGAAAATGAGTGTCAAGACGGCGGCGGCCAATGACATCTCCACCAGGAGGCGGCATTATAGCTTTTCCAGTGCGGGCAAGCAAAGGTCCTGCAAAAAGAATTGAAGCGCGGATTTTCTTGCTAAGCTCGGGAGGAATATCATTGCGTGATATTTCAGAAGCATTTATTTCCCACGCATTTTCAGAAAGCTTTTCAACTTTTGCGCCAAACGACTGCAAGATCAAAAGCATAACGCCTGTATCTTCAATTTCTGGAATATTTCGTAAAATAACTTTTTCGGAAGTAAGCAAGGAAGCCGCAATGCAAGGAAGAGCCGCATTTTTGTTTCCGCTTGCTTTTATAGTTCCCTTTATCGGAAAACCGCCTTCTATTCTATATTCATACATAGTGCAATTATAAACAGATTTTGAATGAATTTCAATTTGGGCAAAATATTATCTGCGGAAAATCTTCACCACAGCAAAGATGAACTAGAACTTCAACTGCTTTTATCATCTGGTCAAGGCTAGCCCATTCATTGCGTGAATGAAAATTGTGTCCGCCTGTAAAAATATTCGGGCAAGGAATTCCCATTTCCGTAAGCCTGGAACCGTCAGTGCCACCACGAATCGGAGTAAAAACCGGCTCGATTCCGCTTGCTTTATATGCTGAAATGAGCCTCTCTGCGACTTTCGGATTCTTGTCTAGATTTTCTTTCATGTTCAAATATTGCTGCGTGTGCAAAACTTCAGCCTTTCCGCCAAAAAGCTCAGAAACAGCTTTTGCAAGAAGCTCAACCGTAGATTTTCTTTTTTCCATTCCATCCGCAGAAAAATCGCGGAGCAAAAGAGAAACCTTTGATTCTTCTATAGAACCTTCAATTGAAATCGGCGCAAAAAATCCTTGCCTGCCGTCTGTTGTTTCCGGGCGTTCTCCAGCAGGAAGATTTGAAACAAAGGATGAAGCCATGCTGATTGCGTTTACCATTGTGCCACGCGCAGTTCCAGTGTGAGTCGCATTTCCCTTGAACACAACGTCGCTCCTGAACGCATTAAAACATTCTGTTTCAAGCTCGCCGATATGTCCGCCGTCCACAGTGTAAGCGCATTTTGACTTTAAAAGCTCAAGCGGAACTTTATCCATGCCGTGTCCTGTTTCTTCATCCGGGGAAAAAATAACTTCAATCGCAGGATGCTTTAGTTCCGAATGGCTAAAAAGATATTCAAGGCACGAAACAATTTCCGCAACGCCGGCTTTATCATCCGCACCAAGCAATGTTGTTCCGTCGCCCGTTATAATTGTTTCGACATTTTTTGCAGCAAGAGAAAGTGCTGAATCTTTTTGCGGATCAAGTTCTGCGCCGCAAAGAATAATTTTTCCACCTGAATAGTTTTTGTGAATCTTTGGATTTACGTTTTTTCCGGAAACTTCTTCAGAAGTATCTATGTGTGCAAGAAGACAAATTGAAGATTCCGCGGAACCGTTCGCAGGAAGAATTCCATAAGTATAGCAATGCTCCGTTGTCTGGACATTTTCAAGTCCAAGCGATTTTAATTCAGCGCACAAAACAGAAGCCATTTCGTTCTGACCGGAAGTGCTGGGCATAATTCCAGAATCAGCTTTCTGAGAATCGCTTTCGCTCCAAATTTTTACATATTTCAAAAACCGCTCAAGCAAAGAATTTTTTATATTTAATTTATCTTCCATAATAATTTTAAGTATACAAGTTACTTTTAAAAATTGCAATTTTCGAAAACAGCAGCTCAACTAACTTTTATTTTTTACGCGTAAGCAAAATTTTTTCAAGAAGCAGAAGAAGCTCCGGGTCATATTTAAATGAAACTTTTTTCAGCTCGTCCAACGCTTTTTTTCTGGACAAAGATTTTTTATATCCGTCCTGCCGCACAAGAGAAACGTAATCTTCCGTCAAATGAATAAGACGCGCCACATAAGGAATTTTATCTCCATTAAGTCCGTCTGGAAATCCAGTTCCATTTTGATTTTCATGATGAAAAAACACCGCTTCCCAAAATATGCTTTTATATTCATACGGAACAAAATCAAGCTGAAAAAGTCCTCTTGCAACATGAGTGCGCAAAAAAATTTCTTCTTTTCTGCTTAAAACTTCCGAATGAAAAAGCGACTGCTTGAATTCCAAATAACCAGCATCGTAAACCATTGCCGCTGCATAAAAAAGAATCCGCTCCAAAGGCTCCTTGTCTTTTAAAAAACTAAATACAATCATGCTGACTTTTTTTGAATTTGATTTTCTGTTTGTATAAGAATCAATTACAGACCCAAGAACAACGCATTGACGCACAAGGTTAAAAAGTTTTTTTCTAAGCTCAGGCTCGATTTTTTCCAAGTCTTTTGAAACTGGAAGATTCTTTAAATATCTTTTCGCTGAAATTCTTCTTTTAAAATGAAGAGCAAGACCAAAGACAATAAAAGCAAACAAGTTGCAGACAAAAATAAAAAAAGCAACCTTTGTCAAAAACAAAACAAGAGCGGCAGGAATTCCCGGAATCAAATCCTGAATAAAAGGAATAATTTCTGTCAGAACATCGTCGTTTTCGCCCATTCAAAAGATTCTACCATGCGCAAAGCAAATTTTCAACAAAACAAAAATGCCGCCTGCCTAGCAAAAATTTTACTGGGCAAACGGCATAAAAAATTTCTTAATTTAAATTTATTAAATTAGAAAGAATAGCTCCAGGAAAGCGGAATTGAAATAAATGAATCTCCGTCGCAAGTTTCGTAGTTCAAGCCAGCAGAGAATGTATGGTTTCCGAAAGTATATGCAAAATTAGGATTTACACCGATTACAGGTTCTGCTCCGTCTGAAGTTTTGTCAAACAAGAATTTTCCTGTAACATCCGCACTCAAGGATTCTGAAAGCTCATAGCCTACACAAGCCGCAAAGTACATATCGTATTCTGAATTTTTGTCATCTGTGTTGAAAAGTGTTTCCGCAGAAAAACTCAAAGCATCAAGAGAATATTCAACAGAAACATTGAAAAGGCTCTTTCCGAATACGCCGAAATCTTCAGAAATGCTCAAATCATCAAATCCTGAATTATAAGCTTTTCCAACAACCTCGCCGTCTTCTTCAATATCATCCTGTGATTTGCTATAAGCATAACCTGCGCGGATTAAAAAATCCTGTTCAGCAAGAGGCTTTACCATTGCGTAAACACCAAAGCCACGGTTGTCGCTGTCTGAAACATTTGAAACTGCGGCTCCAATTGTGAACATTTCTTCAAAAGCATATTCTGCGCCGAATCCAATATTAAGATTTACAGTGTCATCATTTTCATCTTTGCTAGTGAAATAATTTACGTTGTTCTCGCCGCCAAACGGAACTGTAACTGCAAACTTAAGACCTTCAATTGGTGTTACAGCAACAGTGAATCCTTCTGAACCAAGATTTCCCAAAGCAACATTGTCATCGTATATCGGGAGGTAAGAACCTTCAAGCCAAACATCTTCATGGAATCCAAGGGCAAACATTTCAACTGGGCGGTATTCAACGAACCAGCTTACATCGTCCCAAGCAAAACCAAAGTTTCTGTCGTTCCAGTCGTCAAGAATGAAAGTAACATCAAGCTCTGCATCTACTTTTTCTGAAGTGAAAGTCGCAACAACATTTTCTTCAAGTCCGGCAAAGTCCTTTGTTGTTTCGTCTTCACCGCCATTGTAAACTTTTCCTTTTCTGATTGCTGTAACGTCAGAAGAAAGTTCGTTTGTGAATTCCACAGTCTGTGCAAATGCGGAAACAGAAAGTAAAGAGGCCGCGGCAAAAGCAACAGCACCCTTAAAATTGATTTTCATAGATACTCCTCGAACAAAAACTTAAACAAAGCCAGATGTTATTAGCCTAAGCTAACTTTTGTTTACAAGGACTAACTTAAACAAAATCAGTTGTTTTGTCAATCTGAATTTTCAATAAAATTACTTTTTCCAGCCGTCATATTTTTCGCATTCAAGGATTTTTTTCGCATTTGCCACACGTTCCGCGGAAGGACTTTCTGTATCTTTTAAAACGTAGTCAATGCCAAGGTCCTTGTATTTCATTGCGCCAAGTCCGTGGTAAGGAAGAATTTCCACACGTTGAACATTCGAAAGTGTGCGGATAAAATCTCTTGTGCGCAAAAGATATTCATCATTGTCTGTAATGCCCGGAACAAGAACATGGCGAATCCAGATTGGCTTTTTAATTTCATCAAGATAGCGGAACATTTCAATTATATTTTTTCCAGTGCGACCGGTAAGTTTTATGTGTTCCTCTTCATCAATGTGCTTAATGTCCATCAGAAGAATGTCTGTAACTTCCATAAGCTTTTTGAATTTTTCAAACCATTCGCCTTCTTTTGTGAACGGACCACCGGCAGTGTCGATGCAAGTGTTGACTCCTTTTTCCTTTGCCTTTGTAAAAAGCTCAAGCAAAAAATCAAGCTGCATTAAAGGCTCTCCGCCAGAAACCGTGATTCCACCTTTTGCGCCCCAATAAGCCTTGCAGCTTAAAGCTTCATTTAAAAGCTCATCCGCAGTGTAAAGCTTGCCCTTTGCCATGTCCCAAGTGTCCGGGTTGTGGCAATATTTGCATCTTAAAGGACAGCCTGAAAAAAAGATTATAAAACGAACGCCCGGTCCGTCCACAGAACCAAAAGATTCCAGCTGATGAATATATCCTTGCATAAAGATTCCTTGCTGATAAAAAGTGTGTATCTATAAAATAATTTAACATTTCTTTTAGCAAAAAAAAAGCCCCGCAGGAATTCCTGTGGAGCTTAAAAATTTAATTCAAAAATGAAAAACTACTGCTTAGAATATGTTTCGTAATCCCATTTAAGGTAAGTTTTACCACTCTCAGTTTTTATGACAGCAGTTCCTGTTTCGCCATCATCATAAAAAATTACAATTTCACCATCTTTTGTTGTGTCGCCCGAATACTTTCCTGTTTCTGAAAAACCTCCTTCTTCATCAGAACCTTCAAGTTTTGCGGTACCATTATCATAGAAAGTCAGCACTGCTTTGTAGCCTTCCTCTGATATAGCCCAAGTTGTTACAACGCTTGGATCGTCGTCGTCATCTTTGCAGCCTACAAATGCAAGCGCAAGAACCATAGCTGCCAATACAGCTGAAATTTTAGCAAACTTTCTCATAAGTTCACTCCTTAAAAAATAGATTACGCTGAAAAAATTCAGCAGCCTCTATTGTACCCCCCCCCGGGATTTATCAAGTACTTTTATAAATTTTTGTTAATTTTTTTTCATTTAGCCCATTTTTCCATCCCCTCCCCGCTTTATAGACTGAAAAAAAACGATGTAGTATTATGAAAACATGGAAGCACCAAAAACGCCGGATTATGCGGTTCTGAGCAGCTGCAGAAAATACACATCATTCACTTTTAAGAACCACAGCATAAGATTCAGAACCTCAGCCGCGCTGAAAAAATACACAGAAGTCAAAAATGGGATTCAGGCTATCTGGTTGTAACCGCAGACTACAAAAAACTCGGTCTCACAGAAGAATACATCGACCTGATTCCAATTCTGAAAGATTTGCATTTTAATGAAAAAGAATTTCTAGCCCCGATAAAGGAAGTGAAAATTGAATACTGAAAAAATCAAGGAACTGGCAGACAACGCGGAAGTAATCATCTGCGGATACGCATTCTCAAAATGTGAAAACGGATTCTACAAAAAATAAAAAAGGAACAGAATATGAAATTCATCTCGTGGAACGTGAACGGACTTCGCGCCGTGATGGGAAAAAACTTTATGGAGGCGTTCGGCTCGCTCGACGCGGATTTTTTCTGCCTGCAGGAGACAAAGCTCCAGGCCGGGCAGATTCAGATGGAGCTCCCGGACTATCATCAGTTCTGGAACTACGCCGAAAAAAAAGGCTACTCAGGAACAGCGGTTTTCACAAAGCACGAGCCTATTTCCGCAAGCTACGGAATCGGAATCGCAGAGCACGACACGGAAGGCCGCGTAATCACACTTGAATACGAGAAATTTTTTCTTGTGACGGTCTACACGCCGAATTCACAGGACGAGCTTCGCCGCCTTGAATACAGAATGAAATGGGAGGACGACTTCCGCGCGTATCTAAAAACGCTCGCCCTTAAAAAAGGCGTGATTGTCTGCGGAGACATGAACGTCGCCCACGAGGAAATCGACATCAAGAATCCCAAGACGAACCGCCGAAACGCCGGATTCACGGACGAGGAGCGCGGAAAAATGACAGAGCTGCTTTCGTCAGGATTCACGGACAGCTTCCGCCACTTCTACCCCGACACCGCCGGAGTCTACAGCTGGTGGTCGTACAGATTCCACGCCCGCGAAAAGAACACAGGCTGGCGGATCGACTATTTCCTCGTTTCCGACAGCATAAAGGACAAGATGACCGGCGCGAAAATCCACACGGAAATTCTTGGAAGCGACCACTGCCCGGTCGAGCTGGATATGGAATTTTAATATTAATAAAGGAAAATATTATGAAAAAATTCAGTTTTATTTTTTTAGCGACATTTCTTGTTTCATGCACATCAACCCCAAATAATCTTGAGCAGTCCTTAAACCATTCTTTTAAGGACGGAATATATTACTATACTTATGAGCGCACAATGGAAAGCTACGACTTCATTTCGCCGGAAATAGAATACAGCATAAACATAGACAGAAAAGGATATGGACAAGCTGTATTCGTAAAGGAATCACAGTTCTTTGAGCCTGAACTAAATTTTATCATACAAGTAAATGACGACTTGACTCTATCAAGCCCAGGCAATCCTTCGCTAAATGGATATGCAGAAAAAGACGGAAGAATGCACTTCCGCATGCTAATTGAAGAAAACAGTACAACATATCTATTGACACAACATTGCGTTCTTCTTTGGCACGGAACAGGAGCGGAATCCCTATTCAGTTCCTATGATGGAAAATACAAGCTTAAAGACAAATCGGGAAGCGAAATAGAAATAGAAGTTGCAAAAGGTGTTTACAAAGGAGGGGGCACGGGAGTTATAAACGCCGACGGAACATTCTATAACGGATACAGCCAGACAATAAAAATTTCCATGGGACAAATGGTAAGTTCAAACACATCGATAGAATCTGAATCAAGAGGTGTTTTTTCACCTGGAGGAGGACTTGACCTGAAAACCTTAACGACAACAGGCAGTGGATACGGAAGCAGCCAAAATCAGAATATATTCTCCACTGTAAATTCTATTTCAGCTCATACAGAAACCGCACAGTCAGTGCTTTGGAAACCTGCAAAAACAGGATATGAAATATATTATCCAGATAAAAATATCCCCGAATGGTATGAGTTTGGAATAAAAAAAGACAATGATTATTATTATGCCTGCGGAACGAAACAAAAGGGCGACAAAGAAACTGCCGTTCAGCTTGCAAAAATTTACGCATTAAGCGAGCTCTCTTCAATTTCGTCTTTAGAAATTTCTTCAAAGACAATTGCTTCTGCACAGGCATCGCAGTCAGATGAAAAAAGTGAGCATATAAAAAATATTACGCAGCATACAGACACTGCAACAAACTCGCAACTTCCTTACGAAATAGTAAATGAGTTTTATGACACTTCAGCATGCAAAGCATATATAAAAGTCCGTGTTCCAAGAAATGCGATTGAAAACTGGTAAATGTTTTTGAAGAAAAAATAAAAAGCATTATATAACAAAAAAGCCGCCTTTGGAAAACCAAAAGCGGCCGTTTTTATACAGTCTTAAAAGTCAGCATTAGAGGCTTGCGTGGCAAGTGCGGGCAATAACATCGTCCTGCTGTTCCTTTGTAAGGTTGATAAAGCGAACTGCATAACCAGAAACACGAACTGTGAAGTTTGCATATTCTGGCTTATCAGGATGAGCCTGGCAGTCCTTGAGTTTTTCAACTCCAAACACGTTAACGTTCAAGTGGTGTGCTCCCTGATCAAAGTATCCATCCAAAACGTTTACAAGGTTAGAAATGCGCTCATTCTCATCGTGTCCAAGAGCATTCGGGTTGATTGTCTGTGTATTTGAAATTCCGTCCAAAGCATATTTGTAAGGAACTTTTGCAACAGAGTTCAAAGACTTGATAAGACCTTTTGTTTCAGCTCCGTAAGAAGGGTTAGCTCCAGGAGAGAATGGCTCGCCGGCTTTGCGTCCGTCTGGAAGTGCGCCTGTTGCCTTTCCGTATACAACGTTTGAAGTAATTGTAAGAATAGAAGTTGTAGGCTCAGCATTGCGGTATGTGTGGTTCTTTTCAATCTTTGACATGAAAGTTTTAAGAAGCCATGTTGCAATTTCGTCCGCGCGGTCATCATCCTGTCCGTAGCGTGGGAAGTCGCCTTCAATTTCAAAGTCCTTTGCAAGTCCGCTTTCATCACGGATTACTTTTACCTTTGCATACTTGATTGCAGAAAGTGAGTCAACTACGTGGCTGAATCCTGCGATTCCAGTTGCAAATGTTCTCTTAAGATTTGTGTCTTCAAGAGAAAGCTCGGCAGCCTCATAGTAGTACTTGTCGTGCATATAATGGATTGCGTTCAATGTATTTACATAAAGACTTGCAAGCCATTCAAGCATAGCATCATACTTGCGCATAACTTCATCATAATCAAGATAATCAGAAGTGATTGGAGCGAATTCCGGACCAACCTGAACTCCAGGTGTAAGACCTGCAGGCTCGTCTTTTCCGCCGTTGATTGCATAAAGAAGTGCTTTTGCAAGGTTTGCGCGCGCACCAAAGAACTGCATTTCTTTTCCTGTCTGAGTTGCAGAAACACAACAGCAGATTGAGTAGTCATCTCCCCAGATTGGGCGCATTACATCGTCGTTTTCATACTGAATTGAAGATGTGTCAATAGAAATCTTTGCGGCATAGCGGCGGAAGTTTTCTGGAAGTCTCTTTGAATAGAGAACTGTCATGTTTGGCTCCGGGCTTGGTCCCATGTTCTCCAATGTGTGGAGGAAGCGGTAGTCGTTCTTTGTAACCATGTCGCGTCCATCTTGACCGAGACCCGCAACTTCCAATGTAGCCCAAATCGGGTCGCCAGAGAAAAGCTGGTTGTAAGATTCAATACGTGCAAAGCGAACCATGCGGAACTTCATAACAATATGGTCAACAAGTTCCTGTGCTTTTTCTTCTGTAAGGATTCCTTTCTTCAAGTCGCGCTCAATGTAGCAGTCAAGGAATGTAGAAATGCGTCCTACAGACATTGCAGCACCGTTCTGTGTCTTGATTGCGGCAAGGTAGCCAAAATAAAGCCACTGGAAAGCTTCTTTTGCATTCTTTGCAGGATTTGAAATATCATATCCGTAAATCGCAGCCATTGCCTTGATTCCCTTGAGAGCCTTAATTTGCTCAGAAATTTCTTCACGGAGACGGATAACATCATCTGTCATTGTGCCGTTTCCGCAGTTAGCCTTGTCCTGCTCCTTGCACTGGATGAGATAATCAATACCGTAAAGAGCAACACGGCGGTAGTCTCCTACAATGCGTCCGCGACCATAAGTATCAGGCAAACCGGTAAGAATGTGAGCCTTGCGGGCTTTTCTGATTTCTGGAGTATAAACTTCAAATACAGCGTCTGAGTGAGTTTTATGATATTCTGTGAAAACTCTGTGGAGCTCAGGATTTGGCTTGTAACCGTACATTTCAAGACACTGCTCAGCCATTCTGATTCCGCCATAAGGCATAAACGCTCTCTTAAGAGGTTTGTCTGTCTGAAGACCTACAACCTGCTCAAGTTCTTTTCCTTCCGGGCAAATATATCCAGCCTGATGAGCTGTAAGGCTAGTAACAACGTCTGTATCCAAATCAAGAACGCCTGATCTTTCCTTTCCGTCAAGACCAACACATTTCTTATTATGCTCAGCTTTCTGTAACTTCTGGAGCTCATCGAACAACTTGCTTGTGGCAGCTGTAGGTCCAGCCAAGAATGACTCATCTCCGCTATACTGAGTATAGTTAGCCTGAATAAAATCGCGAACATTGACTTCGCTTGTCCACAAACCTTTTGGGTTAAAACCTTCCCATTCAGCTCTCATGTTCATTTCAAAACCTCTTTGCATTGAAAAATTCAACTATAATAACTGGAAGCATTATAGACCATTGCTTTTTTTTATGCAATTGCCAAAAATGACAGTCCAATTCCCGATTTAATAATTTGTAATTATTACAATTATGATTATAATACAATTATAAAAAATATCAAGTGATTTACAAAAAAAATATAAATTATTCTAAAAAATACCAACTTTCTTCTATATTATAAGGATAAATAAACAAAATTAGAAAAGTTTTAATAAAAAAAATATTGTCGATTTTTATAATTTTTAGTATCTTTATTTACAATAAAATAAAATTTTTAAGCTGTCTTTAGATTTTTCAAGACAGTCAATAAAAATAGGAGTTAGAATCATGGCTAAACAGTTAGTTTACAGCGAAGATGCACGCAAAAAAATGCTGAGCGGAGTTGAGCAGATTGCCCGCGCAGTAAAAGTAACATTAGGACCTTGCGGACGCTTGGTTATGCTTGACAAAAAATACGGCGCACCAACAATCACAAAAGACGGTGTTTCAGTTGCAAAAGAAATCGAGCTTAAAGATCCATTTGAAAACATGGGAGCACAGCTTGTACGCGAAGTTTCCTCAAAGACAAACGATGTAGCAGGAGACGGAACAACAACAGCAACAGTTCTTGCCTATGCAATTGTACGCGAAGGACTCAAGGCAGTTTCAGCAGGAATGACACCAATTGAAATCAAACGCGGAATCGACAAAGCGACAGCAATCGCAGTTGAAGAAGTAAAAAAGAACAGCCGCGCAGTAAAAGGCAACGAAGATATTACTCACGTAGCCACAATTTCTGCAAACAACGACCCTGAAATTGGTAAAATCCTTGCAGACGCAATTGAAAAAGTCGGAAAAGACGGCGTCATCACAGTTGAAGAATCCAAGAACATGGATACAACTGTAAAAACTGTAGAAGGAATGCAGTTCGACCGTGGATATATTTCTTCTTACTTTGTAAATGACCGCGAGCGCATGGAAGTAAACTACAACGACGCTTACGTCCTTATTTATGACGAAAAAATCAGCACAATGAAAGATCTTCTTCCTGTTCTTGAAAAAGTTGCCCAGACAGGAAAGCCTTTAATCATTATTTCTGAAGACCTTGACGGTGAAGCTCTTGCAACTTTGGTTGTAAACTCAATCCGCGGAACTCTCAAATGCTGCGCTGTAAAAGCTCCAGGATTCGGCGACAGAAGAAAGGAAATGCTTCAGGACATCGCAATCCTCACAGGCGGAAAAGTAATCACAAAAGACCTTGGACTTAAGCTTGAATCAACAGAACTTGCAGACCTTGGACAGGTTAAGTCTGTAAAAATCGACAAGGACAACACAACTTTGGTTGATGGAGCCGGAGACAAAAAGGCAATCGCTGACCGTGTTGCAGAAATCAAGAATCAGATTGAAAAGTCAACTTCTGACTACGACAAGGAAAAACTCAAGGAACGCCTTGCAAAACTTTCTGGCGGTGTAGCTGTAATCAACATCGGTGCAATCACAGAAACAGAAATGAAGGAAAAGAAATTCCGTGTTGAAGATACTCTCGCAGCAACAAGAGCGGCCTTGGAAGAAGGAATTGTTTCAGGCGGCGGACTTGCACTCATCGAAGCAAGCAAAGTTCTTGACGCGGAAAAAGAAAATCTTACTGGAGATGAAAAAGTTGGTTTCCAGATTATAAAGAGAGCCTTGGAAGAGCCTATTCGCCAGATTGCAGAAAACGCAGGTGTAGACGGAGCTGTAATTGCTGACAAGGCAAAGGCAGAAAAGAAAGGTGTTGGCTACAATGCCGCTACAGGCGAATGGGTAAACATGATGGAAGCTGGAATCATCGACCCGGCAAAAGTTACAAGATGCGCTCTCCAGAATGCTGCTTCTGTAGCTGGAATGCTGCTCACAACAGAATGTGCTATCACAGATATTCCTGAACCTCCAGCACCAGTTGCTCCACAGGCGAGCATGGATGGAATGGGCGGAATGTACTAATAGCAATTCCAAACTTTAAAGCTAGAAATGCGGCTGCGACCAATAAACGGTTGCGGCCGTTTTTTGTTTTAAATAAACCATATTTCGTGATAGAATATATCATTATAAATTACTCTTATTTTCTGGAGAATAGACTATGCAGACAACCACAAAGACACCTTGGGATTTTTTAAGCAAATACAAAGACAGCGACTTTTCAGGAGAATGGCCAACAGTTCCCGAAATGTTTTTTATAACAACAAAGCGATTTCCAGAAAGACCTTGCTTTACAGATTTTGAAGGCGAAGGCGGCTCAAAAAACACTCTTTCATATTCACAGGTAGAACAAAAAGTCAAGGAACTTGCTTCCTGGCTTACAGAAAAAGGAATTCAAAAAGGAGACAGAATCGCAGTAAGCGGAAAAAACTCTCCACAATGGGGACTTGTATTCCTCGCATCTCTTGCCGCCGGAGCTACAATCTGTCCTATAGATTACGCTCTCCATGAAGAGGAAATCAAAAATCTTTTGAACACAGCCAAGCCAAAATTCTTTTTTGTTGATGAAGAAAAGTTTCCAACCTTTGACGCACAAAATGCTGAATACAAAGTTTATTCGCTCAGCCCTAAGTTTCCAGAAAAATACGTTTACAGCTTAAAGCCCAATTCAATTGAACATGATTTCCGAAGCGCAAAAGAAGATGATCTTGCGGCAATTCTTTTTACAAGCGGAACAACAGGAAATCCAAAAGGCGTAATGCTCACCCACAAAAATCTTGTAAGCGATGCATATATCGCGCAGACCCGCATGGACATTTTTTCAACTGATGTTTTTTACGCGCTCCTTCCGATTCATCACGCTTACACAATGCAGGCGGTTTTCATAGAAAGCCTTTCCGTAGGAGCTGAAATCGTATTCGGAAAAAGCATGGCTGTTTCCCGGCTAATGAAAGAACTTCGCGAAGGACAAATCACAATGCTGCTTGGCGTTCCGCTTTTGTTCAATAAGCTGCTCGCAGGAATAATGAAAGGAATCAAGGCGAAAGGCCCGCTTGTAAACGGCGCAATCCATGCCATGATGTGGATTTCCTACATAATAAAAAAAGTTTTCAAAGTAAATCCCGGCAAGACACTTTTTAAAAGCGTGCTAAAACAAGCAAATATTCAGTCGCTAAGAATTGCAATCTGTGGCGGCGGACCTCTTGCTTCAAGCGTGTTCAAAATCTACAACGAAATGGGTATCGACTTTGTGCAAGGCTACGGACTTACAGAAACAAGCCCGATTATCGCATTGAACCCGATAAGCCGCTTTAAAATTGAAAGTGTCGGTCAGTATTTCTTTCCGTACATGGAAATGAAAATTCTTGAGCCTTCTGCGGATGGAATCGGAGAAGTAGCGGTAAAAGGTCCGATGGTTTTTAAAGGCTACTACAACATGGAAGAAGAAACCGCAAAAGTTTTTACTCCAGACGGATTCTTTAAAACCGGCGATCTTGGAAATCTAGACAGCGAAGGCTACCTTATTCTTGCAGGACGCGTAAAAAACATGATTGTTACAGAAGGTGGCAAAAACGTTTATCCGGAAGAAATTGAAAACGCATTCCAGCTTTTTACAGACATAGCACAAATCACAGTGCGCGGCTACATTGCAGACAAAGCAACAAAAAGCGAGCAAATCGAAGCCCTTGTCTATGCCAGCGACGACCTTTTTGCAAGACTGAATATAAACAGAGAAGCTTCTCCGCTAGACGAATCAGTAAAATCAGAAATTGAAAAAATAATCTCAAAAGTAAACAAGGAGCTTCAGCCTTACGCCCGCATCTCAAAAATCACAATGCTAGAACAGCCGCTCGAAATGACCACAACCCAAAAAGTAAAACGAGGAAAAATATCTAGCAATGAATAAAAGCATATTATATCATGCAGGCAAAGAAATTGTGCAGTTTCCAGAAATCCGAAAAAGTTTATACACAAAAGATTTTTCATGGGGATTTTATTGCACAAACAACTGGAAGCAAGCCGTTCGCTGGGCAAACAGAAACAATGAAAAGCCTGTAATAAATTTTTTTGATTATACTGCCGATGAATCTCTTTCAATTTTAAAATTCGATGAAATGAATGATGAATGGCTTGAATTCATTGCCCATTGCCGAAGCGGAAAAACTCACAATTACGATATTGTAGAAGGACCGATGGCAAACGACACAGTTTGGAATTACGTTAACGATTTTATAAAAGGCACAATTACAAAAAAACAGTTTTGGGTGCTTGCAGAATTCAAGCATCCTACGCACCAAATAAGCTTCCATACATTGTCGGCATTAAACTGCCTTAATTTCAAAAAAAGCGAGATTGTATATGACCGAAGAACAGAGGAATGATTTTTTTTATGTTTGTGCGCTGATTGAATTTATTGCCAGAAAAACAAAGAACCGCCGCGGAACTGTTGTCAATGCGCTTGGAAAAAAAGGTGTTCACAAGCAGCTCTATGCCGCACCTGTAAATCACTGCCTCTCGTTTGAGCAAGTAAGCGATGAAATAATCAGGGATTACAAAATTCCAGATGGCGACTTTGAAACTGTAAAAAACTGCAAGTACACGTTGCCCGGATTTCAGGACATAGGAAAACTTTACTGCATAATGATAGAAGACCTTGCCGCTCCAGGAACAGAAGAAGAAACTTTAATCAAGCTGTTCAATTCGTTTATAAGCGACCAAATTTCAAACTTCAACACAGACCTTTACTATCAAAACCCAAGTTATCTTGAAGAATCCTACAAGGCAGGAAGACTGCTGGAATAGAATATTATTTCCGTGAAAGTTTTTACAGAAAAAAAAACGTGCCGGATTTTGCATTTAAACGCATTTTCCAGCACGGCATTTATTTTTAGATTTTTATGAAAAAGCCAAATGAGATTATTTTTCTCCCTGATAATTTGGATCTTCATAAAAGGAATGAATCCAACTTGAAAGATCTCTTTCCCAGTCCATCATAATCATCATATATTTTTTCTGTGGCTTTAGCTTTAATAGGTGTATTAAAAAGCTCATACGCTCTTTTAAAATCTTCTTTCTTTAGAGCCTTTTCTGCATTATCATTCTTTTTCGCCATTTCCTGAAGATAAGGCTCATTTGGGATTTTGGCTGGTCTTTTTGATTTATAGTTCTTTATATTGCGTGGACCAGTGTCAACATTAGTATTAAAACCAGGCAAGTTAGGCATATCTTCTTTTCCAGTTGATTCAGTTGTCTGCTGTGAATTGTTCTTTCCGCCCACTCTTCTTTCAATTCCTTTTACAAGACCTTTCCATTTCTGAGCAAAACAAGCAGAGGCCGCAACCATAAGCAAAACCAATACGACCTTTGATTTTCTTGATAATTTCATATTTACTCCTTCTAATAAAGTGCGAATATTATACCACCAGCACAGTGAATTGGCAAAATAACACTAAACAGTTTATTTTAGAATATAAATTGCTTTTCCAGTAACATTCTGTGCAGAATCAGCAACAAAGACACGCTATATTTGATGTCATTATCCAGCTTGACTGGATAATCTTTTGAAGCAGATTTTAATATTCAGGATATAAAAGTGTTACAAATTATGATAAAAAATTAAGAAATGAAATTAATCAATAATTCTTGTATATATAAATTTTTTATTAGTTGACTTTATTTGAGTAACAAGTTTTTCATCTTCAAAAGAAATAAATAAGATTTCTTTGTAATCTTCTAAATCAGTTCCATCTGTGTAAAGCCATTCATTATTAGAATCCTTAAACTCCTCAAAAAACATAATCATTATGTTTTTCTTTTTTAATGCTCTACCACGAAACCCTTTCACTAAATTTGAATTCTTAAACTCAAGAGTAAAATCCCCATACTCACTGAATTCAAGAATTCTATTACTGTCTTCCCATTTCCCATATATAGAATTAAGCTTATTGCAAGAGAACAAAAAAACAGAAAATAAGAAAAACAGCAATATATATATTTTATTCATTTATTGTGTCTTGAACTACAGGAAGAGGAGACAACATATAATTTTGATTTTTCTTTGGACCATAAACCCACAGCAAAGAAGGCCACCAAAGCAATAAACCGCATACCAAGTTAACACCTTTGACTTCTTTATTTAATTCTGTATACAAATCTCTATATCCATCTTTTTTTATTACAACATCTGGATTTTCCCATACAGCATTGCTCAGTTTTATTTGAGCTGGAGTTGTTCCAATCTCTTCTCCATCCACATATACTGTTGCCCCATCAACATCTGTGTTAAAATTAACTCTTGTTGATGAAACACAAGATGAACACATAACAACTAATGTTAAGCCTGAAATAAAGCTTACAAAAAATTTCTTAAACTTCATTTTTTACTCCTTATCCAATAAAGTTAAAAACAGTGTACCCCCCCCCGACACTTTGTCAAGAACTGAAATAAATTTCAACTATCATTTACAGCACATCATCCAAGTTGTCAAAGCCATCAGCTGCATTTGCAAAACCGTATTCAATCCAAATGTATGCTTTGCTGGTAATATATGTCGCTTGCGTTTTTACTCCGACAGAAATTGTTGTCAATCCGCCGAATTTCTCAAAGTCGTCCTCACTAACAGACCAATGTGCCTCACAAATTCTTGAGCCTTCCGCAATTGTCAACATCCAGCTATCTTGTTTCAATTTATATGGAAGCACATCATCTGAAACAATCTCGTCAATTATCTCAAAGTTTCCGTATTTTCGTTCAAGAGGAGAAAGCAGTTTTGCAAATTCCTGTTTGACTTCCGTTCCGTAACTGTTTGCCTGAATCTCGCGACTTATTCCTTTTATATAATATAAACCTTCCGTTTCGCTAATCCAGACGACGTATCCTTCAAAAAGCGGATGCGATTTTACCGGCTGGATGTAGTATCTGTCGTCCGAAATATATTCCGGCTCGTTTCCGCCGCAGGCTTTAGTAACGTCTTCAATCGTCATTCCCATATCCAGCCCGAACGGTCCTGCAAAAACAGAAAGCGAATAAATAAACAGCAAAGTAAAAATTGAAATCAGTTTTTTCATAGTCAAAAACTCCTTGAAATATATGCTCTTTGAACAGCCTCGGTTGCTTTCCAGCCAAAATGACTGTCGTTATACCTTTTGGCTTCATCATCAAACATAACAGTATTGTTTTTTAGAATAATATTAAATACCACTCTAAGATTCGGTTTTAACACAAGCGGCAAAATAAATCCACACCTCATAAAGCTATTGTTTTCTTTGCAACCAAAAACACAATCTTCACAAAAATAGGTCGGAACATAACTACACAATTTTGGACAAATAACAATTCCGCCACGGTAAATTTTTAGCTTTAATCCGTAATTCAATAAAATTTCTTTTCTTTCTTGAATCAGGCGGCTGTTATCATCATAAATGATTTTCATATTGCATGGATTATTTAATGCGGCTCTCACATCTTCTTTTGACTCGAATGTTTTTCCTGATAAGTCTATTTCAATGCAAGAAATTCTGTGTTCTTTGATTTTATCAAGTTTTTCTTCATCAATTGCATGGCTTACAAGAATTTCCACCATGAAAGCTCTACCTTTTACAGTAGCAAAAACATCTGGAATTATATCGCCTAAAGATTTTTCAAGCTCGACTTTATCTGCTGAATAAAATTCAATTTTTCCGCTTCTTGGAATAGCCACACACCTTTCTTCTGCGATAATTTCTTTTGCAAGAATATGAAGCGCAGTCTGAGAGCATTGTATGCTGTCGTTTCCGGTTGCATGCGCAAAGTGATGGACTTTTATTTTGCCGTTGTTCTTTGCAACAAGCTCGCCGCCACATTCCTTGCAGAAACAGCCGCACTGTTTTCCGTTCGGAACTTCATCGATATATACATTTTTTCCGGCTTTATTCACAGCCATCAGGATATAGTTTTTGTTCATTATATTTTCCCCTCATCGTGCCAGATTCTCGCCATTCCGTGATAGAATGTCGGTATTTCCCATTTTTCGGTCTGCTCGATTTTTGTTTTGGCTATGAATTTCAGGAGTTTCAACGAAGCATCTTGTTTTACCTGCTTTTTTGATGCGTTGTCGGCTTCAAATGTTCCGTAGCCTTCGAGAATCGCCTTGCAGTTCCAGATTGGATTTCCGTTCTCATCGTGGTATTCGTTGAATTCGTAGCGCACTTCCATAATCACTTTTTTCTGGAATAGCTCGTGAAGCGTGCTTGCCGGATTTGTGTAGTCAAGATTCTGGAACTGCTGTTTTATTTCTTCCTGAATAAGAAAATGGTAGGCTTTCTGTTCCGCGTTAAGTTTTGCCTGGGCAATTCCGTCGCCAATTCCTGTGAATTTATTTTCTCCAACTTGGATTCCGTATTCATGCTTCCCGGTTTTAGGATTTTTTGATGTGCTTCCAAAGCCGCCAAATCCGATTCCCATATTGAAAAGATTGTCCGATTGCCAGTCTTCAGGATTGTCTGTCTGCCATGCGAAAGGACGATAGCAAGGCTCTCCGAATCCAAGCCGGTGAGATTTTTCCTTGACAAGCAAAGCAAGGTAGCCGTTCGTTGTTTCCATATCCAGCATTGTCCGGCAGACTTTTTCAAGTTTTTCATAGTTCCAGTCGCAGTCAGCGGCAACCGCCCCGATTATCGCCTCGAACAAATCTTCGTTTACGGACTTGCTTTTGTACACTTCATTTTTTTCATCGCTTTTTCCAAGATATAGAAACTTTGAAAACCCGATATTGTACATGCAGCGCGCAAGACTTTCCTTACTCACTAGAATCGATTTCAGTTTTGTAAGCTCGCCCTCGTTTTTTTCCGATACAAGCTCATTGTTGAGAATTCTTGAAAATCTTTTGTACATCATCTTCGTAACAAAAAAATCAAGAATTTCGTCTCCGTAGAATTCAAGAACCTCGTTGTTCTGAAGTTCCGGATGCTCCTCCGAATAAGACTTGCGCGTGAATGCCTGCTCAAGCAGCTGCAAATTTTTAAACTGATAGTTGATGCTGCTCTGGACAAAGCCGATGTCCTGTCTGTTCATAAAATGCTCCTAAAAAAGAATTTGGGCACAATAATCCTGTCTGCATGAGAAAATAAAAATGTTTGAATAATTAGGATTTAAGAAAACTGGAAATAAGAGAACTAAGAAGAATCTGTTTGCTACGCTTAACTTGCATCAAGACATGACAACCAAACTGATTTTAGAACAAGTATTTTCTGTTTTGCTTGTGCCTATGATTTGTATTCTATGCGAAAATCGGGGATTGTCAAGGAGAAAATGTACAAAAACAAAAAACTGTTTCTTAAAAATTCTTGTCTTTTGTTTTTGTACAAGCTCTTCTTCCTTATCTCAAACCAAAATAACAGAACGCGGCTACCCATAAGCTTATTTTTTCCAGCTGTTCTGAATCTGTAATTTCCTCTGATATTATTTTGCCATCTGTAGAGCGGAATTCAACATTAACTTTTTTTGCAAAACAAAAATCTTCAATTGCCATGTCATCCCATAGTCTATATGAATAAGTATTGTCCTCACTGTTGTAGGAAACACCTTTTTCAACAATTGTTTCTTCGCCATTTTCTTTGGTAATGCCCAGTCTGAAAAATCCTGCGTTTTCATCGCCTGATTTGCGGTTTTTTATTATCAAGTAAAAATATCCCTCATTTCCTTTTAGAAAAAAGGTTTCTGAACCGGACAAGTCAAAAGCCGCAAGCTCCGGATAATGAAAATGAAAAAAATCAGCCGCAGAAAATGAGAGCATGGTTTCATCCTGAAAGTAAAAATCAATTTTATCCAACCGGTATTCATTCTCTCCTAAAAATGAGTCTGTCAGACTGACCTCAGAACAACCGCCAGGAATCAAATCGAGCTTGACAAGCAGACTTGTATAATCAGGATTTCCTGTGCTGAAAAAAAATATTTCCGCCTGCGTGATTTTTTTTTGCAGAAATATTGGCGAATTCCAAATACGGAGAAGAATACTTGTCTTTTTTTAAACAATAATTTGATGGATAAACTAGTGCAGGAACGGTAACCCCGGAATATTCCTGCCAGGCATAATTCATGGCTTTGCCTATAAAATCAGGACAATTCAACATAAAATGATAGCTGTTGGAAACATAATATTTTTCAGCAGTTGTTGATGCTTCTAAATCACCAGATGAAACTTTAGCTTTATTTTTACTGCGGGCTATAGTGCAGGAACTCAATGATAAAAATAAAAGTAACAGCAAAATGAATTTTTTCATAGAGTCAGAATAAAATACGGACTTTTTAAAATCAATGGAAAGCAACTTCAACAACGTAAAAATAAACGGATTGCAGTTGTAATATCAAGTCCCAATGAACTAAAAAGATTTTCAGCTGCAAGTTTTGTTTCTGAGTCAACTCTGGTTTGAAGAACTGTCATTGCCATATAACAATCTCCAGAATATTTTTGTACTACAAATGTAATACAAAAATATATAAAATTGCAATTAATATGTTTTCAAATATCTCACCTCAAAAAAATGTTGGCTATAATTTTTAATGTTGACTATAAAGCAGAGCAATGTTATTGTTTTACTTACAAACTGTCATTGCCAGAACTGCTCCGTTGTGTTTCTAAAAAACTCATTTGGCAAAATATTACTTTAGATTTTCGGGTCAAGAGCAAAGATGACATTTCATTATATCGCAGGAGGAAACTATGTGTAGAACTTCAATTTATGACGCGCGGAACAATCTTTCAAATTTCGTAAAGATTGCGGAAAGCGGTGAACCTGTTGAGCTTACAAGGTACGACAAGCCGGTTGCGGTGATTATCAGCTACGAGGAATATAAACACAAAGATGAAAAACCGTCTTTAATTGCCCGGATTAACAAACTGAAGGAAAAGTATGCGGATGTTCTAAGCGATGAAGGAATTCCTCTCGGACCAAAAGTTTATGCTGACCCGAACAGAGTAATTTTCGAGGAATAATTAAGTACTGAAGATTTGTTCACACACAAATATAATAAGAATCACTTACGGAGGAAAAATGAAAAAAATATATCTTCTTGATACAAATATCATATCCGAGTTCTCAAAGGAACATCCGAACCAAAACGTGATTGCTTTATATGAGGCAAGAAAAAATTTCTGCGCAATTTCCGCCATTACCTGGCAGGAACTTATCTATGGACTTGAAAGAATGCCCGACGGAAAACGCAAAACTTATATTGAAGAATGTCTTGTTGAATACAAAGAAGAATTTGAGATAATTCCCTACGACGATTTTGCAGCAGGAATATGCGGTCAGCTTTCAGGAAAATGCTCAAAAGAAGGAAGATCTCTTCCATACTGCGACACACAGATTGCCGCAACCGCAATTGCAAACGGAATGGTTCTTGTAACACACAATACAACAGATTTTGCTGAAGCCGCAGAACGCTCTTTTTTACGTATGGAAGACTGGTTTTCTGTTGAATAATTCAAAACTGAAGGAATACTTCCTAAGAGCCGTAGCGATACTTCCTAAGACCCTGAGTAATACTCTCTAAGGCTCTTAGGAATACTTACTTCAGGCCTTAGGAATACTCACTTAGGGCTTTAGGAATACTCACTTAGCCTCTTAGGAAGTATTCCTTCAGTTAAGCGTTGAATTTTGGTAAAAACAGCCGTTTAAGAATTATTATCCAGTTCAATTTTTTCTGTCATTATCAGGTTTGAATTGTTTTGTCGGGGCTGTCCTAGAAGTTATTAACAGACTTCAAAAAAGGCGGCTTTTTTATGAAAATGAGCCTGAACTGAATGTTTCCGCGCTTCAAAATTATGACTTTTTGCAGATAATGCAAGGCGTAAAAATTCTTTGCGTGGAAGACAATCTTTCACTTTTGGAAAATATTCAAAATATGTTCAAGCCTTACTGCACGTTTTTTGCCGCTTGCAATGGAAAGGATGCTCTTGAAAAAATAAAGGAAGAAATTCCCGATTTGATAATTTCGGATATGGTTATGCCAGTTATGGATGGAAAGGCTTTTTTTGAAATTTGCCGCAGGGACGAAAAGCTAAAAACAATTCCATTTTTGTTTTTAACGGGCGTGCAGGATTCCAAACTTCGGAGAGTTTCAATCAAGGAAGGAGCGGTGGATTATATTTTCAAGCCTTTTTCGCAAACGGAACTGCTTTTAAAAGTCTATTCGATTTTGTCATTAAAAGTAAATGTGAAAAAAGATTTTGCAAGGACAATCACGGATTTTATAAACAAGACGGCGGAAATTTCTTCTGGAAGCAAATTGAATTCAGACTTGCCGTTTGCTTCTGCCGCTGATTCAAAAGAAAACAGAATTTGTGCCTATAAAAAATTCGGCTTGTCGTCAAGGGAAATTGAAATTGCCGAGCTTTTGCTAAAGAATCAGACTAACAAGCAGATTGCAAAGGAGCTTTTTATTGCCACTAGCACGGTTGCAACTCATATTCAGCATATATATGAAAAATTCGGCGTAAAAAGCAGAAGCGAATGGATTCAGTCTGTTATGAGTTTGTAGCTGAATTTATTTTAAATGAAGGATGCGCTGATTTCTTGAGCCGCGGAATTGCAGAGAAATGTCTTTGAGTTCTTCTATAAAAGGTCCGTCCACAAGAACATCGATGCGGCTTAAAAATTGCTCTGTAAAGGCGCAGTGTTTTTTTCCGTCGGAAGGAAGAATGTCCTTGTCGTAAACGTAGCCTGTGTAGCACCAGATTGTTTTCTTGGGAAACATTTTTTTTACTTTTGATAAAAACGGCGCAAGAACTTCCTGGTTTTCAGGTTCGAAAGGCTCTCCTCCAAGAACTGTAAGTCCCGAAATAAATTCCTTTGAAAGAGCTTCGGTTATTTCGTTTTCTGTTTCTTCTGTAAAAAGTTTTCCGTACTGAAAATCCCAAGTGCATTTGTTAAAGCAGCCCGGACAATGAACTCTGCATCCTGAAACAAAGATGGAAACTCTAACACCTTCTCCGTTTGAAATGTCGAATTTTTTAATTTCTCCGTAGTACATTTACAAATGCAGCACACGCTCTTTTATTTCCTGTGTGCGTCCCTGATTCCAGTATTGTGTTCCGATGTAACCGCAGGTTCTTCTTGCAACGTTCATTGTGGCCTGATCGTGATTTTTGCAGTTTGGACATTCCCAGATTAATTTTCCGTCGCCGTCTGTTGCAATTTGAATTTCGCCTGTGTAGCCGCATTTCTGGCAGAAGTCGCTTTTTGTGTTCAGCTCGGCATACATTATGTTGTTGTAAATGTGCTTTAAGAGAGCCATTACAGCCGGAATGTTGTTTTCCATGTTCGGAACTTCAACATAGCTTACAGCTCCGCCCGGCGAAAGTCTTTGGAATTCAGATTCAAACGAAAGCTTTGTAAATGCGTCGATTTTTTCTGTTACATTTACGTGGTAGCTGTTTGTGATGTAGTTTTTGTCTGTAACGCCTTCAATTATTCCGAATCTTTTTTTGAGGCACTTTGCAAATTTGTAAGTTGTGCTTTCAAGTGGAGTTCCATAGACGGAATAGTCAATATGCTCGGCTTCCTTCCATTTTTTGCAGGCTTCGTTTAAGGCTTTCATTACATTGAGCGCAAAAGGCTTTGCATCTGGATCTGTGTGTGATTTTCCAGTCATGTAGCGAACGCATTCACAAAGTCCAGCATATCCAAGGGAAATTGTTGAATATCCGTTGTACAAAAGTTTGTCGATAACTTCGCCTTTCTTTAATCTTGCCAAAGCTCCGTTTTGCCATAGAATTGGTGCGGCATCAGATTTTGTTCCAAGAAGGCGTTCGTGGCGGATTCTAAGCGCTCTGTGGCAAAGTTCAAGGCGTTCCTGAAGAAGCTGATTGAATTTCATCATATCTCCGCCAGAAGAGCAGGCTACATCAACAAGGTTCAGCGTTACAACTCCCTGATTGAATCTTCCGTAGTATTTTGGCTTTCCAGTCAAGTCCAGGTAAGGCGTTAAAAATGAACGGCAGCCCATGCAAGGATAGCAGTTTCCGTTTCCTTTTGCGTCGATTTTTAGCTCCAGCATTTTCTTTTCGCTTATGTAGTCTGGAACCATTCTGCGCGCGGTGCATTTTGCGGCAAGTTCAGAAAGATAATAGTATGGCGAGCCTTGTTCCACGTTGTCATTTTCAAGAACATAAATAAGTTTTGGGAACGCAGGAGTAATCCAGGCGCCTTTTTCGTTTTTTACTCCCTGATAACGCTGCTTGAGAACTTCTTCTATAATAAGCGCAAGGTCGGCTTTTTCCTGCTCGTTTTTCGCTTCGTTCAAGTACATGAAAACCGTTACAAAAGGAGCCTGGCCGTTTGTTGTCATAAGGGTTATAACTTGATACTGAATTGTCTGGACTCCGCGCTTGATTTCGTCCTTTACACGCTGTTCAACCATATAATCAAACTGCTCTGAAGAAACCTGAAGTCCTGTGGCTTTTATGAGTTCTGTTGTTTCCGCCATGATTTTTTTGCGGCTTACGTCTACAAACGGAGCAAGATGAGTGAGCGTAATGCTTTGTCCGCCGTACTGACAGCTGGCGACTTGCGCTATAATCTGTGTGGCTATATTGCAGGCTGTTGAAAAAGAATGCGGACGGTCGATTTTTGTTCCGCTGATTACAGTTCCGTTTTGTAACATATCCTCAAGGTTTACAAGGTCGCAGTTGTGCATGTGCTGTGCAAAATAGTCCGCATCATGAAAATGTATGATTCCTTCGTCATGGGCTTTGCAAATATCCGGATCCAAAAGAAAACGGCGTGTAATGTCCTTGCTGACTTCTCCAGCCATATAGTCGCGCTGGACAGAAACTACAGTCGGATTTTTATTTGAATTTTCCTGCTTGACTTCTTCGTTGTTTTCTTCAAGGAGGCTCATTATTTGCTGGTCGGTTGTATTTTCTTTGCGCAAAAGCTGATGGCGGTAGCGGTAGGTTATGTAAAGCTTGGCAACTTCGTAAGCACCATTTTGCATAATTCCGTTTTCAACGAGGTCTTGAATGTCTTCAACATTAAGCGCATGTCCTGAATTATGGCATTCGATTTCAATATCATCAACAATGGATTCAATCTGGCTTTCTTTAAGGCGATGTGATTCTCTTACCTGCACGTTTGCCTTTCTTATTGCCGTTGAAATTTTATTGCGGTCGTAAATAGCTTCCGCACCACTTCTTTTGATGATTTTCATGCTTTTCCCTCTTTTTTTTTAGCACCCTTGTCTATATATGGTGTTACAACTGCCTTTAGTATACTAGCAGTAGTGTTTTCAGTCAATAAAAAGAGCTTTTTGTATAAATTTAAGAATTCTATAAACAGGCGGTTTATGCGTGATTCTTGGGGGCAGATTTTTTTTGATTTTTTTAACTGCGGAATTAAGGGAAAATCTTTAAAAATAAGGGTACAAAAACGAAAATAATTCCAAAAATTCCGCATAATCAGTTGAATTATCATACTTTTATAGTATTAAGGCGTTTTTAGAGCCTATTCTATAAAAAAACAGCGCACTTTATGGTTTTCTGAAAGCTGCTTTAAAGGCGGAATTTCAGAACGGCATTTTTCTTGCGCTCTTGGGCATCTGTGGGCAAACGGGCAGCCAGAAAGGTTTTCCAGCAATGTTTTCATTTCGCCTGTTTTTTCAACTTGAAATTTTCCGCCTGCTCCGGCAAAAAGTGTCTGCGTGTACGGATGCAAGGCTTCCTTGTAAAGGTCTTTTGCCTCGGCTTCTTCTACAATCATTCCGCGGTACATTACACCGATTGTGTCGCAAAAATAGCAGGAAACTTTTAAATCGTGGGCAATAAACAAAAATGAAAGTCCGCGTTTTTTCCTTAAATCCTGCAAAAGATTCAGAATTTGCGCCTGAACAGAAACATCCAGTGCGCTTACAACTTCATCGCAAATCAGAAGTTCCGGCTCAAGAATCAGCCCGCGTGCAATTGAAATGCGCTGCCTTTGTCCGCCTGAAAATTCCTGCGGTCGTCTGTCCAAATCCGCTTTGTCTAGCCCGATTTCTTCAAGCAACTCGGTGGCTTTTTCACGTGCCTGCTCTTTTCCCTGCCAATGCGATGAATATTTTAAAGGCGATGATAAAATGCTTGCAATTGTCATGCGTGGATTCATTGAGCGTGAAGGGTCTTGAAAAATGTATTTTACTTTTTCCCTATATGCGGAAAGAGCTTTTTTGTCCAGATTTGCGACTTCAATAGGTTCTGTTTTTTCCTGCGGATTGAAATATATTTTTCCAGAATCGGCATTGTACATTCTTACTAAAAGCCGGGCTGTTGTTGTTTTTCCACAGCCGCTTTCGCCTACAAGTCCGTAGGTTTTTCCGCGCTCGATTTCAAATGAAACTCCGTTTACCGCATAGACTTGCTTGTTTTTTTTTGCAAAGAATCCTGCGTCAAGCCCAAAGTGTTTCTGCAAGTTTTCAGTATATAATATTATATCTTTTTTCATATAAAAGCAGTCCTTTTTATATCATTTTGTAGCATCTGAAGTTTTCTTTTTCGCATTCATCTTTTTTAAAGCCGCATCTTGGAGCAAACGGACATCCGGGTACAGGTGAAGCCGGATCTGTAACTCTTCCCGGAATAGAAGAAAGTTCTTGTTCTGTGTAGTGGCTTCCGAATTTTGGCGTGGAAGCTAAAAGCGCCTTTGTATATGGATGCCGCGGATTTTTTATGATTTGGGCGGAAGTTCCTTTTTCCATGATTAGCCCGCCGTACATTACGATTATATTGTCGCAAAGTAAAGCTACAAGGTCAATGTTGTGGCTTATAAAAATTATTGAAAGTCCGCGCTTGTTTCTTAAGTCTGCCAAAAGTTCCACAATTTGCGCCTGAATTGTAACATCGAGCGCAGTTGTAGGCTCGTCCGCAATAAGAAGGTCGCAGCCTTGAGCCAAAGAAAGCGCAATGCTGATTCTTTGAAGCTGTCCTCCTGAAAACTGGTGCGGAAAATTCTTTAGGCGTTTTTCTGCGTCTGGAAGTCCGACTTCATTTAAAAGCTCCACAGCGCGTTTTTTGCATTCTTCTTTTGAAAGTTCTGGCTCTGAATTTTTTAAAGTTTCCGCAAAAACATTTCCTATGCTTTGGAGCGGATCAAACGAGCGTCCGGGTTCTTGAAAGATACAGCCGATTTTTCTTCCGCGCAATTCCCTGAACTGATCTTGCGAAAGTGAAGTAAGCTCGATGCCTTTAAAGAAAATTCTGCCTTCAACAAAAGCGTTTCCCGGCAAAAGTCCTGAAATCGCCGTTGTGGAAACTGATTTTCCTGAGCCGCTTTCTCCGACAATTCCAAGAATTTCTCCGCGCTTCATTGAAAAAGTTACGCCGCGTACAGCCTGAATCTGAATATTTTTGTTTCCTGTTGTAATATCAAAAGTTACAAAAAGATTTTGCACGGTTAAAAATGAACGCTGAAGTTCCGCCATTGAAAATTCGCATTGAGCAGGATGCGTCTTGATTTTCTTTTCAAGCCGCCTTTTTTTCCAAGTTGGAAAGACTGAATGAAACGGATCATAAAAATCGCGCAAACTGTCGCCCAAAAAGTTGAATGCAAGCGTTACGGCAAGCAATATCCAAACAGGAGTTAAGAGCCACGGGAAATTTTTGAGATTGTTCAACGTGGAAATGTCGCGGTTTATAAGCGAGCCCCAGCTTACCGCAGGATCATTTATTCCAAGCCCAAGATACGAAAGTGTTGTTTCGCTCATAATAAAGCCCGGAATCGAAAGCGTTGTGCTTACAATAAGAAGGCTTGCAATCTGCGGAATTATATATTTGAAAATTATTACAAGCGATGGAGTTCCTTCAAGGACTGCGTTCTGAATAAATTCTTCGCGTTTAATTGAATGGATCATTCCGCGTAAAGTCCGCGCGCTTCCCGGCCAACCTACAAGAGAAAGAATTACAGTGATGACCATGTAGGAAGTTCCAGAATCCATGTTTGTGTTTAAAAGCGAGCGTAAAAAAAGAATCAGGTAAAGGCTAGGAATGAGCATAAAAAATTCGCTGAACCGCATTATGAACCAGTCAGTTGAGCCGCCGTAAAATCCTGCGAGTCCGCCGAAAATTATTGCAAGAACTAATGAAACTGCGCTTGCAATAAATCCAATCGTAAGTGAAATTCTGCTTCCGTATACGATTCTTGAAAAAAGGTCTCGTCCTAAATTGTCTGCTCCGATTAAGAATACCGGATATTGGTTTCCATTTGAATCAGGCTCTGTTCCAAAAAGATGAAGGTCGCACGGAATAATTCCAAGGACTTTGTATTTATGTCCATGCACAAAAAATTTTAGGTTGTGCCGCAAATCCTTTACCTTTGCGTAATGCCAAGTTGTGCTTTCCAGAACTCTGAATTCACGGACTTTTAAACCTTTGGAAGTCAGCTCAATATTTGCAGGATGAAAAGTATCTTCCGAAAAAGATGCAGTTGCTGAATACGGAGCAAAAAATTCAGCAAAAATCATGACAATGTAAATCATGGCAATCACGATTAAAGAGGCAAGCGCAACTGGTCGTCCTGTAATATATTTAAAAAGCTGCTTCATTTTGTTTTATTTTCCAATGGCAAATTTGCTTAGCGGAATTTCTTTTGAGCAAGACAAAGGCAAAGTTACTGATTTTAACTGCGGAAATGAAATGCCGCTTTTAAGCGCGAATGTCGGATTTGTTCCGGACTTGTTTATAATCTGAGTAATAAATTTTCCGGCTGTAATTGTGTTGATTGTGGCTGTGAGCGGGATTGTTCCATCTGCGGAATTTATTTCGTTTTGGGCAACGTCAAGCTCTGTAAGTTCTTTTCCGCCTGAACTGATTTTGCATGAATTTAAAATGTACTTCCAGTCTGCGCCGCCTTCATTTTTTACATTCAAGTTGAAATTTATTTTTACGTCCATGTTCACGTTGTCGAGCAAATTTTCTGCAATCGGTTTTCCTGAAGCCAGTGAAGTTGCCGCGCTTGCTGCTTTTACCGCCGAAATTCCGCTTTTTGTAAAAGATGAAATAATTTCTTTTGCAGTCGGCAGAACAACTTTTGGACTTGAAAATGAAAAGCTTGGCTTGAATACAGGAACGTCAAAGTCTTTTGAAAACGGCAATGTTATTGAAGAAATCAGCGGAATGTTGTCGATTGTCGCATTTCCCGCTATCTTGAATGGAAGTGTTTTTTCAGACTTGAAAGTTTTTGCAAAGTTCAAAATTGAATCGTAAGGAATTTTAAAGTTGAACGAATTTTCTTTTGTGGATTTTGCTGAAAGTGAAATTCCTTCGTCTGCGGTCAAAGTTGTAAAAGCTTCACCGTTGCAAGTTATGTCCGCCGCAAGTTTTGCAAGTGAAAGTGAAACCGGGTAAGGGTTTTTGATTGCATAGTCGCACTTTAAAGTTATTCCTTCCAAATCGAGCGAAACAAATGAAATTGAATTGAATGAAACCGACGGCTTTGGAATTTCCGTGGGAATCTTGTTCGTTGAGCAGGAAATCTGAACAAAAGCAAGCAGTGCGCTTGCTGCAATGGTAACTAAAAGTTTTTTCATAAAGCACTCCAAAAAATTATTTATATCTGATTCTAGGATCTACAATTGCAAGCGTGATGTCTGAAATAATCATTCCGGCAAGAACCAGCGCGGAAACAAACATGCTGTTTGCCAGAACAAGATTTACATCCTGCTGGGTTACAGCTTCGTACATCAGCCTGCCTATTCCCGGATACGAAAAAATTATTTCCAAGATCAAGCTTCCGCTGAAAAGGCTTGCAAGAAGATTTGCGCTGCCTGTTATATACGGATTGAGCGTGTTTTTAAAAGCATGGTTCAAGTAAATTCTGCGCTCGCAAATTCCGCGTGAACGAAGAGCCATTATGTAAGGAAGTCCCATCTGGTCTAGCATCGTTGAGCGGATCATTCTCATAGTTCCTCCAACTCCTCCAAGAAAAGAGGCAAGCAACGGAAGAAAAATATGATGAACATAGCTGAATGAAAATTTCATAGGATTTTCAGAGAATGGAAAATTCGGATAGCCTGTTACTGGAAAAAGTCCTGTTATAGATGCAAAAAGCTGCAAAAGAATCAAAAGCAAAATTCCCGGGAAAGCATGAAAAAAAAGCGCGAAAAAAGTTGCCGCCACGTCAGTTCTTGTTCCGGCTTTGCTAGAAAAATAAACTCCGAGCAAAAAAGAAAACGACGTGATAAAAACAAGCGAAATCAAATTCAAAACTATTGAATTTTTAAGCCGCGATAAAATCAAAAAGCTTACCGGTGTTCTGGAAATCAGACTGATTCCAAGATCGTGATTTACAAAAACTCTTTTTAGCCAGTCCATATATTGAGAATAAAACGGTTTGTCCAGTCCCAGTTCTTTTCTAAGCTGCTGGCCTTGGTCTGTTGTAAAGCTGTTGTCCTTTGAAATCTGCGATGATGAAACCGAAGTTGAATTCATGGAAGATGCGATTTGCTGCGTCATCATCTGGTCAACTATGTCTCCGGGAGCAAGTTCCATGAGCGCGAACATTGCAAGCCCCAAAATAAAAAGAAGAGCCGCCATTGTTGCAATTCTTCCAGTTATAAAAGATGCGAGGGGACTTTGCTTTTTTAAGTAGTTCCAAGGAAAAGAAATTGTTTCCCAAAGTTTTTTTAAAAATGCTTCCATATTTTTTCCCTTACTGAATCTGCGACAAGAAAATCCGTTCCGTCATTGCTCCGTTCATGTTGTCATAAAAAAAATTTGAAATATCCCATTTGCCTTGAAGCGCAAAAAAAGTTTTCATGCTTACAAGATAAATTATCGGGCATTGCTCAAGAATAATGGACTGATATTCGTCCCAAATTTTTTTTGCCTGATTGAAATCGTTTGTAAAAGAGCCTTCGTTGTAAAGGTGGTCGATTCTAGCTTCCCATTCAGTTGCCGGAGTTTTTTGCTCTGGATACCAAAGATGCAAATTTCCGCTTGAAGGCCAGACATTGCTTCCTTGCGTTGGAAAAATATTTGCGCCAAGACCGATGAACACCGACTGCCAGTCATAAGTTGAAGTCAAAAGCTCAATCAGTTTTTGAAAATCAACCTGACGCACATTCACGGTTATTCCTACACTTGAACATTCGTCCGCTACAATTTGCGCCATGTCATTTGAGGTTGCGCTGGATGAAGGGATTGCAAGGTCAAATGAAATTTCGTTTCCAAAGGCATCGCGCATTGTGCCGTTTGAATCTTGGTTTATTCCGATTTTTGACAAAAGTCGTAAAGACATTTCCTTGTCGAATCTGTATTTCAGCGTGATTTCTTCGTTGTAGTACGGATTCACGCTTGGAAAAAAATTGTATTTTGGTTCGGCAAGTCCGCGGTAAGTCTGTGCAATTATTCTTTCACGATTTAAAAGGCAACTCATTGCCTGGCGGAATTCTTTTTTTGTAAACCAGCTGTAGAAATTTTTTCCTCTGTTTTTTGGATTCTGATTGAACGTCCACATTGCAGTTCCGATTGAACCTTCCGAGCGGAAGACTTTGTAAGAATCTTTTTGTCCGTTTATCACAGCGTCAACTTCTTCCGGAACTGGCGAATAGGATTCCATTTTTCCCTGCTTGAATAAAAGATATTCAGTCCGCGGATTTCCTACAATTTGAACTGTTTTTGTGTCTATGTAAGTTGTGGTTTTTCCTTGCGAGTCTTTTTCCCAGTAGTACGGATTTTTTTTGTACACGATTCTCTGGCCCGGAATATATTCAGCTATGTACCATCTTCCCATTGAAGGAATTTCACGGACATTGCACGAAGCCTTGAATAAGTCTTTTACACCTTCTGCGCCTTTTTCTTCTTTTGCTTTTTTATAGATAAAAGACGGACAGAAACTCATGTTTGTGGCAAGAAGCGGATCTGCTATAATCCGCGGAAAGACAAAGTCAAACTGCCTGTTGTTTATTTTTACACATTCAATGCGCGCGGAAGTTCCGTCTGGCATAGAAACAAACTGTCCGCTATAGCCTGAGCTTTGGAATGCCGGGTCTCCTGCAATTTCGTTGTACCAGAAAACAACATCATCAGAAGTTACAGGAACTTTTTTATCTGAGCCGTACCAAGTCCAGTAAAGATTTTCACGCAAAGTGTAATGGACGGTTAGCGTGTTTTTTTTCTTGTTGGTTTCTACTTCAAAGAATGCCGCTTTTGGAAACCATTTTTTTTCAGCATTGTCATAGTCCACAAGCGAATCCAAAGTCTGGTTTATAATTCCTGCGCTTTCTGCATCGCGTTCTGCAATATACTGGTTGAAAGTTTTTGGATCTGCGCTTATTGAAGAAAACCATTCGCCTCCTTCTGTTCCGTCTGCAAAACCGCCGCCTTTCCATGGTTTGTATAGCGTTTTTTCAAGAAGAAGCGAGCCTGAATTTTTTTTGTATTCCGCGATTTCTTCAAGTGTCATTTCAGGAGATTTTTGTCCGCAGCTAAAAAACAAGCCGACGCATAAAAACAAAGCGAATGTTTTTTTCATTTTATGCTCCTACGGTTATAGTTCCTTTAAAGACATCCCGGAGAATTTTTACTTCTGTTGGAATTTCCTGTTTTTTTTCTTCAACTTTTTTCGGAACAAACTGAATTTCAAAGCTTATTGTCCGTCCGTAAATTTTAGAAAGATATTCTGAAATTTTAAAAGCCTGCTGCTGAATCTGCATCTGCTCAAACTGATTTTCACTTATCGCGTTTGCTTTGTTTTCTTCAAGCTTCCATTCTTTTGTCTGCATTAAACTGCTGGCAAGCAAAGCATCATCTATGGAAAAATCGGAAATCATTGCATCTTTTACTTTTTCTATGTCCGAAGTGTCCACGTTTTTTGCAACGAATTCTTTTTGCTGCGGAATATCTTGATTTTGCTCTAAAGACTTGGTTTCTGCCTCTGCTGAAAATTTTTCAGGCGGTTCAGCTCCGCCATCATAAGAAGAATCTTCGTCTTCTTCCAGTGCGCTGAATGTGGGAATTGGAGCGGGAACAGATAAAAACGAATTCCTTGGCGCATTTATATTTACCGGTTCATTTTTTTTTTCAGCGGGAATTTTTCTTTGTGAGCTTGAGTTTGCCAAAATCGGTTTTACAGCGTCAATTGCTTTTTTTACTTCCGCTGCGGAAACATAATCCTTGAGCCAGCAAAGCCTTGAAACTGCAAGTTCAAATTCGTATCTTGGACTTAGCGAGTAGCGAACATCTCTGTAAAGCTGCATGAAAATTCCAAGTGCTCTTTCTGTCTGCATGGAATTCCATGAATCCAGCACTTCCTTGGAAAAACGGTCTGCGCTTTGTCCAAGCAATGATTCTTTTTTTACGCCGCTTTTTATAAGAAGAATTGAGCGCAAATAATCCGCGCAGTTTGAAATAAGCTGCTCAATGCTTACTCCGTTCTGCAAATATTCATCAAGCTTTAAAAGCGCGTTTTCAGAATCTTTTTTTACACAGAAACCGAAAATTTCATTCAGACAGTCAACTCCAACAAGTCCAAGTTTGTCGCGGATTTTTTCGTAAGTGATTTCTCCGCCGGAAAAAGCTGCAACCTGATCAAAGAGCGTATACGAGTCTCTCATTGAGCCTGTCGATTCTCTTGCAATCCAGTAAAGTGCTTCGTCTTCTGCCTTTATTCCAAGTTCGTTGGCGGCTTCTGCAAGCTGCTGTTTTACTTTTTCAATTGGAACAAGCCTAAAGTTGAACTGCTGGCATCTTGATTTTATTGTGGCTGGAACTTTTTGGATTTCCGTAGTTGCAAAAATAAAAATGCAGTATGGCGGCGGTTCTTCAATTGTCTTTAAAAGCGCGTTGAATGCCGAGGTTGAAAGCATATGCACTTCATCGATTATGTAGATTTTGTATCTGCATGAATTCGGCGGAAACAAAACCTCGTCTTTTATTTGGCGGACATCGTTAACGCTTGTATTTGAAGCTCCGTCTATTTCAATTACGTCGAGCGAAGATCCTGCTGTTATTTCTTTGCACGCTGCGCATTCTCCGCATGGAAAAGCTGTAGGTCCTTTCTGGCAGTTCAGGGCTTTTGCAAGAATTCTTGCGGTTGATGTTTTTCCACATCCTCTCGGACCTGAAAATAAATATGCGTGAGCTATTTTTTTTGACTGGATTGAATTCTTGAGAGTTTCCGCAACGAATTCCTGACCAATAAGATTGTCAAAATTCTGTGGACGACGCCGTGTCGCCGTAACTTCGTAAGCCATACGTTATAGAATACATTAAAAAATCAATATTTACAACGGCAGTTTTTAAATGAAAAAGCTATAGAATTTTTGTTGGTTACTTTAAAACAAAAAAGGACACTTTATTGCAAAGTATCCTTTTTTGTTTTTTTGGGCCATCTAGGACTTGAACCTAGGACCAAGGGATTATGAGTCCCCTGCTCTAACCGACTGAGCTAATGGCCCGAATGTCAGATATTATATCTGAAATTTTACATTGGGGTCAATAGCAAAAATGTTTCCTCAGCGCTAGATTTTGAATTTCGACAGGACGCTGTCCATGACCTTTATGCTGTCGTGGGTTGTCTGCGCCATTTCGGAAATGTTCTGAGCGGAGGTGTTTATTTCCTTTACGCCTTCGGACATTTCGTCCATGCTTCCTTCAACCTGCTGGGCCAGCATATCGAGGTTTCCTGCGGCAGTAGCGACGTTTTCAATTGCGGCGGATATTTCCTTTGCGGTCTTGAGAACTGTCGAAGTCGTATCGTCCACGTCCTGCAGATTCGCCAGAACCTGCTTTGAGGACTCATGCTGGTGCGACATTGTGCTGTCCACATTCTGAACAAGCGATTCGGTGGAGCTGACTTTTTCAGTTATCTTTTCAAATTCCTTTACGGAAATCTCGGATGTCTCGACAACCTTTGCAATCACCTGGCCGATTGTCTCAAGCTCCTTCTTGATTGAATTTGACTGCGCGGCGGAATTCTCGGCAAGCTTTCTGATTTCATCCGCAACAACGCTGAATCCTTTTCCGGCTTCTCCCGCGTGGGCTGCTTCAATCGCGGCGTTCATGGCAAGGAGGTTTGTCTGCGAGGCAATCTGCGAGATTACGGAGTTCGCGTCGGCAAGATTCTTTGACTGCTCCGCCATGTTCTTGATTTCATCCGCCATCTCGTTCTGACGTGTTTTTCCGGAATCAGTAATACGGATAAGTTCCTTGTATTCGCCCGCAAGATTCGCGACGGATTCCGACATTTCCGCGATGTCTGCCACCATTTTTTCGATGAACGATGACGATTCGGTGATTTTTGCGGACTGGTCCTCGATGTTCTTTTCAAGCGACTCAATTCCGCGGCTTGAACTGTCAAGAATTCCCTGAACTTCATCAAGCGTCTTATTCTGCTTTTCAATCTGATTTTTTACGCTAAGGATGTTCGACATAATCTGCGAGACCGCGCTTGCCGATTCCTGCGAAGTTGAAGCCAAACTTGTTCCGATTGACTCAAGCTGGGATTCCGCCGAATTTACGTCCGTAAGAAGTCCGCGCAAAGTGCCGATAAAATGGTTCACGGAATCTATCATCTCGCCGATTTCGTTTTCATTTTTGGCGTCTATTTTTATCGTCAGGTCTGAAGTTCCGGATTCTCCGTTCAGTTTTTTGAATGCCGCGGAAGTTCTCTTCAAAGGTTTTGTCACAATCTGAAGGATTATAAAGAGAATTATTCCAAGGCTCAAAAGAATCGCCGCAACCACGACAGGAAGCGAGAGTTTTATAAGCCGCGAAGAGCTTTTTTCAAGTTCCTTTAAATTTATTCCGAGATAAAGCATCGCGTTTCCGTCATCGCTGTCAATCGGGCTGAAAACCGTAGCCGAGACGTTTCCCTTGTAGCGGTCAATCAGCTCAAGGACATGACGGCTTTTGTAGACTTCGCCGATGATGAACGGACTTCCCATTTTTCCGCCGGTCTTTGGCTTGCCGTTTTCACCGATGTCCGAGCTTTCAACGCAAGTGTCTTCTATAAAAATATTCATGCTGCATCCGAGCGTGGAGCCGTATTCCGAAAGCCATCCGTGGTCTGAAATTTCCTGCTGAATCACAAGAACACTTCCGCTTATCGCCGGAAATCTTGCGGCTGCCGTTGCAAGAACCTCGTCATTTTTGAGAGAGACGCACGAATTCAGTTTTCCGCCCGCAGCATTTGAAAGCGCCTTTTTTTCGGAGGCAAGTGAAGCTGAACTGTTCTTCCCGGCTGAAAAAATTGTCTCGCCTGAATTTTTGGCAAGAATCACGCTGTAAAGCTCCGCCTCTTCCTGAACTTCCGAAAGCCGGCTGAAAATTTCATCCTGCGAGGAAATGCTGTTCCAGTCAATTTTATCCAGAATCACGGAAAGTTTTTTCTCAAGATTTTTCTGCCGCGCGGTGAACAGAACGTGCATTCTGTCCGAGCTTGCCCTGAGCTCCATTTTTTTCATTCCGGTAATTTCGCCCGAAATCATATTATAAAGCACAAGCGAAACGCAGACTGAAACCACAACCGAAAGCGCGACCGAAATAGCAACAAGCGTAAAATAAATCGACTTCTTCTTTTCCATAAAAACACCTACCGAGAATTTCGTAACCCCTTTTTATATTATTCAGGCGCAGGGGGAATGTCAATTTTTTTTATAAGAAACTGCATTCTTAACTAAACTGTATTTTATTGATACAATTTTAGCATGATCAGTGTAACTACGATTATTCCGACACCTTCAACTTTTAAACGCGTGATTCTTGTTATTGCCGGCGCGGTTATTTTTTCCATGAATCTGAATTCTTTTGCCTATGCGGCGGAACTTTTTCCAGGCGGATTTGCAGGAATTTCGCTTTTGATTCAGCGCGCATTTTTGAAGTTTTTCAATGTGAAAATTCCGTATACAGTTTTGTATTTTGCGTTGAATGCAGTGCCGGTTTTTATAAGCTTTAAATACATTGGAAAGAAGTTCACAATTTTTTCTTTGCTGATGATTGCAGTTTCTTCATTTCTTACAGATTTTATTCCTTCAATCCGTATTACAGATGATTTGCTTTTGTGTTCGATTTTCGGCGGAATCTTAAACGGACTAGCCATAACTTGCTGTCTTTATGCTGATGCAACAAGCGGCGGAACGGACTTTATCGCAATTTATTTTTCTGAAAAAAAAGGCATGGATATGTGGAATATGATTTTTGGAATGAATATTTGCGTTCTTGTTGTAGCCGGAATTCTTTTTGGCTGGGACAAGGCGCTTTACTCGATTATTTTTCAGTTCAGCTCGACTCAAATTTTAAATGAGCTTTACCGACGCTACCAAAAAATCACTCTTTTGATTATTACGGAAAAACCTGACGAAATGTACCAGGTTGTAAAGAATTCTACAAATCATGACGCTACAAAATTTATTGGAACAGGCTGCTACAAAAATTCAGAAAAAACAATGCTTTATACGGTTGTTTCTGCGGATGAGCTTGGACCTTTGAGTCGCGAACTGAAAAAATGTGATTCTGCAGCTTTTATAAATGTTTTAAAAACAAAAGAAATTTTCGGGCGTTTTTTTACAAGAAGCAAAGATTAAAACGTTTGCTAAACATTTCCGCAGCATTTGAGAAGAAAAAATATGTGCTGAATTTTTCTTGGAAGAATTTTCCGCAGAGGCTCGGTGCTTTTGTTTTCGGGGCTGACTGCCATTGCCTGCGCCATTATGTCGCTCATTGCAGGAGGAACTTCGCCCAGAATTTTTTTTGCCATATCTTTTGAATATTGTCTGTGGGAAAGTCCAAAGTCTGAAAGTTTTTCTTCCGGATAAAATTTGCATGGCCGCCAGACAAGTGAATGGTTTTTGCTGTAAAAACTGCTTGCTCCAAAAAGTCTGCAGATAAAAGGTCGCGCGCCATAAATGGAGCAGTGACAGTCATTTTCCGCATTGAAAAAAATGCAAGTTTTACTGGAATTTTCATTTTCTTCAAGAAGTTTTTCTGCGGTTTGTCTTTGGTTTTGTATAAGCCACAATACCATAAAATTTGCTTCGGCTTCTGTTAAGTCCGGCTCAAAGTTGTGGCAGCACATTCCGCAGCCAGAATGGCAGGTGAATTTTGTTTTTTTGTACCAATCCGACTGCTGTTTTTCAAGTTCGGCATAAAGTTTTTCTATTTCAGCGGCAATTTTGCCTTCGCAAGTGTCTTTAAGGTTTTCAAAAACTGATTCCATAGACTTTGCCCAAGTTAAGCTTTTGCAAGAATTTTGCGCTGCGCAGAAAATGAAAATTCCGCACAGCATATTTTTTATTTAGCTTTTGTAGGCGTCATTATGCACGCCGCTAATGGCTCTTCCGCTTGGTTCGTCCATTTTGCTCCAGGCTTCATCCCATTCTAGGGCTTTTGCTGTTGAGCAGGCGACTCCGGCTTCGTGTGGAACTGCAAGCGCTGCGCTTTCGCTTGGGAAGAGGTTTGAAAAAATTTCCCTGTAATAATATTCTTCCTTTGTAACAGGAGTGTTTACCGGGAATCTTTTTGCTCTCTGGGCGAATTCTGCATCCGAAACTTTTTGTGCTGTCATTTCCTTCAATGTGTCAATCCAGCTGTAGCCTACGCCGTCGCTGAACTGCTCTTTTTGTCTCCAGCAAATGTCAGGTGGAAGAATGTCTTCAAATGCCTTGCGTACAATCCATTTCTCAATGCGCTGTTTTCCGTTCGGAAGTTTTATGTTCATTTTGTCAAGCGGATTCAGTCTCATTGCAATGTCGATAAAATCCTTGTCAAGGAAAGGAACACGGCCTTCAACTCCCCAGGCTGCAAGAGATTTGTTTGCACGCAGGCAGTCGTAAAGGTGCAGTTTGCTCATTTTACGCACAAGCTCTTCATGGAATTCGCGGGCGTTAGGCGCTTTGTGGAAATACAAATATCCGCCAAAAAGCTCATCGCTTCCTTCGCCGGAAAGAACCATTTTTATTCCCATTGATTTTATAACGCGGGCAAGCAAGTACATTGGTGTTGAAGCGCGCACTGTTGTAATGTCGTAAGTTTCAATGTGGTAAATTACATCTTCAAGGGCATCTAAAGCTTCCTGAATTGTAAAGTGAACCTCATGGTGAACAGTTCCTATAAAATCAGCGGCTTTTTTTGCTGCGATTAAGTCAGGGCTTCCTTCAAGTCCTACTGCAAAACTATGAAGCTGCGGCCACCAGGCATCTTTTAAAGAGCCGGTCTCAATTCTTTTTTTTGCGAATTTTTGTGTGATTGCCGCGATTACAGTTGAATCAAGTCCGCCTGAAAGCAAAACTCCATAAGGAACATCGCTCATAAGCTGCTGTTTCACGGCTTTTTCAAGTCCGTCGCGCACATTCTGAATTACATCTTCGTTTATGATTTCTCCGTTGTCATCCGTCGCGCGTTTTGCATTTTCTACTGCGCTGAATTCTTCCCAGTCGCGTTTGTACCAAAGAGCCGGCTTTTTGTCTTTTGAATAGAAATAATGTCCGTTTGGAAATTCTTCAATAGAAACCATGTTTTGCCCTTCAAGAGCCTTTAGTTCTGAAGCAACATAGTAACGTCCCTGCTTGTCCCATGCCTGATAAAGCGGAATAACGCCGATTTCGTCACGGGCAATTAAATAAACGTCTTTTTCTGAATCATAAAGCGCGAATGCAAAAATTCCAGAAAGCTCTTCTATCATTTTGCAAAAGCCGTTTTCTTCTGCTCTGTATTTTTTGTAAAGCGGAATTATAACTTCGCAGTCGCTCTGTGTTTTAAAGCTGTATTTTCCTGCAAACTGTCTGCGGATTTCCTGATGATTATATATTTCACCGTTTGCCGCAAGAATGATTTTTCCGTCATCGCTAACAAGCGGCTGTTTTCCAGAAAGCGGATCTACAATAGAAAGTCGTTCGTGGCTTAAAATCGCATTGTTTCCTGTGTAAACTCCACTCCAGTCCGGTCCCCTATGACGGATTTTTTTAGACATATCCAGAACTTGGGAACGAAGCTGTTCTTTTAAGCCTTCATCAATCGGCTGCGAGCCGCTGTTTAAATCAAATGCGCCAACAAATCCACACATAAATAACCCCTTTTCAATTAATTGGCAAAAAAAAAGACGCCTGCTCTGAGGGCATAAAAATACCCAGAAAACAGACGTCATTGTCTAAAAACAATATATTGATTTTTTAAATTTATGTCAATTCTTAGATTGAAAATTGAAATTCCCTTTGCTTTCTATTATTCTGTTTTTGACAAAAAAATAACGGACTGCCCTAAGGAGGAAAAAGACAGTCCGTTTCTGAAGCGTGTTGACTTCATTTTGTCGTTTTTTTACTGCTGGCTATAATTTACATGAAAACTGTAATGCAGTCAATGGTTTTGAAGAAATTTTTAGAAGTTTTTTGTAAATAATGCGGTATTTCGCAAGGAGTAACATTTTATGTCAAAAAAGGTCGGGATAATCGGCGCAATGAGCGTTGAACTGGAGCTTTTAAAGTCAAAATTGGAAGAAAATCCGGCGGTAACCAAGGCTGGCGGAATGACATTCACTGAAGGAAAAATCAACGGAATTCCTGTAGTTCTGGTTCAGTCTGGAGTTGGAAAGGTGAATGCGGCTTTGTGTGCTCAACGGCTGATTCTTAAGTTTGGATGCACGCATATAATCAACACTGGAATTGCCGGCGCAATGGCTTCTGGACTTAAAGTGCTTGATTTTGTTGCTTCCACGGATGCAGTTTATCATGACATGGACGCGACAGGATTCGGCTACAAAAAAACTGAAATTCCGCAGATGAAATGCAGCGATTTTCCGGCGGACGGCAAAATGCTTGAAGCGGCTCGTTCTGCATTTAAGGAATTTCCGGCGGAACATAAGCTTGTGTTCGGACGGATTGCTACAGGCGACCAGTTTATAAGCGACAAAGAGAAAAAATCAGCAATTCAGGAAACTTGCTCTCCGGCTTGTGTTGAAATGGAAGGAGCTGCTGTTGCGCATGCCTGCTGGATAAATGAAATTCCATTTGTGATTATCCGTTGCATGAGCGACATGGCGGACGATGACGGAGAATCAATTTACAGCTTTAATGAAAACGAAGCGGCTTCATTGAGCGGTTCGCTTGTTTTGTCCATGCTTGGCAGGTTTTAACCGCATTTAATTCTTTTTCTTGCATTATATTGCTAAATCTTCCCATTTGTTGTAAAACTATAACTTTAGTTATTTACAATAAATGGAGATGTTTTCAATGAAAAAGTCATTTTCTGCAGTTGCGCTTTTTGCTATTTTCGCAGGTTTTCTTAACGCTGAGTCTAAAATCACGAAGTTTGAAATTCAAGGCTTAAAGCGCACAAAAGAATTTGCAGTTCAGCGCGACTTAAAAAAGTTCATTGGAAAAGAGGCTTCCGCTGAAACTTTGCACAGCATAGAAAATTCACTTCAGGCGGACAACCTTTTTACAAATATTTCCATTGAATGCGAGCCTATAACCGAAAATGAGAGCCGCGTTAAAATTTCACTTGAAGAAAAAATGTCCATTTTGCCGCTGCCGATTGTTGCCGTTAATGACGGAGTTTTTTCTGCGGGCGCGTTTCTCATTGATTCAAATGCGATGGGGCTGAAAGATTTTTTTATGCTGGGCGGAATTTTTTCGCGGGACAACATTTCTGGAATGGCATTTTTTTCACGTCCGCCAAAAGGCTCGTCGCTTGGATTTTCGATTTACACAGGAATTTCAAAATCGGACACGGAGCTTGTTACAACAAAAGATGATTCAGTTTACGATTTTGGCTCTCTTTCTTTCCGCGGAAGCCTTGGTGTTTCCAAGAAATTTTTTGACTGTTTTTCTGCGGAACTAAGCACAGGATTTGGAATTATAAAAGTTGACGGCTCGGACGAAATCAAAGGCGAAATTGAATCTGAAAAAGTCTGGGAATCTTCCGCCGCAATAAATTTTAAATCCGCTGACTGGAACGGTGTTTTTATGTCTGAAAAATTTGCAGCTGTAAAGGCTTTTGTTGATGTTACGCCTTGTCGGGATGTTTTTAACGGATTTGAGCTTAAAATAAAAATTCAGCAGCCGATTCTTGACAAACTTAGAATTGTTCAGTCAGCATCTTGCTTTTATGAATTCGATGCTCCGATTGTCTTTTATACTGGCGGACGTTCGGCTTCTGTGAGCCTTTTTCCTACTGAATTTTCTTCTGATTCAATGGCAGGGCTTTCTCTTGGGCTTGAATATGCCGCTATTAAGACAAAAATAGGTCTTTTTTCTGTTTATGCGGTTTATCAGACAGCGCGCGCAAAAGACTTTGACAGGACTTGGGTTTTTAATCAGGGAGCTGGCGGCGGAATGAAAATGTACCTTTCAAAAGTCGCGTTTCCAGCTTGTTCAGTTGAAGTTATTTACAATATTACCGAAAAAGAATTCAGGACAGGCTTTTCTATAGGAATGTCGATGTAGTTTTTTTATAAAAACTGAAAAAATATATTTTGCCATAAAGGACGAATGTCGAGTTTTAATAAAACAGCTGCTAAACAATTATTCCTATGCTAAAAAGGCTGTCATTTCCGTGCAAACATCGCAGGGTCAAGCACGATAATGACTAGAAATTTCAAGAAATCCTAAAACTCGACATTCGATCTTATAATCTTTTTATGACAGATAGTTGGAATCAGTAATAAAATTAATGTTTTTAAATGAACAGAACCCCGGTTGCCCGGGGTTCTGCCGTTCACTTTCGTGAACTAAAGGAGAGAGTTTTATCAGCTTTATAAGCTGATTAGAATATACATCATTGCATTTTCTTTGTCAACAGTTTTTAAAAAAATTTTTTAATTTTTTTTACTCGCTTTTGATTGCAATTTTCTTTTCTGTGGAATCTTCCTTGCGTCCGATTTCAATAGAAAGAATGCCGTTTTTGAATGTCGCATTCACTTTGTTGGAATCAATGTCCTTTGGCAAAGTAAATGAACGTTTGAACTGGCTGTGCCTTGTTGTGCGTTCGCGCAGAATGTAGTAAGCATCGTCAACCTTTTCTTTCTTTTCGCCTGAATCAGACTTTGCGTTTTCAACAGAAGAAATTGTAAGAACATCGTTTTTAAGTGTTATGTCTACATCTTTTTCAGTTTTTCCAGGCAAATCCATAGAAAGCACATAGCTGTCTTTTTTCTGCACAACATCTACTTTCGGGGCAAAAGCTGCTTCGCGGTAGCTTGGCAATGCAAATCCATCATTTCCAAAAAGTGAATCTAAAAGTGAAAGTTCGTTCATATAAATCTCCTCGCTGGTTTTACAGCATTGTTTTAATTTTTTTTCGTACTGCCTTTCAGCCGTACACTAGATATATAGCAGAATACGTGCCAAGTAAGAAAAATCAGCAATTTGCCGAATAAATGCCTTTTTCGCTTGTTTTTGGCTGAATGTCTGCGTTTAACTTTATGTCTGCATGGAAATTTGTGCTATTGCTGTTGAATTTGCCTTTTTATTTGAATTTTTTTGACGCAGAAAATAAAATCAGTTTAGTAAAACTTGGGAAATTTTGGCTCACATTAAGTATGCGAAATTGCTGTACAGATTGGAAAAACTTGGCGGATTTTTTGTATTTGATTTTAATGCGTAGTAAATTCAGTTAAGAGTAATAGGATTTTTCGACTTCTGATTTTATGTCTTCAAAAGATTTGAGGCTATTTTTATGAAGGACTTTGCAAATTTCTTTTCCACGTTCGGCATTAAGAGAGTCGTTGAAGAAAGAAATAATTCCTTGAGCAGTGTTTTGTATATTAAGTCTTGTTCTTGTATTTTTTATGCTTTTGATTATATTTTCTGGCAGAAATTCGCAAGAGAGTTCAGGTATGATAACATTTTTTTCAATGATATTTATAAGTTTTGTTTTTTCAGCTTGATGAAGCTCTAGGATTAATTGCGGCAAATTCTTTTCCTGCGAAAAAACATTTACAAATGAATTGATTGTTTTTTCTTGTTCTAAAAAATCTGCATAAGTGTAAGATGATAAACTTGGATGCATAACTTCATTTCTTATTTGCCTTACTTTTTTATAAAGAATCTTATTTTCTTCTTCAAAATAATATTCGTCTTTCGGAAAAAGATTTTTTAAGTTATGCCAGTTTTGTTCGTCCAACAGAATCTGGAGCAGATAATAAATGTCAAGTTCGAAAAAGTTTTTGTTTACCTTTTCATTTAGAACATTTTCAATACATTCTTTTTTCCATTGAGATGACAAAGCCGGTAAACGCTCTTCAAGAAAATTTGCCAAAGGTTTTCTTGCAACATAGAGTTCTTCATAGATGTTCTGCAGAATTCGGATTGTTTCCATAAAAGTATTAATTAGTGAATTTTTCTAAATACAATGTGTAGATACCTGGAGTGTATTCCGCATTTGTGCTGCATCCGTTGTCACTTCCTGGACTATTGATTGTTGCGGTTTGAATCCAATAGTCATGAGGACATATAACTGCTATAGCCTTTCCATTCTTGATTATGGCATCTATATAGCTATTTATGACAATATATCCTGTGCTGAATTTCTTGATTTACTTAGTAAAAGTTACTAAACCTTCTGAGTGATCCTCTTCTAGCGTATCTACGATGTCTCCGTCGATGTTTAGGTTTAGCAGTTGATAGGAATCATCAGGGTTGTGTTGTAACATACGCTTGTATATTTCGCATACTTTGCAATCTTCTGCATATACGCCTGCGACCAACAGAACTAATGTTAATAATTTTCTAAAAAATATTAAAATAACTGTTTTCTTCATAAGGATTTTCCTCGTTTAAATGTATTTTTGTGAAACGGTTTTTAGATTTTCTTTATATTCATTAATATCTGTGAAATCTTCTACGTTTGGAACAATTTCTTTTAACCAAGAAAGAGAGTCAGTGTTGAAATATGAATTTTGACAGTTTGTTATTTCTGGTAAAGTTGAAGTTGACAATTGACGTTCTATGAAACTTTTTAAAACTGATTTTTTGCTTTCGGAAATTGCGCCACATTTCTCACAAAAAGCAGATGTTTCTGAATTTTCTTCATAACCACATTTTTTGCATTTCCAATAATTATTGTTATCTGCGACAGGAGAAGCAGAATCTCCATTCATATTGAAATATCTTGCAGTTACATTTTGGATATTATTGTTGTATATTTGTCTTCCACAGTATTGGCACACACTTGCTCTTGTGTCTATTGTTGCAAAACAAAATGGGCATTTTTTTGCTTCTCTATTGCGTATTTTTGCGGTGTTGTTTTCTTGCATGACAATTGAGTGAACAAGTGCTATTCCCCAAAAGAACCATGAATATACAAACCAGCTCCAAAAATCCCTGCCTTTGGATTGTGCAATATATGCTGGAATTAATAGTAAAAGTAAAGTTATAGGATAAACAAATATAAATATATAAGAATTGCAAAAGTAAAAACAACCGAAAAATCCTAAAACCATTAATGAAATAGAAAGTGCTTTCATTTTAATAACCTCTTTGATTTTTATTTATAAAAATATTTTGAGTAAACATTAAGTTTTACAAAAAATTTTTAATATGCTGATTATGTATGTTGTATTTTTGTTTTCATCTCGAAGCTCATTTCTTTTTATTTCCCCAGAGATATATTTGTCCCATTTGCTAAAAATATTCTCAAAATCTGTTTTTGGAATTGATCGGTGATGTTTGTCTTTGATTGTAAAAACTTCAATAGCATTGTTTGTAATAGAGCATATTTCAAATTCGCTTTCTAAAAATCCGCTGTGCTTTGTTCAGTTTGGAATTTGCTGAGAAGGCTTTAGTGTGCTTGTTATTTCATTCCATAAGAAATCGAATTTTCTTTCGTTTTTTAAACAGTTTTTGATTTTTGTGTTTTCGAATGTATTTGCTAGGCTTCTTGTTATTTTTATTTTATTGCAGTTGTGGCATTTTATATTTGCGTGTTTTGAAAATACGTAAAGTTCCTTGTTACACAGTTGGTTTATAGATTGCCTCGGTGAAATTCCTGTTAATGAGCTTAGGCAGTCATCGCAGAAATTATAATTGTGTTTTTTTAGAAATGAAATAATAAGTTCCTTGTTTGTCATTTTTTTGTCTTTTAAATTTCTCTTGTGTTTTAGTTAATAGAAATTATATTCTAAAAAACATATTTGTCAAATAATAAACTATAATTTGTTTTATAGAATATAATAAAAATGTAAAAATCCATACAAAATTATGACATGGGAATTAGGCGCATTTTCATTCAGAACATGAAATATTATAGAAAGCAAGCTGGTTTGACTCAGGAAAAACTGGCAGAAGCAATAGACATGAGCACATCTTATATTGGAGACATGGAGGCGAGAGAGCGTTTTCCTTCTGCGGAAACTATAGACAAAATTGCGGCGGCATTGGAAATTCCTGTTTCACTTCTTTTTAATGAAAGAGGAAGTCCCGATTCTTTAAAAGACACTTTCTTAAAAATTTACGGAGCTTCGTTAAAAGACGAATTGTCTTCCCGTATTTTAAAAGATATAAACGAAGTCTGCGATTTGCTTTAAGAAATTTCTTTTGAAAAAACTCAAATTTTAATTTGCAATTCTTTCCGATATTAAAAACATTTGTTGACGATACAAGAAATTACCATTATAATTTTTCTCACATATATATATGGAGGACATAATGGCTAAGACCAAATATGTTTATTACTTTGGTGATGGCGACGCAGAAGGCGATGAATCAATGCGTCCAATCCTCGGTGGAAAAGGCGCAAACCTTGCTCAGATGGCAAAGAAACCTTTGAGCCTTCCTGTTCCATCTGGATTCACAATTTCAATTGATGTTTGTCAGGAATACTACAAATTAGGCAAAAAGTATCCGGCAGGACTTGATGCAGAAGTTGCTAAGTATCTTGCAAAGCTTGAAAAATCAATGGGCAAAAAGCTCGGCGATGCAAAAGATCCGCTTCTTGTTTCAGTTCGCTCAGGCGCTGCAGAATCTATGCCTGGTATGATGGACACAATCCTCAACCTCGGTCTTAACGACAATTCCGTTCTTGGTCTTGCAAACAAAACACAGAACCCACGCTTCGCATGGGATGCATACCGCCGCTTTATTCAGATGTACGGCAACGTTGCAATGGGTGTAGATCATGACAAGTTCGAAGAAATAATCGACGAAGTTAAGTCTCACCGCGGAATCACACAGGATACAGATCTTACTACAGAAGAACTTCAGGAAATTGTTTCTAAGTACAAGGCAATGTACAAGAAAGAAAAGGGCGAAGATTTCCCGCAGGATCCACACAAACAGATGTGGGGAGCAATCGGAGCTGTATTCGGTTCTTGGATGAATCCTCGTGCTATCACATACCGCAAGCTCAACAACATTGATGAAAGAGTTATCAAAGGCACAGCCGTAACTGTTATGGCAATGGTATTCGGAAACATGGGAGATACATCAGGAACTGGTGTTTGCTTCAGCCGTGATCCTTCTACTGGTGTTAACGAATTCATGGGTGAATACCTTATGAACGCACAGGGTGAAGACGTTGTTGCTGGAATCCGCACACCTCAGCACCTTTCTCAGCTTGCTGAAACAAATCCAAAGATTTACGATCAGCTTTGCAAAATCCGCGCTCGCCTTGAAAAGCACTATCACGATATGCAGGATATGGAGTTCACAGTTCAGGAAGGAACCCTCTATATGCTCCAGTGCCGCAACGGAAAACGCACAGGACCGGCAGCTGTTAAGATGGCAGTTGACATGGTTGCAGAAAAACTCATCACAAAAGAACAGGCTCTTCTCCGTGTAAAGCCAGATCAGCTTGACCAGCTTCTTCACCCGCAGTTTGAGCCAAAAGCTCTTAAAGCCGCAGCACCAATCGCAGAAGCTCTTAACGCATCTCCTGGAGCCGGAGCTGGACAGATTGTATTCACAGCAGATGAAGCTGTTGAATGGAACAAGGCTGGAAAGAAAGTAATGCTCGTTCGCAAAGAGACATCTCCTGATGACATTGCAGGTATGTACGTTGCAGAAGGAATCTTGACATCTACAGGCGGACGCACTTCACACGCTGCTGTTGTTGCACGTGGTATGGGAACTCCTTGTGTTTGCGGATGCGCGGCAGTTGTATTTGTAGACAAAGAAACAGTAAAGATTGGCGACAAGACTTTCAAGAAGGGCGACAATATTTCTATTGACGGTTCAACTGGTAAAGTTTATGCAGGTCTTATTCCTGTAGAAGAAGCAAAAGTTTCTGGCGATCTTGAAACATTCCTTGGCTGGGCTGATGAAATCCGCGAAAAGTCTGTACGCAAGACAGCTTCCGGAAAAACTGTAAAGGGATTCGATGTTCTTGCAAACGCAGAGCAGAACGAAGCTCCACAGGCATTCAAGTTTGGTGCAAACGGAATTGGTCTTTGCCGCACAGAGCACATGTTCTTTGAAGAGCCAAAACTTTCTTCGTTCCAGAAGATGATTATTTCTGAAAACACAGAAGCCCGCAAAGAAAACCTTGCAAAGATTCTTCCACTTCAGGAAAGAGATTTCTACGGAATCATTAAGGCAATGGGTGGACGCGCTGTAACAATCCGTCTTCTTGACCCGCCTCTTAACGAGTTTATTCAGGCTGCTACAGATGTTGAAGCTCAGGCACTTGCTTCTAAGCTCGGAGTTTCTGTTGCAACAATCAAGGCAAAGTTCGCTGATCTTAACGAGCACAACCCTATGCTTGGACACCGTGGATGCCGTCTTGCAATTACATATCCTGAAATCTACGAAATGCAGGTTGAAGCAATCGCTTTGGCAACTGCGCACGCAGAAAAGGACGGAATTGCACATGATGTTCGTATTATGATTCCTAACGTAACTTCTGTAAACGAACTCAAGCAGATCCGCGCACAGGCAGAAGCTGTAATTGCAAAAGTAAACGAAACAAAGGGAACAAACCTCAAGTTCCAGATTGGTTCTATGATTGAATTCCCACGCGCAGCTTGCACAGCAGATCAGATTGCACAGTACGCTGACTTCTTCTCATTCGGTACAAACGACCTTACACAGACAACATTTGGCTTCAGCCGTGATGACTATGGCAAGTTCATTGATTCTTACCTTGACCAGAAGATTCTCGAAAAGGATCCATTCAAGACTCTTGATCCAGACGGACCAGGTGCTCTTATGGAAATTGCAGAAGCTAAGGGACGCTCAGTAAAATCTGATCTTCACCTTGGAATCTGTGGAGAACATGGTGGAGACCCAGATTCAATCGCTCTTTGCTACAAGCTTGGTCTTAACTACGTTTCTTGCTCACCATTCCGTGTACCAGCTGCACGCCTTGCCGGAGCACAGGCTGTTATTAAAGCTCTTGCCGCTGCAAAAGCTGCAAAGGCACCAGCAAAAAAGCCAGCCGCAAAGAAAGCAGTAGCAGAAAAAAAGACTTCAACAGCAAAGAAACCAGCTACAAAAGCACCAGCAAAAAAGGCTCCTGCTAAAAAACCGGCTGCAAAGTCAACAGCAAAGAAGCCGGCCGCAAAAGCACCAGCAAAAAAGGCTCCTGCTAAAAAAACAACAAAGAAATAATTTTCATTGATGTTTAGCGGCTAAATGCTAACTTCCCCCTCTAGGAAACTGGAGGGGATTTTTTTATGCCCTTAACATAATTCTTCTTTTTTAATAAAATCAAGCATATATGAAATCAATTTCTAACTTTCATACACACACAGAGCTTTGCCATCATGCAAAAGGACAGCCGGTTGACTATGTTAATCAGGCTATTTTGGAAGGCTGCACTGCTTTGGGGTTTTCTGACCATTGCCCATATCCGGAAGATTTTTTTGACTACTGGCCGGAAATAAGAATGACAACAAAGGAGGCTTCTGAATACAGCGAATGGATTGAAGAGGCAAAAGAAGCAGCGATGTTTCCTATTTACCAGGGCTATGAATGTGAATGGGAAGAATCCTTCGTTGGCTGGTATGACGAACTTAAGGCGGATTTTGGAGCGGACTATCTTGTTCTTGGCTCGCACTGGGTTACAGACGGTTCAAGCCATATTTATATTCCCGATGTTGAAAGCCCTTTGCTTTTGAATAAATATATTGATCAGACCATAGAAGGAATGCGGAGCGGCCATTTTGCTTTTCTTGCCCACCCGGATTTGTTTATGGCAGGCTACAAGGAATGGGACGATCAGGCAAAGGCTTGCAGCCAGGCGATTTTGGATGCGGCTTCCGATTTGGATTTGCCTATTGAAATAAACGGTCTTGGAATAACCAGAACTCCAAATCATACAAAGCGCGGAATGAGATACCCTTATCCGTTTGTTGAGTTCTGGGAAATGGCTTCTCTTACAAATGTCCGTGTAATATGCAATTCCGATGCCCACAATCCGCAGGATGTTATCATGAACGCCTGGAAAGCTAGGGATTTTGCAAGCCGCTTTGGAATTGAGCCTTTGGAGCTTCCGGATTTTTGTACTGATTAAAAACAAGAATTCCGCTTTTCCTTGAATCTATCAGGCTGAAATTTTCCGGGCAATTTATAAAAATTTTTGCGTCTGGAAAATTCCTGCAAAAAACTGTTTCATAAACAATACCGTCTACAAGATTTTTGTTGAACGCTTCTGTAAAAAGTTTTTTTCCGCCGATTAAAAAAATATCGTCCGGGCAAAGAAAATCAAGCGCATTTAAAGCTTTTTCTATAGAAGAAAAAAAGAAAAATTCATTGTCTATGCGTTCTATTTTTTGCGGGGCGGCGTTTCTTTTTATTACAATGTTCAGCCTGTTTTTAAGCGGAAAGGGCAGAGTCTTAAATGTATTGAATCCCATTATGACGGCTTTTTTTGCGGTCATATGTTTGAAGAAATCCATGTCTTCTTTGCATTCTTTTTGAAGCAAAGAGTTTTTTTTCCATGGAAGTGTTCCGTCTTCTAGCGCGAATTCTCCGTTAAGTCCTGAGGCGTAAATTGCATTCATTCTTTCACTGGTCCTTTTACCTTAGTTTATAGTTCATGAGATTTCAAGGTCAAGGCTTTTGCGCCAGGACAAACGCATTATAAATAATTTAAGTAAAGTTTGCGCGAAGGAACGGTTCTTTGGTCAAAAACACTCTGATTGTTGCGGCCGCATGAGCGGGGAATTCTATAGTTACTTTGCAACAATCAGCGTGTAGCGCATTATTGCGCGATTTTGAACCAGAAAACCATGCATGGGAGCCAGTTTTATGCTGAATACATTTATAATGCGTAAGCCCTGTTTTGCGCGCAAGGTCTGTATTGCCATATTTTTGCAAATCAGAGATAATGTTAAGTATGAGAATTACAGATTTTATGAAGAGGCTTTTTCAGAAGTCTGGAAAGAAAAATGAAAACTCCGATTTGCTGGACAGAATAAATTTATCAATGAACCTTCTTGTACAGAAATCGCAAAATTTAAATAGCCAGTTTGATGAAGAAAAAAAACAGATAGCGGAACTTGCCGAGGAAGCAAAAAAACTTGCTGGTTCTCCTGAAATTTTTTCTGCAAAGCTTGAGCAAGACATCCTTGGAAACATTACGGCCGTAAGTTCAGCCTGCGATTCAGTTCTTTCAGGAAGCAATGAGTCTGCGGTAAAAGAAACACTTGCTTCCCTTAAAACTGTTTTGGCGCAAAGAATGGCATTAAAGTAAACTATAATTTTGAAAAAACATTTCCAAGACTTTCGTGCAGAACGAGGTTCGCAATTCCGTCGCTTGGAGTCGGGTCGCGGTTTATAAGCACGATATTTTCTCCGCGGAAATAATGAATCATTCCTGCCGCAGGGTAAACAGTGAGCGAAGTTCCCCCGATAATCAAAAGGTCTGCGCCGCCTATTGCTTTTATTGCGCCGCTTACAATTTCATCCTTTAGAGATTCTTCGTACAGAACAACGTCTGGCTTTATAAGGGAACCGCATTTTTCGCACAGGGGAAGTCCGTCTTGGTCTGAATGTGAAGCAATATATTTTTCATCATAAAACTCGCCGCATTTTGTGCAGTAGTTTCTAAGAACACTTCCGTGCAGCTCAAAAACTTTTTTGCTTCCTGCAGCCTGATGAAGTCCGTCAATATTCTGAGTTACGACTGCCAAAAGCTTTCCCTGCTTTTCAAGTTCCGCAAGTTTAAAATGCGTAATGTTCGGTTTTATTCCGAATACAAGAAGTTTTTCCCGGTAGAACCTGTAGAATTCCTTTGGATTTGAATGAAAAAAAGTCGCGCTCAGTATTGTTTCCGGCGGATAAGCCCACTTTTGATTGTAAAGCCCGTCAACGCTTCTAAAGTCTGGAATGCCGCTTTCTGTGCTGACTCCAGCTCCTCCGAAAAACACAATTTTCTGGGATTTTTCTACAATTTTTTTTAACTGTTCGATTTTTTCTTCCATAAAAACGCCTCCGTAATTCTTTTAAGTTGCCGTTTACATTTCAAGCGCGGAAAGTTCTTCCCATCTTGAGTACGCTTTTTCAAGCTCCTTTTCTAGGTCTGTGTATTCTTTTCCAGCCTTTGAGGACTTTTCGTAGTCTGGACAGGCCATAAGTTTTTCAAGCTCCGGCTTTTTGTCTTCAAGCTCAAATATGTGCTGCTCAAGCTGCTCGAATTCCTTTTTTTCCTTGAACGACATTTTGTTTTTTTTCTGATGGACAGAAACCTTTTCCTGTTTTTCTTCCTGCTTGGATTGTGATTTTTGCTGTGCGCTTTGTTCCTGCTGAAGATCAAGATATTCAGAGCATTTTCCCACAAAGCCTGAAACGCTTCCATCGTTTTCCATTATAAACATTGTATCGCAGATTTTGTCCATAAAGTAGCGGTCGTGGCTTACAACTAAAAGACAGCCCTTGAACGAAAGCAAAAACTGCTCAAGGATATTCATTGTAAAAATATCAAAGTCGTTTGTAGGTTCGTCCAAAATCAGAAAATTCGGATTGCTGATTAAAAGCCGCACAAGATAAAGCCGCTTGCGCTCTCCACCGCTCAAAGTTCCCACTGGCGAATGCTGAATTTTTCCTTCAAAGCCGAATTGCTCAAGAAAGAGTGGCGCGCTTAAAACTGTACCGTCATTCATTTTCATAACGTCCGCCGCTTCCTTTATGTATTCAAGAACAGTAAGCTCCGTGTTTTCAAAATGCGGATTTTGCTCGTAGTATGCAATCGAAGTGTTTTCGCCTTTTACAACTTCGCCGGAATCTGGCTGGATTTTCTGCGTGATTATATTTAAAAGCGTGGTTTTTCCAGAGCCGTTACCGCCGAATATTCCGATTTTTTCGCCCTTGTTAAAATTGTAACTAAAATCCTTAAGGACTGGAAAAGAATTTTCAAGGCTGCTTTTGCCCGAAGATGCGAATCCTTTTTGAAAATTCTTTGTGATTTTATGAAGCTCTAGAATTTTTCCGCCGAGCCTTCTTCCTTCAACTTCAAAAGTAAAGCCTTTGTCTGCGGAAAATTTTTCGCGGTTTATTAAAGCCTGGTCCCGCTGGATTCTTGCCTTTGCCTTTGTTCCGCGCGCGCATGGTCCTCGCATAAGCCAGTCGCGTTCAAACCTCAAAACGGATTCAATGCGGCGTTCTGTGTTCGCTTCAATCTGCGCTTCTGTCTGCTTTTTTTCAAGGTAAGTTGAATAGTTTCCTGTGTAAAGCTTTATCTTGTTTCGCGCAAGTTCATAGATATTGTTGCATACTGCGTCTAGAAAGTAGCGGTCGTGGGTTACCATAAGAACTGACCTTTTTGTTTCGGCAAGATAATTTTGAAGCCAAAGAATTGTGGAAATGTCCAGATGGTTTGTGGGCTCGTCCAAAAGAAGCAGCTTTGTGTCTTCAACAAGAACTTGTGCAAGTGCGACTTTTTTTATCATTCCGCCTGAAAGCTCGCCCATTTTTCGGCTAAGGTCGTTTATTCCAAGCGTGGTAAGAATTGACTTTATCTGGGACTCGTAGTTCCAAAGATTGTCTTTTTGCATTTTTTCGTTCAGGGTGTTGAACTTTTTCTGGGCTTGCTGCGAGTTTGTTTTTTGAAGCTCGTCGCAGGCTTCTTCATATTCGCGGATTGTCTTGAGCTTGGGACTTTGGAATTTGAAAATGTGGCTTTTTATTGTGTCATCCTTGCTGTACAAAGGATTCTGTGCAAGAAAAGAAACTCCGGCTTCTTTGTTCAGCACAACAGTTCCTTCGTCTGGAGAAAGCAGTCCCGCAATTGTGTTGAGCAAAGTTGATTTTCCAGTTCCGTTGCGTCCTATAAGAGCCGCCTTGTCTCCTTCGTTTAAGCCGAACGTTACTCCTGTAAACAAAGGTTTTTCCCGTCCGATTTTTGCAAGGTTATTCACAGATAAAAGATTCATGCCGAAGATTTTAGCAGTTAAAAAGTGAAGTTTCAATTGCAATGTAAATGGGTAGACGCTGGGCAAAAGTTTTGTTATTATACACACATATTTTGCGCGACTAGCTCAGTTGGTTAGAGTACAAGCATGACACGCTTGGGGTCTTTGGTTCGATTCCAAAGCCGCGCAGTTTCCCGCTGCCAGAAAAAATGGCTGTTTTTATCAGAACTCGATATTTGACTTATTATATTTCTTCCAAAAAGAGCATAAAATGGATTATTCATACATTCTGAAAACATCAAAAGTTTTGCCGGAAAAACTTGCGGAATTTGGCTTTGAAGAAAAAAACGGCTCTTATTTTTGCAGAAAAAACATTCTGAACGGCGATTTTTATTCAATAATCGAACTGAAAGGCAACTTTCTTACCGCTAAAGTTTTTGAATCCGGCTCAGATGAGCGTTACGTTCTGTTCGATGTGGAAAATGCAAACGGAAGTTTTGTAGGCGAAATAAGAAACCAGGTTCGTAAAATTATTGAACTTTTCCGCTCCCAATGCTGCAAGACTTCGGACACAAAGAAAAAATACATGGACTTTATTCAAAATAAATTTGGCTGCAAAGGCGACAATCCATGGTCAGATACGCCTGAAAACACAGTGTTCCGCTGCAAAAACAAAAAATGGTTCGCCCTTATTATCAAGATAAAATTTTCCCGGCTCGGGCTCTCTGGCGATGAAGAGGTTTTTGCCGTAAACCTGAAAGCCAACCCCAAAATAATTCCAGAAATCACAGACAAAATCACGGTTTTTCCGGCGTGGCACATGAACAAAAAATACTGGATTACAGTGCTTTTGACAGAAGCGGCCGACTGGGAAAAACTCTGCGCGCTGACAGAACAAAGTTTTGAACTTGTAAACTCAAAAAAATAAACTTTTTTTCATTCTGCGCATATTCTCAAAACATTCCGGATTTTCATGTTGACTTTGTTTTATCCGCCAATCTTGATATAATAAGAAGAATAAAATTTTATCTTAATTCAAACTGATTTACGGCTTACAGCCACACCAGTTTTCGGAGGCAAAAATGAAAATTGCGGCGACTTACGATATTTCAACAGATTCTATTTTTCAGCATTTTGGAAAAACACAGAATTTCAAGGTTTACACGATAGAAAACGGAAAAATAGCCGATTCAAAAGTTATTGACAACGGAGGCTTCGGACACCACGACCTGGCGACATATCTTAAAAATCTTGGAATCGAAATTTTGATTTTGGGAAACCGCGGCCAGGGAGCAATCGACGCATTGAACAATGCCGGCCTCAAACAGATTGCAGGAATCACAGGAAATCCGGACGATGCGGTAAAAGAGTTTCTGGCAGGAACACTAAAAGACAATCCGGATGCAAAGTGCGACCATCACCACGGAGAACACAACCACGGACATCCAGAAAACACGCATACAGAACAACCAGTTTTTACGCCGGTAAAATAAAGTCTATCTGGCATTTTTTCGCGGCAACATGATTTTTCCATACAAGACAACAAAAATGACAAGCGAACTTTTAGAAAATCTTGAAAAACTTCACACAACGGAACTCGGCGTTGTCCGCATAAAACGGAATCTTGGACTTATGACCGATGATGTTATTGGTTGGTGCAAAAACACAATTCTTTCCGCGGCAAAAAACATTGAAAATGAAAAATCTGGCGAAAACGATGGAAAATCCGCCAATAAAATCTTCCGTCAGGGAAAAAACTGGTACATAAAAACAGACGGCCGCACAATCACGGTGAACGCGCACAGCTACACGGTGATTACAGCGCATAAGGGAAAAAAACATTCTTGACTAAACGTACGAAAATATGCACGTTCTAAACATGGAGATATTTTATGTCAATAATCACAGCAACTGCAACTCAGGAAACGCTTTATCTGTGCTCTGTTCCGGGAATGAAGAAATCCATCATCGAAGCTAGCAAAGAGTCACTTGAAGACAACGTTGAGGACATCGGCTGGTAATGTAGACAATAAAATATTCCAAACAGGCAGTAAAAAACACCAAAAAGATTGAACAGTCAAATTTAAAGCAGAACGTGATAAATCTCATTGAAATCCTGAAAATCAACCCATTCCAGAATCCTCCACCTTACGAAAAACTCATCGGCGACCTGACCGGATTTTTTCCCGCCGAATAAATATTCAGCACAGACTAGTCTATGAAGTTTTTCAGACTGAAAAAAATCGTCCATATCCTCAGAATGTGGACGCATTATGAATAGGTAAAAAAATAGTCAATGAGTATTTATAAAAAAATCTGAGTGTCCAGGAACTTTCCGTACCTGAAAGGATTCTTTTGACTGAAAATTTGAACATAAATAGATTCTAGACTTTTTTCATTAAATAGAATATTCTATAAGGATTTGAGTGCTAATCTTGAATGGTAGGTTTGGGGCATATTTTTATTTATTGGAGTTGCTATGTATTCTTATGTACCCAAAAACGAAAGCCGAAGATTCAGAATTTTTTGTTCTGATAAATTAAATCAACTGAAACAAGATTTGAAAAACAAAGGCTACGAAGTTGATTTCTATCTTGTCGGTAGCGGGATGAAAAATCTTGTTACAAGAAATGAAAATGAATCTTTTGACCTCGACTATAACATTGAATTTCTAAATGTGTCAATTTCGCAGTTAAATCCACAAGAACTGAAGAATTACATAATGTCATTTTTGAATAAGATCACTGTTGAAAATGAGCCTGTTTTTCGAAATTGCCAAGATTCAACATCGGCAATTACATCTCGTCTTGTATTTGGTGGAAAATTGCAGTTCAGCTTTGATGTCGCTATATTAGCGAAAAACAAAGACGGAGACTTTTGCAGATTAATTCATAACAAGAAAGCAGATGAAAACTCATATCACTGGGATAAAATTCCTAAAAGCAAGAAAGTTTATAAAAGATTTGAAAAATTGAAATCGGCGGGGCACTTTAATAAACTTCGCGATACCTACTTGGATAAAAAGAATTTTTATTTAATCCATAATGACCATTATCACTCTTCATTTACAATATTCAAGGAAACTGTAAATCAGACATGGAGTAAGTATTACAGAAGCTGAAATTCTCAGTGAGTTTTGGTCAAAAAGTCAGTAAGTTTTTAAAAATTCTCACTGACTTTTAAAAAATTCTCAGTGAGAATTTTGACTTTTGCCAAAGAGTTCAGGGCAAACGCATGTAAAAATTTTTTGTTTTAAATCTCTAAACTACTATTTAAAAAATGCACAAAATGGTAAAATTCCCCTTGGGTGGAATTATGCTTTTAAGAGAAAGTCTGGAAGAAATAGACGATTTTAGAGTAAAAAGGTGCAGGAAGTTTGAACTGGCTGATATTTTCCTGCTGGTTTTGTTCGGGCTGCTAAGCGGCATCAAGGACATTGAGCACATAGCTGAATGGGCGGAGGAAGCGGAAGAGTCCATCAAGGGGCTGGTGAAGTTTGAGTTCGGTCCGCCAAGTGCCGACACAATTCTCCGGGTTTTCAGAAATGTGAACGCAGATAAAATCGAGAAAGTTTTTATAAAGTGGGCTCATGGAATTTACGAAAAAGTAAAAATTGAACCGGACAGAACAATTGTTGCCATCGACGGAAAGACGATGTGCGGCTCAAACAAGGTCACGGGAGCAAAGGGAATTCACATTGTAAGTGCATGGGCAGATGAACTGTCCCTCATTCTTGGGCAGGTAAAGACAGATGAAAAGTCAAATGAAATCACTGCAATTCCTGAGCTTCTGGAACTGATTGATATAAGGGGAATGATAATCACAATCGATGCAATGGGCTGCCAGAAAAAAATCTGCGAGAAAATTAAGGAAAAAAAAGCAGACTATGTTCTTTCTTTGAAAGGAGATCAAAGCACGACACACGAAGCCGTAAAAGACTTTTTCTCTATGGATGAAAAGGAGCTTGCAAAATACGGAGTTATAAAAAGCGAAAAGGAATGTAATCCTGACCATGGACGAATTGAAAACAGGCAGTATTACCTCTGCACGAACCTGTCGTGGCTGGAGAATAAAGATGAGTGGCCGGGACTTAAGGCTGTTGCCATGGCACGGGAAGAACGGACTGTAAATGGAAAAACTTTCACAGACATCAGGTTTTTTCTAACTTCACTTGATAACATTGAACTTGTGAAAAAATCAATTCGACTACACTGGGGAATTGAAAACCGCCTTCACTGGTGTCTTGATATGACTTTCAATGAGGACTACAAAAGGCACCGAAAGGATCATAGTCCGGAAAACATGACAGTTATGCGCCGGCTTGCATTAAATATCTTACGCCAAGCAGAAAAACCGGAGAATAAAAAACAGGACAGTTTAAGCAAGCGCACGATCTGGTTTCGGGAAAACCGCCAGTTCCGCCAAACGGTTTTAAGGCTCCTTTAAAATTTCACACTTTCTGTAATTTTATCAGAAAGTGTTTTTACATGCGTTTGCCCTGCCAAAGAGTTCCTTTGATATAGAAAAGGAGCGTTTTTTGTGCTATATTAAAAGGTGAATTTTTAGCAGATATTAATTTCTATTTTATTATAGAAGAGATATAGAATAATGAGTGTTGGAGAAAGAAAAACTAAAAAAGATGTCACTTTAAACGCTCCTTTAAATTATCAAGATAAACATCAGTTTTCATTTATAGATTTATTTGCTGGTCTTGGAGGCTTTCATTTAGCAATGCAAAAACTAGGTGGTAAATGCGTTTTTGCAAGCGAATTAAAGGAAGATTTGAGAATTCTTTACAAGGAAAACTATGGTATTGACTGCTTTGGGGATATAAACAAAGTCGATATTGATAAAGATATTCCAAAAAAGTTTGATATGCTTTGTGCAGGATTCCCTTGTCAGCCATTTTCAAAAGCTGGAAAACAACAGGGATTCAATGATGAAAAAGATAGAGGCAATCTCTTTTGGAAAATTATGGATATATTAAAGGATAAAACACCTGAATATATTTTGCTTGAAAATGTCCAAAATCTTCAAACACATGACAATGGAAATACTTGGGAAGTTATAAGAACAAATCTAGAAAAGTTGTATGATGTCAAATGCGATATTATCTCCCCTCATAATTTTGGAATACCTCAACATAGGAAGCGTATCTATATAGTAGGTCGCTTAAAATCAAAGGGCGGTCTAAAGGATTTTAAATTTCCTCCGCATGAAGAAAAAGTTGAATGTAACATTAAATCTGTCATAGATGAAAGTGACGATGATTTTCTATCATTACGAGAACAAACGCGTGTACATTTAAAAGCCTGGCAAGAGTTTCTTGATTTACTTACTAAAAACAAAATCTCAATTCCCTCTTTTCCAATTTGGGCTATGGAATGGGGAGCTGATTATGAATATGAAAAAACTCCGCCTTGTCGTCAGAAAAGAAAAACTCTTGAAGGAAGACGCGGAAAATTTGGTGTTGTCCTGCAAGGTAATTCTGCTGATGATATGCGTTTGCAACTTCCCATATATGCCCAAACTGTTATGAAGCCTAATGAAGAATTTCCTGTTTGGAAAAAGAACTTTATAAAATGGAACAGGGAATTTTATAATGAGCACAAGGATATATTAGATTCTTGGTTACCAAAGATTCAAAAACCAGGCTTTGAAAACAGTCATCAAAAATTTGAGTGGAACTGTGGAATCGATAAAAATGCAAAACCAATTCTTGATAACAAAATAATACAGTTTAGGCCGTCTGGAATTCGTGTAAAACTTCCAACATACTCACCAGCACTTGTTCTTACAACAACTCAAATTCCTATTTTCCCTTGGATAACAACACCAGACGGAAAGCAAGGACGATACATGACAAAAAAAGAAGCCGCAAAACTACAAGGCATGGAAGAACTTAAAAATGTACCGAATACAATTTCCGAGGCATTCAAGGCTTTTGGAAATGCGGTAAATGTTGATGTCGTAAGACGAATTGCAGAAAATCTTTTGGAGATAAGATAATGGCAAATGAAGAATTGGATATAAGACCAGAAGCTGGCATTTTGGGCGTGTTCTCACGATTAAGCTACAAGGCTTGGTATGCCATTGCTGAATTTGTGGATAATTCAACACAGTCATTTTTTTCAAATGAGGCAAAATTAAAGAAAGAAAAAATAGGACAAGTTCACGTACAAATAAAATATCTTCAAAATGAGAATGAACTTATCATAACAGATGATGCTTATGGCATGGAAATTGAAGATTTTAAAAGGGCTGTAAAACTTGATTCAAAATCAGACCATCCTGATACCCGAAATGAATTTGGAATGGGGTTAAAGACTGCTGCATCTTGGTTTGGTGAGATATGGAGCGTAGAAACAACTCAACTTGATTCCGAAAATAAATATTATACCGAAGTAAATATACCTTTGTTACGTGAACAGAAAATTAATTCTGTAAAAATTCAAAAAAGCAACTGTCCCAAATCAGAACATGGTACAACTGTCCATATAAAAAATCTTACAAAGCAAATATCATCAAAAACTCGTGACAAGATTTGTACTTTGCTAGAAAGTATGTATCGTCGTGATTTGGAAAGTGGAAAAGTTACTATAGAGTTTATAACCGGAAATAATTCAAAACAACTGTCGTTTACTCCCTATGAACCACTTTCATATAAAGGTGAAGTATGGAAGAAAAATATCGACTTCACCTTTGAGTTTAAAAAGAAAGCCTATAAAGTCAAAGGTTTTGTTGGTATTTTAAAAGACAGAAAAGCGGGAGGAAAAAGTGGCTTTACAAATGCCGGCTTTGCATTGTTTAGGCGAAATAGAGTAATCATTGGTGGTGAAGGACAAAATTATAAACCTACAGAAATTTTTGGTGAGGCTCAAAGCACAATATCACATAAATTATATGGTGAAATTGATCTAGATGATTTCCCTGTAAATCAGGCAAAAGACGGTTTTGTTTGGGATAACGGTCTTGAAGATGAATTTTTGAAATCGCTAAAACCTAGAATAAAGAATATTATATCTTTAGCTTCAAAAACAGTTCAAGAACGTAACGATGAAAATGTTCTTTCCGAAGAAACTTCGAACAACACTTTGGAAAAAGTACAGCCCTATGCAAAAAAAATATCTGCAATTAATACCGGTCATATCAATTTATCCTCTTCACAAACTAAAACTCCTGAGCAAGAGTTATTTGATGAATATATAGTTGAATCAAATAAAGAAGAAAAATTAAGCGAATCAGTTAGAGAATATCCAATACAAATGAATCAGATTCAAAAAACTGTTTTTAGAATCTCATGGAAACAAGCCGATTCAACAAATTGGATAGATGTAAAGACTGACACCGATGATTTGGTGGAACTTTATATAAATATAAATCATCAGTTCTTCAAGCCTTTTTCAAAGAATCCTGACTTTCAACCTATAATAGAAAAGTTTGTCATTGCATTTATGGCAGCTGAAAAGAAAGCTAAATTGGCTGGTTCAGATGGAAAGATTCCGTCAACATCTATTAGAAATTTTCTGAATGACTTCTTATCAGTGGTAGGTGAATAATTATGGAACAATATGAATTTGCTGACGAGAAACTTGAACCAGTAATCATTGATGGAAAATATTATCAAAGAATTCATAATAAGCACATAAATAGCTATGGCAAGAATGGTGCTGATAATATAGCAGCTAATGTAATCAAAATATTTCAGAAAATAAAAGGGCAGCTTTCTGAAAATACAAATCACAACTCCTTGTTAGTCGGTAAAGTACAGTCTGGAAAAACATCAAATTTGGAACTGTTTTCCGCATTAGCTTTTGATAATGGATATAATTTCTTAGTCATTTACGGCGGTTATGATTCAAAACTATTGGGGCAAACTACAAAAAGATTTAAGAAAACTTTTGATGCAGAAGATACCGTAACATATGAAAGTGATAGTCCGGCAATTTTTTCAACAGAAGAAAAAGAAGATATAACAAATCTGACGGAAGATATTATAAATGACTTTATTGAGCTAAAAAAGCCTATTATCCTGATTTCTATGAAGCGTCCACCTGCAATGAAAATTGTAAATAACTTTTTATCGCAGTTGGATAAAAATCGCTTAAAATCTTTTGTTATCGATGACGAAGGAGACCAGGCAAGCTTAAATACAAAAAAAGACAAACAAAATGATGCTTCCGCAACGTATGCAGAGATAAAGAAAATAAAAAATTTACTAAATAATCCTCTTTATCTTTCAGTAACTGCAACACCACAAGCTAATATCTTTTTAGACAAATGGAGCGAATTACGGCCAGCATCTATATGGCTTATAAGTCCAGCAATTGGTTATGATGGTGCTTTGCAATATCATTTGAGTGACAATAATTCTATACAAATTATTGACGATGATGATTCGTTTGATACAACAACAATCTCCAATTCTTTGCGTGAAGCAATAAACTATTTTATTATCACTTCTGCAATGAAACTGCTTCTTGAAAGCAAAACTAGAACTTATTCTGATATGATTGTTCATACGGCCAAGGAAAAAGCTGAACATAAACGAGTATATAATCAGATAGATTCTTACATCGACCAAATGCAATTGTCATTCAAAAATAATGATGAAAATAAATTTGAATTTCTAAATGAGTTCAAATCAACTTTTGATAAATATTTTTCAGAGCCTGACACATTCGACTCAATCAATGATGTTATCCCTAAGATAGTAAAATCTATTAAGTTGATTTTACAGAATTCAGAAGGGAAAGAAACCCAGGCAAATCCGCAATTATTTACGCAAAAGATTTTTATTGGTGGAGATTTATTGCAGCGTGGTTTAACGTTTGATAATTTAATTACAACTTATTTTACTCGATGGGCAAAAAAATCTGGGAATATGGATACCACTCTCCAGCGCGCAAGATGGTTTGGTTACAGAAGCAAGTATTTCCATTTATGTAAAATCTTTACAAGTTCACCTATTGCACAGGAATTTACGAATCTTGCAGAAATCGATGAGGATTTGTGGGAACAATTTGCAGATATTGAAGTCGGTAAAATGAGTATAGATGATATTATCATATCTGGCGAAAATACGATATTAAGACCTACAAGCCCGAATAAGGCAAAGTTCCAAAAAATTAAGTTTAAGAAACGTTGGGTTATTCAGCGTTTTATTGTTGAAGACCGCTCTATAATAAAGGAAAATGCCGCAATAATTGATAATTTGATAAATAATTCAAATTGGAAAGAAACAAAAAATGGAAGTCAAGTTGGTCAAATTACTGGATATTACACTCTTTTAAAGGCAGAGTCCATGAAGGATATTGTAAAAGCTGTTAAAAATGTATTTGAATATGAGCCATTTCAAAAGGATGCCTTGTTAAAATTACTTGATACAGATGAAGTTGTATTAATTCAGATAGGTGACATAAAAAAAGAGTCTCCTAGATTCCGTTCTCTTTACAAAAATGAGCCGAGAATCAAGCCTCTGCAGCAGGGAGCTAGCAGTCTCAATAAAGATAAATCTGCATTTTTAGGCGATAGATTTGTCTTAATAGATGAGAATAAAGTTAATATACAATTGTATAATGTTGCTCCGGGAAATGATAAGAATAATTATGACACATCCTTAATTCAATATATGTTCGCTATCTATGTTCCAAAAGAAAAAGTTTATTTTACAAAAGGAGAAGAAGATGAGTTTGTTGAATAAAATTACAGATGCAATAAATGACGCTCCAATAGATAATAAACTTTATTTAATTGAAAAATGTTCTGATAGTGCAGGATTTTTTGTCAATAATAAAAAACTTATTTATATGGTGAAAAATAATGATTCAGTTGTGAAAAATTCCCTTGAAACAGAGTATTTACATCTCCGTTCAAATGCAAACATCCTTTCGGTTGAAAATTTACAGAATTTTGATTCAGGATTTTATAACCTTATTGAATATAAGATTTCATTTAATGAAAATATATCAGCCTTTGAATCTTTTATAAATCTATGCTTGGCACATATAGAATTAATGGATTCAAAAAACTTTGTAGAGTTTTTTAATTCCTTGGTCGATTTGTTTCAAAATGTCGGTAAAGAAAAAAAACAAAATATTTTAGGTTTGTTTGGTGAATTATCATTAATATATTATTTTTATACGAAATTTAGCATTAATCTATCATCATATTGGCATACGTCAGGAACTTATTCAAAATATGATTTTTCTGTGAAAAACAAAAATATCGAAGTTAAAACTTCTAATTCAGTAAATAATGTGCTAATTAAACATTCGCAGCTTTTCAATAGCGATTCAAATTATTTGGCGATTTCCATAGTTGAAAATAACAATTCAGGCATTAGTTTAAAAGAATTGGAAGAGAAACTAAAAGATATTGATATAATAGCATCTGATTTTAATTTCATAGTTAATCTAGAAAAAGAAAAATCACGACTTAATACAGCAGACTATTCTAATAAAAAGTTAAAACTTTTAGACATAAATATTTATGACTGCAATATAATAAATCCATTTAATACGTTGCCAGAAAATATTTCTGATATTGAATATCGAATTGATTTATTAAGTTATAATAAAATCAAAAATGAAGATATAAAACATCTTCTTAATTTGTAAAGAAAAACGCCTAACAAGAAGTTCAAAGCCGACAAACCGGTCAAGCCGGTTTGCGGTTTGATATGTTGTGCCATTTGTCAACATAAAAAACTCCTTTTGAGAAAAAATATAAAAAAAAACGGAAGGAAAGCGATAGATCGGCACATGGCCATTCTGATATACGTGGATTCGCCTGAAAATCAGGTTTACCGACAGGTCAATGGTCCGCCTGGAATTCTTTCTCTCTAACTGCGAGCATAGGAAGTTAAAAAGTTTCCCGCTCATAAACCGCTCGAAGATAATTCCTTAAATGCTCACAAATTCCTTCCGTTATGATACAAGTTAATTTTTCGCCAGAATATCTTTAGCGAAAGTTTCATCCCGCAGGTGATTTGATTTCATTGCGCAATAAACTCCTCGACCGTTTTTTGAATGTCGGAAAGCTCCCCCTCATCAATTTTGTTCAAGGCAGTTTTCCTGTTGTCAACAAAATTCATCATTCCCCAGACAAAACATGCAAGCTCCCTTGCCCCCGCCGTCGTTACTAGATTGTAGGGGAGCCCTTTTTGGGAAAGATAAAGCATTCTTTTTCTGAGCCTGAGCGTGCACTTGTCCGCGTAAGAAACGATGGCGGCGGACGCATTTTTCTGCCGCTCTTTTTACCCTGACTGATTTTGCCGTGACAACAGAATGCATTCTAAGGCTTCCCGCACACTCAACAAGAAGACTTCTGACTCTTGAATTCCCAGCCTTAGTAATCGCCGTGTGCCGTACCCTGTTTCCGCTTGAATCCTCGCCGGGACAAAGTCCTGTAAAGCTTACGAAGGACTTCGCCTTTGAAAAACGGGAAAAATCCCCGATTTCCGCGACAATCGAAATGGCGGAGACATAACTGATTCCAGAGATGCACACCAGGGCATCAATTTTTTCCCTCACTTCATCATCCTTGCAGAGTTCCAGAATCTTCGCCTCAATTCTCTGAACTTTGTCCATGAGCGTTATTACTTCGGCGTGATATTCCTCAAATGATTCCTGAAGCCACTTGTCAGCGAAGTTCATCGTCCTGAGCCAAGCCATGTGAGCCTGCGTCCAGTAATGGCCGCTCTGAGGATAAGGCAAGCCCATTCGCAGCAGGAAAGAAAGGAGGTTCTGCTTTGCTTTTTTGAGCATGGTGATTTTTGCCGTCCTGACCCGTGTATATTCCTTTATCGCCTCAAGTTTTTCAGAAGGAAGGCAGACAGGGCTGTAGGTTTTGAAGGCGAGAGTCTTTGCAAGAAGGCGGGCGTCCATCCTGTCTGTCTTGACTTTCTGACCAGGTGCCTTTGCTATTGTCGATGGGGCGATAATGACGCAGGCGAAGTCTTCTTTTTGAAGTTTTCTGCAAAGTCCGTATCCTGTGGGACCTGCCTCGTATCCAATAAGAAAAACTGCATCTTGCCCGACTGATTTTTGAAGGTTCTTCAGGTAGTGAAGCGTGTTTTCAAATTTGGAAGAGCTTTTGTGCTCCGCGAATAATTTGTCTTCACGGCTGTCATAAGCACAGAAAGAATTTGTGTCCTTGTGCACGTCAATTCCGACATAGATTACTTTTGTGTTCTCTGTTACATTGTTCATTGTAGTGCTCCTTTTTGCATGAGGCAGGTCATGCTTGTTGTTTTCTATTCCAAGTTTACGACCGAACCCTCGATTCTGCAAACCTGGTGGCACTACATATTGTCTAACTCATTGTTAGGCGGACGGCTCACTGAGCCGCTTTTGGAGGAAAATTATGGGGTTCCGATATAGAAAAAGTATAAACTTAGGTGGTGGATTTCGAATCAATATTAGTAAATCTGGAATCGGTTATAGTTGGGGAGTAAAAGGCTATCGAATAACAAAAACTGCTAGAGGAACAGTTAGAAGAACTACATCAATTCCAGGAAGCGGAATTTCCTTCACAGAAGAAACAGGAAAAAATAAACTTAACCATCAACAACAATATACACCAGCAATAGATAATAATCATTATGATACACAAAATATTGAGAATACTGTTACAAATGAATTTGTTTCAGAGGGATTAGAAGATATCTTAAAATCAGCACATATATCTATGGTTTTAAATAAACTTTCAACCATTCTATTTTGGCTTGCTTTGCTTCTTGTTTTTTTGAAACCTATTTATGCAATATCATCTCTCGTTTTCATATTAATGAAAATCCTTGTAAAAACACTTGGCCGAGTTAGATTAGATTATGTAATAGACGAGGATCAAAAAGAAGTTGTAGAAAACAGAATTAATGAAATGCTAAAGCTAACTGAATGTAATAAAGTTTGGAGACTAATGCAATCAAGTAAAGTTATTGATAAAAAATACTCATCAGGAGCATCCACCACTGTAGTTCGAGTTTTGTGTCAAATGTCCTCTAAAACGCCATTTCCCTTTAAATCAACAGTCAAAGCCTCTGTTTTTAAATCTGGTAAAGAAACACTAATTTTTCTACCTGATAAACTATTTCTAATTCAGAAAAATAAAATCGGAGCATTAAACTATTCTGACATATCCAGCGAAGTAAGAACGACAAGGTTTGTTGAATCAGAATCTGTTCCTAAAGATTCAATAGTTGTTGGGAGTACATGGAAGTACGTAAATAAATCCGGTGGACCTGATAGACGTTTTTCAGATAACAGGCAGATTCCAATCTGTGAGTATGGCGAAATTGAATTAACTTCAAATACGGGATTAAACACGCTCTTAATGTATTCAAACCCTAATTATTCACCGAAAACAATGTTTTAGTTATAGAATCTCATATGAATATGGAAAAATGATAATAAGAAAAGGATTTCTAGATGGTTTACAAGAACATAAAGAAACGAACTTTTGAAATAATACAAGCAAGTACAGAACATGATCTTGCAAGTAAAATTTTTGATATTTGTTTGATAGTTTTAGTAAATCAAAAAGAATCTGAATCTTGCCTTGAAAATCTTACACAATGGGCAAATCAGAATTCATATAAAAATGTTTCTGCTGGCGGAAGTCTTGGAGAATGGGTATATCGGACAAGAAAAAATATTTTTAAATATGAATATCCAGAAGGATTTGAAAAGCCTGACGGAACAAAACCTGATATTATAATGTCGCTCTCGCCAAATGCAGCGCAGGACAAATCAAGATGGCGTATTCCTGCGGAATTTCCTTGCTGCCCAACTGAACTAACTGAAACTCCGTTGCAGGATTATTTTGAAAATCTAAAGCAGGGAAAAATATTCAGCAAAACCAAGCAGTATTCTTCTTCCGTATTAGAAACTGCATTGCATGAAGATATGATAATTGTAAAAGGAGAAAGTCGCGAAATAAATGCGATAAAGCCGTGGAGTCTCTGTACGATTACTTTTGAGAACAATCTTTTTGTTCACAGAGTTTATATGACCTGCTTTGAAAAAGATGGGGCAGACAAGTTTTTTCTTGTTCTTCAAGGTCGAGAAAATGAATGGACTGGTGGCACTGTTTTTGATGAGCTTTGCTGATATTTATGATATGATTGTTCAAGGAGATTTTAACTATGAAAAAACTGATTTCAATTTTTACTTTGCTGTTTGTTTATTCGCTTTCTGTTTTTGCAGGACCGTTCGGGCTGGATATGGGAATGACGCTTGAAGACGTTACAAAAGCCTGCGGAGGAAATGAGACGGAATATATTTCTGATGACAGGTATTACATCCAGCCTGTAAAATCGCATCCTCTTTTTGAAGGATACGTCGTCTGGATTAGCGAAACAGAAGGTTTATATTATATAAAAGGAATAAGTCGCGAGATTCAGGCAAACAGCTACGGAACGGAAGTCAAACAGGAATTTGCAAAACTGCTTTCTCCGCTTGAACGCAAATATGGAACGTTTGCTAAAATTGACAAAATTTCAAAAGACAGCCTTTTCCAAGATGAAAAATATTGGATGACAGCAGTTGCAGAAGGTTCAAGAACTTTTGAGTTTCATTGGACTGCTGACGAAAATAATTTTGAGAAATTCGGCGGATTGACAACAATTTCTATCGGCATAAGAACGCAAGCGACATACATCACCGACAAGGCATACATTTGGATTGAATACGGTTTTGCAAATGCAGTCAGTGCTTTTGACAACTTGGATGATGTGCTGTAATTTTGCTTACGGATAAAACAAACACGAAACCGGAAGAAACCCCACCGCACGTTTAACAACAATGATGCGAGCGGGGAAATTACATTTTTGAACATTATGCATTAATCATCACGCATTACAAATTGCCATTCATCTTCCTCATCTCCGCACGCAGAAAAATCACTGCAACCACGAACGAAACCGCATCGCTTATAAGCGCGCTCCAGAGCATTGTCACAATATTCTGGCTTACGGTCGCAAGGATTATTGAGGACGGAACAAAAATAATAACGTCGCGCAGAAGAGCCAGCAAAGTTGACTTTCCGCTTTTTCCGATTGACTGCAAAATTATCGACGTGGATTTTATAAAGCAGGTCATTATAATTCCGCTTAAAAAGATTCTTACGCAGAGCCGGGCATATTCCATGTATTCAGGCGAGTTGCCCTTTCCAAAAATCGAAATAACCATATCCGGCAAAAATTCAAAAATCAGGAAAACCGCGGTTCCCATTGCAAGCACAAGACGCAGAACCACCCGGACAGTTTCCTTCACGCGCCCGGAGTTTCCTGCTCCCATATTGAATCCGATTATCGGCTGACCGCCCAGACTTATTCCAATCACAACCGAAATTACGATTCCAAAAACCTTCATCACAATCCCGACTACGGCAAGAGGAACTACAGAACCGAACGCAACTCCTGTGCTTGCGAAAGTTTCATATCCATATCTTGAAAGCAGATTGTTGTTCACAGCAATTACAATCACGATTGAAAGCTGAACGATAAGAGAGGCCGCTCCGATAAAACAAATCCGTCCCAGAAGGAAAAAATCAGGTTTCATGCTTTTTAAATTGATGTGAAAATTCTTTGAGCGAAAAATATACGCAATGCTCATTGCAAAAGTCAAAACCTGCCCTATTACAGTCGCAACCGCGGCGCCTTTTACGCCCATGTCAAACACAAAAATAAAAACCGGATCCAAAACAAGATTAGAAAACGCGCCTGCCAGAGTGCAAGCCATCGCAAACTTTGGAGAACCGTCCGCGCGGATTGCGCCGTTCATTCCCTGTCCAATCATGTAAAAAGGAAGTCCCATGCAAATCACCGTAAAATACTGGTCCGCAAAATCATAGCAAACCTTTTCATTTGGATTCGCGCCGAAAATTCCAAGAATCTGTTTCTTGAACAAAAATCCCGACGCGCACAGCAGAACCGAAAGAACAACCAGAAAAGAAAATCCGCTTCCGACGCACCTGTCCGCCTTTTCATTGTTTTTTTCGCCCAAAGCAAGACTGAACATTGCCGCCTCTCCGTCGCCCACAAGAAGCGCGAGCCCCAGAGCCAGAACCGTAAAAGGATAAACAATATTTGTAGCCGCATTTCCCGCCGCACCCGCGCTGCTCCACCCTATAAAAATCTGGTCAACAATATTGTACAGCGCCGCGACCAGCATGCTGATAACACAAGGAACAGCAAAATGCCGCACAAGCCGCCCGATTTTTTCACTCCCCAAGTCATAACTTTTCATAAAATACCTCAAGAAAAACGCAATCCGCAAAAAAAAAAGCAGCCAAAAAACGTGTCCGAACTGGACTTACGCTTTTAGCTGCTCGTTAGATAGATTGCTTTATTTTTATTTATTGCCGCCCATATTACCAAATTTTTTTATTTTGTGTAAGCGATTGGGGGAAGGATTTTTCCACAGAGTTTTAGGGCGTTACGGTCGCTCTGGTTGCTTCGCGCCTTCGGACGGCGCTCTCAACCGCCGCGACCGCCGGGCTTTTCAGGGCTACGGCTTACGCCTCCGACCAAACGCAAGCGTTTGTTTTCGCACATTTTTTTCAAAATGCGCTCACCCTTCCAATCCCTAACGCTTGTTTTATTTATGTTGTTTTCTTAAAGATTCGACAGCTTCTTTTATTCCTTTTAAATCCTTGCTTCTTGACCATTCTGTCCAGAAATCAATTGTTGCACTGTTTGGTTTTACTGTTGGCTCATTTACAATTACTCGACTAGGCAATAAAGAAGAGTCTCCAACGATAAGTGCCTCTCCTACATCTAATATTGGCAAAACATTTGTAAAATCACCTAAATTATCTGGAAGTAAATGCTGTATTACATTCTGATCTTCAGGGTTTGTTAAACGCATAGCTATAAAATTTCCACATTGACTTAAAATAGTTTTGTTTACATCTGATGGTCTTTGACTTATAACTACAAGTGAAACTCCATATTTTCTACCTTCTTTTGCGATTCGTTCAAAACTTTTAAGACCTCTCTCCTCTATACCTTCTGAAATTTTATTAGGAAGATATAAATGCGCCTCATCACAAAATAATGCTATTGGCTGTCGCTTATCATCTGACATCCATTGTTGAATTGAAAAAATCAATCTACCAATAAGTCCTGTTATTAAAGGCAATATATCTGCAGGAACTTCTGAAAAGTCAATAATTTTCAGACCTTTTTCATTTCCAAAATCTAATAGTTTTTCCGCTAGACTTTCAAACCATTCATACTTTTGCAATTTATCATCTGAATTGAAAATAAAGTTCAGACGTTTATCCATTAACTTACTTTCTAATCGTTGAACGAATCTTGTCAATTTTCCATTTAACGGACCTTGCTTTTCACTTCTTGCACCTTGAACCATTTCTGAATCTAATCGTTTTAATTCTTCTAATACTTTATTTATTGAATATGGAACAGGGCTTTCAATTGTGAAATTTGCTAACACATCATTTTTATCCTCTGATGTAAGTTTTTCTTTTTTATACTCGATTATTAAATCAAATAATTTTCTTGCTTGGTTAGGGGCATTACTATCACTTCGGTCAAGTAAAAATGATTCCATTTCTTCGTATGATAAAAGCCAATATGGAAGAAATATAACTTCATCAGAAACACTGTCTGCTGGTCCTGCAATTTTTAGCAACACTGTATTTTCTAATTTAACCAAAGGAGTGTATTCGCCATGCAAATCAAATACAATTCCATTTACAGATTTTAATTTTGAAGCCTGTTCCAATATATTTGCCACAGTCCAAGACTTTCCAGAGCCAGTACCACCAACAATAACCGCATGACGTTGGAAAAACTTATTACCATCAAGATTTGCTTCAGAATCATCAGATATTGTATATCTTCCTATTTTAAGAGGGTTATCGGTATCTGTTGAAATAGATTTCATGAAAGAAGACAAGTCATTTCCTTGCAAAAGCCAACAATTAGCATTTACACAAGGAACTGTATTCAAACTTCTTTTAAAAACGTTTTCTATATCTCCCAATTTTTCATACAAAGTTCCAACAAGATTTATTTTCAACAAATTTTCGATAACAATAGATTCAGAATTATCATCAATTCCTTCTGCTACACCCTTTCTCATTATCTTTGATATTAAACCGATAATTTTTTCATTTGTTTTTGTAGAAGCAATCTCAACAATTTGATTTACTTGAACACTGTTCAATAAGTCTTCTTTTTCAACGCTAATTATAACAGTTCCAGTATCAACACTTAAAACTGTTCCTATAGAATCCTCATTTGATTTCATTATAAAGCCTCCATAAAGTTATTTAATTGCCAAAAATCTCCATCTACTTCTATAGTTTCTTCAGAAGAATCCATTCTTTTTTTATAAGAAATTTTTGTTTTTCTACACTCGCTCTCTTCTAAGCATAAATAAAAAGAGGCATTTTCTAGCTGTTTTTTAGTTGTATCAGTTAATTGCTTTGTCAAGATAACTATAGGGCAGCCTTTTTTTTATTTTAGTTGTTATCTGAGGTGTAAGATGTTCATCATTAAAACCAAATCCAACAACTAATAGACTTCTTGAATTCTTTATAATTTCGTCAGAATTTTGAATCAATGTTCTATAAGGTTCAGCAAATGCTTCTTGAAATTTATTTTTTCCCGGCGGAATGATTTTGGGGTCAAAGTTATTATTTCCATGAAAATATCTTGTTTCACCATTTATATAAAACCAGTTTAAAGAACCATGAACTTTTATTAATTTTACAAAAGGACTCTTTTTCTTTTCCGAGAATAATGTTTCATCAAAAACAGATAATAAACGACCAGAAAAACCATCCGTATAAGAAATATTATTCAATGCCATAGTATTTTCTAAAACCCTATCATAATTTGTTGTAATTATATTTAAAATGTTAGGATGTGGTTCTGTGAATTTCTCTATCAATTTTTTTACACCTATATATGTATCTGATTTTTCTAAAATATTATTTAAGAAAGACACATCTTTTTCTGCAATACATTCCCATATACATTTTCTAATCTCTGATATATGAGGCTCATATTTAGTTTTTCCCAATTCATTTTCCAAATTTGTACTATCTTTATCAAAAAAACTAAATTTTGCTTTTAGCATATTATTCAAGTCATTCATTGAAGGCAACCCACAAGCAATTGTTGCTCCAGATCCCCAAATTATAACAGGAGGGTCTTTTAAATATTCTTGAATAAGTTTATAAATTTCATTTCTTTTCATTAATTTATATTCTCCATTTTTAGAAGTATTCTAAATATACATTTCTTTAAAGCACTTAATCTCGTTTGCAATATGCTCTCGCCACATAGTGGAAGTTACAATGTTTTCAATTGCGGCACATCTGTCATAAAAATTCATAAAGTCTGTATGTGAAATTCTCACTCCGTTATTTTTTGCTGATTTTACAACTTCAAGCAATTTGATTAATTCAGAGATTGTTATTGGAATTATCTTTTGCTTTGCTCCCTCATATTCATATTTTACAGAAAACCAAAATGTGTTGATTGTGTCGTTATGTATTCTTGGAGCGACAAAAAGGCAATAGCTCGGAACTGATGTATTCTTATTTTCAAACTCACGTAGATGCCGCATGACTGGCTGACCTTCATTAAACCACTGGTCTCTTCCAGTAAGCATTGTTACCTCACATATCGACTGGAAATTTTCGTAATAACATTCTATATCGGGAACTTTTGCAGGTGCTGTAAATGTCGGCTCATTATCGTCACCAAGCGGCGAATTTGGCTTTATAAGAGTTGCGTCATCAATGATATTGAGAGCGATATTCGCCCATTTTTCCAATGCGATAGACGGTTTTATTCCAAGCTTATTTATATTTTTCAAAGCGTTTTCAGCTTCATCAATCTTGGCAATATCATTATAGGTATATTTCAGTTTTTCATTCTGTAATGACAAACGCTCTTTTCTCAAATTCTCAATCTGAATTTTCAACTCTTTTATTTCTGTTTTTAATTCAATTGCAAATATTTCTTTTCTTAGTTCTATTTTTAAACCGTTTATTTCATCAGAAGCTATTTTTTGAAGATTCTCCACAGATTCAAAAGGCAATGTATATCCGTAATAATCGCCGATATAAGCGTAGTAGCTTTCTACAGAATAATAGTCTGCCTATCCTGACAAATCAGACAAGATAGCGTTTATTTCCAACATTCGTCTTGGCTCTAAATCTATGTAATATCCACCGCCACGAATATAAATGTATTTTGTCAATCGCAAGCAACGGATTATATTATCTGTATATTCATGAATATTTTCCTGCGGATTTTTAAAATCTCTTAGATACTCATTTATGAAATCCTTGATATAAATTTCTTTTTCAGAATCATTCAATTTGTCTGTTTCTGTCCTAAAGCAAAGCAATTGTTCTGCAATGTTTTCAACCTCTTCATAATTTGTAATAGACAAGGCAAAAATTCCAAATTCAAGTTTTGAAATTCCTTTTTCCTTTTATAGTCTTTGTAGAATTGGGCATTGCATGCATACTTCGCATGAATCAAAGTTTATTCCTTCTTAACGAACGTGCTAAAAATAAAAAACAGCAGATTTAATTTCAAGCTTTATTTTTGTTATCACAGGGCAAACGCATTATAAATAATTTAAGTAAAGTTTGCGCGAAGGAACGGTTCCTGGGGCAAAAACACATTATTGCGCGATTTTGAATCAGGAAACCGTGACTAGGAGCCAGTTTTATGCTGAATACATTTATAATGCGTTTGCCCTGTTTGTTATCATCATCAACCTTTATTTATTCTTACTTTTTATGCTATAATCTGCACATGGAAAAAACAATTCTTATTGCTGGAAAAAATATGCCGGATGCAGGAAGCTTTACGGACGGAGTTGCTTTTTCGGGCAGAAACATAATAATAACCGGACCGCAGACAGATGAAGTTCAGCCTATAAAAAAACTTACAATTGCAGAACGCAAGGCAAATCAGGCGGCTTACGAAGAAGAAAAAAATCTTGAGGCAAAATCTGGAATCTGCACAATTGAATGGAACAAATCGTCTCCGCTTTCGGCACGCTCTCTTGTGCTTCAAACGCTTACAATATTCAACAGAATGGATGAAGCGGTTCTTTACTTTGATGAAGAATGGTTTGCTTCCAAAGCTGAAAAAATGGACAGCGAGGAAATTGCGCGTGGCTGCGACGAAATGATTGCAGGCTACCAGTATCTTGCGCTGGAAATAATTTCATCTTTTCAAAAAAGAGATGCTTCGGAAGGTCCTGGAACACTTGTCTTCCTTCTAAAGGAAACTCCTTCAAGAATAGACGTGCTTCATTCCCCGGCTCTAAAAGACGGACTCAGCGCAATTGCTTCCCCTTTGGTTTCAGCAGGAAAAGCCGCATTCGCTTCATTTGCTGAAAATCTTGCGGCGGTTTGCAGCGATTCAATTTTTGTGAATATTGTTTTAATTCGCGGAGACAATTCAATGGAAGGATTCCGGCGCGATGACGAAACTGGCAGATGGCTATGCACATACTTAAACTCAATGGACGCTTCAAAATCAGGCAAAAAAGCCCAGTGGGTAAAACCGGGAGCAAAGCCTTCAAGCGGATTCAAACTTTTTAAAAGGTAAGCATATTAATAGATGGAACTTGATTTTTTAACAGAAAGCATTATAAAAGTTGCCGCAGGCGCTGTGTGCGGCGGTCTCCTTGGACTTGAGCGCAAAAGCCACAATCAGGTAATCGGAATGAGAACTTTGATTCTAATCTGTGTCTCTTCAACGTTGCTTTCGATTCTTTCTGTTTACATGGCAAAGGCGGAAGGTTTTATTGCAGCTGCAAAAGGAGATCCCACAAGGATTGCGGCTGGAGTTGTGAGCGGAATAGGCTTCCTTGGCGGTGGAGCAATAATGAAGCAAGGGCTGAACATAAAAGGCCTTACTTCTGCGGCGATAATCTGGACTGCATCAGCGTTCGGGCTTGCGATTGGAGCCGGGCTTTACATTCAAGTGGGAATCGCGCTTGCAATGGTTCTGTTTCTTCTTATGCGCCTTGAAAAACTTGAAACAAAATGGTTTCCGGCTGAAAAAACAAAAAGCCTTCACTTGTGCTTTGAAAACGACTCTCTGGACATGGAAAAACTGCGCAAAACAATCACAGCGCACGGACTGATTGTGGCAGACATGAACATGAGCCGCATTATAAAAACAAAGCAGATAATCCTGCACTACCTTGTAAAATCTCCTACAGAATACGATTTTTCCGTGCTTATAAAATCTCTTGAAGAGCTAGGAAATTTAAGTGAATTTTCAATAACAGACTGAAGGAATACTTCCTAAGGATCGTAGCGATACTTCCTAAGAGGCTGAGTAATACTTCCTAAGACCCTAAGGAATACTCTCTAAGGCTCTTAGGAATATTCACTTCAGGTCTTAGGAATACTTACTTAGGGCTTTAGGAATACTCACTTAGCCTCTTAGGAAGTATTCCTTCAATAATCGTTGAAATTGCATAAGATTAACTATAAAATAAAATCAGATAAGTCAATCCTAAAACTGAAGTTTTAATTTTAACTTTTTACAGGAGATAAAATGCTTAACATAAACAACAACACATCAAATATAAAACGCGAAATCCTTGTTAGAATCGCAAAGCTTCAGCTTCAGGGAAAACTAGAAGAAGGCGTGCATTTTATTCCGCGTGAAATGGCTCCCAGAGACAAGCCGCCTTTAAGGTGCTGCATTTTCCATGACCGGGAAATTCTCCGCATGAGAGTTCTTGCCCGCATGGGAATTTCAGTTGAAAACATTGACGAAGAAGCGACGCTCGGCTCTTTTGCAAAACAGGCATTGGAACGTGAAAAACCGACCTGGCCAATGCTTACAGTTCTTGACGAAGCCTGCAACGGCTGTGTAAAAGCGCACTACATGGTTACAAACGCCTGCCAAGGATGCTACGCACGCCCCTGCATGGTTAACTGCCCGCGCAAGGCAATCACCGTAGACAGAAGGGCGACTATAGATGAAAAGCTTTGCATCAACTGCGGAAAATGCATGGAAAACTGCCCTTACCACTCAATTATAAAAATTCCTGTTCCTTGCGAAGAAGCCTGCCCGGTTGGAGCAATTTCAAAAGACGAAAAAGGACACGAAAAAATCGACTATCACAAGTGCATTTTCTGCGGAAACTGTATGCGTGAATGTCCGTTCGGCGCAATGATGGACAAAAGCCAGCTTGTTGATGTAATAAAGCACATAATGAACTGCAAGAAAGTTGTTGCCCTTTACGCGCCTTCTATTGCGTCCCAGTTCAAGGTTACACCAGGCCAACTTGAATCTTCTTTGATTGCGGCGGGATTCAACCGTGTATGGGAAGTTGCAATCGGTGCTGACATCTGCGCCGACAACGAAGCCCGAGAATTTGAAGAGCGAATGGCACGCGGAGACAAAATGATGACAACTTCATGCTGTTCCGCTTACGTCCGCGCAGTTCATAAACACGTTCCTGCTCTTATCCCATGCGTTTCTGAAACAAGAAGCCCCATGCACTACACTGCGGAAATCGCAAAAAAAGCCGACCCTGACTGCATAACGGTTTTTATAGGACCTTGCCTTGCAAAAAAACGCGAAGGATTCGATGACGACCTTGTTGACTATGTAATAACTGTTGAAGAAATTTCGGCCTTGTTTGAAGCGCGTGAAATAAATGTTGCGGAAATGGACAAGAGGCACGAAACAATAATTCCTACAGCCAGCGGAAGAAATTTTGCGCGTTCAGGCGGCGTAATGGAAGCTGTTGCGCTCCGTTTAAAAGACAAATCCATTCTGCGCCCCGCAAAAATCAACGGACTTAGCAAAGCCGGAATGAAAGTCCTAAATGCTTATGGCCTTATAAATTCGGGAAAAATTCCTGCAAAGCCAGACACCCCGAACCTCATTGAAGTAATGTCTTGCGAAGGCGGATGCATAGCAGGACCCTCTGTAATCACAAATGTAAAACAGGCCGAACTCCAGCTAGAAAAATATGTGCAGGACGGCTCTGCAAACACAATAGACGAGCAGGAAAAATAGTGCAAAATTGGAGAATATTTTATTAATAAAGTAGAAATAAAAATAGGAAATACTCAGAAAACAGTTACTATTGTTTCTCGAAATTCAAGAAAATCAATCTCTGAAAATGATTCAGAAATGGACAAAAGAGCTGCTTATGCAGTAAAAGCCGCAATAAAAAAAGCAAAGGTTTGCAAAAAACCTGTAGCAAAATATGATGCCGTTCAAAAAAAGCGTATATCGAATATGCAAATGGAACAAAAAAATATCTTTAATAAAAAGAATAACCCATAAATTCCAGCGGACCAGTTAACAGTACCCCCCCCCGTGGTATTATGCCCCAGAAACTATTTTACTGGAGGCAGTATCATGAAAAAGGCTGTAAAAACATTTTTTGCTTTGGCGGCAATCTCTTTGGCACTCTGCTCGTGCTCAGATTCTGGAAGCAGCGGAAGCGATGGCGACAGTGGAACTGAAAACCGTGTTCTTGATTTGAGAATTCAAAACGGCGGAGTTGCCCGCTGGATTGAAAAGGAAGTATCTGGAACTTACGAGGCAGAAACAGACCTTGTTAAAGTAACCGCGGAATCTGACGGAATGCACTTTACAATTAAAAATCCGGCAACTTTAGCAGGCAGCGATGAAAAATACAAAGAAGGCTGCAACTGGATTGGCGTTTACCGCTTGGAAAATATCGGCGGAGAAGAAATCCAAACAACTTTGGCAGTTGTAGACAAATCACCTTTTGAGCCTGGACACTGGAATAATGAAACTTGGATAGAACAAGAGCCAGCTAAAGAAATAAATTTTGTCTATCCATTATGCGAAGCCGGAGAACAGTATAAATTCAAAGTTCAGATTGAGCCACAAAGAGGACTAGATGAAAATGGCATAGAAAACCCTGTTGACCGTGACCATGGCTATTTCCACTATCTTACTTTAACTGCAAAAGGCGGAATCGGCGACATTGACTATTCAAACTTAAAAAACGGCGAATGGGTATTTGCATCTTACAGCGACAACAAAGCAACAGTCTGGATTGAAAATGTAATTCCTCCGCAGGACAGCGTTGTAAAAAATGTAGGAACTTATATCGATATTTTCTATGGCGACAAAGACTGGGATACCCTTGGGAAAACTGACTGGTACTGCTCCTATAAAAATCCTAGCGCAGTTGAAGAAAATGTATCTATTGAATTAGAACGCTGGGATGGTAAGCCAATCTCAGAACTTTCAAATACATTCTTTGCGCAGTACACTTTTACATTTGAAGTTCCTGACTGCCCGCAAGTATCGCAGTGGCGCACAGTAACACTTGAAAGCGACCTTGTTTCTTTAAATTAAATCCAATATAAAAAATAAACTTTGGGCTTCCGTATTCCGGGAGCCTTTTTTCATTATGACACTTTTGCATTTTATGTCTAACACTTCACTAAAAATCAGATTTGTGTTAAAATTGTAAAATATTCAAAAAATTCAGTTTGTGTAAGGATTACAAGATGAACAAGATTCTAGAAAAACGGCAGCTTTCAGAAACCGTTTATTACATGAAGTTTGAAGCCGCGGACATTGCAAAGAACCGCAAGGCAGGACAGTTCCTGATTGTTCAGTACGATGATGAAATGGGAGAAAGAATTCCGCTTACAATCGCAGATGCAAACGCAGAAGAAGGCTGGGTTGCAATTGTTTTTCAGGCTGTTGGAGCAGGCACAATGAAAATAGCGCGCCTTAATCCGGGCGACTATCTTGCGGCGGTTCTTGGTCCTTTGGGAACTCCGTCTAAAATAGAAAAATACGACGCTCCAGTTCTCTGTGTTGGCGGCGGAATCGGAACAGCTCCTCTTTATCCAATCGTTCAGGTCTTAAAGGCAGCCGGAAACAAAGTAATTGTTGTAATCTGCGCGCGCACAAAAGACCTTCTGATTTTTGTTGATGAAATGAAAGCAATCGCAGATGAAGTTATAATTATGACTGACGACGGAAGCGCAGGACGCCAAGGAGTTTCCACAGTTCCAGTCGAAGAGCTTTGCCAGTCGCAGACTCCTCCAGCAGAAGTAATTGCAATCGGCCCTCCAATAATGATGAAATTCGTATGCGCCACAACCGCAAAGTACAATGTAAAAACCACAGTTTCGCTCAACACAATTATGATTGACGGAACAGGAATGTGCGGTGGTTGCCGTGTAAGCGTAGGCGGAAAAATCAAATTCGTTTGCGTTGACGGTCCCGACTTTGACGGACATCAGGTGGACTGGGCAAATATGATGACGCGCATGAAAAGCTTTAAAGACGAAGAAGAAAAACACAAGTGCAGACTCGGAATGTAAACTGGACGGAGAAAAAATATGAGCGAACACAAAACAGTAGAGCAGCTGAACGAAATTGCTGCAAATGAATATAACAAAATAAAAGGAAAAACACTTACAAATAAAGACCGCATGGCAATTCCGCAGATGGAGATGCCTTCCGGAGAGCCTTTGGTACGTGCAAGGCAGATGACAGAAGTTGCGCTTGGCTACACAGCAGAGCAGGCAATTGTTGAAGCAAACCGCTGTCTTCAGTGCAAGAACCAGCCTTGTGTTTCAGGCTGCCCTGTAAATGTTCAGATTCCAAAATTTATTGAGCAGGTTGCAAAAGGCGAATTCAAAGCGGCAGTTGACATTATAAAAGAAACAAATCTTCTTCCTGCAATATGCGGACGCGTATGTCCTCAGGAAAAGCAGTGCCAGGGACAATGCACAGTTGGAAAAGTTTACAAGAACGCAGAAAAATCAGTTAGCATAGGACGCCTTGAACGCTTTGTAGCTGACTGGGAACGTGCAAACAACCTCGTAACTTCCCCGGCAATCGCTCCTTCAACAGGAAAAAAAGTCGCAGTCGTAGGTTCAGGACCTGCAGGGCTTACTGTTGCAGCAGACTGCCGGCGCGCAGGACACGATGTTACAGTTTTTGAGGCATTCCACAAAGCCGGCGGTGTAATGGTCTATGGAATTCCAGAATTCCGTCTGCCAAAATCAATCGTTCAGAATGAAGTTGAAAACCTAAAGAAAATGGGCGTAAAATTTGAAATGAGCACCCTTGTTGGACGCACAATGACGGTTCAGCAGATTCTCACGGAAAAAGGATTTGACGCCACATTTATCGGAACTGGAGCCGGTCTTCCAAAGTTCTTCGGAATTCCTGGCGAAAACTACATCGGTGTATTCAGCGCAAATGAATATCTTACACGCGCAAACCTGATGAAGGCTTACGACACAGAGCACGCCGATACTCCTTACTACCACGCAAAAACTGTTGTTGTCTGCGGAGGGGGAAACGTCGCAATGGACGCGGCAAGAATGGCGTTAAGGCTTGGAGCTGAAAAAGTCTACGTTGTTTACCGCCGTTCCCGTGTGGAAATGCCGGCACGCCGTGAAGAAGTTGACCACGCGGAAGAAGAAGGCGTAATCTTTAAATTCCTTGAAAACCCGGTTGAAATTCTTGGAAGCAGCGAAACAGGAAAAGTAACAGGAATAAAAGCCTTGTCCTATGAGCTTGGAGAACCGGATGAAAAAGGAAGGCGCCGTCCAGTTGAAATAAAAGGAAGCGAACATGAAATTCCTTGCGACGCTGTAATTGTTGCGCTCGGAAACAATTCAAATCCGCTTATTCCTGCGACAACTCCTGAAATCAATGTGGATGACCGCGGACACATCACGGTTGACGAAAGCCAGGAAACAAGCATGACAAAAGTATGGGCAGGAGGCGACATTGTTCTAGGTGCCGCTACCGTTATTCTTGCAATGGGCGAAGGAAGAAAAGCCGCCGCAAGCATAAACGAATATCTTGCAAAGTAAAAATTAATGAGCTGTCCTAAAAAAGGGCAGCTTTTATTTTTTCCAGCTTGAAATAAAAAGTCCGCAGATTGTCATTGCCGCGCCGCAGATTCCCATCAGGCTAAGCTTTTCCCCAAGAAATATAAATGCAAAAATAACAGTAACAACAGGAATCATATAAAGACCGGCGGAAACTTTCACAGTTCCAAGAATTTTGCAGGATTTGTTCCATAAAGCAAAACAGCCGGCAGAAGCCATAATTCCAAGAAAAAGCAAATTTCCCCAGTTGGCAAGGCTTGAAAATCTTTTTATGTTGAAAGCCGCATCAGTGTTAATAAAAACAGAAGAAGTTTTTTCAGCTCCAGTTCCAGACAATGCAAGCGGAATCATAAAAATCAGCGCAAAGAAAAAAATCCGGCGCGTGCTGCAAACAATGTCGTATTTCATGGAATTTATTTTTGAAACAAACAGCGAATAAAATCCCCAGCAGATTCCGGCAAGAAGAGCAAGCAAATCGCCTTTCGGACTAAAATGAAATTCCGCATTTCCGTTAAAGCTCACAAGGGCGACTCCTGAAATTGCAAGAATAAATCCTGCGACAAAGCTTTTCGTAATGCATTTTTCCTTCAAGAAAATCCGCGCAACAATCGCCGTGAACATAGGACAAATAGAAACAATTATGCTTACATTTGAAGCCGTTGTAAAAGAAATCGCAATGTTTTCAAAAAACTGATAAAGCGTAACACCGGTAAGTCCCGCCAGCGCAAATGAAATATTTTCTTTCTTGCTTTTTAAAACAAGCCTTTTAGGACGCATAGCCCAAAGACCAAGATATGCCGCCAAAAAACGGACAACCAGAATCTCAAATGCAGAAAAATCATTTAAAAGCGATTTTGTAGAAACAAAAGTTATTCCCCATATAAAAACTGAAACGCAAGCCAAAAAAATTCCAAACGCCGAAGCCGCACTTATTTTTTTCATGCGCTGATTATATCGAATTTTCTAGCTGAATAAAATAACTTTTGCCCAAGGCAAAAACATTCTGATTGTTGCAACCGCGTGAGCGGGGAATTCTATAGTTACTTTGCAACAATCAGAGGATGTCCAATAAGTTCTGAATGTCATTGCTGAACAATTTCTAAATGATTGTAATATATGCATTTAGAATTTCGGGTCAAGTCTATAAAAGCCTATAAATGACAAAAAAGATACTTATTGGACATCCCCATTATTGCGCGATTTTGAACCAGGAAACCGTGTCTGAAAGCCAGTTTTATGCTGAATACATTTATAATGCGTTTACCCTGAACTTTTGCCTTGGAAAAATTGCAATTTTTGAGCATTCAATATATAATCGATAAATATAAAATATCTGTCATTGCTGTACAACGGATAGATACGGCAATCTCACACAAGCAGATTATCGGGTCAATGTCAGACAATGACATGAAAATAAAATAATTAAAAGCGGGACGTTTTATGCTAGAACTGAATGTGAACACAAAATCACCTGCGGCAATAACTGCTGCCTTAAAAAAAATAAAAGAAATGATTTTCACAGGAACTGTCGCAAAAGACACAGCAATTCATCTGATTCTTGAGCCGGGTTCTTACAGAGAAACAGTGCGGTACAATCTTTCAAATCCGCTGGCAATAGAAAGCGTTCCCGGAACAAAAGCAGAAGACTGCGTAATTCTTGCCGACAACTGCGAGGCTTACAACAAAGGTCAGCAAAATCGGGCTGTGTTTTCTTTCGGACCAAACGCGACAAATGTTTCTCTCAAAAATTTTACAATTTCAAATACGCACGTAAAAACTTCCGAGGAACTTTATTCTGCCGAGGATTCTGCAGAAGCCCTTGCCTGGAACAACACAACTGGTACATTGTTCTGTGAAAGAATCAAACTTGAAGGACACCAGAACACGCTTTTTGTAAAAGGATTCAGCTGGTTTTTGAATTCAAGCATTTCAGGCGATGTTAATTTTATTTACGGAGAACCGGACACTTGCCTTTTTGAAAACTGCGCAATTGAAGTGATTGCAGACAACAGAGGCGACTTTGACGGATTCGCAATCAACAGCCACGCAATAGCCGAAAAAACAGGATTCGTATTTACAAACTGCCGCTTTCTCGGAGAAAAAAGAAAAAAGAATTTTGTGTATGCCTGCAGAACAGATGGAGCCGGAAATTCAGAAAGCAAAAAAGACTGGGACAGCATTGCTTTTATAAACTGCATTTTTTCTGACATCTTTGCACAGGAACTTTTGTGGGACGATGACATGAACCTTGAAGTTTATCCGCGCGGAAACGCAAAATGCGGAATCAGGGAATACAATTCAAAAATAGCTTTAAAAGGCGGAAAAGTTACAGAAGCCGACACAAGCAAAAGAAATATAAAATCTTACACGCTCACAGAAGATGATTATTTCAACGGATACGCAAGCCGCTATCTTATTCTGCACGACACTCCGTTTGCAGAACTTTTATCCAGGGAATAATATGAAAATAATTACTTTTGGGGAACTTCTTCTTCGCTTACAGCCGGAAGGTTACTACCGATTTGTTCAGGTAGACAAAATGACTTCAACGTTCGGCGGAGCTGAAGCAAATGTTGCTGTTTCGCTTGCAAACTTTGGCGAAGATTCTTTTTTTGTTACAAAACTTCCTTGCCACGAAATAGGGCAGAGCGCAGTCAACAGCCTTAGAAGATTCGGCGTAAAAACTGAATATATTGTGCGCGGCGGAAACAGAGTCGGAATATACTTTAATGAACGGGGAGCAAGCCAACGTCCGTCAAAATGTATCTACGACAGAGCAGGCTCGGCAATCGCTTTAAGCCAAAAATCAGACTTTGACTGGAACAAAATTCTTGAAGGAGCAGATTGGTTTCATTTTACAGGCGTAACTCCAGCTCTTGGTGGAGAACTTCCTGAAATCTGTATTGAAGCCTGCAAAACCGCAAACGCAAAAAGAATTCCTGTAAGCTGCGACTTAAACTACAGAAGCAAGCTTTGGTCAAAGCAGCAAGCAAAAGAAACAATGGAAAAAATCGCTCCGTATATTGACATCTGCATTTCAAATGAAGAAGACGCGATGGATGTTTTTGGAATAAGCGCGGACGATACAGACATTGAAAACGGAAAGCTCAGCAAAGAAGGTTACAAAAATGTAGCCCGCAAACTTTCAGAAAAATATGGATTCAAAAAAGTCGCAATAACACTGCGCTCTTCTATAAATGCAAGCAGAAATAAATGGGCAGCTCTTTTTTACGATGGAACTGATTGTTTTTTTAGCCGTGAATATGACATGGCAATTGTAGACAGACTTGGAGGCGGGGACAGCTTTTGCGCCGGACTGATTTATTCTATTTTAAGAAATGAAAATAGCCAGCGTGCTGTTGAATTTGCAAGCGCAGCTTCATGCTTAAAGCACTCAATTGAAGGAGACTTCAACATGGTCTCCGTGGAAGAAGTTGAACATCTTGCGCACGGAGATTCAAGCGGAAGAATCCAGCGTTAAGCCATCTGCATTGCCTGTGCAAAGCTTACCGGGAAAACTCTCATGTAAGGCTTAAGCACATTAAAAACTTTTTCAAACCCTAAGTTTTCAAAAGCTTCCTTTGTTACATTTATAAATGTACATCCAGTTTCTTTTGCAAGAACTTCAAGACGGCTGTTTGCATCCGCTGCATTCTTTCCTGAGGCAACCACGGATACGATATAAGTTTTTGAGTTTTTACAGTTGCGATGCAAGTTCAGCAAAAGCCATTCGTATTTGTTTATAAATTCATCCATATTGAAATTTTCAGAAGAACATTCTTCTTATCCAAAGTTAACAAAAACTTTCGCAGGATTCAGTTCATAAACTCCGCTTTCAAGCAACTTTAACGAATCAACAAGCTTAAGTCCCTGCACGCTTCTGTCGTAGATTTTTCCGCCCATTTCCTCATTGTTTGCAAGCTCATTTATATTCATTCTTGAAAAATAACTTGAGCCGAAAAATACAACTCCGCCGCTTTTTCCCATTTCATTCAATGTCTTAAAGTCATCAATTCTTTCTTTAACATCCATCATGCGGCCTCCTTTTTATACAAAGCAAGTTTTTTGTCATATTTCTTGTTTATAAAATAAACCGGAATATTTATGCTTACAATTGCAAGATTCAAAACATAAACTACCAAAACATAGTTGAAACTTCCAAGAATTATTTTTGCTGAAATTCCTGCAATGTAACCAACAACAATTAAAAGTATAAAGCGCAAGCTCATGTTCTTCGCAGTCTTTGACTTTATATTTTTCACAACTGAAATCGGCCACGAAAGCCCAAAACAAACAAGCATCGCTGTTTCCAAAATCTCTGGCATATCAAACCTCCAAACTGAGAAAAAGATAGCAAATTTTTTTTATAATTACCAATATATTGTTTTTATTAAATTAATAAGTTATACTTATGAATAAAAAATGGAACTGAATCAAATAAAATACTTCCTTGAAGTTGCAAAAAACGAACACGTTACAAAAAGCGCGGACAATCTTCACGTGGCCCAGCCTGCGCTCACTCAGTCAATTCACAAGCTGGAAGAAGAACTGGAAATTCCTTTATTCAAGCACGACGGACGGAACATAAAACTTACAACTTACGGACAATGGCTTTATAAAAAGCTCACGCCAATAGTAAAAGAAATAGATGAAATTCCTGAACAGCTAAAGACAATGGCAAACCTTGAAGATTCGACAATCCATTTAAATATTCTGGCGGCTTCCACACTTATAACAAACGCGATTATCGAATACAAAAAAATAAATAAAAAAGTTCATATTCAGCTGAATCAAAACGACCAGACAGACCTTTACGATATTTGCGTTACAACAAAACTTTTTTATCAGCAAAACGAAAATGAAAAAGACAGTGTCTTTGTTTGTTCTGAAAAAATTTTTCTTGCTGTTCCAAACATTCCGCGCTTTTCCAATTTAAAATCAATTTCCCTTGAAGAAGTAAAAAATGAAAATTTTATCGCGCTGTCCGGCTCAAAGCATCTGCGCACAATTTGCGACAAATACTGTCACGAAGCGGGAATCCGCCCGAATATTATTTTTGAAAGTGATAATATTTCAGCTGTAAAAAATACAATCGGAGCAAACCTAGGAATCGGGTTCTGGCCGCAATATTCCTGGGGAAAACTTGACACAAAAAAAGTTTTGCTTCTTGAAATAAGCGATCCTGTTTGCAGCCGCGACATTTTAATTTCCTATAAAAAAAACAAACTTGACTGCTCGCAAGTTGAAAAGTTTTACAACTTCTTGACAGATTATGTATCTTCAAAAGAAAAAGCAAGTCTTGGGCAAACACCTTGACCGCTGCAATAACTTTTTGTTAACCTATAAATATAAATGGGTAACAAAAATCTTTCAACAAAATATGTAATCTTAAAAATTCTTCGGGAAGCAAACGCACCTGTTTCCGGGGAAGAAGCCGCAAAGCTCGCTGATATTTCCAGAGTTTCAGTTTGGAAAGCGATTCAGTCATTGCAAGCTTCCGGCTATGGAATTTCTTCAACACGCGCAGGATATTTTCTTGAAAAAGATTTAAAGGACAGTCTGTTTCCCTGGGAATTCGGCGCAGAAGAAGAACTTTTCTTTCACTTTCCGGAAACTGAATCCACGATGACAGAAGCAAGAAAAATCGCGCAGGAAAATTCTTTCAGCAAAAAAATGGAAATCATAACAGCGGACAAGCAGACAAAAGGGCAGGGACACTCAAGCCACAAATGGACAACAACAAAAGGCAGCCTCGCCTGCACGTTGATTACAAGAAGCGGAATCGCAGTGTCCTATTCACACCGCGCAACAATGGCGGCTCAAATTGCAATCGTAAAAACTTTAACTGAAATGACAGGAAGAAAATTCTACGCAAGGTGGCCGAACGACATCTGGAGCGAAAACGGAAAAGTCGGAGGCATTCTTGATGAGATTTCTGCAACCGGCGGAAAATGCAACTGGCTCAATATAGGAATCGGAATAAATTTAACTTCGTGCCCAAAGATTCCAAACACAGACTGCGCAGTAAAATCAGATGCAAAGTTTTCACGCAAGGAATTTCTTTCCGCATTTTTAAAAGAGTTTAAATCAGCGGAAGAAAAATTGCAGCAGGAAGATTCATCTCTCGTTTGTGAATGGAACAACCTCTGCTTTGACAACGGAAAAAAAATCCGCCTTGAATCCGAAAAAAATATTTACACATTCAAAGGAATAAACGCATTTGGCTTTGCATTGCTGGAATCAAAAAATCAAAACCGCATTTTAATTCCCGGTCAAGACAGTTTTATAAAGTAAAAATTTATTTTTCTGAACAAAGAACAAAAAAAATAAACATTGCAAAAGTATTGACCCAATGTAGGGTAATAATGATATAATGAATTGTTATTTTTTATAAAAAGGAAAAAATTAAAAAGCTGCATTGGATTGGCATTTTTATCAATTTGCATTATTTCTTGCGCATCTACAAAAATTTCAACAGAAAAAGTTTTCGCAGATGAAAAAGAGTTTATCACATCAGGCAATGCTTTAGATTATAAAATCGGAAAACAGCTTAAAAAAGAAACTCTTTCTGAAAAAAGCAGTCATGTTTCCGTAAAATATTCTGAAACTCCAGTTCCAGCAAATGTCTACAAATTAACTTTGGAAAATGGTACTTATGATTTTACTTTGAAGTCAATTCCAACAGGACTTATGAGCGCAAATGAAGAAAAAAAGAGCGCAATGATTCCAGAAATTCTTTTATACGATGAAAACTTTAATCTTATTGCGAATGAAAATTTAACAGGAGCCGCAACTCCACCTACAACTTTTGAGCCGTTCTTGTTCATGGTTACAACAAACTGGAACATTGCAGAATCAGGAACTTATTATCTTGTTGTAAAAGCCGATATGTCATCTGATCAAGGACTTACTCTGGAAGTGTTCTATCATAACCGCGTTGCAACACATACAGCACTGCACAAATTCCGCCGTGTTCCTTATGGAAAATATAAACTGCTGATAGAAAAAATGTAAAAAAATATCTGTTATATTCTGAATAACAAATCAAGAAAATGAACTGCTGCAAGATTTTATTTGCGGCAGTTTTTTTTGTTTAAAGACAAACTACATCAATCGCCTTGACTACAAGTACACATTCCGTTAACCTAATAAAAAACTTGGGTAACGAAAAAAGGTAAATTATGAAATCACAAAAATCAGGAACAAACATTATTCTTACGGCTTTATTTGCGGCTCTTATTTCAGCCTCGTGCTTTATACAAATTCCGCTGCCGGTTGGCATTCCAATTATTATTCAAGACATGATGTGCATGCTTTCCGGGATGCTGCTTGGACCATTTTACGGAGCTTTGTCCGTTGTAATTTTTTTAATTCTCGGAAGCTTGGGGCTGCCTGTTTTTTCAGGCAAAGGTGGAATCCAGCATTTGATTTCAGGGCCAACAGGCGGATTTCTTTTTTCCTACGCAATCGGAGCTTTGGCAGGCGGACTGATCCTTGCAATTTTTCTTTCAAATAAAAAAGAGCACTCAAAAATAAAATCGCTGATTGTTATATCGCTTGCGGCAATCGCTGCGACTGTAATTATTTTTGCAGGCGGAATCCTTGGCTTCATGCGCGTAACACAAAGCGGACTTGAAAAAACTTTGGCAACAGTTTTGTTTCCGTTCATTCCGGGCAACATTATAAAAATAATTTTAATGGTGCCACTCACTTACAAATTCCGCCCGGTGATTTTCCGCTACACAAATTCGTAAAAAATGAAAGCACTCGAAGTAAAAAACATTTCAAAAATATTTCCGGACAAAACAAAAGCACTTGAAGATATTTCATTTTCAATTGAGCAGGGAGAATTCTGTGTAATCGCAGGCTCAAACGGTTCCGGGAAAAGCGTTCTAATGTCGCTGATTGCAGGACTTGATGAACCGACCGGCGGAACAATTGACTTATTCGGAAATTCCGCAGGGCTTGTTTTTCAAGATGCCGACTCGCAGATTTTAGGCGAGACTCCAGAAGAAGATGTTTCATTCGGCGCAAAAAATTACGGACTGAAAAAAGATGAACTAAAGCAATGCGTTGAATCTTCGCTTGAACAGGTTGGACTTCTTCACAAAAAAAATGCCTACGCAAGAAGTTTGTCCGGCGGAGAAAAGCGGCGGCTTGCAGTTGCCGGGATTCTTGCAATAAACAGAAGCGTTATAATTTTTGACGAGCCGTTTGCAAACTTGGACTGGCCGGGCGTAAAGCAAGTCTGCATGATTCTGAAAAAACTAAAAGAAGAAAAAAAAACAATTATTGTGCTGACTCACGAGCTTGAAAAAATCCTTGCACTTGCAGAGCGTTTCATTGTCTTGGATAAAGGAAAAATCAGATTTGACGGTTCACCGCAGGAAGGCTTGTCGCAAAATCTTGAGCAGTGGAGCATAAGAAATCCAATCACGCAATATTCAAGCCTAAAGGATTTATTATGGCTTTGAGTTTGTTCGCTTACCGAAAAGGAAATTCCGTTCTGCACAAAATTCCTTCAATTGCAAAACTTTCATTTCTTTTTGTGCTGTGCATTTTTACTTACAGCGGCGGAATGTCTGTTACTTGGGAAGAACTTTTTTCACGGAAGATTGTTATAAAACTTTCCGGATGCTTTTTTGCAAGCCTGACGCTTTTTTTTCTTTCCGGCGCAAAATGGAATTCTATAAGGCAGCTGAAATTTGTTTTTGTAATCGGCGGATTTGTAACTTTGGTAAAACTGATTCACATTCCGCTTTGGCTGGACAAAGATTCTCTTGCCTACGGAATTTTGTATACGGTCAGGTTTTTTATAACATCGCTTGCGGCCCAAGTTATTTTTGAAACAACTTCACCGTTACAAATACAAAACGCACTGGAACTTATTCAAAACGGAATTTCAAAACTGATTCCGCCTATAAAAAAATGGAATCCTGCGCTCACAATCTCGCTTGCAATAAATTTCATTCCGGAAATTTTTGAAACTTGGAATAAAGTGGAGCTTGCGGTAAAAGCACGGACGCAAAAAAATTCAAAATGGAAAATAGAAATTTTAATACAAAAATTTTCAACATTTTTTTCTTGTATTCTTCACAATGCGGAAACAAAAAGAATGGCAGTTTTAAACAGGAGCAAAATTTCAAATGAATAATTTTTTACATGAATTGGAAAACGCAGTTATAAACGAAAATCACAAAGTTACAAAAGAAGAAGCGATTCAGCTTTACGAAACAGAACAAGCATCCGAACTTTTTGGAGCGGCAGACAGAATCAGAAAAAGTTGCTGCACAAACTCAAGCAGCGTTTGTTCAATTATAAATGCAAAGATGGGTAAATGCGGCGAAAACTGCAAATACTGCGCTCAGTCTGCTCACTGGAAAACTTCATGCCAGACAACTTCAATTATTCAGCCGCAAGAGTCAATAAAATTTTGCGAGCGTGCATTAGAAAATCACGTTTCAAGAATTTCACTTGTAACTTCCGGGCGCGGACTTTCTGGAAAAGATTTTGAAGCTGCAATAGAAAATTTTAAAGCGATAAAAGAAAAACTTAAGGACAAAATCAAACTTTGCGCTTCGCTTGGAATTCTTTCTTTTGAACAGATGCAGGAATTGAGGCTTGCCGGAGTTGAACGCTACCACCACAACATTGAAACCGGCAAAAATTATTTTGCAAACATCTGCACAACGCATTCTTACAACGACAGAATCCAGACAATTTTAAATGCAAAAAAAGCAGGACTTGAAATTTGCAGCGGCGGAATAATCGGACTGGGAGAATCAAGAGAAGACAGAATCGACCTTGCGCTTGAGCTTCGCAGACTTGAAGTTCAGTCTGTTCCGATAAATATTTTGACACCGATAAAAGGAACTCCGCTTGAAAATGCTGAAAAAATTTCGCAGAAAGAAGCGTTAAGAACAATTTCTGTTTTCAGATTTATAATGCCAAGCCAGACAATAAGATGCGCCGCCGGAAGAAAAAGCTTGGGCAACAACGGAGAAGATGCATTCTTGACAGGAGCAAACGCGCTTATTTCCGGGGATTTTCTGACAACGCCCGGCTCAACCAATGATGAAGATATTTCCATGCTGAAAAAACTCGGCTACAGAATCGAAAACTGAAAAAAATTGGGATGTCTAATAAGTTCAAATCCTAGAGGTCATTAAGCGTGTCGAAATGACCAAGTACATTCATACGGTGGTTTCGACATAATCAAAAACTAAAGTTTTTGGCTTGCTCAACCACCGCATATTCAACTTCCAGGACATACCGTAATGCTGCCAATGATTTCATTGATAAACAAAAAAATTACAGTTTGCTTCAGTGTAGGAAAGTTCACAGAAAAATCACTCAACTGAAAGTGTTCCCTTGTGGAGAGCATCGCAATAAATGCATCGGTACTCTTTTTTTTCTCTGTTGACAAGTTTAAATTCCTGCGGAACATAGTGTTCTGTAATTGTAATGCAGCGAGGGTTTTTACATTCAATCACATTTTCAATTTTTTCAGGAAGCTCCATTTTTATTTTTCTAGTTATCTTTGAATCCTGAATTACATTTACAGTTATGTTGGAATCTATAAAGCCAAGAACACTGTAATCGATATTTATAATGTTGTCGATTTTTATTATATCTTTCTTGCCTGTTTTTTTAGATGAAGCATTCATAATCAGAGCAGTAGAAAAATTCACCTTGTCCAAGCCAAGCCACTTAAAAACTTTCCAGCCAGTTCCAGCCTGAATATGATCGATTACAAGTCCATTTTTAATTTCAGCGATATTAATCATCAGAGTGCTCCTGTAAGTTTTGCAATAAGCGCCATGCGTGCAAACATTCCGTATTTAACTTGCTTAAAATAAGCAGCGCGCGGATCATCATCTACTTCTGGAGCAATTTCATTTACACGAGGAAGCGGATGAAGAACAATCATATCCTGTTTTGCAAGTTTCATTTTTTCTTTGTTCAGAATATAACTGTCTTTTAGGCGGATATAATCCTGCTCATTGAAAAATCTTTCTTTTTGAACACGAGTCATGTAAAGAATATCAAGCTCACCGATTACATCTTCCAAACGTTCAGCTGTTGCAAATTCTATTCCGGCAGGCTTAAGCAAATCTTCTGTTATGTAAGAAGGAACTTTCAGCTCTTCCGGACTGATAAAAACAAATTTGTTGTTCTTGTAGCGGCTCATTGCCTGAGTAAGAGAATGAACTGTTCTTCCGAATTTTAAATCACCACAAAAACCAATTGTGTGTCCTTCAAATCCGCCTTGAAGCGCACGGATTGTAACAAGGTCTGTAAGTGTCTGCGTTGGATGAGAATGTCCGCCGTCGCCCGCATTGATTATAGGAACTGGACTATATCTTGAAGCAAGCAATGCCGCACCTTCTTTTGGAGAACGCATCGCAATAACATCAACATAGGAACTTACAACTCTTATTGTGTCCGCCAAAGTTTCGCCTTTTGTAGAAGAAGTGTAGCTCGCATCAGCAAAACCTTCAACAGTTCCGCCTAAATGAAGCATAGCAGCTTCAAAAGAAAGCCTGGTTCTTGTGCTCGGCTCAAAAAAAAGTGTCGCAAGAATTTTCCCACGACACACATCCTGAAAAGAAGCTGGATCTACAATCATCTGTTCTGCCAAAGAACATATTTCATCAATTTCACTGACGGTCAAATCCGCCGGTTCAATAAGATGTCTTCCTTTTAACATTCAAGCCCCCTAAAATTTTCGCTATCATATCACAAGGGGAAACTTTATGCAAATAGGTTATACAGTCGTTGGCAAAACGTTTCTTATATCAAGCGAACCGTCCGAAAGCTGCGAGCTGTATTTTTTTCCGCCGTAGCAAATAGTCAGTTCCTTCATGAAGACAGTTCCCTGTTCAGTATAAAGCCGTGCATCTTCAAATTTTCCGTCGCGCCATTTTATGTCCGCAAGAATATTTCCTTTAAGGCAGACTTTTGTAAGAGAACCGCTTTGCCATTCCGCCGGCAAATTTGAAAGCAAGGAAATTTCCACACGGCCGTTTTTTATTTTGCTTGAAATAATCGAATCCGCAGAACTCAAAAGGAAAGTGTCAAAATTACTTGCAGTATTTGATTCAGGCATTTCTTCTTCAGCGCATTTTATTTTCTGTATAATTGAGCTGTAGTTTATAAAAAGCTTTTCTGAATTTTTAAAGCCAAGATACTTCATTGCCGCCAATGTGTTTTCAAAAAGCTCTTTTATAATTTTGTTTTCAAAAACATTTTCCAAAGCAATATATGCAACAGTACCACTTCTTGTTTCATATCCATCTGTAAAAGCCGGACTAAGAGAAAGGAATTTTTTGTCTTCAACAGGAACAAGGTATTCCGCAAAAAAATCACAGGCTTTCTTAAAAAGATAAAAATGGCGCTTTAAGAATTTTCGGTCAAGCGAATATTCATAGTAATCCAATGCGGCTTTTGCAATTGCACAGGCACCAAGCGGAGTATAAGAATTCCTAAAATCTACACCGCACGGAACAGAGTCGCCCCAAATGTCAGTTGAATTGTGCAAAACAAAGCCTTGACATCCGTACATTTTTTTTGCAGTTGCCTTTCCGCGCTTATAAATTCTTTTTGCAAGCTTGAACAAAGGAAGATTTATTTTTTCCAGTCCAAGAATTCCAGAGCTGTATCTATAGAAATTTCCGTCCTGCAAACTGAAATTTCCGGCGTTTTTTTTGTCCGTCCAAATTCCGCTTGCTACAGAAGGAAGCGTTGCCTGTTCCTTGCAGCTTGAAATAAACTTGTACTTTGAATAAATCCAATCAAGGAATTTTGCGGCTTTATTGTCTTGGCAAATTTCATCGACTGATTTTCCGTCAGTTTCAAGTCCGTCCAAAGAAAGAATAGAACGCTGATTCCATGCGGAAAATTCCAAAGCCTGATCAGTCTTTAAATTTTCGTAGGAAGTGCCGGAAGCAAAGCAGATTTTTTTCAATGCAATGTCCGCGCATTTCGACGCAAAAATCATCGGGTTTCTAAAATTATTTCCGCCTTTATTTCTAAAACGTCTTTTTCTGTACGCGCTTTCAACGTCAATGTAAAGCGTAACGTCATCGGCTTTTTCTATAATCAGATTGTCTCCGTGAGTAAAAACCGTTCCACCTGAAGCAACAGCCGTAACCATCGCAGCAAAAGGGATGCCTGAATCACACAAAGCTACAACTGTATCTTCTGTAAGATTGTATTTCTTCGGAAAAGTTTCGCCTTCAATCTTGAGCCTAAGGAAAATGCTTTTTGGCATGGAAGCTGAAATGTGGTAAACCAAAACATCGGAAGAAGCGGAAGCAAAACATTCGCGCGTAAAAGTTACATAGCTTCCGTTTGTTCCGCTTGAAAGATCCACTGTGCTTGGTGCGGCAGACTCAAGAGAAAAACTTGAAGAGCAAATTCCGCTGGAAAAATCAAGCTCGCGCCTGTAAGAATCATAAGAAGAAAAAGTTCCCTTGTCGCCAGAGTCCGGCCCTAAAAGCCCTTGATGCTCAGCGTCATAAAAATCAATCGAAACAATTCCTGCGCTTTTATAATAAGCCTGAGAAATTGGAGCTCCGGAAAAACATTCAAAAATTTGCTCCTGCGCCTCAAGCTCGCGTCCCTGATTCAGCAAAGCCCTTATGCCGTTTACAGCTTCCTTTGCATTTTTATTATTTCTATCTGAATAGCGACAAGACCATATAGACTCTTCATTCAAATATATTTTTTCGTGTCCTGTTCCGCCAAAAACCGTCGCGCCGATTCTTCCGTTTCCAACAGAAATAGCTTCACCAAAATTTTCAGCAGGATTTTTATACCAAATAGATTTCATGCAGACAATTTTAACACAGTCATAGATAAATTTCTACATTGCATTTTCTTCAAAATTACAATAACCTAGACGCATGAATTTTATTGACTTTGAAAACGTTTCTTTTTCATATCCGCCAGTCGAAGGCGACCTTGACGAAAACGGAAAACAGATTGTTCCTTCACCGGTTTTTGAGCATTTTTCAGGCGGATTTCCCGGAGCATTCACAAGCATAATCGGACCGAACGGCTGCGGAAAATCAACGCTCATGCTTCTTGCCAGCGGAAGACTCATTCCTTCGCAGGGAAAAGTAAAACTTCTAGGCCAGAACATTGCAAGCCTTGAGGAAGAAAAACGGAATCTTCTAGCTTCTGTAATTTATCAGAACATGGAATTTGAAAGCAGTGAAAAAGTTGAAAACCTGCTTTCTTTTGTTTATAAAAACGGAGAACTCAAGGCAAACGCAAAAGGAATTAAGACAGAAGACTTGTTCAGCGAAGTTGTAGATAAATTCGAACTTTCTTCTGTCATGAACCACGGGCTCACAGAAATCAGCAAAGGTGAAAACCAGCGTGTTCTTTTGGCATTCAGCCTGCTTTACGGAAGCGCAGGAATTTTCATGGATGAGCCTCTTTTTGCAATGGAAGACCGCCAGAAAAATTCCGCACTTAAATACTTGCGTGAATATTCTGAGGCAACAAAAACTCCAATGTTCATTTCAATGCACGAACTTGACCTTTCACGCAAGTACGCAGAAAAAGTCCTTTTAATTTATCCGAACAAAGATATGTCTTACGGAACTCCAGAAGAAGTCATGACAAATGATGATCTTGAAAAAGCCTACGGAATTCCTGCGGCAATGCTCAAGCACAACGAAGACATGACAAGAGAATTTCTTTCGCATCAGTCCGAAGCCATGTCTCCAAAGTCAAAATAAAATCCTAAATTTGCAGCTCTCCATTTTTGAGGACTGCAAATTCAGTTCCGTCTTCATACTTGATTACAATACTAGGCTCTTTTACAACTCCGTCAAAGTGAATCAAAGAAGGCGCGTCTCCATCATAATTTTCCCCGATTGCAAAGTGGCAGGTTCTAAAGGCTTTTTCATCTTCAAGCATATTTCCAGTAATTCCAGCGGCAGGATTCAAGCCGATTCCAAGCTCCCCGATATTCCTTGCGTTTTTCGCATAAATTTCGCCTTGCCCTTTCGGAAGCTTTCCTGAATTTTCCATGAAAACCGCATCTTTTTCTGCCTGCTGAATATCCGTTAAAAGCCTTTTTGCCTCTTCTTCACCAGTAACTTCTGAAACAAAGCCCTTTTCAACTTTGACGCAAATCGGAGTCTTTAAAATTGAATCTCCATCGCTAAATGTCATGCTTCCGTCAAAGACAATAGTTCCCTCGCAAGTTCCAACAACAGGACTTATAAAAGTTTCTCCAGCGGGAATGTTTCCACCGCTTCCCGGCTTGCTGAAATCCCCGTCGTCAACCATGCCTTTTCGTCCTTTCAGCCCAACAACAATGTCCGTTCCACCAGGAGATGTAACATGAACTGAAACTGCATTTTCGTATTTTTCGCAAAGTTTTTTGCAGCGTTCTCCAAGCAGTTTATAGTCAATGTTCACAGTTCTATTGAACATATCTTCTGTAAGCCCAGGAGTCCATACCGCACGGATTGATTTCTTTTCAGAAAGCAGCCAGTCAAAAGTGTTGTCGTAAAGTTTTCCGTCCGCAGCTTTATAAGGAGAAGCAATCGCCTTTTCATCTTTTCCAAGCTTTATTTCCGAAATTGAAAAAATTACATCCGGCTCAGATTTTATTGCACCCACAACAGTTTCTTCTGCAAAATCCGCGGAAGTTTTTTTAGTCTGATAAATAAGCGTTGGCTTTGCACCGGAATCAAGAGCCGAGGTAAACAGGTTCTGCGCAATAACGCTTGTTTCAGGATTCGCAATTATTAAAACTTTTTCGCTTTTTTTTATTTTGCAGACATCTTCTATAACAGTCTGCGCCGGAGTCTTTTCTTTTTTTCCAAACAAATTCATTTTTCCTCCCAAAAACTCTAAACATCCAAAATTATAACGAAAACCCAAGCCAAATGCTATTGCGCGGTTTGAGCAGTTTTTAAAAGTTGAAATTTTTCTTCCATGTTAATATAATAATTTGGTATTATTTTTTATTTAGAGGCATTTTATGGCTATGGTAATTCTTACATTGAACTGCGGATCTTCTTCTGCAAAGTACCAAGTTTATGACTGGGACAACAAGGAAGTTTTAGCAAACGGTGTAGTTGAGCGCATTGGAATTGAAGGCTCATGTATCACACACAAGGCAAAAGGAAACAAAACAGAAATCAAAAGCGCCTGCCCTACGCACAAGGAAGCAATCGAGCTTATTTTGAATACAATCACAGACAAAGAAATCGGCGTTATCCCTGATATGTCTGTAATAAAAGCTGTAGGACACAGAGTACTTCACGGCGGAGACAAATTCACAAAGTCTGTTCTTATAACTCCAGAAGTTCTTGAAACATTCCGTTCTGTTGTTGGCCTTGGACCTTTGCACATGCCGGCAAATATAATGGGAATTGAAGCCGCGCAAAAAGTAATGCCGAATGTTCCGCATTGCGCCATAATGGACACAGCATGGCACCAGACAATGCCAGAAGAAACATTCATGTACGCAGTTCCACGCGAATGGTACACAAAGTATGCCGCACGTCGCTACGGTTTCCACGGAACATCGTTCCTTTACACTGCAAAAAGAGCGGCTGTTCTTCTCGGAAAAGAACCAAAGGACACAAACCTTATAATCTGCCACATAGGAAACGGCTCTTCAATGTGCGCTGTAAAAAACGGGCAGTGCTACGACACTTCAATGGGAATCACACCGCTTGAAGGCCTTATAATGGGAACAAGAAGCGGAGACGTTGACCCGGCTCTTCCATTCTACATCATGCGTAAAACAGGAATGTCCCCAGAGGAAATGGACAAAGCCCTGAACAAAAAATCAGGATGCCTTGGAATCACAGAAAAATATTCAGACCGCCGTGATATTGAAATTGCCGCAGCAAACGGAGATAAGCTCTGCCAGCTTTGCATCGAAATGGAAGCATTGCGCATAAAAAAATATGTAGGCGCATACATGGCTGAGCTCGGACACGTTGACGCAATAGTGTTTACAGCCGGAGTTGGAGAGCGCGGACCTATCACACGCGGAAAATCCTTGAGCGGACTTGAAAACTACGGAATCAAAATCGACGCACAGAAAAATGAATGGTCATTCACAGGAAACGCCGAAACCTGCATTTCCGCAGATGACAGCAAGACAAAGATTTTTGTAATTCCAACAGACGAAGAGCTTGTTATGACAGAAGACGCATTCGCCCTTATGCAGGGAACTTATGACATTCACACACACTTCACTTACAGCTTCCAGTCGCCGGACTATGTAAACAAAGCACGCGAGGAAGGACTTAAAAGCGATCTTGTAAAACGCCCGAATATTGCTAAAGTAATCGCGCGTCCTCCAAAGAAATAAAAGTTAGCAAAAACAAGTTGCCGGCATTTTTAAATTGAATCCCAAAAGTTAAAGATAATTTTTGGGATTCTTTTTTTACAGAATTTTTATAATTTTTAAGCAGACAGGTCAAAACTCAGTAACTTTTGGGTGAAAAGTCAGTGAGTTTTGAGTGAAATTTTGCATGAAAAAAACAAAGGCAATATTTTTATTCAACAACAACTTTCGCATATTCTTCATCAAGAACATACAAAATCAGCGTTGTATTTTTATTTACATCATAAGGAACTGTAAAATGTTTTCCCGGATGACAGAATTCAGCTAAAGTAACAAGCTTTCCGTTCTGATCCTGGGAATCAAGTTTTACAGGAACAGGATATGGATATTCTGGAAGCTCCACGGAAAAAATTCCTTGCGCTGTTTTTGCTTTTTCAGATGCAGGCTGGACTTTTAACGTGGCTTTTACCCTTGAAAAAAGTTCAACCTGACTTGAAGGCTTTTCTTCATCAGAAATAATTCCTTCCGCAGGACTTTTTGGATCTTCTTCAACTTCAAAATCAAAAACAACTTTATATTCGCCAAGTTTTGAAAGAAGCTGCTTTATAGAAAGACCTTCAATGTCGGGAACTTCTGTCTTTGGAATTTCCGTTCCGCTGCTTACAACAAACTGAAGCTTGATTTTTTCTGAAACTGGAGTTCCAGCTTCCGGATATTGCGCAAGAATTGTTCCGGCTTGAAGCTCGCTTTTTTGGTAAACTGGAGCCGGCAGCTGCACAAGAGAATCGTCCCCACTGAACAAAAGTTCCAAAGTATTCAAAACCTCGTCAACATTTTTTCCATAATAATCTTCTATATAGTCAATCGGAATTCCGCGGCTAACAGTCAAATTCACTCTGCGGTAGGCTTTTACAATAGCCCCGGAAACTGGATTCTGCTCCAGAATAGTTCCTTTGTCGCCCGGAAGATCTGAATATTTAAGAAGAATTTTTGGATAAAGCTCCTTCGCCTGAAGCTCCAAAAGCGCGTCTGTAAGGCTTTTTCCTGTAACATCTGGCACAAGAACTTTTTCCGCGCCCTGAACCACCATAAAAAAAACAGCAAGGCAGGAAGCCGTCATTATAACAAAAGCAAGAAGAATTGTTATTACAACAGTTTTTCCTCCGTCCCTTAAATTGTCAAGACAGCCGTTAAATTGAACTCTTGCCTTTTGAAGAATGTCCTTGAATTTATTTTTGTCCATCGTTTACTCCAAAACAGTGCCTATAAAATTTCTGGCTCCGTTCATAAAAGATTTATAATCCATGGCTTTTTTTGCCTGCCACTGAAGCTCTGTAGCAATCAAAACTCCGTTTCCTGTCTGAATAAGAATTCCGCGCTGCTTATTGTAGTCAAGAACTGTTCCCGGAACTGCCGAAGTGTTCTTTACAACTGAAGAATCTTGAGCCGCAACTTTGCTTGCCGCACGCGCCTTTAAAATTTTAAGCTGAAGATTTCCAGAAGTTGTAAAGCAGCCCGGCCACGGCGTATAGGCTCTTATCTGCGCATCGATTTTTTCCGCGCTGTTGTTCCAGTTTATTTTTCCGTCTTCTTTTTTTATTATTGAGCAATAAGATGCTTTTCCTTCCTGCGGAAACGAAGCTGGGAGCTTTCCAGTTTTTGCAATTTTGCGCAAAATTTGTGTTATGTTCATTCCACCGTAAAGCGCGCTGTTCTTTAAAACTTGCTCAGCTGTTTCTGTTCCAGTCAGGCGTTCTTTCTGCTGATATAGAATGTCGCCTTCATCCATACCTAAAGCCATTTTTTGTATTGAAAAGCCTGTTTCATCATCGCAATTCAAAATCGCGGCATTCACAGGAGTTGCGCCCCGGTATTTTGGGAGCAAAGACGGATGCAAATTTATCCCGCCGAATTTAAACAAAGAAAAAAACTTGGGACCAAGAATATGCCCATAGGCAAAGCAGACAAAAATATCCGGCTCAAGGCTTGCAATTTGCTCGCGTTCAGGCTGCTTTATATGTTCTGGAGTAAAAACCGCGAGATTATCATTTCTTGCCCGGTTCCAAATAATCGCATACTGCTCAACTTCTGTCGGAATAAGCTCCTTGTGCCTGCCCTGCGCAGACGGAGGATTTGTAAGAACACCGACAATTTTATATTCTTCTTCCGGCACTGAATTTGACATTGCGCTGTCTTTTAAAATAAGTTCCAGTGCTTTTGCCGCACAAGCCGGACTTCCGCCAAACAAAACTTTCAGCATTTATTTTCCTTTTTTGGCATTTTTAGCAGCAAGTTTTGCTTCAAGACTGCGTTTTTTTGCTTCTTTTTCTGCAAGTTTTTTCTGTGCACGTTCTGCCTTTTTCTTAAAAAGCTCTACGGTTTTATTTTTAAATTCCTCATCACCCCTGTCAATGTAAAGAATTCCATTCAAATGGTCATTTTCATGCTGAATGATTCTCGCAAGAAGTCCATCAACATCATCAAGAACAAAACGCTTTCCGTTTTCGTCAATTGCGCTGACAGAAATCTTTACAGGGCGGACAATCTTTTCAGACACCCCCGGAAGGGAAAGGCAACCTTCTTCATATTCTGAATTTTCCGCAGAAGTTTTTATAATTTCAGGGTTGATAAAGACTCGGCGTACATTGTCATCTGAAATAACTACAAAAAATCTTTTTGAAATTCCAACTTGAGGAGCAGCAAGACCAACGCCGTCCGCGCTAATCATTGTTTCAAACATTTCATTTAAAGTGGCGCGAAGTTCATCGTTTACCTCATTAGATTCAACGGGAACACATTTCTGCCTTAAAACATCTTCACCAAGTTTACATATTCGCATTTTTTCCAGCCTTAAAATTTTATTCAAGTCTTAATCTTGCCGCCTTTGCATGAGCCGCAAGTCCTTCAGCATCTCCCAAATATCCGGCAGATTCAGCAGATTTTTTTGCGCCGGATTTTGTATTGTCTGTGCGCAAAGTTGTAACAGTTTTTATAAATGAACGGACGCTTAAGCCGCCTGTAAATCTTGCGCTTCCAGAAGTCGGCAATGTGTGGTTCAAGCCAGCGGCGTAATCCCCGAAAACTTCCGCAGCACCGTGTCCAATGAAAAGCGAGCCGTAATTATGAACCAGAGACTGGATTTTTTCTCGCTCAAGGCTAGAATCAAGCGCAAGCTCCAAATGCTCCGGAGCTTTTTTATTTGCAAGTTCCGCCGCCTGCTCAAGATTTTCAGTAACAATTATTCGCCCAAAAGTATTTATGCTTTGTTCCGCAGTCGCTTTTGTAGGCAAAGATTCAAGCTGCTTTTCAATTTCCTTGGAAACTTTTTCTGCAAGCTCCATGCTGTCTGTTGCCATTACAGGCTGAGCCACAACATCATGTTCCGCCTGCGCCAAAAGATCCGCCGCAACCCAAACAGGATTCGCAGTCTTGTCAGCAATTATAAAAACTTCTGTAGGACCTGCAATCATGTCAATTCCAACAGTTCCGTAAACAAGTCTTTTTGCTTCCGCAACATATTTATTTCCCGGACCGACAATAACATCTACAGCAGGAATTGACTCTGTACCAAATGCCATTGCCGCAATTGCCTGCGAGCCGCCGCAAGCAAACACTTCTTTTATTCCGCAGATATAAGATGCCGCCATTATGTTTTCGTCAGCATAAGGCTTGCCGCTTCCATCCGGATTTTTCCGCGGAGGAGTGCAAAGAATAATTTCATTTACACCGGCAGCAATTGCAGGAGAACTTGTCATTACAACAGTTGAAACAAGCGGAAATCTTCCTGCAGGAACATAAAGCCCGGCTTTTTCAACAGGAATATTTTTCTGGCCTGTAAAAATTCCCGGCTCAAGCTCAATTTCAAAGTCATCAAAAGATTCTCTTTGTCTCTTTGCAAAACGCACAGCTAAGTCTCTGGAATAGCAAAGAGAATCATAAAGCTTAGGATTTTCCGAGTGCATTTTTTCTGCAGCATTTTTTAAAGTTTCCTCTGGAATTTTTAAATTATATGGAGAAGCCAAATCGAATTTTTTGCTGTACTCGCGCAAGGCTTCATCTTTTCTTAGCTTTACATTTCTTAAAATATCGCGGACTGACTCTATGGATTCTCCAAAATTGCGGGTACAAAAAAACTCTTCTTCAACTTCATCAGCTTTCTGAATTCTTATCATTAAAATAGCCTCCTCCCCATTTTTAGCTGCTTTCATACTGATTCAAAATCAAGTCTAAAAATAGAATTCAATTATATCAAAAAGACGTGAACTTTACAATTAAGGCAAAATCCGCGGTCAATTTGACAGCTAGCGAAATTCGATATAGTATTTGAGTATCCCTAAAAATATGTTTTCTGGAGCGCATGACATGGATAACAACGACTTGGTGCCAGGCTTTAATGACGAAAAAGACGGAAGCCTTGAGATTTTCCTTAGCAAAATTGAAGGAGCCTCAAATTCTATCCTTGTAACGCTTAGCGGATACATCGATACATACAATTCAGATTATTTTCAAAAGCAGACCGTAAAAATTATTTCAGCCGGATTCAAGAACATTGTTTTTAACTGCCAAAATCTGACTTACGTTTCTTCGACTGGAATAGGTTCGCTCACTTCAATTGAAAAAAAAGCAAAGGCAAACAGCGGCGAAATTGTTTTTACAGGAATTCAGCCAAAAGTCTTTGAAGTTTTCCAGCTCTTGGGATTCAGCCAGGTTTTCAATATGAAAGAATCCGTAGAAGATGCGGAAGAATATTTGAAGAAAGAAAAAGATGATAATATTTCAACATTTCCAAAAATCTTTGATTGCCCAGTTTGCTCCAAAAAACTAAAAGCCGTAAAAAGCGGACGATTCAGATGTTCCGACTGCAAAGCAATTATCGTAATAGACCAGAATGGAAATGTTTTTTTAGGCTAACCCGCAAATTTTATGAATTTAGACAATATCGTTATAGTTTTATCGCGCCCGGAAGAACCTAGAAACATCGGAGCCGCTTGCAGGGCAATGGCAAACAACGGAATCCATAAACTGCGGATTGTAGGAAAAAAAGAAGAAATCGACCTGGATAAAGTCCACGTTCTTGCAATCCATGCGTCATACATTTTTGACAATGCCGAATATTTCTCTTCAATAACCGAAGCCTGTTCTGATTGTGTCTGCTCATGCGGAACAACGCGCAGGAGAGGAAAAAAGCGCAAAGGCAAGCTTCTTCTACCTGAAGAATTTGCAAAAACCGCCAATAGAATTTCAGGAACAGAAAAAAAAGGCGGAAAAGTCGCAGTTGTGTTTGGCAACGAAAGAACCGGACTTGACGACAACGAAATCCTTGAATGCGAAATGGGCGTTACAATTCCTTCAAGTGAAGAATTCGGCTCGCTGAACTTAAGCCATGCCGTGCAGATTATGTGCTACACTTTGTTCCGCTACAATGAAAAAAACAAAATCGGTTACACACCAATAGATTCAAAAAGGCTGAAAAAAACTGTAACAACAATCGCAGACAATCTTCAGAAAATCGGATTTTTCTCTGTTACAGGACGCAAGGACATGGAAATTTTCTGGCGCGATATTTTGTCCCGCTCGGCATTAAGCGAAGGAGAAGCGCAATATATAGAAAAAATATTCGACAAAGCGGCAGGACTTTCTAAAAAAAGATAATGTCATCAGCAAAGAGAATTTCTTTTTTTGCGCTGACACAAGAACGCTCAATGCAGTTTTTCAGCTGCCTGATATTTCCCGGCCAAGAAAAATCCAGAAGTTTTTTAATTGCGCAGGAAGAAAGTTTTTTGCCAAACACAGAAGCGCAGTCCTCCGCAATTTTTACAAGCTCGTCTTTGCGTTCTCTTAGAGGCGGAACATTTATAACCAGAACGCTGATTCTATAAAAAAGCTGCTTCTTAAAAAGATTTTTTTCCACAAGCTCTGAAATTTTTGAGTCTGTTGCAAAAATAAGACGCGCATCAAGACCAAGCTTTTTGCTGCTTCCTACTTTGCTGAATTCCCTTGAGTCCAAAACTCCAAGAAATTTTCCTTGACTTTCAAGGCTCAGTTCGCAAATTTCGTCAATGAAAAGTGTTCCGTTAGAAGCTTCTTCAAAAATTCCAGAGTTTTCTTCCGCTCCAGTAAAAGAACCTTTTATAGAGCCAAAAAGTGAACTTTCAATTAAATTCGGATTTATTTCAGCAAGATTAAAAGAAGTAAATTTGCTGTTTTTTCTTATTGAATTTTCGTGGATAAAACGGGCAGTGTGATTTTTTCCAGAACCGCTTTCACCAAGCAGCAAAACTGTGGAATCGCTCTTGCAGGCAATTTCAATCTGCGCTTTAAATCCAAGGCACAAATTGTTTTCCGCGCAAATACATTCATCCAATTTTTCAGCACAAAACAAATCTTTGCCAGAAGAAGAAACCTCGCCTTTCAATTTTACCAGCGCAGAAACATATTTAAGGCAGTCGGATTCTTTAAAGCAAACAAAAATAGGACGTTCAAGTGTATTCTTAAAAAATTTAGAAATGTAGGAAGATTCACCACAGGAAAAACAAGAGCCGTCTATTAAAACTGCCAGAACCAAAAAAAATTCCGGGCGGATAAAAGAAATTTCTTCTGTTTGCACACAAAAAAAATCAAAGTACCGCTCAAAAACAACTTTGCAAAAAGAAATAAATTCCTTTCGGCTTGAAACTATTAAAATTCTCTCCCTTGACAAAAGCCCCTAATCCTTTTTAAAAAGTTTTGTCCAGACAAGAAGAATTATATACCACAAAAATGGAAAAATCAAAAAAATTCTAAGCGGATTTCTGATAATTTCGCCCCAAACTTCATGACCTTTTTCAAAAACTTTTGGATTGACACGCTTAATTCTTTTGCTCAAGATTCCAACTGCGTCCCGGTAATACAAAAAAATTCCAGAAGAAAATTTTTCTTTATTTGAATAACTCCAGAAATCTTTCTTTTTAATTCCTTCGCTCACAAGAACCAAAGACGGAGACGCTTTTGAAATCGCCTGAATAATATTTTCTTCGTCCTGCTTCTGATAATAGCCAACGCATCTTCCCACAATCTGAAGTCCGCGGAAAGTAGAACGCATATTTTTTTCCGCAGCAGCAAGGGCTTTTTTTCTTCCACCGAAAATATAAAACGACTTGTAGCGGCTTTCAAGAATAGAAAGAATGCTTATGAACGCGTCAAATGGATTATACCTAAAAGGAACTGTCTTGTTAAGAAACTTTGCCCCGGACAAAATGCTTTTTGAAATAGGCAAAATCAAGTCGGCATTTCTTATGCTTTCCGCATATTCGTTTTTGCACCGGATTTTCATAAAGTCCCAGATTGTTATAAATGAAATTTGAGAAGGACCTTTTTTTTCCAAGAGCTGCAAAATTTTTTCTTCCAAATCCTGCTTAGAACAAACATCCACAGGAACTCCGAGTAGTTTTATACGTTGAACCGCCATTTTATTCTCCATTTAAAACAGTCTGCAAAGCCGCAATTCCATACAAAGAAGCAGTTTCGCATCTCAATATATTTGTATCAAAATGCACGGGAATAAATCCGCTTTCTTTCATAATGCTGATTTCCTGCACAGAAATTCCGCCTTCCGCACCAACTGCAACTGCAATTTTTGCATTTTCCTTTTTTATAACATCGGCATTTTTTAGCGCATTATAAATGCTCTTTGTTCCATCGCTGCGCTCATAAAGAACAAGCGCCGCTTTGTGTTCCGCCTGCAAACTGCTCCAAAAACCGCAGGCCTCCTCCACCGAAACCGAATAAAAAACTTTTGTTTCAACAGGAGAACCACTCTGCTGCCTTGCCTCCGTTACAATTCTTTGCCAGCGTTCATCTCCAGATTCGGATTTTTTCCGAGCGGATTCAATGTTTCCCTTTTGGCAGAATTCACCTTCCACTGGAATTATTCCGCAGACTCCGCATTCAGTTGCCTGCCTTATAATCAAATCCATTTTCGGAGGCTTTGCTTCAAACTGAAAAAGATAAATTTCCGCCTTGGGCTTTTCCAAAACAGGAGCGGCTTGCGAGATGGAATCATTGCAATTTAGCTTTCCTGCCGCCTGAAGAATTATTTTTTTTTCACAAGAAACAATTTTTGCAACAGTCATCTGCTGGAGAGAACCGTCCAAAAGTCTTGCGTAAATCATATCGCCGCATTTTACTCTTAAAACAGAATTCAAGTAATGATATTTTTTTCCTTGGATGCCAATGCAACCATCAGAGTCAAGCGGAGTTTCTACAATAAACTGCCTCATTGTTCCTGCTGTTCTTTTAAGGTTTTTGTTGAAGCCATAAGTTCCGCAAAGTTTCCGCCCTTTATAACTTCGATTGCCGCCTTAAGCTGACTGTCATAGTCAAGATCGTAAAGGCGAGGAGAACGTGTCCTGTCAAGCTCGTTGCGTATCATTTTTCTAAGAAGCCGCTCTTCAAGTTTGTATTTTGTCTGCAAAGTTTTTGCATAGGAAGCAATTTCCGCTTCTGTCATGTTCTGATGAGAATCCACATAATCTGCAATTGCACCCGATTCTTCAAGAGCGTGCCAATCCTTTTGTTCTTCTTCAGTGAAGTCCGGATAAAGAACTTCCAAATCCGGCTTGATTCCAATCTTATCAATGTTTGTGTCGCTCGGAGAATAATATTTTGCCACGGTGATTTTAAATCCGTCGTTGTTTACGAGTCCGCGCGGAACTTGAACGCTTCCTTTTCCAAATGATTTTTCACCTACAAGGTACGCAGTCTTTGTGTCTTTTAAAGCTCCGCTCAATATTTCGCTTGCGCTGGCAGTCGCCCTGTTTATAAGAACAACAATCGGAATGCCGCGCACAACAGTTTTTCTTTTTACAGCATGATAAACCGCATTTTCATAAGCAAGCCGGCTTTTTGTAGAAACAATTATGCCTTCATCAATAAATTTATCCGCAATGTCCACCGCGCTGTCCAAAAGTCCGCCGCCATTGTTCCGCAAGTCTATAATAAGTCCGTTAAACGAAGCTTCCTTGAATGAATCCAAAGCTTCCTGAACTTTTGCCGCAGTGTTCACAGAAAATTCTGTAAGACGCAAATAGCCGATTTTTTCACCTTCAATCATTCCATATTTTACAGATGGATTTTGAATAACAGCGCGCACAAGAGTCCGCTCAAATTCAAGAGTATTTCTTCTGCGTATTTTTACAGTAACACTTTCACCGACAGTTCCGCGCAGCATACTCAAAACTTCATCCATTGTAATCGTAGATGTGTCCACACCGTCAACCGCAACAATCAAATCCCCAGACTGAATTCCAGCTTTTGCGCCCGGAGTATTTTCTATAGGCTCGGCAACTTCAACATAGGCAGGCTTTTCTTCTGTGGAAACAAGAGGCTTTGTTATTGAAAGTCCAACGCCGCCAAAGTTTCCAACAGTTGTGTCGGTAAGGCTTCTCCATTCAGACTGCGCCATGTAAACTGAATAAGGATCGTCAAGCGCGCCCAGCATTCCCTTTAACGCGCCTTCATACAAAATCTGCGGATCAACTTCTTCTACATAATTCTGCTGAATAAAATAATACAGCTGATCTATAACCTTAAGAAACTGACGCTGCTTTGCTGAATCTATGTCTGAGCTTGAAGAATTAGACTGCGAAAAACACTGCGAGGCAAAAATAGAAAACAATATAAACGCTGAAAAAATCCGCGTAGCCTTTAATAACTTCTTTGCGATTTTCATTGCTCTATTTTAAGACCTTTTAAGGCAGTGTTCAAGGGCATATTCATATTGAATAAAAAAACGCTTTTTTAAACTAATAATAGACTTTAACTAAAAGCTGATATATAATAAGAACAATACTTTTATTGATTTAAAGACGTTTTCACTGTCGTTGCGGGTGGGCTTCGGCAGTTTTTTATTTTAAATCGAAATAGATGAAGAAAACAAAAAAGCCAGCTAGAATCTCTAGCCGGCAGTATGTTTAAATTGAACAACTCTTGTTAAATAATCTCACTTACAGGAATTTTGTAGACGCTTCCGCAGTTACGGCAGACAATTTCAAGCGGGTCAGGACCGTTTTGCTTTATATCGGCAAGCTCGTTCTTTGGAAGAGTTTTTAAGTAGCCGATATATTTTTCCTTGCTGCACGGACAGTCAAAAATAATGTCGCGCTCAACTGCAATCGCAGGCTCAAACTCGCGGAAAAGCCCGTGCACAACGTCTTCTGTCTTGCCTTTTTCAGAAAACCACTTGCCAAGCGAAGGACAGGCAAAAAAAGCGTTTTCAATTTTTTCTATCAGCTCTTCGTCAACTTTCTGGTCTGCGCCGCTTGCCGTGTTCGAGCCGGAATCTTTTGTTCCGCCAGTTTCAGGCATAACCTGCACAAACATTCCGCCTGCGCCCATAACACGTCCGCTTTTGTCCATAAAAATGCTTGTGTTGAACGCCGTGCGAATCTGGTCAGACTGCTGAAAAAACCAAGCCAAATCCTTGGTTATGTTTTTATAAAGAATTTCCACAGAGCTGGTTTGCGGAGCTTTGTCGCCCGGGTGAACTTTTGACATTGTCATTGTTCCGTCTCCAAGAAAAGGACTTAAATCCCAGCTTTCCAGAGGCTTTTCCACAGGAATATGGTTTTCATACAAAAATCCGCGCACATAGCCTGAAGAATCAGCTTCAACAGAAAATCCTTTTGCAGGACCGTTTGTGTCATAATGCCAGGTAAGATGCTCCTTTCCTTTCATCATGGGAATCATAAGAGCGGCACAGATTGATGCCTGTCCCAAAACCATTGTCTCAAGAATTCCAAGGTTATGCTGAGAACGCATCTGGTTTACAAAACGCGTTCCGTGAAAAAGCGCGCCTCTTGCCCGTCCGTCCGCCATTACAAAAATAGAAAGTCCGTCCTTTTCAAGTGAGTCAATATGGCTGTTCAGCTCGTTATCATTTATCTGTGCTTTTATCATGGAATATATAATAGTAAGAAACAGAATTTATGTAAACTTAAATCGGTAGCAATTACAGGGCAAACGCATTATAAATAATTTAAGTAAAGTTTGCGCGAAGGAACGGTTCCTGGGGCAAAAACACATTATTGCGCGATTTTGAATCAGGAAACCGTGACTAGGAGCCAGTTTTATGCTGAATACATTTATAATGCGTTTGCCCTGGTAGCAATTATTTTATGAATTGAACTGACGGCGCATTTGCATTAAAATGCAAGGTCTATGGACAACGAATCAATTAAAAACATGCTTTTGGACATTCAGCCTTCAAAACTTGAATTCACTGTAACAATGACAGGCAAGGAAAGCAGCCGGGTAAACGGACTTTACAAGCCGGAAACAAGGGAAATTCTTCTTCACAATAAGAATTTCAAGACAGAAAACGAGCTTGTCTACACAGCAATCCACGAATACACACATCACCTTATAAACGAAGAGCAGATTGAACTTTCAGGCGGAAAAAATCCTCCTATAAAATCAAAAAGCCACACAAACTATTTCTGGGCAAAATTCCATGCGCTTTTAGACATTGCGGAAGAAAAAAGCTACTATAAACTGGATGTTTCACTTTCCCCGGAGCTTGAGCAGCTCACAAAAGAAATCCGCGAAAAATACATTGAGCCAAACGGACACATAATGCACGAGCTTGGAAGAAGCCTTGTAAAAGCCCATGCTCTTTGTGATCAGGCAAATATCCGCTACGAAGACTACTTGGACAGAATTCTTCAGATTCCGCGGACAACGGCAAAGAGCGCATCAAAAGTAGGCTTGCTCCCGGACGAAGATTCTTCGCTCGGATTCGACAACATGAAAATTGTGGCTGGCTGCAAAAAGCCTGACGAAAAAGCAAAGGCAGTGGAAGCAATCAAAAGCGGAAAAAGCCCGGACAGCGTAATTGCCATGATGAAGAAAAAGGCAAAAGAAACCGATCCAAAAAAAAAGCTTGAAAAAGAACGCGACAGGCTTACAAAGACAATAAATGAGCTTACACACCGCCTGGAATTTGTGGAGGAAAGCCTTGCAAATCTATAAAAGAGTTTTTGTTTTAACCGCAGCTGCACTTTTTAATGCAAATGCGCAAAGCACATCGTTCAGCTCCATTACATCTCCTTCCATGCCCACAGTTTCTTCCCCGGAAATCGGGAACGGATTTTATTCTCCCGGCTCAGTTTTAAAGCCTGAATACAGCAAAAGCACAAGCCAAAGCAGTTCAAGCAAGACAGGACAGGCAAAATCAGAAAATAAAAATGCGGAATCTTCAAATGAAAAAAGAGAGATGCAGAAGAAGATTTTGTCCGCACTGAGTGCAAAAGATATTTCGCTTTTAAAGGAACAGGGATTTTCCAGCGACATAAATTCCATGATATTTTCACTTTCGTCATCAGACAACTCGCAGGAAACAAAAGTTCTTTTAAATAAAATTCTTGCTGAAATTGAAAAAATCAAAGATGAGTCAGGCAAAGAAAACGGAAAGAAAAAGGCTCCCGAAGTTTCAGCCGCTTCTGCAAAAGAAGAAAAGCTGCCGGAAAAAGCCAAGGCACGGCTTCTTAGGTTCAGTGTGAACGGCTACGACATTTTAAGAACTTGCCGCAAAATTTATATTTCGGAAGTGCAGCTGGACGGAACTTTTTTAATTACAGGCGACAGAGTTTATTCAAGCGATGGAAAAAACAGAACTGAAACTTTCCATATTTTATTTAAAAGTTCTCCAAGTGAAAGCGGAACCTTAAACTACAAAGCCGCGGCAAATGTAACGCAAGACTACCTGAATGAAAATTCATTTTTATATCAGCTTTCAAAATTTGAAAGTCTTCCTGCAATGCGGGTCGGGAACTTTGTTTCAATGCGCACAGAAGAGCCAAACTGGAAACTGGAACTTTTAATTGATCTTGGAGAAAAATAAGCGTGAACGAAAAACTTAACGAAGGCTTAAAAAAACTAGGACTTGAATTTTCACAAAATCAAATCAGCCGGATTGAAACTTACATTTCATGTGTCCTTGAATTCAACAAGACTTACAATCTTATGAAAGCGGATTCCACAGACGAACTTACGGTAAACCACATTCTTGACAGTCTTGCGGCGGCTCCAAGCATTGCTTCTTTTATTCAGAAAATTCAAGAGAAAAAAAATATTGCTTCATTGCAAATTGCGGACATAGGTTCTGGCGGCGGATGTCCTGGAATTCCTTTAGCGGTGGCGTTTCCTGAGCAAAATTTTATGCTTGTTGAGCGCATGGAAAAAAGATGCGGATTCTTGGAAAGCGCAGTTTGCAAAATGAATCTTTCAAATGTAAAAGTAAACTGCATTCAGGCTGATTTAATAAAGCCGGAATCATTTGACATTGAAGTGTTCCGCGCGTTTCATCCGTTTGACTCAAAAAATACAAAGCTGCTTTTAAGAATGCTAAAGAAAGGCGGAATTCTTGCGGCATACAAAGCAAGGACAGAAAAAATTTCTGCGGAAATGGAATCTATAAAATTCCTTGTTCCGTCGTATAAAAAAATAAAACTGGAAGTTCCTTTTCTGGAAGATCATGAAAGAAATCTTGTTGTGGTGGAAAAATGATTTTTAATTCGTCTGTTTTTTTTATTTTGTTTTTAGCGGGAACTGTTTTTGATTTTGCATTAAATCAGTTTCTTGAAACTTCGGATTTCTTTTTCAGAAAAAAGCACGGAAAACAAATTCCAGAGCGGCTAAAAAAATTTGTAAATGCCCAGGAACTAGAAAAAACCTGCGCCTATGAAAACGCAAAATATTTTGTTTGGATTCCTTCAAACATCCTGAATTTCATTTTAAAGCTTGCTCTTGTTCTGTCGGGATTCTATGTTTTTCTTTATGAAGGATTCTACAGTTTTACAACAAATGTTTTTGCAACAGTGATTCTTTTTTCTATTGTTTCTGGAATTCCGTCTTTTATTTTAAATCTGCCGTTTTCACTTTACAGAGAATTCCGCATAGAAAAAAAGTTTGGATTCAGCAATATGAATTTAAAAATGTGGATTCTGGATTTTATAAAATCTACAGTTTTATCTGCAATCATAGCAATTCCAATTTTGTGCGCCGCAGTTGCCCTTATAGTCTGCTTTAACAAAATCTGGTGGCTTTTGTTTGCTATAGTTTACCTTGCATTTTCACTTGGAATAAGCTACATATATCCAGTTCTGATTGCGCCGATTTTCAACAAATTTTCTCCTCTTGAAGAAGGCGAAATAAAAGAGCGGATCGAAAAGCTTTTTGCAAAAACTGGATTCAAGACTTCTGGAATTTTTACAATGGACGCTTCAAGGCGAAGCAACCACAGCAATGCGTATTTTACAGGCTTTGGGAAAAACAAAAGAATCGTTTTGTACGACACACTAATAAAGCAGCTTGAGCCTTCAGAAATTGAAGCGGTTCTTGGACATGAGCTTGGGCACTGCAAAAAACATCACATTGCAAAAAGAATGATTGTTATGATTCCGCTTGTATTTGTTTCGCTGCTGGCGGCAAGTTTAATTGCAAAATTTCCTTCCCTTTATTCAGCATTCGGATATGAGCCGCTCAACAATGTCGCGCCTTACATTCAGCCTTTAGGACTTTTGTTTATCGGATTAGTCTTTGAAGGCTACGGAAATATTGTTTCGCTTGTTTCTAATTTCTTTAGCAGAAAAGATGAGTTTCAGGCAGACGCTTATTCAAAAGAAATGTGCGGAACTTCCCAGCCGTTAATCAGCGCGCTTATAAAGCTGAACAAAGAAAATCTTTCTGAACTTGAGCCGCCAAAGATTTATTCAATGTTCAACTACAGCCATCCGCCTTTAATGGAAAGAATAAAAGCTTTGGAAAACTAGGCTTTGCGAGAAAGGAACAAAACTGAAGCTGCAAAAAATATAAGCACATAAAAAGCCGCAGCAGCAAAAACAGCGTTTGTTCCTAAAAGTCCGACCAAAACATAGCTAAGCATATTGAAAAAATAAAGCGCAATGTTAAAGGCAACAACCATCATAAAGCCCAAAACAGGAATAAGAAGAGTCCACTTGAATTTAAAAATTTCATCTGGATTCTCGATTCTGTAGTTCCAGCCAATGCAAGCGCAAAAAACAAACATTATCAGCATTATAAAAGGAAAAGTTCCTCGCTGAACAAGATTCTGCGCAAAAACTTCCTGCGAAAAACCATATCCAGACGCTCTAGGCAAAAGCTTAAATAAAACAGGAAGAGGCATTTCCTTAGCCCCGCAAGCCGCCGCATTTATAAGATTGAAATCAGAAAACTGCATTGGCAAAACCATTGACGAAGCTTTCTTTATGTTCAAAGGAATTCTTTTTGCGGAATGTTCTTTTTTCTGCGGATTTTCAATTCCAAGATTCTGCGCGTCAAGCTCTGAAAGTCCTGTAGGCTCATAAGAATAAACTGGGCGCGAAACCAAGCCTTCCGTATTTCGGTCTACAGACTGAAGGATAACAAACGGAACATATTCCCACTTTTTTTCAATTCCCAAAAGCGCAAGATTTTCTTCGCCGAATTCGGAAACTGGCTGGGCAACGGCTTTTGCAAACGGAACAAAAAATGAACAGACAAATTTACCATTTTCATCGTAATGCACAACATTGAAATTTTCCATGTAGCGGATAAGGCTGCCTTCTTTTTTTATGTCCATCGCATTCGAAATGTAAAAAACATTTTTTGAGCCGTCAGGATAATCAAGTGAAAAATAAACTTTATGGCTGTCAGAAAGCTCTTCTATGTATTTTGTTTCGTCAAAAAAGAAATACTGATTTTCCAAATCTTCTTCTGAAAGCGCAAGAAATTTCTTTACATCAGGATCATCGGAAGCCTGAGCATAATTATTTTTTAAGCCAAGAAAAGTATAATATGCCTTTAAAAAATCTCCGCGGGAAAAAGCAACGTAACCGGCTTTTTTTATCTTGTAATAATTCCTCTCGGCAGAATTGTCAAATTCAACTGGAAGGCTTAGCATTTTCCATGCATAGTTTGATTTTTCAACTGCCGCATCAAGATTTGTGTTTTTTCCATCGCAAGCTTCAACTGCAAGACTCGCCCAGTAATGAGCGTCAAACCACTGTTTTTTTTGCGCCGCGGAATCAGACTTTTCCAATAGCTCCAAAATTGTATGTCCTTTGTCTTTTACATGAAGCGGCTTCTGCACTTTTTCTGCGGAAGGCACATTTTTCTTTCCATGCATTTCACTGTCAATAAGAAGAGCTACAGAATCTTCTGTAAGCTTTAAAACTCTTTTTGCATCTGAATTTTCCGGTGAAAGTTCCACTGCTTTTTTTGCATATTGAAGCGCAAGAATCGGCTGGTTCTGCTCCAGAAAATGTCCGGCAATAGAAATCGCATCGGCAAAATCAGACGGGGCTTCCTTTATAAAATCGATTTTACGTTTTACAGACGGCTTGAAAATCTCTTCATTAAACGAAAGAAAAAGAATAAGCGCTAGAGAAAAAAACAAGACAAGCTTGAATCTTGAAAACATCGCAGGAGAAAACCTTGAGCGGCTGTTTCCCGTTTTTTTCTGCCAAAGAACCGCGCAAGAAACTGTAAATCCACTTAAAAGAATTCCCGGAAGGCAAACTAAAAAAATATAAAGTCCGTAATAAAATACAAATGGTTTTTCTGTACCGGCTATCAAAGATTCAGGACACGGAATAAAAAAAACAGAAATCAAAAGACAAAAAGCAAAAATGATTGCCGTATATATTCCAGTAATAAAAACAACTTTTTTCATAAGTCATCTCCGTAGTAAGCTGGCTCTGGTGAATTTTCCTTTACAAGTCTTGAAATCAGCCACAAAACAAATGCCGACACAAAAATAAAAATATTCAGAACGAAAACTAAAAGTGATTTTGTCGGAACAGATTTTATCAGTATTGGTATTTTCTGAAACAAAGAATCATCTGCGCCCAAAATAAAAAAGTTCAAAAAGAAAACAAAAATGTAGTCCATTAAAATAAAAAGCACATTTACAAGCCGCCATGCAGAAATATTTTTTATCCAGACCACAGAAGTAAAAGCAAATATAATTGAAGAAAAAATTATCCAGGAAACAAAATTTTCAGAGCATCTTGAATATGATGAAACTGTAAACTTTTGAAAATACTTTAAAATCTGTTTTAGAAGAACCGGCATTTCAACTGTATTTTTTATAAGCGGATCTGAAAATTCATCTTGAAAAATCGCAGGCTTTTCCGAGCTGAAAGTAAAAACATTGCCGTTTGACTTTGATTTGTCAATGCAAACTCCAGAGGCATTGTTTTCTGAGTCAACTTCTGAATAATACAAAACATAGCGGTTGTCTTGCGAAACTCTAAAATATCCGGGCGAAAGAGAAACTGCGGCTTGCATTTCCTTATTTTTATAAACTGAAATTTCAAGTTTTTCTTTTAACGCCGGAATAAAAAAAATCCAAAGGCACAAATGCAAAATCATGCAGACTAGAACTGAATACCAAGGAATTTCTTTATGTCGGATTAAATAGAAAGAAATAAATAAAGGACACAATGAAAGCACAGTCGGCAAAACTTCAAAAATTCCCTGTAAAAAAAATCCTGAACTAAATGCAGAAAATTTCTGCCCGGCAACAAGAACTGTGCAAAGCGAATAAGTCATATAAAGAAACGCGCCAGTACAAAGACCAAGCATAACGATAGCAATGTAGGCAGCAAAAATTTTTATGGAACAAATAAAATTCATATATTTAGAGAATAACACGGATAACTGATAAAATCAAACCAGAAGAACCGTTGTGCTAAATTTTAACGCGTCCCTGAAAACTTCTTGCCAATGTAAGCCGGTCCGCATATTCCAAATCTCCTCCAGCCGGAAGTCCAGAAGCAAGCCGCGTAACAACAACTTGAGTGTCTTGCAAAACGCGCTGTATAAAAAGAGCTGTTGTATCGCCTTCAACAGTGGGATTCGTTGCAATAATGACTTCTTTTATAACACCAAGCTTTACACGCTCAAGCAGCTGTGAAATTCTAAGCTTGTCCGGCGTAATTCCTTCAAGAGGAGAAATAACTCCGCCCAAAACATGAAACAATCCGTGGAATTCATGAGAACTTTCAATTGTCGCAACGTCCTGTGGCTGCTCAACAACACAAAGAATTGTTTTATCTCTTGCAATGTCGGAACAAATAGGGCAGGGATCTTCTTCTGTCCAGGCGCCGCAAATAGAACAAGGTTTTATTCTTTCCTGCAACGACAAAATTTGATTTGAAAAACGGATATTAAAAGAACTGTCGGTCTTTAAAAGATGGCTTGCAATTCTAGCCGCAGATTTTTTTCCGATTCCAGGAAGCCTTGAAAAACTTTCTGTCAACTCGTCAAGAGCGTTCATTTTTTACACGCCCATTCCCGGAATATTCATTCCTGCAACCATAGGTCCAAGCTGATTTTTTATTTCATCCTGAATTTTTTCTAGGGCAGCATGATGGGCGGCTTTTATTAAATCCTGAAGCATAGGAACATCTCTGTTATCAACACAGATTGGATCAAGCTTTATATCTACAAGCTCAAATTTTCCGTTTACAGTAACTTGCACCATATTTCCGCCGGAAGAGCCTTCAGCCTCAAGCTCAGCAAGCTTTTCCTGCGCCGCCTTAAGCTGGCTCTGCATTCCCGCAAGATTTTTTACCATATCAAAAGGATTCATTGTTTTCTCCAGAAAAGTCTTTGTAATATGCTGAAAACAAGCAGCGGTCAACGGGAGTCGAACCCGCCTATCAGGCTTGGGAAGCCTGTGTAATACCGATATACGATAACCGCAAACCATAAAAGAATAATGTTATTCCGCTATTTTTTCAACACCCGGAAAATGCTAAAGTTTTTTCACTGAATTTCTTTCTATAAATATAGCCGGCACACGGACACATTCGCCCACAGGAATTCCAACAAGACGATTCATAAGGATTTCTGCAGAAAGCTCGCCGATTGTCTTTATATCCTGCCTGAATGTTGTCAAAGGCGGAGAATAAAATTCGGAAATCATTTCATCATCAAAACCAATAAAAGAAATGTCGTCGGGAATTCTTTTTCCAATTGATTTTACATATTCCATTGCGCCGACCGCCATATTGTCATTTGCAACAAAAACTGCGGTAATATCGTCATGCCGTTCAAGAAGCTCTTTCATAGCATCATGGCTTTCCGCTCGCGACCATTTATGGCAAAATTTCACATAAGATTCATCATATTTCAGCCCGAAATCTTTAAAGGCTTTTTTTAATCCTTCCAAGCGGTCAATTGCAGCCATATTATATTGTGAATAAGTTCCGCCTATGTAGGCAATTTTTTTATGTCCGTTTTTAATAAAACATGAAGCGGCTTTATATCCAGCATCAACATTTGCAGTTACAACAGTTGAAATTCCGGGAATTATAAAGTTTGTTGAAACGCAAGGAATGTCGGATTCTGCAAGCTCCATAATTTCATTGTCCGCACTGAGAGGATTTATAATTCCAACCGCATCTACATTTCTGTGGTAGCAGTGCTCAACATAAGACTTTTTTTCTCCAATTAGAGCATGGGAAATAAAAAGCAAATCGTACCCGGCAAATTCCAAACATTCCCTGAATTTATTCAGAATCTTTCCAAACAAAGGATGATCGAAACCTCTTTGCATATCGGCATCTTCATAAATTACCCCTATTAAAAAAGACTTTTTTGTAGTAAGAGCGCGGGCTGTCATATTTGGGCGATAGCCTAACTCCTTGGCTGCATCAAGGATTTTTTTTCTAGTTGAATTGCTTAAGCCACCAGTCTTGTTAAGAGCCTTGGAAACTGTAGGAGCAGAATAACCTGTTTTTAAAGCGATATCATAAATTGTAACCATTAAATTTTCCGCCTCCGCTTGAACTACAATTTATAATCTTAATCTAGGATGAACAAGAATTTCAAAATTTTACAAATGAATTTTGTTCATCCTTATTCAAGCAAAGATGGAAAATACGTTTAGCCGAGCCTCTTATAGGAAAAATATTCAAAGTCTGCAAATTTCTTATAGGAAATCAAGTCGGCGCAATACATTCCCACAAATGCTCCTGTAAATCCTTGAGTTCCATATTCATCGGACAGTTTACTTGCATCTATAAGCGGACGAATCTGCCTGAAATTTTTCCCATCCTGCGACCAATAGAAAAATCCAGTTTTTTGATGAACTTCAAGCCTTATCCAGACAGGTTTTTCTTCATCAATCTGACATTCCATTTCACGGGAAAATCCTTCTGGCATAATGGACATAACCTGAATAACTTTTCCTTTTTGCTCATCTTGAGTTACAATGCAAAGATACTGGGATTTTTCATCATAACGGTAAACCATTCCCGCAAAATGCTGAAAATTTTCCGGGCTGAATTCCATTTTTGTTTCAGCAACAAAATCAAAATCAGTCTGGCGGCGCGCCAAAATGCTCTGCTCAAAGCAAGAACTAGGAGACTGCCCTCCGTGAATTCTTAAAAAGCCCGGACGTTCTGAAATTGAAAAGCGTTTATCATCAAAAGGAATTCTTAAGGTTTTAAATTCCGCTAGAAAATCCTTGTTTTTAAATTCATATTTTTCAGCAACATGAACAACTCCACAGCCTGGTGCAACAACTCCGCGACCATTTAGTTCTATGTAATCAGGCGGACAATTCTTTAAAGTTCCGTCGGACTGCTTCACCCAAGGCCATCCTTCTTTCCATTCAAGTTCTGCAATTCCAGTTTCGCGCCCAAGAACACAGCGCTCAGTTCCTTCAAGGGGGCGTCCGCAAAGATAAACCAAATAATCTTTTTTTCCGTCTGGAGACTTGCACCAAGAGCCGTGACCAGCCCTTTTTAACTTGCAGTCATAGCCATAAGAAGTAATCAGAGGATTTGCAGGATGAACTTCATAAGGTCCGAATAAATTTTTTGACCTTGCGCAAGTTATTGCATGTTCATAGCTAGTTCCACCTTCCGCACAAACAAGATAATACCATCCGTCGCGCTTATAAAGATGCGGACCTTCCACAAGCCCAATGTCCGTTCCTAAAAAAATCTTATGAACTTTTCCAACAAGTTTTTTTGCCTTGCAATCATATTCCTGAACAAGAATTCCAGAAAACTGGCGCGGACCTTGCTGTCTATAATCCCATTCCATGTTCACAAACCATTTTTTTCCGTCGTCATCATGGAACAAAGAAGCGTCAAATCCAGAGGCATTCATAAAAACCGGATCAGACCAAGGACCTTCAATAGATTCAGCAGTAGTTAAAAAATTCGGGCAGTCTTTCCAAGGACCATCGTTCCAGCTTCTTACATTTGTAAAAACAAGATAAAAAATTCCATCTGAATAAGAAAGGCACGGCGCCCAAATTCCACACGAAGCCTTGTTTCCCGCCATATCCAAAAGACGTTTTTCAGAAAGCGGAGAAGGCGCAGGTTTCCATGTCTTCATGTCTTTAGAACGATGCAACTCAACACCCGGAAACCATTCAAATGTAGAATTCGCAATAATGCATTCGCCATCTGCATTGACAATTGAAGGGTCAGCATGAAACCCTGAAAGAATAGGATTATAAATTTTCATATTAATTTTACCTCTGTCTTTATTTTACTCTTTTACGCTTCCCATTGTAATTCCAGAAATAATATATCTTGACATAAACGCATAGAACACAAGAATCGGAATCAACGAAACTGCGACTCCAAGATAAATTGAGCCGTATTCTGTGCGGTAAATATCTCCGCGCAAAGACTGAACAAGCATTGGCAAAGTATATTTATCTTGATCAGAAAGAAGAACAAACGGCGTCATAAAATTGTTCCAAGAAGCAACAAAAGAAAAAATACTCTGCGCAGCGATTGCTGGTGTCAAAATCGGGAGCATTATCGTGTTGAAAATTCTAAATTCACCAGCTCCGTCAATTCTTCCGGCATCAATAAGCTCAAATGAAAGAATTGATTCCATATACTGGCGCAAAAAAAGAACAGTTCCAGCAGAAGCAATTGAAGGAACAATCAGCGGAATAAAGCTGTTTGTAAGATGAATTTTAGCCATAAACTGATAGAATCCGATAAACGAAAGAGTTCCAGGAATCATAATAACAACTAAAATAAATCCCCAGAGCAAATTCCTTCCCTTAAATTTATAAACCTGAATTCCATAAGCTGTCAATGTAGAAAAATAAACTCCAAGCACAGTTGAAAAAATAGCAATAACCGCACTGTTTCCAAATCCGCGCCAGATTTTAAAAGAGCGGCTTGTAAGATTTTTCCAGTTTTGCAAAGTATTATTTCCCGGCAAAAGTGAAATTCCGGAGTTAATCTGCGCATTTGTTCTCGTTGCGTTTATAAGCATAAGATAAATCGGAATAACTGCAAGCAACGCAAAGAAAATCATCAGCACATATAATACTGTTCTTTTAACTGTAAGTCCATACTTATATTTCATAACAAGCTCCTTGTATCAGTCTTCCTTGCGGGATTTTGCAGGACGCTCCTTTACAAGAGCATTTATTCCAAGAGACAAAATAATTGTGATAATAAAGATAGCAATCGCAATTGCAGCGGCATAAGAATAATCTGTTCCGCCTTGGAATCCCATATTGTAAAGATAAACTGACATCGTTCTAATCTTAAAGTCAGGCTCTCCGTGCATTCCTGTGAGAAGGAAAGGAATTTCAAAAAGCTGCATTCCACCGATCATCGAAGTAACAAGAATATAAAGCATCATCGGGCGTAAAAGCGGCAATGTTATATAGAAAGTCTGCTGACGGTTATTCGCTCCGTCAACAATGGCAGCCTCATACAAAGAAGGAGAAATGCTTGTTATTCCAGCCATAAGCATAATCAAAGTATGGCCGCACCACATCCACCATTGAATAAAAGAAACAATCAGCCGCGAAGCATTTGGCATTCTAAAGAAATTGAATCCCTGGTTTACAATCTCACCGTCAACAACTCCAGAAGACCAAATTCCCAGAGTTCCTGTCAAAAACTGATTTACAGGTCCAACTGGATAAGCAAAAAGGCTTCTAAAAAGAATCGCAATAGATGCGGTTGTCAAAAGATTCGGCATATAAAAAACCGCACGGAACAATCCTCTTCCTTTTAGATTCAGCCTTATATCAGTAAACCAGATTGCAAAAAGCAAGGCGATTCCAAGCTGAGGAGCAAAATTGCAGCCCCACATTATAAAAGTGTTTTTTACTGAACCCCAGAAATATCTATCATGTATAAGTTTCTGAAAATTCTTTAACCCGACAAAACTAAAATCAGAGCGAAGACCTTTTAAATCGCTGAATCCTAAAATCAATGTATACAAAATCGGCCAAAACTGAAATGCCGCATAAACCAGTATAAAAGGCAAAACAAAAAAGTATCCGTTTCTATTTGTCTTGGTTTCTATTCCGGATTTTTTTTTCATCTTGAAACCTCCAAAAAATTTTCCGGCAGAAACCGGGAAAAATATATGCCCAATGCAGAATATAAGAAACTGCATCAGGCATAAATGTTTTTTAAGCTACATTACAAAGAAAGTGAAAGTGTTGAAGAAACTTGAACCTTGAAGTCATCAAGAGCCTGCTGCTTTGTTTTTTCACCATTTACGTAAGCCGCTGTTTCTTCAGAAAATATTGACTCAATAGCCTGATCTGTTCCCTGCGAAAGTTTTCCATTTACAGATTTAGCCATTTCTGCAAAAGCTGAATAGTGATTCTGTCCAGCAAGATAAGGATCTGCATAGCTGTCTTTTATTTTATCAACAACATTCTTGTTTGAAACAACATCGCCTGTATTTTTTGCCCATGACTCAAGGAATGTGTCGTCAGTAGCAATGTATTTTATAAATTCTTTAGCAGCGTTAGGATTCTTTGTTCCTTTCCATGCCGCAACCCAAGTTCCACCCCAGCGATAGCCTACAGGACCTGCGCACATTGCCCAGTCGCCAGCAGATTCAGGAGCATTTGTCTTAAGAACATAATGAAGTCCCCAAGTTGGCAAGAAGTAGCTGAATATTTCCTTATTTTTTCCTGATTCATCCTTGAAAACACCTTTCATTCCTGCAAACCAACCTTCAGACCACTGGCCAACACGGCCTTCATAGCCCTTGTCATGCAAGATTTTGCACATATCCATGTAGTCATACATTTTCTGGTCAATAACAAGCTTGTCATCTACAACCCAAGGAGATGCGCGGCCAGCACTATAAGGCTTGAACATATCGCCAGTAGAAGAAACAATATAGCAGTCACCATTTGACTTTTGTTTCAAAAGCTCTGCTGTTTCAAGGAATTTATCCCAGTTTGCAAGATGCTTCTGAACTTCGGCAGGATCGTCTGTCCCAAGATACTTTTTTGCAAGAGAACGGCGATAGAAAACTGCACCCGGAGTAACCTGCCAAGACATTCCGTAAACTTTTCCGTTGTAAGTTCCGACTTCTACAGGATACGGATAAACCTTGTCCTTTACTTCGTTATAAATATCTGTAATGTCAAGCAAAAGACCTGATTCAATGTATTTGCGCACAAAAGCATCTTCAAGAGCGAAAACATCAGGACATCCAGAACCAGAAGCCAGTACAGGGTCAAGTTTGTTAGGAAACTGGTCAGTAGGTGTGAGAGAAAATGAAATATCATATTTTCCGGCAAAACGAGAGTCTTTCTTGAAATAATTATCAATCATTCCGTTAAGCTCGTCTGTAAAAGACCAGACTACAAGCTTGTTGTTTGCATCTGATTTTCCCTGAGATGCCTTATCTTTAGAGCATCCTCCCACGATAAAAGCAAAAGCTCCAATCATCACTGCAGAAATAACTGCAAAATTTTTCTTCATAAGTTTCCTCCATTTTAACTTTATGAAAAATATCAGCCAGAAAAATCCAGCTTTCCTAAATAGAAATACCGGCCGCCAAGAAGGACGTGTGAACTCAATCACATGGCAACCGGTTTCCTAAAAATTAGGCTATCATCGTTTCTTTTATTTGTCAAATAAAAAATTCATTTTTTTTATAAATTCTTACGATTTTTTTAAAACTTTCGATTCCGCAGAAAATTCTATTCTAATAAATGCAAAAATTCATTATGATTTGGAAAAGAAAATTTTACGGAGAACAAAATGCAATACGGATATTTTGATGACGAAGCCAAAGAATACGTTATTACACGTCCAGACACACCGACTTCCTGGAGCAACTATCTTGGCTCAACTGAATATGGAGCTGTCATAACAAACAACGCGGGTGGCTACGGATTTTACAAGTCTGGAGCGCAGGGAAGATTTATGCGCCTTAGATTCAATTCAATTCCAATGGATCAGCCTGGCCGCTATTTTTATCTGCGCGACATGGAATCAGGCGACTACTGGTCAGCTTCCTGGCAACCTGTAGGAAAACCTTTGGACAAATTTAAAAGCGAATGCCGCCACGGAACTGCATACACAAAAATCACTTCTGAATACGAAGGAATCAAATCTGAAACAAAATATTATGTTCCGCTCGGGCAGACATTTGAATACTGGCGTTTAAAAGTTACAAACACCGGAAGCAAAAAACGCAAGCTCCGCGCATTCAGCTACTGCGAATTTTCAAATCAATGGAACACAACGCAAGACCAAGTAAATTTGCAGTATTCAATTTTCATTGTCAAAGGCGAAAAGTCCGCGCCAAATATGCTGCGTTATTCAATACACGAAAACCTTTATATTCAGCATCAGAAAAATCCTGCAATCAACGACTACATGAGCGAATGGATAGCTCTTGCTGGCGCGCCAATGACAGGATTCGACACAAGCCGTGAAGCATTTATCGGAACTTACGGAAACTACAAAGAACCTGCGGCAGTTTTAAAAGGCGAATGCTCAAATTCAGAAGCGTTCGGAGACAATTCTTGCGGAACAGTTCAAGCTGACATTGAACTGAATCCGGGTGAAACAAAAGAAATCATGGTTCTTCTCGGAATCGGAGACGCAAATGTTGAAGGCAAAAAAACTGTAGAAGAATTTGGAACATTTGAACGCGCAGACCAAGAATTTGAAAAGCTTATAAAAAACTGGCATTCAAAGCTAAACAGCTTTTCGGCAGTTACGCCGGATGAAGACATAAACCACACAGTGAATATGTGGGGACTTTATAACTGCCTTATAACTTTCGCCTGGTCAAGAGCCGCATCTTTGGTTTACAACGGAGAACGCGACGGACTTGGCTACAGAGATTCAGTTCAGGATATTCTTGGAGTAAGCGCGGCAATTCCGCAGGAAGCAGAAGAACGTCTTGTTCGGCTTTTAAGCGGGCAGTTTTCAAACGGAGGCGCATTGCCTGTAATAAGCAAGGATTTTGAAGCCGGAAAACAAAAAATGATTCCAGCAGAAAAATTCCGCTCAGACGACTGCCAGTGGTTCTTTAATGCTGTACCTTGTTTTGTCGCAGAAACTGGAAACTTTGATTTCTTCAACCGCGTAGTTCCTTATGCAGACAAGGGCGAAGATACAGTTTACGGACATTTAAAGCAGGCTCTTTTGTTCAATCTTGAGAGAATGGGAAAAGACGGACTTCCTTGCGGACTTCTCGCCGACTGGAACGACTGCCTAAAACTCGGCTACCACGGAGAAAGCCTTTTTGTTGCATTCCAGCTTAGACTCGGACTTACAACTTACGCGGATATTTCAAAACGCCTCGGAAAAAACGACGAAGCTGACTGGGCTTTGAGCGAGCGCAAAAAACTCGATGAAAACATCCAGAAAAAATGCTGGGACGGAAAATGGTTTATATGGGCAATCGCAGAAGACGGAACAGTCTACGGAACTCAGTCAATTGAAGAAGGACAGATTTACTTCAACACACAAGTCTGGTCAGTTCTTTCAGGAGCCGCAACTCCAGAACAAATGAAAACCTGCCTTGAATCTGTAAAAGAAAAACTTGCAACTCCTTACGGACTTATGCTTTGCGCGCCGCCATTTATCTATGCAAGCCGCGACATAATGAGCTCAGTTGTATATCTTCCGGGAATAAAGGAAAATGCCGGAATTTTCAACCACACACAAGGCTGGGGAATTATCGCTGAAATCATGAACGGAAACGGCGACAGAGCCTACGAATATTGCAAAGCCGCGCTTCCAGCTACATACAACACAAAGGCAGAAATCCGCCAGAGCGAACCTTATGTTATCGGGCAGACAACTTATTCCACATATTCAAAACGTCCGGGCAACACAAGAGTTTCCTGGCTTTCTGGAGCCGCAACTTGGAACTATTATTCAATCACGCAGTATATGCTTGGAATCCGCCCGCAGTACAACGGACTTTTGATTGATCCATGCATTAAGCATGACTGGGACGGATTTAAAGTTGAACGCCGCTGGAGAAAAATGAATCTTCACATTGAAGTAAAAAATCCTTCGCACGTTTCAAAAGGAATTGAATATATCGAAATAGACGGAAAACGCATCGATTCTTCCACAATTCCAGCTGAGCTTTTAAAAGACGGAAGCACAATCATTGCCGTAATGGGCAAAAATGCGCTTCCTGTAGAAAACGAGCGTATGTAAAAACATTTTAACTAACGATAGTTTTAATAAAACTATCGTTAGTTGTAGAGCATAAAATTCAAACTAACCAATTCAAGGAAATTTCTTATGGAACAATACAAAAAAGACTTTATAGATTTTATGGTTGAATGCAACGTACTTAAATTCGGCTCATTTACACTCAAAAGCGGAAGAAAATCACCTTTTTTTATGAACGCAGGAGCATACACAACAGGAAACCAGCTTGCGCGCCTCGGAGAATTCTATGCAAAAGCAATCCACGACAATTTTGGAGACAACTTTGACGTTTTGTTTGGACCTGCATACAAAGGAATTCCTCTGGCCGTAGCAACAGCAATCGCATATCATAACCTTTATGAAAAAGAAATCAAATATTGCTCAGACAGAAAAGAAGAAAAGGACCACGGCGCAGACAAAGGTTCTCTTTTAGGATACAAAATTCAAGACGGAGACCGGGTTGTTATAATAGAAGACGTAACAACTTCCGGAAAATCAATTGAAGAAACTTACCCAAAAATCAAAGCGCAGGAAACAACTTCCGACGGAATAAAAATTGTAGGCGAAATCGTAAGCCTGAACCGCATGGAAAAAGCACCTGACAGCACAAAAGCCGCCCTTGACGTTATAACAGAAAAATACGGATTTCCTGCACGTGCAATAGTTTCAATGGCAGATGTTGTTGAATGCTTATATACAAACGGCGACAAAAAAATCATAACCGACGAAATAAAAAAAGAAATTGACGCATACTACAGTGAATGGGGTGCAAAATAATTGAATTTTCCAGTAAAAAAATTAAAATCTCTTGCATTTTTCGTTGTAATTTCAATCTGTACCCTTCCATCATTGGGTGCAGAAGACAAATTTTCACCGAAAAAAATAGTATGCCTTTCACCTTCAGGGGCAGAAATATTATGCGCCTTAGACAGTTTTGACAAAATAAAAGCAAGAACAGACTACTGCGACTACCCGGAAGAATTAAAAAAATTGCCTTCAGTTGGCGGATTCGACGGAAAAAACTTAAGTATTGAAACAATACTGGCATATTCCCCAGATTTTGTTTACGGCTCGCAAGGAATGCACGATTTTTTAAAAAAGCCTCTGGAAAATCTAGGCATAAAAGTTTTTTTAAGCAACGCCGCAAACGGAATTTCCCAGACAAAGCAAGAAATCCTTTATATTGCAAATCTTCTTGAAAAACAGGATGAAGGAAAAAAAATCGTAGAACACATAGAACAGCAGATAAATTCTGTACCCAAATCTGCATCCATAAAAACCGTTTATTATGAAGTCTGGAATGAGCCTTTTATGACAGCAGGAAAATCTTCTTTTATAAATGAACTTTTGGAAGCAGCAGGTTACAAAAATATATTCGATTCAATAAAAGAAAGCTACCCAATGGTAAGCGAAGAATCAATTATCGCAAGCCAGCCGCAAATAATAATCTTGCCAGATGCAAACGGAATAAATCCACAAGATATAAAAATGCGCCGAGGATGGAACAGAATACCAGCTGTAAAAAATAATTCAATTTTTGCTATCAATGCAGATTTAATTTCAAGACCAGGTCCTAGAATAGGAGAGGCTGTCCTTGCACTAAGCAAAATAGCCAATTAAAACATCAAATGAAAAAAGCCGCACTGTTTATAATATTTGCAGCAAGCATATTTTTCTCTTTGATTTTGGGAGCTGAACGAATAAAGGTTACAGAACTATTCTGCAATGGTGACAGTTTTTCAAAAATAATCTTTTTTAACATAAGGCTTCCGCGCGCAATTCTTTGCCTTATCGCAGGTATAACGATAGCCGGAAGCGGAGCTGTATTTCAGATGTTTTTTAGAAATCCGCTTGCAGAACCAGGGATAATGGGAGTTTCATCTGGCGCAACATTAGGCGCAGTCTTAGCTTCTTGCGCAGGAGTTTTCAACACAACATTTTTCTCGTCATTGCAACTCGGCTCTTTTTTAGGCGCGCTTATTTCTGGAGCACTTGTAATAGCAATTGCCGGAAAAAAATCACCTTCGGCACTTTTGCTCTGCGGCACTGCACTTGGCACATTGTATTCCGCGTTCAGCTCGATTTTGCTTTCCATAAATGACCGGCAGCTTCATTCTATTTATATGTGGATGCTAGGAAGTTTTAGCGGAAGAGGCTGGGAAGAACTCTTGTTTATTCTGCCACCATTTTTGGGTGCAGTTGTAATTTTTTTTCTTTGCATATTCAAACTAGACATTCTTTCCTGCGGCGAAATAAACGCCATTTCATTAGGACTTTCTGTAAAAAAACTTCAGCTTGTAATTTTAATTTCTGGAGCTCTTGCAGTTTCTGCGGCAGTATGCGCAGGCGGAACAATAGGATTTGTAGGCTTGATTGCACCACATATCGCACGTAAAATTTTTGGAACAAAGGCAAAAACTGTAGTTCCGCTTTCAATGGTTACAGGAGCTTCTGTCTTACTTCTCTCTGATACCATTTGCAGAACTGTAATTTCCCCAGCAGAACTTCCAGTGGGTACAGTTACAGCAATACTTGGCGCGCCATTTTTTATTTCACTTTTGTTTTCCAAAAAAAGAGGTATAGAATGGATGAACTAAAAGTTTGCAACCTCAACGCAGGCTGGAATAAAAAGCAAATTCTTTTTAACATAAATCTTTCTATAAAAAAAGGAGAATTTATCTGTCTTTCAGGAGCAAACGGAAGTGGAAAATCAACCTTGCTTTCAATAATGTCAGGGGTACAGACAGAACTAGTCTTTGGAAATATAAAAGAATCTGTACCCATTTCTTGCCTTAGCATAAAACAAAGGGCAAAAACTGTATCCTATATGCAGCAAAAAGAATTTCCGGCATGGGATTACAGTGTAAAAGATATTGTTCTTACAGGAAGATTTCCACATACAAACTTCACTGGATTTTATTCAAAAGCTGATTTTTATGCGGCAGACAAAGCCATAGAACAGCTTAATATAGAAAATTTGGCAAGCAAAAGTATTCTGGAACTTTCAGGAGGTGAATTTCAAAAAGCAAGAATTGCAAGAGCAGTTGCGCAGGAAACAGAATTCATGCTTTTAGACGAGCCAGTAGCCGGACTTGATTTTTCTTACCAAGAGGAGCTTTTGTTTCTTTTAAAATCAATTGCAAAAGAAAAAAATACTGGAATTCTTATTTCAATTCACGACATAAATACAGCCGCCAGATTCGCACAAAAAATCGCGCTGCTCCCAAAATTCAAGCCTTGCATCTATGGAACTCCAGAGCAAATAATGATAAAGGAATACCTTTGTGCAGCATACAATGCAAACATAGAAATCTGTACCCATCCACTTTACAAAACCCCATTGGCAGTCTTTTAAAAAACGCTCTTGGTAAAAAACAGAAAATCAGATAAAATAACTTTATGAAAACAACTCCAAGCTATACGGTAATTTACAGCGATGATGAAATTGTTGTGCTGAATAAAAAAAGCGGACTTTTAGTTGCCGCAGACAGATACGATGCTGAAGCTCCGCGTCTAGATCTTCTTGCAGAAAAAGAATTCGGAAGCCTTTTTGCAGTGCATAGAATTGACAAGGACACAAGCGGAATTGTAATTTACGCAAAAACTCCAGAAGCCCACAGAAATATTTCAATACAGTTTACAGAAAGAACTGTAAAAAAAACATACCATTGCCTTGTAAATGGACATCCAGCTTGGGACAATTTTACGGTGGATCTTCCGCTTCTTCCAGACGGAGATGACAGGCACAGAACTGTAATCAACAAAAAATTCGGAAAGCCGTCTGTAACATATCTTGAAGTTGTAGGACACTGCGGCCCTTACAGTTGGATAAAAGCATTTCCAAAAACTGGAAGAACCCACCAAATTCGCGCGCATCTTCAGTCCACGGGATTTCCAATTGTATGCGACCCGCTTTATTCAGGGAATCAAAAACCTGTCCGGCTTAGCGACATCAAGCGAAAATGGAACGGAGATGTTTACGAAGAACGCCCGCTTTTAAACAGACTTGCACTGCATGCTTATTCAATTGAAATTGCGCATCCAAAAACAGGCGAGCAAATTATTTTTACAGCTCCCTATCCAAAAGACATGGATGCAGTAAGAAATCAGCTTGCAAAAATTTTCAAGATAGATCCTCTGGCATAAATAATCTTAAAAAAAAATCTTACGCTTCATAAAAAACTGTGATAAAATATAAAAAATCGGAGGACAAACATGAAAAAATACATAACTATAAGCCGTGAATATGGTAGCGGCGGACATACAATCGGAAGCATAGTGGCAAAGGAACTTGGAATTCCGTTTTATGACAATGAAATAATCGACCTTGCGGCAAAAGATTCTGGACTTCATCCTGATTTTATAAAAAAAAATGAGCAGAATATTTCTTCTGGATGGCTTTACACGCTTTTACTTGGAGCAAGCTACGCCACACCAGGAACAGGCTCAATGCACCTTGGAATGAACTCTGCAACATCAGCAGCTCCTCTTGCCGATCAGGTTTTTAATGCGCAAAGAAACGCAATTATTCAGCTTGCAAAAAAAGGACCTTGTGTTATTGTCGGCCGCTGCTCAGATTATGTTTTGCGCCATTGCGAGGAAATTGACAGAAAAGATATTCTTAACATTTTTATTTATGCGCCTCTTGCAGACAAAGTTCAGTATGCAATAAAAACGAAAGGACTTGATCCTGCCACAGCGGAACGTGATGTAAAGCTCATAGATAAAAGAAGGGCAAACCATTACAACACATTTACAGAGCGCACTTGGGGAAACAGAGCGCACTATGATATGCTTATAAACAGTTCTCTTCTTGGAATGGAAAAAACTGCAAAGATGATTGCACAAATTGCAAAGGAATCATAGTTTGATTCTTACAGTCTGAATACGACGGGCACTTTGATCTTCAACAATAAAAAGTGTCCCGTCTTTTTTATATACAGAACCCACAGCCGGAAGCTCATCAAACCGCTCAAGAAGCCATCCGCCTAAAGTATCAAAATTTTCACTTGAAAGACTCATGTAAAGAACATTGTTCAAGTCATCAAGTTTCATGTCTCCAGGAACAAGAAATTCATTCACACCAACAAGTGTTATACGCTTTTCTGGAGGAACATCAACCATTCCATGCTCATCTGTAATTCTTCCAAAAACTTCATGCAGAATATTGTCCAAAGTTACAATTCCAGTCATTTCACCGTATTCGTTTACAGCAACTGCGAAATTATTTTTTTCAGCTTTGAATTTCTTCAAAAGCTCAATCGCGCTCAAAGTTTCCGGCACAAAAAGAACAGATCGCATACACTGGCGCACAAAATCATTGCAAGAGCAAATTTTTTTATCAGCAAAAAGAACATCTTTAAAATACAGCATGCCTACAATTTCTTCACTGTCATTTTCATAAACCAGAATTCTTGAATATCCGGTTTCCTCAAAAATTTTTATTACATCTTCAAAAGAATCCGATGCGTAAATATGGCGCACAAGTGAACGATGCCGCATTATATTGTGAACACGCAAGTCTGAAAATTCAAAAATCCGCTCAAGCATTTTTCGCTCATCCTGTTCCAGCGTGCCTTCATTTTCCCCGATTGCAATAAGAGCCTTAAGTTCCTCTTCTGTAATCAGCGGACGTTTTGCCTTTATAATTTTTTTTTCAAGAAAATCAAGAAGCTTTGTAAACTGAAAGAAAAGCCAGATTACAGGAAAAAATATTTTCTGAATAATCAGAATCGGAACAGCTGAATTCTGCACCACAGTTTTTTGATTGAAGCTTGCAAATGTCTTTGGAATTATTTCAGCAAAAACAATAACTAAAATTGTAATTGCGGCAGTGGCAAACGAAACATATTCCGCCCCGAAAACTTTTATTGCAAAAGCCGTAGCAATTGAGGAGTTCAGGGTATTTACAAAATTTGTTCCTATTAAAACAGTCGAAATAAGCTGGTCAAGCTCCGATTTTATTTTGTAAACTCTTATTGAATTCTTTGCATTTTCCTTGAGCATTTGCCTTACAGAAATTCTTGAAATGCTGGTAAAGGCTGTTTCTGTCGCTGAAAAAAATGCGCCCAAGAACAAAAGGAACGCAATTGCAAAAAGATTCAAAAGAATATAAAATGCGCTCATTTTTGCTCTCCGTCTTTTTGCATTTTTATTTTTTTTACGCGGTTGTCTTCCATTTTTATTACTGTGAATTTATATCCTTCCGCAAGGATAAAATTTCCTTCCTGCGGAATTGAGCCAAGTTTTTCGCAAATAAAGCCGCCTATAGTTTCACAGTTTTCAGAAGAAAGATTTATTCCAAGTTTTTCGTTCAAGTCAATAAGACGAGCAAAACCGTCAAGCTCACATTCATGAGTGTTTTCAATTATAAGATCTGCCTTATGCGCACGGATATTTTTTCCATCCGTAACAGGTCCGAAAATTTCGCGGACAATGTCTTCCCTTGTTAAAATTCCATAAGTTCCAGAATATTCGTCAATTACAACCGCCATGCTTTGCCGGTTTTCCCAAAGCATTTGCTGAACACCGGACATTTTTTTTGTTTCAAGAATGAAAAGGGGAGGTCGCATTGTCTTCTGCACACTGAACTCTGAAGCCTTGTTTTTGAATGACAGCATATCTTTTATATAGATAATTCCCACAATGTCATCAATGTCTTTTTTGTAAACAGGGAAGCGCGAAAAACCAGAACACTGGGCTTTTTCAATAATGTCGGAATAAGAATCATTTACGTTCACAGCTTTTATTTGCTTGCGCGGAATCATAATGTCTTTTGCCTCAAGGTCAGTAAATTTGAAAACCTGCGACATCATGTTTTTTTCATTTACTTTTAAAATCCCCTGCTCGCATCCAACGTCCAAGAAAGTTTTTATTTCTTCTTCAGTGTAAGAAACTTTTTTTGGCTTTACATTGATTTTAAAAACTTTCAGCACAAGCCTTGAAAAAGAAGTGAAAACCATTACAAGCGGAAAAAGAAGAGTTTCAATAATCTGAACAAAAAAACTAAAGAAAAAGGCAACTGCTTCCGGGTGATGGGTTGCAATAATTTTAGGTGTAATTTCTCCAAAAACCAAAAGCAGAATTGTTACAACAAAAGTCGCAAGCCCGATTCCAGCCGAACCAAAAAGTCCGACCGCTATAAAAGTAAAAACCGCAGAAAGGGCAATATTGACAATGTTGTTTCCAACAAGAAGCGTGTTTATAAGCCTATCTTTGTTTTTAAGAAGATTCCAAACACGGATTGCACGTTTGTCTTGCTTTCCACGCAAAAGCCGAACACGGAGCTTGTTAACAGAAAAAAATGCGCTTTCCGCGGCAGAAAAAACTGTTGAAAGAACAATAAGAACTACCGCAGTTGCCAATAGCGCCGGCAAAGGAACAGCCAGAGAATCCACTACTTTTGGCTCTCCTGGCTTTTTTTCATTGCTGAAAATTTGCGCACAGTTTCCAGAGCCTTTAAGATTTCCTCCGAATATCCGCCTTCAGTTTTTATGCTGTAAGCTTTTTCCAAGCACTGCTGAACACGCTCAAAATCAATATCCGGCAAATTTACAAGAACATAAGCCGCCATATACATAGCTTCCTGACGCTGCAAATCTGAAAGGGAAGTTTTTTCTGCAATCTGCTCAAAAGGCTCGGCGGGATCTTTTCCTTCTGCAAATGCTTCAAGCGATTTATTGTAAGCGTTGCGGACTTCGTAAGCACCCAAAAGTCCTGTTGAATCCTGTTTATCAAGAACAATAAATTCCTGAATCAAATCTTTTAAAAGGAAACAATGTTCTTGACTTGTATTTTCAACCAGCTCATTTATAGCCTGCGCTTTTTCTATTCCGGAAGAATTTTCAACTTTTTCAACCAAGGCTTTTGTCTTTAAAGCTTCCTGCCCGGCATCTTTCATTTTTGCAGAATACTCTTCAAAAGTACATTCAGGCTTTTCTTCAAAATCAACAGAAGCCAAAACATATCCGTCTTTTGAAACAAGAAATGCGCATGGCCATTTGCGGACATTGTAATAGCGCGCAAGCAATTCCTTTTTTTCGTAGGATTCTTTAATTTCCGCAGCCGCTTTCAATTCATCTTCGGAAGCATTTTCTGGAACATTTGTCTTTGCATATTCAGTTTGAGAAAAATCCAAATTCGCAAAAACATATTTTTTTCCAAATTCGTCTGAAAAGTCTTTTGTTAAAACAATTTTTTCCTTAAAAGGCTTGCTTGTTTCCGCCCAGTCATCTCCGCTGAACAAAAGATAAATATCTTTCTTCTGCTTTTTGGCAGCTTCCTTTGCAGAATCAAAATCCGAATACCACTTTGGCGCGCCGCATGAAACAAGAAGAAATGCCGCTGTAATAACAGCAATAAAAATTCCATGTCTTTTCATTTTTCTATCCATTAAATTAGTTAAAATATCTTATTCCAGCCGCAAAAATATTTTGGCAAGAACTTTCGTTTGAATCCATTCCTGCAATATTTTTTATAAGGTCAATGCTTGAGCCGCCTTTATCTGTGCCCATTGTGCGCTCGTTATGTCCCATTTTTCCAAGAACACGACCGTCCGGACTTGTAAGACCTTCGATTGCAAAAAGGCTTCCGTTAGGATTATCCGGCTCTATTATTGAAGGAATTCCATTTTCGTCAACATACTGAGTAAAGACCTGTCCGTTTGCAAAAAGTTTTTCCGCAAGCTCTTCAGTGATTACAATTCGTCCTTCTCCATGGCTTACAGGAATAAGGTGAATCTTTGAATTCAAAATACTGGAATCCTGCGCCCAGGGACTTTTTGCGCTGACCATTCTTGTGCGAACAACTCTGCTTATATGCCGTCCGATTCTATTGTAAGTAAGTGTAGGCATATCTGCGGAAGGTTCTTTTATTTCGCCATAAGGAACAAGCCCTGTTTTTATAAGCGCCTGGAAACCGTTGCAAATTCCAAGCACAAGGCCATCGCGTTTTTTTAGCAGCTCCATTATGCTGTCTGCAATTCTGTGCTCGCGGATTACATTGGCAATGTATTTTCCTGAACCGTCCGGCTCATCTCCTGCGCTGAATCCGCCTGCAAAAGCAAGAATCTGCGCCTCGTCAATTTCCGCCTTGAACAAATCCAAGGATTCTGCCAAGTCTTTTGGAGTTCTATTGCGGAACACAACAATTTTTGTTTCGCCGCCATTCAAGTTAAACGCACGCGCCATGTCGTATTCGCAGTTTGTTCCAGGGAAAACAGGAATCACAACTTTTGGCTTTGTTTTTCCGGCTGAATAATCAAACGTAGAAGATTTTTTTCTAGCTTCTTCAAGCGACTCATGCTCTTTCAATGCAAAAGAAGGCAATGGTGGCTGAAGCTCTGCGCCAGAAACTGGAGGAAAAACTTTTTCAAGCTTTGATTCCCAGGCAGATTCAATTTCATCAAGAGAAATTTTTACATCTTCAAGTTCAATGCTAGGCTCGCAAATAGTTTCTCCAATTTTAGAAACTGTTCCTTCAATAAAATCTTTTTCCAAGTCAAGGTCAAAATCCGACTCAACTAAAATTGAACCATAAAGTGGAGTAAACAAATCGCTAACGTCGGCTTCTTTTATTCCAGAGGCGGCTGTGCAGCTTAAAGGAATTGTGTCCAAGGAAACTCCGATTTTATTTCCAAGCGACATTTTGCTCAATCCTTCTGCAATTCCGCCGGCGCAAACCGGGTACATCGCATTTATTTTTTTCTGGCTATTAAACTTGTAAAGCGCGGCAGTGTTTTTCTTGAACACTTCAAAATCCGGAACAAGCTCAGCAGAATATGGAACGCTCACAAGGAAAACTTTGCTTCCCGCTTTTTTGAAAGAGCCGCTCACAACATTTTTTACATCGTCAACATTCACGGCAAAAGAAACCAATGTGTGCGGAACGTTAAGATTTTCAAAAGTTCCAGACATTGAGTCTTTTCCGCCGATTGAGCCAGTTCCCATTGCAAGCTGGGCATCAATAGAACCAAGCAATGCGGCTGCAGGATACCCCCAAGTTTTTTCTGTTACAGCGCGCCCAAAAAATTCCTGGAATGTAAGACGGCAAGTGTCGGTTTTTCCACCTATGCAGGCAATTTTTGCCAAGCTAGAAAGAACTGCAACCTGCGCTCCGTGCCATGCCGACCACTGGGAAACACGAGGATCAAAACCGTAGCTCATAAAGCTGACTGTAGAAGTTTCGTGCGGGGAAACAACTGGAATTTTAGCAGCCATTCCAGCTTCCGGTGTTCCCTGATATTTTCCTCCGTAAGGCATAAGAACAGAACTTGCGCCAATAGAACCGTCAAACCGCTCGCCAAGTCCACGCTGACTGCAGCAAGCCAAATCGTTCATATTGCAAAGCCATGCTTCTTTTATGTCCGGATTTTCTGAATCTTCAAGAAGAATTTTTTCAACTGATTCAAGAGGATGAACCAAAGGAGAATTTTTCTGTTCTGCAGGACTTTCTATTGAAGCAACCGCATGATGCTCAGCTCCGGCTGTATCAAGGAAAGAGCGGTCAATGTCTACAATTGTCTTTCCGCGCCACTTCATTACAAGTTTATTTGTATCTGTAACAACCGCAACTACAACCGCGTTCAAATTCTCTTTATTGCACTCCAAGATGAATTTCTGCGCGTCTTCCTTGCGGACAACAACTGCCATTCTTTCCTGGCTTTCTGAAATTGCAAGCTCTGTCCCGTCAAGACCTTCATATTTTTTTGGAACAGCATCAAGGTTTATATCAAGTCCAGAAGCAAGCTCACCAACCGCAACAGAAACTCCGCCCGCTCCAAAATCGTTTGAACGGCGAATCATGCGGCACACATCTTTATTTCTAAAAAGACGCTGAATTTTACGCTCTTCAACGGCGTTGCCTTTTTGAACTTCAGCAGCGGCAGTTGCAACAGACTTTACATCGTGAACTTTTGAAGAGCCTGTAGCACCGCCAATTCCGTCGCGTCCAGTTCCGCCTCCAAGAAGAATTACAACATCCCCGGTTTCAGGCTCTTCGCGCATAACCTGATCACAAGGGGCAGCAGCAATAACCGCGCCAAGCTCCATGCGCTTAGCAACATATCCCGGATGATAAACTTCAGAAACCTGACCTGTTGTAAGTCCAATCTGATTTCCGTAAGAAGAAAATCCCTGGGCAGCTTCACGTGTAAGCTTCATCTGCGGAAGTTTTCCAGAAAGCGTCTGGCTTAAAGGAACTGTAGGGTCGGCGGCTCCAGTAACACGCATCGCCTGATAAACCCAGGAACGTCCGGAAAGAGGATCACGGATTGCGCCACCAATACAAGTTGCCGCTCCACCAAAAGGCTCAATCTCTGTAGGATGATTGTGAGTTTCATTTTTAAACTGCAAAAGCCAGCGTTCATCAGGTTCGCCGCTTGTATAATGAACATCTATAAAAATAGAGCAGGCATTTATTTCCGCGCTAACTTCAAGGTCGTCAAGTTTTCCTTGCTTGCGAAGATATTTTGCACCAATGCAGGCCATGTCCATCAAAGTAACAGGCTTGTCTTTGCGGTCGGCATACAAATCCGCACGAACAGCTTTATAATTATCAAGCGATTTTTTCAAGGCGGAAGCATAAGGTCCGTCTTCAATTTTTACATCGTCAAGAACTGTAAGGAAGGTTGTGTGGCGGCAATGATCTGACCAGTAAGTATCCAAAACGCGGATTTCTGTAAAGGTTGGATCGCGGTTTATTGACTTAAAGTAGTCCTGCATGAATTTTACATCAGCCAAATCCATGGCAAGACCAAGTTCTTTTCTATATGAATCAAGCTCACTTTCTGATTTTGAAATGAATCCAGAGACAACCGCAATATCAGCTGGTACAATAGAAGACATTCTAAGAGTTGAAGGCTTTGAGCTGTCTGCAAGCCGGCTATCAACTGGATTTATAAGGTACTTTTGGATTTTTAAAACGTCATCCGCGCAAACGCTTCCTTCAAGGAAAACAATCTTTGCACATCTCACAGCAGGAGGCTCTGTTCCGACTTTTGTGGCAGACTTCATTCCTTCCCGCAAAAGTGTAAGGCACTGCTCTGCGCTGTCCGCCCGCTGGTCATACTGACCGGGAAGATATTCCCATATAATCTGAGTAATATCAGCAGGAACTTCAAGCGAATCATAAACAACAAAATCGCTTTGAGGCTCGGAAAAAATTCTTACAGCAGAAGCCTTTGCAACTTCGTCTGCGACATTTTCTATGTCATACCGGTTGAAATAACGGACGCCGGTAACTCCACCAATTCCTAAAAAACCTGTAATCTCGGAAAAAATCCGCGCCGCTTCATTCTGAAAACCGGCCTTTCTTTCAACATAGATACGAAACATTCGCATATTTTATAGCAAAACCTCCGTTTGTTCAACGCAACTGAATTTTGAATCGCAATTTTAGCTGATTTCAAGAGGATAAAAGCATTATTGGATTAATTATGCTAGGAAACTTTTTTTATATGGTGCTTTTGGCTTTGAAACAACCTTTGCATACTTATTTGTTGAAAATAAAATGTATTTTGAATAAATTTATTATATGAAGAAAAAACTAAAACTTTTTAAACGTTTTATTTACAGCCGTGTGGTTTTCTGCTTTTTGCTGCTTGCAATGCAGATTTGCATGTATTTGTTTTTCATAATAAAATTTTCTCCATATTTCTTTTATTTTGCCGGAGTCAACTTGATTTTAAGCTTTACTTTTATGGCTTATCTTTCAAACTGTGAAGGAAAAAACGAATTCAAAATCGCGTGGCTTCTTCCAACGATGATTTTTCCACTGTTCGGAATTTCACTTTATATCTATACAAAAATGGCGACACGTAATGCTAGACTTAAAAACAAAATTGAACAGAGCAAGATTCAAACTTGGAAATTCGTTCCAAAGCCTACGGAAACAAAATCAGCATTTCCTGAAATTTCCGACCTCGCATTTTATCTTTACGAAAGCGGAAACTTTCCTGTATACACAGATTCCGATGTTGAATATTTCTCATGCGGGGAAGATTTTTTTCCTGATTTCATGCAGGAACTTAAAAACGCAAAGGAATTTATTTTTCTGGAATTTTTTATAATAACGCCCGATGATTCATGGCAGAAAATTCTTGAAATTCTAAAGCAAAAAGTCACCGAAGGAGTAGAAGTCAGGGTTCTTTACGACGGAATAGGTTCTGTGCTCGCGTCCACAAAAGTTTACCATAAATATTTAGCAAGCCTTGGAATAAAGTCAAAAATTTATATGCCGCTGACTCCAGTTTTTAATCTGCAGCAAAACAACCGCGACCACAGAAAAATTGCAGTGATTGACGGAAAAATTTCCTACACAGGCGGACTGAATCTTGCAAACGAATATTTTAATTTTGGACAAAACAAGTTTTCATATTGGAAAGATTCCGCAGTAAAAATCCGAGGAAACGCGACAAAAACTTACACTGCGCTTTTTCTGCAAATGTGGAATCTTGCAAAATTTCCAGAAAAAAAATTTAATAAAAGCTATGAAAAATTTTTTCCGGCAATAAAAGAAAATTCCAAAGAAGGACTTTTGATTCCTTACGCAGACAACGCTTACAACGAAAAAGACATTGCGGAAAATATCTGTCTCTACATTTTGTCAAAGGCAACAAGAAATGTCTGCATAACAACTCCGTATATCATAATTGACAATCAGCTTAAAAGTGCGCTGATTTTTGCGGCTAGCAGAGGAATAAATGTTTCGCTTATCGTTCCTTCCAAGCCTGACCATTTTTTGACATTCTGCATCGGAAAAACTTTTTTAAAGACGCTTGTTGAAAACGGAGTTCATGTTTATCTTTATTTGCCGGGATTTATACATTCAAAGCTTTTTACAAGCGACGGAAAAATAGCAACCGTAGGCTCAATAAACCTTGACTACAGAAGCCTTTTCCATCACTTTGAAGACGGACTTCTTATTTACAAGAAATCCGTTATAGAAAAAATTCAGCGCGACATTGAGCTTACAAAACTTTCATGTAAAGAAATGACTTTGGACGACTACAAAAAACTTCCGCTGATTGTAAAAATGCTTGGAAGAATTTTTAGAATTTTTGCGCCGCTAGTTTAGAAATTTCGTTCAACTTTTAATCCACCACTCGTAAAGCCTTGCATCGTTGTTAAGTTCCGGATGAAAACTAAGCGCAGTTTGATTTTTGAACTTTGCGGCAACAATTTTTCCGTCAACTTTTGAAAGAACTTCAACATCTTCCCGGGCACTTTCAATATAAGGCGCACGGATAAAAGTCATTGGAATTTTTCCAAGATTTCCGAATGTCTCTTCTGTAAAAAAACTTCCAAGCTGGCGGCCGTAAGCATTTCTTTTTACGCAAACCGGCATTGTTCCAAAATGCACACGCGAATCATTTTCAATTTTTTCAGCAAGAAGAATAAGACCTGCACAAGTTGCAAGAACTTTTGCCCCGGATTCAATGATCTGCTTTAACGGCTCGAACATTTCAAGTTCATGCAAAAGCTTTCCTTGAACAGTGCTTTCTCCGCCCGGAAGAATAAGAGCATCAAAGTCTTTTTCCAAGTCTGATTTTTTTCTAAGCTCAAAACAAGGCACGCCCAAAGACTCAAGAATTTTTTCATGCTCTAAAAACGCGCCTTGAAGCGCAAGAACTGCCGCTCTCATTTTCCGCGCTCTGCCATAAGAATGGCGATTTCACTTTCATTGATTCCAACCATAGCTTCACCCAAATCTTCTGAAAGCTGGGCAATAAGCTTTGCGTCATTGAAATTTGTAACAGCCTTTACAATTGAAGCCGCTCTTTTCTTTGGATTTCCTGACTTGAAAATTCCAGAACCTACAAAAACTCCTTCCGCGCCAAGCTGCATCATAAGAGCCGCATCAGCAGGAGTCGCAACGCCACCCGCTGCAAAATTAACAACAGGGAGCCTTTTGTTTTCATGCACAAACTTTACAAGCTCGTAGGAAACCTGAAGGGTTTTCGCCTCTTCATAAAGCTCGTCTTCACGCATAGAAACAATTCTTGAAATTTCAGAATTCATTTTTCTCATGTGGCGGACAGCCTGAATTATATCTCCAGTTCCCGGCTCACCTTTTGTTCTAATCATTGATGCGCCTTCGCTGATTCTTCTTAATGCTTCGCCCAAATCTTTTGCACCGCATACAAACGGAACTTTAAAATTCTTTTTGTTGATATGATAAACATCATCAGCTGGAGAAAGAACTTCACTTTCATCTATATAGTCAATTTCAATTGCTTCCAAAATCTGTGCTTCCACAAAATGCCCGATGCGGCACTTTGCCATTACAGGAATTGAAACCGCTTCCTGAATTCCTTTTATCATTTTTGGATCGCTCATTCTGGAAACGCCGCCAGCAGCTCTTATGTCCGCCGGAATCCTCTCAAGAGCCATTACTGCGCAAGCTCCCGCTTCTTCCGCAATTTTTGCCTGCTCTGGAGTTGTAACGTCCATAATCACGCTGCCTTTAAGCATCTGGGCAAGATTTTTATTCAATTCATACTGTTTTCCTGATTCCATATTTTTCCTCGCTTTATTTATTTGTAAAGAAACTAACAAAAATCTGGTATGATATAAATATTCAGTTTTATTAAATTTTGATAATACCAGTTAAATTTTATTTTCCGCAAAAAAATCCCCGGAAATCTATAAAAGAAAACCGGGGAAAGCTTAGTTAAAGAAAATTATTTTAATGCATTGAATCCATTTTCCAAGTCGGCAATTATATCATCGATATGTTCAGTTCCAATAGAAAGGCGGATTGTGTTCTGGGCAATTCCTTGCTCTGCAAGCTCCGCATCAGAAAGCTGACTATGGGTTGTTGAAGCCGGATGAATAACAAGCGATTTTACATCCGCAACATTTGCAAGCAAACTGAAAATCTTCAGGCTGTCAATAAATTTCCATGCCTCTTCTTTTCCGCCCTTGATATTAAAAGTAAAAATACTTGCACCGCCGTTCGGAAAATATTTTTCATAAAGCGCATGGTCAGGATGTTCCGGCAACGAAGGATGATTCACTTTTTCAACAAGCGGATTATTTTTCAAATACCCAACAACTTTCTTTGTGTTTTCAACATGACGTTCAATTCTAAGCGACAAAGTTTCCACACCTTGAAGAAGAAGAAAAGCATTGAACGGAGAAATCGCAGCTCCTGTATCACGCAGCAGAATCGCGCGGATATAAGTTGCAAATGCGGCTTTTCCAGCAGCCTTGGCAAATGAAACTCCATGGTAGCTTGGGTTAGGCTCTGAAATCCAAGGATAGCGGCCGGATTTATCCCAGTCAAAATTTCCAGAGTCAACTATAATTCCGCCGAGAGTTGTTCCATGTCCGCCTATAAATTTTGTCGCTGAATGCACAACAATGTCCGCGCCATGTTCAATCGGACGAATCAAATACGGAGTTCCAAAAGTATTGTCAATAACCAGCGGAAGTCCGTGCTTGTGCGCAATTTCTGCAATAGCGTCAATGTCTGGAATGTCAGAATTCGGATTTCCCAAAGTTTCAATATAAACAGCTTTTGTGTTAGGCTGAATCGCATCTTCAAGCTCAGAAAGATTGTGCGCGTCAACAAAAGTTGTTGTTATTCCATAAAGCGGCAAAGTATGGGCAAGCAAATTGTAGCTTCCACCGTAAATTGTTTTTTGCGCAACAATATGCTCGCCTTGTTTTGCCAAAGCCTGAATTGCATAAGTTATAGAAGTCGCACCGGAAGAAACTGCAAGAGAAGCAACTCCGCCTTCAAGAGCCGCAATTCTTTTTTCAAGAACATCTTGTGTTGAATTCGTCAAGCGTCCGTAAATATTTCCAGCATCCTTTAAACCAAAGCGATCCGCCGCATGCTGTGAATTATGAAATACATAGCTCGTTGTCTGATAAATTGGAACAGCCCTTGAATCTGTAGCCGGGTCAGCGTTTTCCTGTCCTACGTGAAGTTGAAGCGTTTCGAATTTGTAACTCATATTTTCCTCCAGGCAAAGTTTTATTTTCTGAGGAAAGAATAGCAAATTTAAAAAGGAATGAATAATATTAAATTTTTATGCGGAGATATAGATTTTTTTTATAACAACTTACGCCTTCAAATAAGACTTCAACTGTTCAATATATTCTTCGCCTGTCTTTGAAAGAATTATATTTTTCTTTAGAATATATCCGATTTCCATTACGCTGTTCGGATTTTCCTTGTCAGATTTAAAAGGAACCGCAACAAAATTAGAGCCATTCAGTTCTTCGCAAATTATTCCTGAGCAAAGAGTGTATCCGTTCAAACCAACCATGAGATTTAAATTTGTAGCTCGGTCGCTTGTCTTGATTGTTTTTGGATATTCATTTTCTGTGAGAATTTCCTCTGCAAAATAAAACGAACTGTTTCCACCCTGATCAAAAGAAAGGCACGGATAATCTTTTAGCTCTTCAAGAGAAATTGAAGTTTTTTTTGCTAGCGGATGATTTTTCCAAAGATAAACGTAAGCCTTGCAGTCAATAAGCTTTTCAAAAACAAGATCATTTGCATTTAAAATTTTCTTGATCGCCTTTCTGTTGAAATCGCTCATATAAAGAATTCCAATTTCACTTTTTTGGGTCGCAACATTTTCGATCACGTCAAGAGTCTTTGTTTCAAAAATTGAAAACTCATATTCTGAAGTTCCGAATTTTTTTACAAGCTCAACAAAAGATTTTGTGGCAAAAGAATAATGCTGGCATGACACGCTGAATTTTTTCTTGCGCTGAAATCCTTCCCCGAATTTTTCCAAAAGATTTTCATACTGCGCATAAATCTGACGGGCGTACTGAATGAATTCCTTTCCGTCTTGCGTCAAAGAAATTCCCTTGCTTGAACGGTTGAAAATTGAAATGTTGAATTCCTTTTCAACTTCTTTTATCGCTGATGTAAGCGAAGGCTGTGAAACATAAAGATTTTCCGCCGCCTTGTTAAAAGAGCCAGATTCTGAAACGCCTATAATGTAATGAAGCTGTTGCAATGTCATAAAAATATCCTAATATAAATTTTAAAATTGATACAAAAAATGACTATTGTTATTTTAATTAACTAACGATAGTTTTAAGGCGGATTTTCATTCAGTTTTCAAACTTCCGTTAGTTAACTTCTGTAAAAAACAACTGCATCCTTCCCAAATATCGTTAAAAGTTGCATCAAAATTTCCTGTATACCAAGGATCGGCAATATTTCCGGGACGCAAAGTAAAATCAAGCAAAAGAAAAATATTTTTATTAAAACTGCTTCCCAAAATACGCTGAATATTTTTTAAGTTAAAACTGTCCATTCCAATTATAAAGTCGTATTTTTCAGCATCAGACTTTTTCATTTGAACAGCTTTATGCGGAAAAACCGGAATTCCCTGCTGCGCAAGTTTTTTCAAAGTTCCAGGATGCGGCGGATTTCCAATTTCTTCCGTGCTTGTAGCTTTTGATTCAATTAAAAAATTGTTTTCAAGCCCGGCTTTTTTTACAAGAAATTTCATTATAAATTCAGCCATTGGAGAACGGCAGATATTTCCGTGGCAAACAAAAAGGATTTTTATCATAGCTTCTATTCCAAAATCGTAATTTCTACACGGCGGTTTTTAGCTTTTCCTTCCGGTGTTGAATTGTCCGCAATCGGTTTTGTTCCGCCCGAGCCTTTGCAGATAAATTTTTCACGCGGAATTCCTCTTTGAATCAAAGCGTTTGCAACAGAATTTGCGCGCTCAACAGAAAGCTTCATTTCGCCCTTTTCATAGCCAACGCTTGCCGTATGTCCTTCCACAAGGAACATCTGATCGGGAACTTCTTTTAGAACCTGCGCAATTTGATCCAGCCGCTCGTTTTCTCCAGGCAAAAGTTCCGAGCTGTCCGGCTTAAAATTCAAATTCTGCATTGTAAGACGGATTCCTGCCGCAGTGTTTTCCACAATGACTTTTTTTTCTGACTTTGAATTTGAAGAAGAATTTTTTCCTGCTGAAATTTTCGACTGAATCTCATCCGCAGAATCCTTTTTTTTCTGAGGATGATTTTTTGCTCCATAAGTTTGATTTTCATTTTTTGCAATTTTCTTTTCAGCATAAGAATTATTTCTTCTTGAATTCGCGCCAGATTCAAAATCATTTTTTTCAATTGAACCGCTAGATTTTTTTTCACTTTCAATCCAGCTGCTTTCATTAACAGGTTTTTCAAGAATTTCTTTAATCTCTTTTTCCGAAACAGAAGCTACACGCTGCAACGCCGGAATAAGCTTGTTTTTGTCGTAAGCCGGCGGATATTCCGTGAACATTGAAATCGAGCCTTTAAACGAATAGATGTTGCCGTCATTGTAAATAAAAGTTTCGTCAACCATATCGCGGACAACAAGAGCATTCCCGCTTTTTTTGCTCACATACATTGTCGCCTTGTGGCTTCCTTGCGCTGATTTTAAATCCTTGTCGCCTGCAAAATCCCAGTAGGAAATTCCATAGCGAGTTGCCCATTGCGCGCTAAAAACATAAACTTCCTCTCCGTGAAAAAGTTCATCCTTAAGATAAGTGTATTCAACTAAAATCGGAAGCTTTGTAAAAATTCCTTTGTTAAGCGGATCAACAACTCGCTCAGCTTTTGCCTGCCATTTGTCTCCAATGCTTATGCGCTGATTTGTAAAAGCCGGAAAACTTCTAAAAGACGGATAGCCGTTGTCAACAAGCATTGTCAGAATTCCATCCGAAGAAATTTTAAAGCTTGAAGGAACAGCACCATTTATGCCAAGATTCACTTCTCGTGAATTTCGCTTTGTGGCTTCGTCTATAAAAAAACTTCCGTCATAATATCTGTCTGAAATTTTTCCGCCGGAAGGAACAGAAGTCGGAGCAATAAAAGAGCGGACTTCCCGGCTAACCAGTCCTGTATATTTTCCATTGTCGTAGCGTCTTACATCGGTGCGCTCAATATAAACATAGCTTCCGCTTCCATTGTATTTTAAAAGCACATTCTGGCAAAAAACATTCTGAAAAAACAAAAAAAATATTGCTGACAAAAAAATTTTCTTCATGTTTAAATTATCGGCAGTAATGACACAATCTTTTATTTTTTATAGAATAGAATTTATGTCAGAAAAAAATGCAGCTTTAATAAGAACACATCTTCCTGGATTTTATAAAACACTTTTTTCACTTGCGCTTCCAATCACTCTTCAAAACTTAATGCAAGTTTTTGTAAATATGCTGGACACAATCATGGTTGGGCAGCTTGGAGCCGCAGAAATCGCATCAGTAGGACTTGGAAATCAAATTTACTTTATACTGAACATGATTCTTTTTGGAACATCTTCAGGCGGCGCAATTTTTATTTCGCAGTTCTGGGGAAAAAACGACATAAAAGGAATTCAAAAAACGCTCGGAATAATGCTCGGATTTTCAATTTTTGTTTCCATTGTTTTTACAATAGCGGCTTTGTTTATTCCGGAATTTTTAATCAGCCTTTATTCAAAAGATCCGGTTGTAATTTTGTATGGCGCAAAATATTTAAGATATGTTGCAATAAGCTATATTTTTCTTGCAATAAGTTTTCCGTTTGAATTCGCATTTAAAAGCACAAACCATGCGTATCTTCCGATGATATGCACAACAATTTCAATTATCCTGAATGCAGTTTTCAATTACATTTTTATATTCGGATTAAAAACTGAATTTTTCACAATCGCGCCAATGGGAGTCGCCGGAGCCGCAATCGGAACTGTAATTTCACGGGCAGCCGGAACTTCTGTACTTTTGATATATTCTTCTTTGAAAAAATTTGAAATTCTAGGATCTTTAAAAAACTATTTTTCTTTCAGCAAGAAATTTGTTTTAAAATATATTTCAGTCGCATTGCCAGTATTGCTGAACGAAACCGCCTGGGGAATGGGTATAACATTTCAGAATTCAATTTTCGCGCATACGGGAACAGACGCAATCGCCGCATTCAATATAACCGGAACAATTTCTCAGCTAACTTGGGTTTTCTTTATAGGAACGGGAAACGCAGCCGGAATAATCCTTGGCAAAAAAATCGGAGCCGGGAATTTTGAAGAAGCAAAACTTTACACTTACAGATTCGCCTGGTTTCTTCCATCTTGCGCAGCTTTAATCGGACTTTTCCTTTATCCGCTTTCATCAATGCTTCCGTACATTTTTAATGTAGACTCTTCAATTCTCTTGCAGGCAAAAAAAATGCTCACGGAACTGATTTGCTTTTATCCGTTCAACGCGTTCTGTATGTTTTTTATTGTAGGATTCTGCCGCGCCGGAGGAGACACAAAATATGCCGCGTTCCATGATATTTTCTGGATGTGGTTCATTGCAATTCCCGCAGGATACATTGCCGCTTTTATTTTTCATCTGCCACCAAACATCATTTACTTGTGCTTGCTGTCAGAAGGATTCCTTAAAACTTTCGCAGGACTTTTGCGTCTTAAATCTGGAAAATGGCTCAAGGACATTACAAACTGAAAATGCCAAAGATTATCCAAGCCGCAAAAAACAGAGAGTTTTTTCTCAAGGCAGAAAATTTTCTTTTGCCGCACGAAAAAATTTGCAGCCAGCTTATGCAAATGGCAATGCAAAAAAGCAAAGAGCTTTATATAATTTTTGAAACTGAAATCCTAGGTGTTTTTAATTTTTCAGAAGGCGGAATTCTTACAAGTTTTATTCCAAGGCTCACAAAAGAAACTGAAAAAGAACTTTGCAACTTTTTTTCCAAAAAGAGAATTTCCTGCATAATGGGAGAAAAAAACGAAGCGGAAAAAATCAAAAAGCTAATTTTCAAGCTGAAAAAAATTCAGCCTAATGACACAAGAGAAATGCTTTTCATGGAATACACAAAAACCAAAAATATTTCAGCGCAAAATCTGGAAATTGCAGAATGCTCCTTGCAAGATGCCGAAAAACTTTTTCCGTTGCATATTTATTATACACAGGAAGAAGTTCTACCTGAATGGAAAAAAATAAATCTTGCGCTAGAAAGGCTTAAGCTTGAGAAAATTCTCCGCACACAGAAAGTTCTTGCAGTCAAACAAAAAAACTCATTTTGCGCAAAAGCCCAGACAAACGCAATTTCAAAAAACTTTATTCAGATTGGTGGAGTCTTTACAAAAAAAGAATTCCGCTCAAAAGGCTTAGCTTCTTGCCTTGTAAAAAAACTTGCTGAAGAATTTCAAACTGAAAATAAAAAATCAGTCTTATTCGTAAACAAAAAAAACAAACCGGCAATCTGCGCATACAAGAAAGCCGGCTTTTCAGCGTTTGCAAAATACGAAATGCTTTACTACAAATAAATTTATTTTTTCATTATAGCGTCAATGCTAGAAATGCAAATTCCACGCAGACCGTTTTTTTCAAGAGAATCCACGCCACAGATTGTAGTTCCGCCCGGAGAACAAACCGCATCTTTTAAAATTCCAGGGTGAGCTTCTGTTTTTAGCTGAAGCTTCGCGCTGCCAAGCATTGTCTGTGAAACAATTTTATAAGCCGTCTGCCTTGAGATTCCGTATTTAACAGCGGCATCTGCATAGGATTCAATTATCAAATCCATAAACGCCGGACCGCATCCGCTTATTGCGCCTCCAATTCCCATAAGGCTTGCAGGAAGCTCTTCTATAATTCCAAGCGAAGAAAACAAGTCTTTTATTTCCTTAAGCTCACCTGCATTTAAAGAATTTTCCTTTTCAAAAAGCATCACGCCTTCTCCAACCATCGCAGGAGTATTCGGCATTATGCACTGAACACGCACATCGTCCCCAAGAATTCCATGGAACTTTTCGTAGCTCCAACCCGCCGCAACAGAAACCAAAACTTTTCCAAAAAGCCTGCCCTGTATTTCAGAAAGAACGCCTTCTATCTGGTAAGGCTTGCACGACATTATAAAAACATCGCATGAATCAGCCAAGGACAAAATACTTTCGCACGGAATAAATCCAATTTCACCGGCATTTTTTTTAAGCTTTTCCTGATTCGGAGCAAAGGCAAAAATATTTTCTTTCTGGATTTTCCTTGAAGCTATAAAACCAGACGCAATCGCCTTCGCCATGTTTCCCATTCCAATGAATCCGATTTTCATTTGCTGCCTCCCATTATCGCATTAAACAAAGCGTTTTCATCAGCCGTAAAAACAGTAGCCTTCAATTCCCCGCTGCAAAGTTTTTCCAAAGCCTTTTCTTTTTTTCCATTTGCAAGTATGAGTGGAATTCCAGAAGCCGTCGTCTTTTTTGCCGCCTCAATTTTTGTAGAAATGCCGCCGGTTCCAAAAGAGCTTTTTCCGTTGATTGTAATCTGATTTTTTAGCTCATTGATATTTTCAACAGTTTCAACAAGAACGGCATTTTCATTTGTCTTAGGATTGTCCGTATAGATTCCGTCGATGTCGCTGAAAAGAATCAGCAAGTCCGCGCTCCAAAGAACAGCAGTAAGCGCGCTAAGATTGTCGTTGTCTCCGATGCAAAATTCATCAGTCGCAACAGAGTCATTTTCATTTATAACCGGAACAACACCCTCGTCAACAAGCGTGAACAAAGTGTTCCTTATATTCAAAGTGCGGTGGGAATCCATGAAGTCCTCTTTTGTAAGAAGAAGCTGAGCCGCATGAAGATTCTGTTTGCCGAACGATTCGCGCCATTTGTCCATAAGCTCAACCTGACCAATCGCGCACAAAGCCTGCCTGTAGTGAATGTCGCCCTTATGCGCCCAGCCGCTTATCGTGGAAAGTCCTGCAACCTGCGCTCCTGAAGAAACAACAATGACTTGCTTTCCCCTTGAAATTAAAGCCGCACATTCCGAGGCAAAAGACTCCATAAAGTCCACATTGATTGTTCCGTCATTCTTTGCAAGCGTGTTGCTTCCGATTTTTATTACTATTTTCCTAGCCTTGTCTATAACTTCCTGCGGTGTCATAAAACTTCCTTAAAATTTGGTTAAAAAAATACAAAAAAAACTGAAATGCGATATTTGTAAAACAAATTCAATATTCAATCTTACAAAATTTATATCACATCATGGAATTTTATAAAAGAAGGGAAAAATTCCTTAAGGAATAAGACCTGCAAAGACCGGAGCAAGAATTACCGTGAGGATTCCAGCGATTCCGATTGAAAGACCGCTCATGGCTCCTTCAACTTCGCCAATTTCAATTGCCTTGGAAGTTCCAAGAGCATGGGAAGCAGTTCCTATCGCAACTCCCTTGGCAACAGGCTCAGTTATCCTGAAAATCTTGCAGACCTGAACGGCAAAAAGGTTTCCGAGGTTTCCAGTAAGAACAACCATCACGACAATTACAGGAATTATTCCGTTCAACTCTTCTGTTATTCCAAGCGCAATCGCAGTTGTAAGCGACTTGCCTAAAAGCGAAACATATTCCGTGTGCTCCATTTTGAATAGAAGGCAGAAAAGAAAAATCAGAACTAAATTGACTACAACGCCGCATAAAATTCCGCACAGAACAGCAAGCCAGTTTTCCTTGAGTTTTTCAACTTGCTCGTACAAGGGAATCGCAAGGCAGACTGTCGCAGGAGTAAGAAGGCAGGCTATAAAATTCGCACCGGCAGCATAAGATTCATAGGGAATTTTTGCGGCTACAAGAAAAGCAATGCAAAGAACAATCGAAACAATCAAAGGGCTGAACAGAAAGAATTTTGTCTTCTTGCTGATTACAATTCCGAGCGCGTAGGAAATCAAAGTCAAAAATATCCCGAAATAAATGGAGTTCATAAAAAAATCTTTCATCGCTAGTTTTCCTTTGAAGTCTTTTTATTCTTTGCGCGGATTATAAGCTGAACGATATGACCTGTAATTACCATGACGCAAAAAGTGGTAACCACGGCAATCACCAAAAAACATAAGCCGTATTTTTTCATAACAGGAAACGCCGTCATAAATCCAACACTAGAAGGAACAAACATCACGGGCATCATGACAAGAAGAAAATCTCCGGCTTCCTTTACCTGATGAAGCTTTATAATTTTCAGCTCCAGGCAAAAGAACAAAATAACAAGTCCATAAATGCTTGCAGGAACGGGCAGGGGAATAAGCATGTTGAGAATTTCCCCGATAAAAGAAATAGAAATTATAAGTGCAAACTGAAACGCGTATTTCATTTTTACCTCTAAAAAAGTTAGTTAAAGCTCTGAAATTTTTTCAATTAAAAGCTGCGGTGTAAGTGCAAAGTTGTTCTTCACTTTTTCCGAAGCAAAGCTATGTGCCAAGGATGCTGTTACAGCCGCATTCACACAATCATATCCCTGTGCAAGAAGAGAAGCAATAAGTCCTGAAAGAATATCTCCAGTTCCGCCTTTTGCAAGTGAATTATTCCCATAAGGATTTAGATAAATTTTTACGCGTCCTTCATTCTTTGACCACGTTCCAATTAAAACAACTGCGCCTTTTAAAACAAGAACTGAATCCTTGAATTTTCCGCAGAAAAGCTTTATAAGCTCAATTCTTTTTTCAACAATTTCCTGAACTGAAAATTTTCCAAAACCGCAATTTTCAAGTAGAGCAGAAAATTCTTTTGGATGCGGAGTCAAAACAAAATTTCCTCGCTCTGTCAAAAGATTTAAAATTTCCTTGTAATAAAAAATGTCAGCGTCAAGAACGCATGGAATATTTTTGTTTTCTTTAAAAAAATCAAAATATTTTTGGAAGCTAGGATTTTTTCTTCCGAATCCGCATCCAAGCACAAGAGCCGTTGTGTTTTCAGGAAGCTCCAAGGAAGCCATAATATTCATAAAGCCTGAATCTTCAATCCCCACAAGAGTAACCAAGCCAGCTCCAAAAGCAAACGCGGAATTCGCAGCAATTTTTGCAGCTCCCGTTTTTTCGCCAGCGGCAAGCGCAACGTGCCCAAATGTTCCTTTGTGGACATTTTGCATTTTTCTAAACGGAAGTTTCATTTCTTCTTTTTCAAGCAGAAAAGCATCAGGTGTTTCAAGGAATTCAAAATTGTTCCTGCTTATTCCAAGATTACAGACTTTTACTTTTCCGCAGAAATCTTTTGCCTTGTCGCTGAACAGGCTAAGTTTCAATGCTCCCATTGCAACAGTTTCATCAGCACGAAAAACAATTTTTCCATTTCCATCTGAATCAAGTCCGCTTGGAACATCGCACGAAACTTTAAAGGCTTCTATTTTATTTGCACTCTGTATAACAGCTTCTGACTCTGCATCCAAAGGCAAGTGAAATCCACTGTCATAAACACAGTCAACAACAACGCTAATATCGAAACTTTTTTCTTCTACAAAAGAATCCAAGTCATAAGGCGAAATAAAAGAAACTCCAAGAAGTTCAGCGCGTTTTTTTTGAACTTTTGCAATTTCTGAAGAAGGCTCTCCAATGCAGCAAACCGCCACACAAAAATCATGGCAAGAAAGCCTTCGTGCAAGAACATAACCGTCAGCTCCGTTGTTTCCGCGTCCTGCAAGAATCAAAACACAAGGGCGGTTTATGTACCGCGAACTTTCATGGAAAACGTGAGGCATAACGCAAGACTCAAGTTCCTGCGCCGCATTTTCCATCATAAGCTCTTCTGTTAAATAAAATTTTTCGCGTGATTTTTTATCAAGAATTCTGGTATCAAAAAAAATATTCTGCATATCAAAATTATATCATTCAAAAAAAATAAAAGGAATATTTTTACAAACTAAAAAGCAACGCAAGAATTTCTTTTTCAAGTGCAGCCGGATTTTTTTTGTCTTCCGCAGAAACTAAAAAAGTTTTTAAAGGAAGCATTGGACATGAAGAATAAAAAATTATTTTATCTGAAAACAAAACTGCTTCTTTTATTTCGTTTGCAGCAAAAATTACAGTCTGAGGATTTTCTTTTTGTCGCTCCAAAATAAATTCAATGCATTTCTTTTTTACTGAAAAATCCAAAAACTGAAACGATTCATCAAGCAAAAGAATTCCACTTGGAAAAGCAACCGCGCGCGCAAGAGAAACACGCTGCCTTTCTCCGCCGGAAATTTTTTCCACACAAGATTTTTCTTTTCCATTCAACCCAAAATTATTTAAAATATTCTGCGTTATTTCAAATGATTTTTTTCTTCCAAAAATATTTAAAAGCGGAAGTTGCACATTTTGAAAAACACTAAGATTCAAAAATAAATTTGGAGTTTGCATTGAATAAGAAACAGAAGAAAAATTTTCAGACACAAAATCAAGCAACGTTGTTTTTCCGCTTCCGCTTGGCGAGACAATTGAAGTTATTTTTTTCTGGTCAAAGTTTTCTGAATAATTTTTAAAAATAAATTTTCCATCATGCTCAATGCAAAAATTTTTTAACTCCACAAAAAATTCTTTTTCTAAAGAAAGATGAGGCAGTTTAAAAAAATCAGACTGAAAATAAAAATTTATAAAATTCTTGTAAAATTTTTTTAAGGCAAAAAAGAAAATCAAAAGAATTTTTTCACTTAAAAAACCGAGCAAAACAATAAAAATTGTAACAGCAAAAACTTTTGAAATTTCAAGAACAACCTGAAAATTCTGAAGCTGGCTTCCAAGCGCAAATTTTGGAACAGAAAGAACTTCCGCGGCGGCAACAGCTTTCCAAATCATTCCGCAGGAATTTTCCATTGCGTCCTTTAAAAATTCTTTAGCATAAGGAATTTTCAAAAATAAAAATTTCTGCATTTCTGTAATTTTAAAAATCGTGCAGACGTTTTCCATTTTTTTGTCTTCAAATGAAAATCCCGAAAAAGCCGATGTAAACATAACAGGAAAAGACAAAAGCACCGCGGCAAAAACCGGTACAGAATCAGAGCCAAGCCAAAAAAGAACAATCAAAATTACAGAAACAAGCGGAACCGAGCGGATAAACGTAAGAGGAAGTTCAAAAAAAAATTTCAAAACAGAAAATTTAGTGCATAAAAAACCAAATAAAATTCCTAGAAAAGACGAAATAAAAAATGCGCAGAAAACTCTAAAAAAAGTAAAAGCTAAAGATTTAAGAAAATTTTTTTCCACAGCAAGAGAAAAAAAATCCGCGGCGACAGATTCGGGAGAAGGAAGAACCAAAGGAGAATCTATCACCAGTGAAAAAAATTTCCAAAGCAAGAAAAAAAATGCAATAGAAAAAACAAAAATCTTTTTTTTATTCAAAATAAAATCCGCCGTCTGGAAGTTTTCCGCCAACAGAAGCAGGCTCAAATTCCATAAACACAGAAAGCAGTTTTTCAATTTCGTTTCTTGCAGTATTTCCTGTTTCAAAAACAAAGGCGCATTTTGGAATTGCTTTTTCTACAATTCGCGCATTTAATCCAAGCTGAAATTTTTCTACAAGCGGACCTGCTTCCTTTGGATTTTTTAAAGTCCACTCTGAAGCTTTTTTATATTCTTCAAGAAACTTTTTTACTTTTTCAGGATTTGATTTTGCAAAATTCGCATTCACGGCAATAAGCGTCATAGGAAAATTTTCAATTTCAGAAAGCGCAAAAAATTCCTTCTGAAAATCAACTGCCCTGAAAATATTTTTATCTTTTTCACAGGCAACAGTTGCAAACGGCTCGGGAACAACCGCATACTGAATTTTTCCCAAAATTAAAGAAGGCGCAATCTCAGCATTCGGAACTGAATAAGAAAGCCGGACGCTGTTTTTTGTTCCGTCAAATTTTATTTTGTTTTGTTTTAAAATATAGCGGAACATAAAATCTGGAGTCGCTCCCTGGCCCGCAACAAAAATTTCTTTTCCTTTTAAATCTTTGAGCCTCTTAATGGAAGAATCTTTTGTTACAAGACTTACCATTCCGTTTCCGCAGACAGCAGCCATCAAAACCGCGCCTTTATTTACGTTGTAAACTTTCGCAGCAACATTCGGCGGAAGAAATCCAATTTCAACTTCGCCTTTTATAAGTTTTGGCAAAAGAAAATTCGCGCCTGAAAAAACTTCATATTCCGCATTGTCAGAAAAATTTTCCATTAAATATGCAGAAGGAATTCCGCTTGGTCCTTTTAACACTCCGATTTTCTGCGGAAAACAAAATGCAAAACAAACAAACAGACTAAAAAATAAACAAGAAAATTTTTTCATACAAGGCATTTTAGTGTTTTTTTAAATTTTATAGAAGATAAAAATTTCCACTTGAAACAAAATATAAACTTAGATAATATATAAAAACAAACAGATTTTCTGTATTCGGGGTATTAGCTCATCTGGTAGAGCGATTGGTTCGCAATCAATAGGTGGTCGGTTCGAGTCCGATATACTCCATCTCTGAACAGCAACTCTTTCAGGATTTACAAAACTTTTCAATCTAGGAGAGGAAATGCTTAAAAAAATCATAAAATTCTTTAAAGCACTCAATTCAAATTCAAAACCATCGGAACTTGCTAATGCGCTCTGCCTTGGAATCATGCTTGGATTCATTCCAAAAAACAATGCGCTGTGGTTTTTAATTTTTATCTTTTTCTGCTTTGTGCGAATAAACAAAGGACTTTATTTTGTCGCAATGATTGTGGCTTCCCAGTTTGCCTGGCTCTTGGATTCAAAATTCGATTCAATCGGATTTTACATCTTGAACTATGCGCCGTTGACAAAAACTTTTTCCATGCTGATTGACATTCCGTTTGTAGGATTTACAAAATTCAACAACACAATTGTAATGGGCTCTTTTATATTTTCTCTTATTATTTATATTCCATGTTTTATATTTGGAATCGCATTTGTAAAACTTTGGCGCAAATATGTTTCTTCACTTTTTGCACGCACTCCAATTGCAAAAGCCATCGCAAAGCTTCCATTTGCTGAAAAAATCACAAGCCTTATTACAAAGGACAATGCTTTATGAAAAAAAACAAAGTCAAAAAAGAAAAACTTGTTTCAGCAAGAAAACTTCCGGGAATATTTAAGAAAACTTATTCGCCAAAAAAAATTGAAAATAAAATTTACAAAAAAATTTTTATCCCTGCCGACCTTGAGCTTATAAAATCAATTTTTGAGCCGCATCCAAAAAAACAGGGAAATCTTTTTGTTCCGCGCGACAAGCAAATTTCAAAACGGCAGCTTAAAAAATTCAAGGCGATTGCAAAAGAAATTAAAAGACAAAAAGCTTCATTTAAACTTATTCCTTTTGCCGCAACAATCGGAATAATCGCAGCCGCAGTTCTTCTTTTTATTTCATTTAAAAATGTAATCGCAAAAAAAGCTATAACCGGCGCAATGCAATCTGCCTTTGGCGCAAAAACGGAACTTTCTTCTGTAAACGTTGAGTTTCTTGGAGCAAGCATAACTATAAAAAATCTTCAGCAGGCAAACAAAAATTCGCCGATGAAAAATTTGTTTCAGGCTGATAAAATTGAAATCAAATTTAATTTGACACAAGCCTTGCGCGGAAAATTCGACGCTGAAAACATTGAGCTTTCAGGATTCGCAGTAAACACAGAAAGAAAAACTTCCGGCGAGCTTCCTAAAAAAGAAAAAAAGCAGAAAGAGCAAAAACAAAAGTCTGAAAATTCATTTGATTTTGCAGAAAAAAAGAACGAAGCTCTTAACGCCGCAAAAAATTCAATACAAGAAATTTTTGCAGAATATAATCCGCAGAACATAATAAATGAGCTTGAAGGAAATTTAAAATCTCCAGAAACCGCAAAGCAAGTTCAGGCTGAAGCAGAAGCTCTTGTTTCAAAATGGAAAAACAAGCCGGAAGAACTTGAATCGCAAGTAAAAGACCTTGACCAAAGCGTCCGTTCAGTTCTTGATACAAACTGGGGAAACATTGATGATGTTGCAAAGCTAAAACTGGCAATTGAAAATGTAACCAGCGCAATTGAAAAAAGCAAATCGCTTACAAAAAATATTCAGTCAACAGCAAATGATGTAAAATCTGATTCAAAAAAAATAAACGCGCTTTCTTCACAAGTAAAAGACGCAATCGCTTCGGACAATGCTCTTGTAAACAAGCAGCTTTCAAAAATCACTTCGTTTAAAATTTCAGACGGAAAAAAGATTTTGGGCAACACATTGGACAGCGTTTTCTATTCAATGGCAGGCGATTATTATCCATATATAAAGCAAGCCGCAGATTACGCTCTTCAGGCAAAAGCATCTTCTTCAAAATCAGAAAAACCTAAAAAAGAAAAGAAAGAAAAAAAGCAGACAATTGCAAGAGCAAAAGGAACTGACGTTTACTGGAAGCAGGACAGAATTCCAAAATTCTTAATCGAAAAAATAAGTTTCAGCGGACTGAATCTTGACGCAAAAGGAACTGACATCACAAACGACATGGACAAACGTGGTTCTCCTGCTTTACTCAACGGAAGCTATTCCACAAAAAAGCAGACTCACAAGGCGAATGTAATTGTAGACACAAGAACGGAAACAAAAAATCCTTTGGTCAGCGCAGATTATTCAGGCGACAATTTCCCAATCAAATTTTCAACGCCATATCTTGGACTGAATTCAAGCACTGATGTAACTGCAAAAGGAACGATGGGCGATGACGGAAGCATAACACTCAAGGCAAAATTCAACTTGGAAAACATTTCATTTTCTTCTGAAAGTTTTGAGCCGAAATTCGCATACAATCTTTACAAAACCGCGCTTTCAAACATAAAAGATCTTGATATGGAAGCAACTGCAATTTTCAACGGCGAAAAGAAATTCAGCATTTCAGTTGATTCCGACCTTGATAAAAAATTCATAAAAGCATTAAAGAAAACCGCAGACGCAGAAATTTCAAATCTTGTTTCAGAAGCCAAAAAAGAAATTGCCGCAAAGCTGAACGAAAAAACTGGCGGAGTAACAGAAAAAATTTCAGAGTTCGTGAACATTGAAAACGGAATAAACCGCCAAAGCGTAAATATGGACAAGTTGAATTCGCTTCTTGAAAAAAAGAAAGCCGAACTTCAAAAGCAGCTTGAAGACAAAACAAAAGCCACAGCAGAAAAAGCTTTAAAAGACGCAGGAATTTCAATTCCAGAAAACGAAAAAATTAACAACGCACTTGAAAAAGGAGCAAGTTCTTTAAAGGGATTTTTAAATAAGAACTAATAAAACAAAAAAAACAGAATATATTGACTTCCTAGCCGAAAAACTATATAAATAGGGAGGGGGTGAGAACTTTACAGTTTTTCAAAATAGGAGGAAAAACAACATGAGTTCTGAAGATTCTGTTCAAAAAACCGTTATTCCAGAGGACAGCAGCCCGGCAACGCTGATATGTCTTCTCTGCGTTTCTACCGTGCCTTTTATAATCGGTCCAATCTACATGATTATGACTGGTATTCTCACATCCCACGAAGTTTTTATTGCTTTAACTTATCCATTTTGCATTTTCAGCCATCTTTTAGCTATTATACTTCCAATTGCTTATACAAATATTATTGAAAAAAAATTAAGATCTTATGACGGAACTGAGCAATCAAAAAAATCCTGCAATAATTATATTTCCTTATCAAGAAAAATAATCGTTGGCTACAACATTTTTCTTTCTATATTTGTTCCTTCTACAATCGCAAATTCTATCAGTGCGCGCGGACTTAGTTTTTCAGCATTTGAAAATCAGGAATCATATCTTTCTTTAACGCTGATTTACCTTGGATTAATCTGCCTTTACAGCATTGCTTTCTATACAATGTACAATTCTTTCCTTGAAAGAAAAATGCATTATCTTCCTTTTGACAAGACAAATATGACATCTTCAAACAAAGAGCGTCTTATTTTAATGACAACTTTGAATTTAATCGGTTCATTCCTTCTTTTGAACGGCTCAATGTCTGTTCCTAAGCTTATGGAGCAAGACAAGTTCATGGAATTTCTTTCGGTTCTTATTCCTATTGAAGTTCTTTCACTTATAGCAATTGCGATTACAACTGTTACAAACACAAAAGATATTGCAAAAAATCTTGACGCTGTAAACGAAGTCATTTATTCTCTTGCGCACAAAAATTATCAAATGCAGCCGATTCCAGTTATTACAAGAAATGAATTTGGACTTCTTACAAACAACTTGAACAGAGCATTTAAAGCCGTAAAAGAAATTTTTTCTGAAATAAACACAAATGTCTCTTCAACGCTGACAGTTTCAAAAGAACTTGCGGAAAACATTGACAATTCCGTAACCGAACTTCTGGATGCGAAAGATACTGCAAATTCTGTAAAAACAGAAATGACAAACCAAGTTGCCGGTGTAGAAGAAGCGAACGCAACTGCAAATGAAATTATTCAGCACATCCGCCATTTGAATAACGAAATTGAAAATCAGACTTCAGCAATCACACAGTCCTCCGCCGCAATCGAAGAGATGGTTGCAAACGTTGATGGCGTAACAAACATTCTTAAAAAGAACAACCAGACAACGCAGGATCTTGAAGCCGCCGCAGATAGCGGAATGAAAAAAGTTCAGGAAGCTTCAGATTTGTCAAAAGATGTTCTTTCAAAGTCAACACTTCTTCTTGACGCCAGCAAAATCATTCAGGATATTGCAAGCCAGACAAGCCTCCTTTCAATGAACGCCACAATTGAAGCTGCCCACGCAGGAGACGCAGGAAAAGGATTTGCCGTTGTTGCCGAAGAAATAAGAAAACTTGCGGAACAGACAGACACTCAGTCTAAGTCAATTGAAAAAGATCTCAAGTCTCTTTCTGAATCAATTGCCGCAGTTGCAGACAATACAGAAAATGTTCTAAAACAGTTCAATGTAATCTATCAGCTTTCACAAAAAGTAAAGCACGAGGAAACAGTTATCTCCAACGCAATGACAGAGCAGACAGAAGGAAACAAGCAGATTCTTGAAGGAATCGGGCTTATTACTGACTCAACAAACGCCGTAAAAGACGGAGCAAGCGAAATGCTTCACGGTGGAGAACAGATTGTAATTGAAATGGAAAACTTGAACAAGGCAACTCTTGAAACAAATGAAAAAATGGATAACATCAACCAGAGTCTTAACAATATAAACAACACAATTTCAACTGCAAAAGACCACGTTTCAAAGAATACAGAAGGCGTTGAAAAACTTAGCGGCGAAATGAGCAGTTTTAAGTTCTAACACAAATTCTGTCAGTACAAAAAAGCCCATGAGACAATTCTCATGGGCTTTTCATTTTTTACAAAAGCTAAAACTATATTTCAACTTCGCCTTGATAGCACATCTTTGTATTTCCTGTTAACAAGACAGTTTCGCCTGTATATTTTACAATAAGATTTCCGCCACGGACTTTTACAGTTATATCCTGATTTATTGGAGAAAATCCATTTATAACAGAAGCAACTGCCGCCGCACAAGCTCCAGTTCCGCAAGCCAAAGTTTCTCCGTTTCCGCGCTCCCAAGTACGCATCTTAAGTTCATTCGGACCGACAACGCGCACAAATTCTGTATTCGTTTTTTCCGGGAAAACTAAATGGCTTTCAAACAAAGGTCCAATTTTTGTGACAGGCTCTTTGTCCACAAATTTGCTGAAAACAACACAGTGAGGATTTCCGACATTTATGCAAGTAACTCTGTATTCGTTTCCTGCAACAATCAAAGGCGCATTGACAACGGCTTTCTTTGGAAGAACAGCATTTTTATTTTCCTCATTAAAGCCGCAATTTGTAATATCAACAGCAACCAAAGAAGTAGGAATTTCTTCACTTGCAAAAAGAGGTTTTCCCATGTCAACAGTAACAGAAGTAACTTTTCCGTTCTGCTTGTACAAAACTAAAGTTTTTACTCCGCTGCCAGTTTCAATTGTGATTTTTTCAGTCGCATCGGTTTTCTTTCCGTGCTTTTCCTGAATTCCTTTTATATTGTTATCGTAAAGATATTTTCCCACACAGCGGATTGCATTTCCCGCCATTTTTCCTTCTGTTCCGTCAAGATTAAAAAAGCGCATCTTTGCATCAGCAATTTTGCTTTCTTCAATAAGAACAAGAGAATCCGCTCCAATTCCGCCATTCCGTCTGTCACAAAGACGAACCGCAAGACCCGCAGGATTTTTTACAACCTGATTCATTGCATTTATAACAATAAAGTCGTTTCCAGTTGAATCCATCTTGTAGAAAGTAATTTTTTGCTTTTCTTCCCTAAGCTGATTTATATCCACAAGTTCAACATTTTCAGCCGTATACTTTGACTTGAGGCAGTTTGCAATGGCATTTGCCGTATCAATCGCAGTAAGACACGGAATGTCGCGCTCAACAGCATGGCGTCTCATACGGACAGAATCTGCCCGCGGATCCCTTCCTTTTGCAGAAGTCGAAATCACGTAGTCAACTTTTCCAGAATCAAGCAAAGACAAAAGATTATCATTTGGATTTTCATGGATTTTATTTACAACTTCAACTTCCATTCCAAAATCGCTGATTGTCTTTGCATTTCCTTCTGTGGCATAAAGCTTAAATCCCATGTCATAGAATTTTTTTGCCAAGTCTGGAAGCTCATAACGGTCTGTTTTTCTTACGCTGAACAAAACTCCGCCGCTTCTTTTCATATTGTATCCTGCACCAATCAAGCCTTTGAAAATAGCCTCTTCCATTGTAGATGCAATTCCCAAAACTTCACCAGTGGACTTCATTTCAGGACCAAGATGAGTATCAACGTCCATCAGTTTTTCAAAGCTGAAAACAGGAACTTTTACAGCAAAATACGGAGGCAAACGATAAAGTCCAGTTCCAAATCCCATATTCTTTACTTTTTCTCCAAGCATTGCGCGCACAGCCAAATCAACCATAGGAACATTTGTAACTTTTGAAATGTAAGGAACTGTGCGGCTTGAACGCGGATTCACTTCAATAATATACAAATCGTTGTTGTAAATAAGATACTGAATATTTACAAGACCTTTTGTTCCAAGAGCCAAAGCAAGTTCTCTGGACTGATTTATAATTTTTTCACGCAGAATATCATTTAAATTCCAGCTTGGATAAACCGCAATTGAATCTCCCGAATGAATTCCTGTACGCTCGATATGCTCCATTATTCCCGGAATAAGAATGTCTTTTCCGTCACAAATCGCATCAACTTCAAGCTCTGTGCCCATCATATACTGGTCAATCAAAACCGGATTTTCAATTCCCTGGGCAAGAATAATCTTCATGTATTCCTTTACATCGTCATCGTTAAAGGCAATAATCATGTTTTGACCGCCAAGAACATAAGACGGACGCAAAAGAACAGGGTAGCCAAGTTTCTGTGTTGCTTCCAAAGCCTCTTCTTCTGTAAAAATTGTAAGTCCCTTTGGTCGGTTTATATGAAGTTTTTCACAAAGCTCTTCAAAACGCTCGCGGTCTTCCGCAAGGTCAATCGAATCCGCGCTTGTTCCCAAAATGCGAATTCCCTGAGAATCAAGAAATTTTGTAAGTTTAATCGCAGTTTGTCCGCCAAAAGCAACAACAACTCCAACTGGCTTTTCTGTGTTGACAACGCTCATAACATCTTCTGGAGTAAGAGGCTCAAAGTAAAGACGGTCGCTTGTATCAAAGTCAGTAGAAACAGTTTCCGGGTTATTGTTGATTGTAACAACATCGTAGCCAAGCCGTTTTAAAGCCCAAACGCATTGAACAGAAGCATAATCAAATTCAATTCCCTGACCAATTCTAATCGGACCTGAACCTAAAACAATAATTGTTCCCTTTGAAGATTTCTTTCCTTTTTCTTTGCGCTCATCAAGGAAAATACGGGCTTCATTCTGGGAATCGTAAGTTCCATAAAAATATGGAGTTTCCGCATTGAATTCTCCAGCGCAAGTATCAACCATTTTATAGACAGCAGGAATATGGGCAACTTTTCCTTGCTTTACAAGTTTTGCAGCTTCTTTTGCTTCCGAAAGAATTCCAGAGGCTCCTGTTATTTTTTGTCCTGCAAGTTCCTGAATAACTTTATCTGGATAGCCGGCATTTTTTGCAGCTTTATAAAGTTCCGGAGTAAATTCCTTTTCTCCAGCTTTGACTTTTGCAAAATCTCTTTCCATAAAAGCTAAATTTTCAAGCTTAGCAAGAAACCACAAGTCAATTTTTGTAATCTTATTAATCTGAATTATTGAAAGAATATTTCGTTTTATTGCCTGAAAAATCGCAAAAATTCGTTGATCTGTGCATTCGCCAACACGTTTTTCAATTTCTTCATCACTCATTTCAACAAAAGACGAAAGGTTCAGGCTTTGCGCGCCAACTTCTGCTCCGCGGACTGCCTTCATAATGGCCTGCTCAAAAGTCTGCCCAATAGCCATAACTTCGCCAGTTGCCTTCATCTGAGTTCCCAAATCGCGTTTTGCATAAACAAATTTGTCAAACGGAAACTTAGGCATTTTTACAACAACGTAATCCAAAACCGGCTCAAAGCAAGCAGCAGTTTTCTTTGTTACTGCGTTCGGAATTTCATCAAGCGTATAGCCAATCGCAATCAATGTGGCGACTTTTGCAATAGGGTAGCCAGTAGCTTTTGAAGCAAGGGCAGAAGAACGGCTTACACGAGGATTTACTTCAATTACAGCATACTCAAACGAATTTGGATTCAATGCAAACTGGCAGTTGCATCCGCCTTCCATTCCAAGACTAGAAATAATATTCAATGCCGCAGAACGAAGCATCTGATATTCCTTGTCGCTCAAAGTTACAGTCGGAGCAATTACAATGGAATCTCCTGTATGAACACCAACCGGATCAAAATTTTCCATAGAGCAGACAGTAAGAACATTTCCCGCGCTGTCTCTCATAACTTCAAATTCTATTTCTTTCCAGCCGGAAATACATTTTTCAACAAGAATCTGATGAATAGGGGAGCGATGAAGTCCGTTATGGGCAATTTCATCCATTTCCTCATCATTATGGACAATTCCGCCGCCAGTTCCTCCCAAAGTAAATGCTGGACGGATAATTGCAGGATAGCCGATTTCATTCTTTACAAAATCAAGGGCATCTTCATAAGTTGTAACGACTTTAGACGGAATACAAGGCTCTCCAATCGCAAGCATTGTGTCCTTGAACATCTGGCGGTCTTCTGCCTTGTCAATAGTTTCCGGCTTTGCACCCAAAAGCTTTACCCCGTGATTTTCAAGGAATCCAGACTTGGCAAGCTCCATGCTCAAAGTAAGACCTGTCTGGCCTCCCAAAGTTGAAAGAAGGGAATCCGGTTTTTCTTTTTCTATAATACGCTGAATTGTTTCAGGAATCAAAGGCTCAATGTAAATCTGGTCAGCCATTGTATGATCTGTCATCAAGGTCGCAGGATTTGAATTCACAAGAACAACTTCAAGTCCCTGTTCCTTTAAAGCCTTGCAAGCCTGGCTTCCCGCATAGTCAAATTCCGCAGCCTGACCTATAATAATAGGGCCGGATCCAATAACCATAACTTTGTGAATGTCTTTGTTAAGCGGCATATTTTTGCTCCCGTGCCAAATATCAGTTAAAAAAGAATATATTCCAGTACCCGCAAACCGCTTATTTTGCAGCTTTTTTATGCGCAGAAGTATTCTTTATAGTTTTTGCAAAGTACTTGATTGAATCGATTCTTTCAAATTTCGCTTCAAAATTCTTAAAATAATCATGATTGTTTATAAGGCGCACAAAATCATCAAACAAAAATCCTGTATCAAGAGGACCTGAACAAGCTTCCGGATGAAACTGCACACTAAACGCTGGAATCTTTGTATAAGTGATTCCCTCGCAAGTTCCGTCATTTGTATTTACAAAGCTCAAGACCGCATTTTTAGGCAAAGTGTCATTTTTTACAGCATATCCGTGGTTCTGACTTGAAATATAAACACGGCCTGTGGCAAGATATTTTACAGGCTGATTTGCGCCGCGATGTCCATACTTAAGTTTGGAAGTATCTGCACCCATTGCCAAAGCCAAAAGCTGATGTCCAAGGCAAATTCCAAAAATCGGAACTCCAGACTTTGCAATTTTTTTGATTTCATCGATTATTTTTACATTTTCTTTTGGATCACCAGGTCCATTTGAAAGCATGATTCCGTCCGGATTAAGCGCAAGAATTTCTTTTGCAGTAGAAGAACCAGCAACAGTAACAACTTCAAATCCTCTTTTTAAAAGCTCTCGGCGGATATTTGCCTTTGCGCCAAAGTCCCAAAGAACAACTTTTTTTCCTTTTCCGTCCTTCATGGCAATGACAGGATCATTTTCTTTTGTACCATCTGAGCGCACAGGAACAAACCTATATTCCGCAGATTCTTTGAAAACAACGTCGGCAGGCTCTTCTATTTTTGAAGCATTGCAAGTTACACTTTCAACTGCACTTTTTATTTTATATGATTTGATTTTCTTTAGAAGTTTTGCTTTTTCTACCTCGGATTTCAGTGCTTTTCTGATGCTTTGTGCTTCTTCTCCATCACCTGAAACAATCATTCCGTTCATAACGCCTGTTTCACGCAGGATTTTTGTCAAAGCCCTAGTGTCTATTCCGCATAATCCGATTATTTTCCGTGCTGCAAGAAAAGTGTCCAAGTCGTATTCACATCTAAAATTGGAAGGAATCTCGCAGACAGACCGTACTATATAACCTTTTACGTGGACATCCGCGCTTTCAAAATCCTTTGAAATAACACCGTAGTTTCCTATTAAAGGAAATGTCTGGGTTACAATCTGACCGTAATAGCTGGGATCTGTTAAAGTTTCCAGATAGCCATTCATGCCGGTAGTAAATACTGTTTCGCCAACAACACAACCAGTTGCGCCAAAACTTTCACCTTCAAAAACCTGTCCATTTGCAAGGAGCAAAAATGCTTTAGTAGAGTCTGTCATACTAAAATCTTAGTATACATTTTTTTTATACTTGTGTACAGATGAAGAAATTTTATTGTTTTTGAGAGTAAAGCCAAATATATTCATCAGCAGATGTTGTTTCAAAAAATATAATACTTGAATAACTTTCTTTTATATATTGAATTTGAGAATCTGTTAAAAATTCAAGTTCACTAGCCAAGTCATCTTCATCAACAATTTCTTTTTCATAAGTTCCGGATTTTGTATACAATAGACATTCAGCTCTACACTGATCAATTTGTGAAGATGAATAATATCTAAATTTTTCATAAACAGTTTTAGGAATTATACCAGCTTCAAGCAAATAACTCTGCTCATCATCATCGCTGTCATCTTTGCAACCTAAAAAAGAAAACACAAGAAACAAAGAAAACAACACAGCTGAAATTTTTGCAAACTTTTTCATAAATTCTCCTGATAAAATGAAAATAACCACCTTCATTTTACCCCCCCCGGAGATTTGTCAAGTCAAAAAGCAAAATTTCTGCTATTTTTTTCTTATTTATTGACAGTAAAACACAGAACCCGCATTTCACTTTCTTTAAGGTGCAACTGTTATTTCTAAAACTGTAAGTGTTGATTCAAAAAATGAAAAAATCTAAACTGTCATCATGGGTATTTCATCTGAACTAAAAGAAAAAATTGTCTTTCTTGCGCAAAAGTATGAAACAAAAGATTTTCTAGAAAAAGATCCTTCAAAATTTATGCACAGATATAAATCCGTTAGAGATCAAGAAACTGTAGCCTTTATTGCAGCAAACATGGCATTCGGTCAAAGGGTACAGATTTTGTCGCATATAGAACAAATACTGGCACAAACAAACTGTCCCTCACAATGGGTACAAAAAGAAGGATACAGAGATTTTTTTACACAAGGAAATAAGTCATTTTACAGAATGTATACACACAACGACTTTATAATTTTCTTCGACACTCTAAAATCAATGTTGGATAATTCTGACACCATAGGAAATTACATCTGTAACCATTACAATGGGGGATTTCTACATGAAACAATATGTTCCCTTTTCCCAGAGAACTGCGCCTTGATTCCTCATTCAAAAACAACAGCCGCAAAAAAAGTAAACATGCTTTTACGATGGATGGTTCGAGACAATTCACCAGTTGACATAGGACTTTGGAGTTCCTGGTATAAAAAAGAAAACCTTTTAGTTCCGCTGGACACACACGTAATGCAAGAAGCCACAAAAATGGGAATTCTGCCACCATCTTCATCAGGAAAACCAAAATCTGCAACCATAAAAACAACAATTGAGCTTACAAACACAATGAAAGAAATTTTTCCATCTGACCCTGTAAAATCAGATTTTGCGCTATTCGGACTTGGTGTAGACATTTGACTTTAACACAAACCTCGGATAAAATATTTATATGTTAGAAATTACAAGCAAACAACGCAAAATACTTGAAAAAGCCGCCCACAACCTTGACCCTATCGTTATAATAGGACAGAACGGAGTTACAGATTCCCTTGTGCAGATGGTTTTAAATTCTCTTAAAGCGCATGAACTTATAAAAGTAAAATTCAATGAGTACAAAGAAGACCGCGCTAAATACGCAAACGACATAGCTTTAAGGACAGACTCAACTCTTGTCAGAATAATCGGAAACGTAGCGATTTTTTACAAGGAAAATGAAGATCCTTCAAAAAGGAAAACAAAGCTTAGCAAGGCAGCAAAATAATGGAAAAAATCCTCATAGAAAAACTTATAAAAAAAGCAATCGAAATGCTAAATTTCAGCTATGCTCCGTACTCGAATTTTCATGTTGGAGCGGCACTTTTAACTTCCGAAGGCAAAATATATACAGGATGCAACATTGAAAATGCGGCTTACGGACCAAGTAACTGCGCAGAAAGAACTGCAATTTTTAAAGCTGTAAGCGAAGGTAAAAAAGAATTTGAGGCAATTGCAATTGTCGGCGGAAAAAACGGAAAGATAGAAAACTTTTGCCCGCCATGCGGAGTTTGCCGCCAGGTTCTCGCTGAATTCTGTAAAAAAGACTTTGAAATAGTCTTGGCAAAATCTACAAATGAATACAAAATAATGACTTTAGAACAACTTTTGCCGGAAAGTTTCAGCTTATAATTTGCTTTTTTAAAAATCATGTTTTATAATATCTAATGCCTTTTTATGGGTACAGATAAAATTTGGAGTGGCTTTGTGAACAATTTTGAAATAAAACTGGACAAGACAAGCAAAGTAAAGCTTTATCATCAGCTTTATTTGTTTTTCGTAAATGCAATCAAAAACAAAGAGCTTCCAGAAGAAACAAAGCTTCCTTCAATTAGAACACTTTCAGAAGACTACAATATAAGCCGGAACACAGTAACAAAAGCCTACAGCGAGCTTGAAGCAAACGGCTACATTTATTCTCTTTCTAAAAGCGGATTCTTTGTAAAAAATCCAAGCAGCACAGAACCAAGTCTTCATTCCAAGGAAAAATCTGAAGATGAAGGAATTCCCACAGTTGAATCAATAATAAAAGAGCGAAAAAAAGAAAAAACAGAAGAAAAAAACGATTTTGTAACAGAAAACATTGACGCAGACAGTTCTGTTTTAAAGAATTCAGGGACTTTTATTCTTACCGATCCTTTTTCCAGTGAACAAGAAGAACAGAATTCTGTTTTAAAACTTCCTTCAGAAAATAATGAAAAAACAATTCTGACAAACACAGGCGACCTTGTAAATTCTTCACCGGAAAAAAGAAAAATACTTTCTCCAATAGAAGATTATGTTGAATCAGCAAAAACTGCAATAAAAGAAAATAAAAACCTCTTGGAAGGAAACAAAATTCCTGATTTAACTGGCGAAGAGCCGCTCAGAATAGCAATAGCCGCATTTTTATATAAATTTCATCATTTGGAAGTAAATCCGTCGCAAGTAGTTGTTTCTTGCAACAAAGCTGATATTTTATTTAAACTTCTTCTTTTAGATGAATTCAAAAATCCCAAAAGCAGTTTACACGGACTTTTACAGCTTGCAGAAAAATCAATCAGTCCAAGAAAAATAAAACCGTGCATCGCTGTTCCGCAGGGATTTCATTCGTCGCTGACAGATGTGTTTTCCGCAGCAAGTATAAAAACTACAGAAATTCCGTTTGACTCAAAAGAATCAATTGCCGCATTGCTAGAAAAAAGCGGAGCAACATCAGCATTTATTTATTCAAAGAACACAGATTCAAAACAAAAAAAACAGGAAATTCTTGAATGGGCGGCAAAAGAAGATTTCAGATATATAATTGAATATGATACATCTACAGAAATCTCTGGCTCTGACTTTGTTTATAGCCAAGATTTCAACGGAAAATGTATTTATATTGAAAATTTTTCAAATCTGATTTCAAAATCAATAAACACAACAGCTGCGATTCTTCCAAAGAAAATTTTAGAAAGTTACAAAAACCAGTACCAAAAATTCGGATGCCCGCTTTCTATTCTAAGCCAAATGTCAATCGCCGATTTTTTGATAAAAGACAAACTCATAAATTATTTGTCCAGCATAGAGCAAATTTAAGAACTAAATATTTCGTTTTTATGAATTCCGCCAATTTCTTCAAGGCACTTTTTTAAAGGAAGATTATTGTTCTTTCTGAATTCATTTAAATCTACAATAAATCGGTTCATTGAAAAATGCTGGTATACAAAAACTTTATTCCAAGAACTGTACCCTTCATATTGCTTTTTTAATTCATTTCTGTACCCATTAAAAATTCCGTTTTTCTTCAGTTCAGAATATCCAACGAGCCACAATTCAGGAAATCCATCTTCAGCATTGGAATAAAGTCCATTATGAAGCTCAAAGGCAAGCTGAGCCATTTTTTTCTGGCTTTCATTTACAAGCTCTACAATTTCTTTGCTTCCATTTTTTAAAATATATTTTAGCTGAACAGTTTTTGCAGTATGAACAGGCGTTTTATTCAAAATCAAAACATTTTTTCTAAAATCTGTACTCAATTCTGGATTACGCCTAAAAAATCCTTCTGCAATTCTTCCACTTTGTCCAACCAAATATTTTTGATTAGAAGACAACTGTTCTTCTTTTCCGGGATTATCTCCAATAACAATGAAACTTATTTTGTCTGTTTTTTGGACTTCATCATAAGCTTTATTATAGACAATCGAAGTTTCCAAGTTGTAATCTGGAGTGTCTTTTGCAGATTCTTTTTGCAATGGGTACAACTCGTTTGAAAACTGACTCCATTGATTGCAAAGATTTTTAAATTCATCTCTAAATTGCAAAAAAATATTCCATTGAGAATTATTCATTTTTACAGATCCACACTTTTTCGCATTAAAATTCCGTCGGTTTTTATTCCAGCAGACGAAAAAAAATTCTGTATTCGTCCATATTCTATAAAACCGCATTTTTTATATATGTGCAAAGCTGGAATCCAAATTTCATTTACTAAAAGTACAATTTCTTTTATCTGCGGAAATGACTTCATAATTTTTTCTACGCTTTTATAAAAAAATCTGTACCCTAATCCAGTTCCTTTGTACTCATTTAAAATTGCTATAGAACTTATATATAAAATTGTACCCTCTTTTTTATGATTTTTCAATGCTGAATGATTTAAAGAAAAGCAACTGTCACCTTTTTGAGGTACAGAATTCCACAGTTCAGAAGAAAAATATCCAATTGCTTTGTTTTTATCTTCTAAAATAAAAAATCCATCAGAGAATGATTCTATGCGATCAAGGAAAACGTCTTTATTTTCCTTAATTCCTTCTGAAAATGCTTCTTTTTCAATATTCATAATAGCATTTATATCATATTTTGTGGCTTTTCTTATAATTTCCATTATAACCTTCTTTTACTCAACATAAATTTACTAAATTTTCCATCGATTGTGGAAAACTTGTGTAAATTCATGTGTATTTAAAGGGAATTTTCCACAGATTTATGTGGAAAACTCTTAAATTTTTGTGGAAAACTTGGTATAAAAAAGTGAATAAATAATTTTTCCACAATGAACAAAAAAAAGCACGCTGCCATTATTAACAACGTGCCTGTTAATTTTCAAAAAATTTATTTAATCTTTACAAGTTCAATATCAAACGCAATATAAGCCCCGCCAGGAATTACTCCAGGATATCCTCTGTCACCATAAGCCAAATCAGAAGGTATTACAACTGTTCTTTTTTCACCAAGCTTCATATCCTGAACCATAATGTCAAATCCTGGAATCATTTGGCCTGCTCCAGTCTGGAATTCAAGAGGACCTCTGCCTTTTGACTGATCAAAAACACTTCCATCTACCAAATAACCTTTGTATTCAGTTGCAACTGATTTCCTTGCACCGCATTTATTTCCGGTGCCTTCTCTTATTACTTTGTAGTAAATTCCATTTTTGTCTTTTTCAAATCCTGGAAAATTTTTTTCTACTTCTGCAATTTTTGAAGCATTGGCTTTTTCTTTTGCTTCCAATGCTTTTTTCTGAGCTTCTAAGGCAAATCTATCAAAATCTGTTTGTGTTGCAGTGAATTTTTCAGCTTCCGCGCCTTGACGAATAATTTTTATGCTTTTAATTTCATCATCCTTCGCAATAGAATTTACTGTGGCCTGACTTGCTTCATCAACAACGTGTCCAAAAATTGTATGATGACCATTCAACCAAGGAGTTTCCACATGAGTTATGAAAAACTGGCTTCCATTTGTTCCAGGACCTGCATTTGCCATTGCAAGAACTCCAGAACCTGTAAATTCAAGACCATCTACAATTTCATCTTCAAAATTATATCCAGGTCCGCCTGTTCCGTTTCCTTTTGGATCTCCGCCCTGAATCATAAAATCTTTTATTACACGATGAAATTTCAATCCATCATAAAAAGGCTTTCCTTTTGCAGCATCCAAAGTTCCTTCTGCAAGCCCAACAAAATTTGTTACCGTCAAAGGAGCTTGTTTATAAAAAAGCTCAAGAACAATATCACCTTTGCTTGTGTTTATTACAGCAAAAAGTCCTTCTTTTCCTTCCAAAGATTTCATAGGTTTACATCCTCCATAAAAAATAAGTACGCAGACAAAAAGCAACGCTCCTATAAATTTTTTCATTTTTCCTCCAAATATCACTCAGAAATTTGCTTAGAAAACCATGTGTAAATCGCATCAAGCCTATTTAAAAGCGACTTTTGCATTCTTTTTTCAAGAACTCCTAAAGAGAAAAAATTCGCCTTTACATTCATATACACAACAACGTAATCATCGCAAATTGTCATAACAAGATTTATGTGAACATTTTCCGGCTTTACAGCTTTTATAAACTTGTAATATACAGGAGTTGTGTTTACAAGTTTCATTGAAATTTCGTTTTCAGTCTGAAAATATGAAACTTCGTAGTTTGTCTTTCCAAGCGAATTGTCATTTAAAAGGCAATACTGAACAAGTCCGTTTGCGCTTCCTTCTGTTTTATCATCAACTCTAGTTCTATCTTGCGGACCTGCAATGCAATATGCGTCATGATAAAGTGTAGTCCAGTTTTTTTCGCCATTGGAATAATATTGCATTCCTTCCATTTTGCTGACAGAACGTAAAATTACAGAAGCTTCGTTTAAATCAATATTTTCTTTTGGAATAAGATAAATATTTTCTCCAATAAGAGAAGGCATTTCTCCTTCATTTGACGCAAGTTCTTCTGCAATTTTATTTGAAAGCTCAGTATCAGGAAGAAGTGAAAATTTGGCTTCTTTTGGCTTAAATTCGTTAGACTGAATTTTTCCATTCTGATTTAAAAGCTCAAAATTTTCTTTTCCAAGAATTTCTTCCGCAGAATAAGCTGACAAAAATGCAGTAAAAAAATTCAAAATCAAAAAAAATCCTGAAATTCTACAAATAAACTTTTTCATCAGCTATTTCTCCAGATTTTAATATTTTAATCAACGCACACCTTTATAAATAACGCGCACCTGCTTATATAAACCTTCACCTTCAGATTTGGTTTCAACATCCGCAATGTCATTTAAAGTTGTATGAATAAGGCGGCGCTCAAAAGGATTCATAGGCTCAAGCAAAATAGAAGTTTTCTTCTGGCGGACTTTGTCAGCTGTAACATAAGCAAGGCGCACAAGGCTTTCTTCACGGCGGATTCTATAATTTTCTGTGTCAAGAATAATGCGCAAATCTTCTCTTCCAAGATGTCCTGCGTAAACATTTACAATAAGTTGCATCGCATCAAGGTTTTTGCCTTTTCTTCCAATGAGAATTGAAGACGATTCGCTTGAAAGTTTTATTCCAATCTTTTTTTCTTCACGGAACATAATTTCAACAGCAGCTTCATATCCCATTTTTTCAATAAGAGTTTTTACAAAATCAATAATTTTTTCTTCAACTTCATCCTGAGGAAGAGGATTTGAAACTAACGAAGGGTCATTAGCTCTTGTTGTTGCATTAGGAACTTTTCCATCAAATTCAGGCGAAACTTGATTTTTTGAATCAACTGTGTGAACTCTGATTTTTACATATCCGTTTTTAAACAAAGTTTTTTTCTGGGATTCAAGAATTTCAACATCAAACTGGTCTTTTTCAAGTCCAAGCTCAGCAGCAGCTTTTTCAATAGCTTCTTTTTCTGTTTTTCCTTCATATTCGTAAGTCATATATTACCTCGCAAAATTAAATTTTATCTTGTTTTCTTTTTTCCGCCTTTAAATTTCAAGACGTTTTTATTCACAGTTTTTTCATTTTCAAGCTCGGAACGTTTTTTGTTCATTACGCTGTTTATAACAAGCTGCTGTCCAATCTGAATAATATTGCTGACTGCCCAGTAAAGCAAAAGTCCGCTCGGAACATTATAGAACAGGAAAAAGAACATCAATGGCATTCCGTACATCATGAACTTCATCTGTGACTGATTTGCTCCAGTTCCAGGATTTCCGTACTGAGTTATTTTTCCATTCAAAAGCTGAGACGCAGTATAAATAAACGGAAGAAGTCGCAAATTGTTCATTGTAAATGCTGAAATAAAAGGAATGTTACGCTTCCAAGTCCAAATACTGTCTCCAGCCGAAAGATCTTCAATCCATCCTTTTACAAAACTTGCTCCACGGAATTCAAAGTAATTGTTAAATACATTATAAAGAGCAAACAAAATAAACATCTGTACAACCATCGGGAGGCATCCAGACATCGGATTGTATCCAGCTTCTTTATAAAGTTTCTGCATTTCCATGCTAAGCTTCTGCTGGTCATTTTTATATTTCTCCTGAAGAACTTTCATTTTAGGCTGAATTTTCTGCATTTTAAGCGAGCCCACGGCGGCATTTTTATTCAGCGGGAACAAAACAATCTTCAAAAGAATTGTAAGAATTATTATGGAAATTCCCCAGTTATGGGCAATCAAATTGATTTTTTCAAGACACCATTTTAAAATTATTTCAATCCAAGAAAGGAATCCAGTTGTCTGCAATGCTTCGTTAAATTTCGCATTTGAAAGATTCCATGCATTTTTTGTCTGGTCATTATATTTTATAAGTTCACGTTCCTGACGAGGCCCAACATAAATGTAATATGTATCATTTGAAGTTTCGTCCAAAACAGGCTTTCTTGGAATAAAAATCTGGCATCCATCTTCATTTTCAGATTTAGTAGAAACTTTTATTTTTCCAAGCATATCAGAAGGAGAAGAAGGCTTGACTAGCATTGTAAAATATTTTCCGCCAACTCCAGCCCAATCCACAGAATTTAAATCATAAAATTTATCTGAAATGTTCTTGCGGAATTTTTTTCCTCCGTTCAATGCAAGAAATTGTCTTACTTCATAGCGGTTTTTCTTGTCGTATTTTGGTCCAATCTGAGGAGCTGTTCTTAAAGTATAAGCCGCGCCTCCAATTCCAAATTCTCCGCCTTCCTTTGAAATTATAGAAACATCAAGTTTAAAAGCATAATCGTCAGGACTGAAAGTATATCTTTTTCCAAGTGTGAATTTCTTTGGATTTCCTTCAGAATCTTTAATTTCGTAGTCCCGGTAGAAAAGAATCGTATAATCGTCTTTTTTTGTAACATTGAATATATCATTTAAAGCCGGATTTTCAGTTCCACAAAAAGAAAGACTGAACGCTCTGTTTGAACTGGTTACATTGTTTACCATTTCAACGCCGGAACCAGTTTCTTTATCTTTATGCTCAAGAAGCTTATAACTTGTAATGTCTCCGCCGCGGTTTGTAAATGTAACTTTTGCTTTATTAGTTGAAATTACAAATTCCTGAACATCTTCTGAATTTTGAACTGTCGCCTCAGAAAATGAAGCAGAAATCATTTCTTTTTCAGCTTTTATTTGAGCTTCCTGCTCTTCTTTTTTTGCTTCAAATTCGGCAGCTTGCTCACGTGCTCTTTCCTGCTGACGCGGCATAACATACTTTGTCTGAATAAACAAAGAAACAACAAGGACAATTGTCGAAAGAGCTATTGCTAAAATAGTGTTTTTTTCCATAAATTTTCCTTTTTACGCCTTTTAAGGAACAGGATCATAGCCTCCCTTGCAAAAAGGATTGCATCTGAGAATTCTTTTTATGGCGAAATAAAGCCCTTTTACAGGACCATGTTTTTGAATTGATTCCAATGCATAAGCAGAACAACTTGGAGTATAGCGACAGCATGGAGGAAATAGAGGAGAAATACAAACTTGATAAAATCTTATAAAAAGAACCAAAAACCTTACGAAGAAATTTCTTATTCCTTTAATAAGCCAGCTTTTTTGCATAATGTCTTAAATTGTCCGCACCGCGAAAGGAACGAGTCATTTCCGGGATAAACTAAAAAAAGAATATCAAAACCGGTGTTCAGGCGCGCTTTAAAAAAACGATATGTTTCACGGCTATAGCGTTTAGATCTGTTCCTTTCAACAGCATTTCCATAGCCACTGGGAAGAGGAAAAGCAATTCTGTTAAAATTCAAATTGTTTCTGGAAAAAAAAATTTTAGCCCCAGCAACACTGAATCTCTTCCCTGTTTTAAAAAGTTTCTGGATGTCGGCAAAGCGCTTTATATGTTCTTCTCTTCTAAAACGCCCTGTTTTTAGCAAGTCCGTATCCATCCTTTAATTTAGAAAAATCAGTAAGGCTTCTTTTCGTCAGAAACTGTAAGCTTGTAGCGACCCTTAGCTCTTCTTCTAGCAAGAACCATACGTCCGCCGCGAGTTGCCATACGTGCACGGAAACCGAATTTTCTATTGCGCTTTACTTTGCTAGGCTGATATGTACGTAACATAATAAGACTCCTATATAAATAAAATTTTTTTCAGATTAGTAGAGCAGATATTATCATTATTTTTCAAGATTGGTCAACATACTTTTCCTTAAATTGTCAAAAAGAACTTTCAATTCAGGAGGAAGATCTTTTTTTTCTGATTTTTTTAGATTTTTATTAATGTTTATTCCGGATTTTTTGTTGATTTTCTCTTCAAATTCAAGTTTTTTTTCAACTTTTTTATAAATTGAATCCTTGCTTTCTATTTCCGATGAAATTTCACCTTTATTTCCTTTTAAGCGGAATGCAAGAGTTTTAAATTCAACTTCAGGAAATTTCATTCTAAATCCATTAAGTATATATTTTTTATGAAACTGTATAAGTGAAATCCACCCCGGATGATCGGCTTCAATGAGCAAAATTCCATTTTTCAAGTCAATTACGCGGCTATGTCCAGCCATATTAAGACCTTCATTTGGATTTGAAGAATTTGTCTTTATCCGCGAAAGAATTTTTTTCCATTCATCATAAATATTTACAGAATTCTTTGCATTTTCAATTTTTATAGAATCAAAAGCATTTGAAATTATTTGGCTGAAAGAAACTATTTCTTCGCTCATTCTGAATCTTCCCATTTTCCGTCTTGAATTTTGAAAACTCTTGTGCTTTCCCTTTTGTAATTTTTATAAGGTTCTCCAGGAAGAAAAGTGCAGAAAAGCTGGTCATATTCAGGCAAAAGAGAAGTTACTTTTTGTCTTTTTTCAGGATCAAGTTCAAGAAGAACATCATCCATAAGTAAAACTGGTTTTCTTGAAGTAATCTGCTTATAAAAAACAGCTTGGCCAGTTCTTAAAATCAAAGCTATAAGTCTTTTTTGTCCAGTAGATGCTGTTGGAACAAAAGGAATTCCTTCTTTTTCAAATACAATTTTATCCCGGTGAGGTCCGCTTATTGAAGAGCCGATTATTTTTTCCTGCTCCCTTATTTTACTTAAATAATCAACAACATAATCAACTGACGGAATATTTCTGTCAAAAAAAGGAGAATTCAAATTGTCCGATTTATTTTTCCAAGACGGAATGTATTTTATGGAAACTCCAGAAATTCCAGTTACCTGCTCGTAAAGTTTTCCAAAAATCTGATTAAAACTAAAAACAGCATCTTTTCTTTTTTTCTGAATTTCAAGTCCATTTTGAGCAAGCTGAAAATCATAAGTTTCAAGCAAATCGTAATGTTTTTCTTTTAAACTTAAATTTCTGTTTTTTAAAATTCTCTTGTATTTTCTCATAATATCAATATAAAGAACATCATACATACTCAGCGACTGATCTATGAAAAATCTTCTTCTTTCTGGAGAACCTACAGCAAAATCCAAATCTTCATGGCTATAAAGAACGCAAGGCATTGTATTTATAAGTTCTTTTCGGTCGTGAAGGATTTTTCCGTCTTTTTCTATTTTTTTAAGCTTTTCTTTTAAAATAATTGAAGTTGTATGAGAAGTTCCATTTTCTTCCCTGAACAAGCAACGAAGGCTCATTTCACTTTCATTTTTTTTTATAACTTCTGAATCAACATGAGTTCTAAATGACGAACCATAAGCAGAATAATAAAGCGATTCCAAAAGATTGCTCTTTCCCTGTCCATTTTTTCCAACAAAATAAATTTCTTTTGATGACAAATCTATGTTTTCATTGCAGAGATTTCTAAAATTGTATGGAGACAAAGAAAGAAAAGGCATTTTTTATGCTTTATTTTCTATTCCTTTTGCATTGGCATTATTATGTGAAAATAATCTTCAGCTGGCTCAGGACGCATGGTAACAGCTTTCATTTCTTCTGTGAATTCAAATGCGATTTTTTCAGAATTTATTCCTCTTAAAGGCTCCTCAATGTAGCGGAAATTCAATGCAATTGTGTAAGAATCTCCTTGATATTGGCACGGAATTTCTTCATCTGCGCTTCCCATATCCGACTGAGAAGATGTTATTTTTAAAACTCCATCGGAAATATTAAAGAATATGCGTCCAGCCTTTTTATCAACCATAAGAGCAACACGTTTAAGAGCATCTACTAAATCAGCTTTGTAAACCTGAAAATTGAAAGCCTGATGTTCAGGAATAACACGCTCATAATTAGGAAACTGTCCTTCCAAAAGAGCCGCGCCAAATTTGTAGTTTCCGAATTTAAAGAAAATCATTTTATCAACAACAGCTACAAAAATATTTCCTTCTTCCGGAGCATGCTTTAATATGATATTCAAAATTTTTGGATGAACTATAGCTGAAGGAAATTCGCTTATTCCAGCAAGAATTGACTTTGAAACAAAGCTCAAACGGCGGCCGTCTGTGGCAACCATATTCAAGTTGTCTCCTTTTTTCTCAAAGAAAACACCATTCATAAAATAGCGTGTTTCATCTTCGCTTACTGCAAAAGAAGTCTGAGCTATCATTTCTTTTATATCTTTCGATGAAACTTCAAAATAAGGAACGTTTTCAGCTGAATAAAATTCAGGAAATTTTTCCTGAGACATGCTTTTCATCTGAAACTTGATTTTTTTATCTACAGGTTTGATTATTACATTTATAGACTGCTCTTCATTTTCTTTCTTCTCCTGATTGAATTCAATTTCTCCAGAAGGAAGAGAATTCAAAATTCCCATGAATTTATCGCAGTAAACTGTTGTTGTTCCTTCTTCAGTTATTTGAACAGGAACTTGAGTCTCAAAGTTAACTTTTATATCAGTTGCTTTTATAGTCAGTTTATTTTCTTGAGCTATAATAAGGATGTTTGAAAGAATTGAGCCCATGTTTTTTGTTGAAATAATTTCCTGGGCAATTGAAATTTCTTTAATCATTGTGTCTTTGTCAAATGTAAATCTCATATATTTCTCCTGGTTTTACTATACAATTTTGCATAATTATTCGCTTTTAGAAAGCAAATGAATTTTTATGCACAAGCTATATTAAATTTATAAATTTATAAATTTTAGTAATAGTAGTAATAGTGCCTGTGGATTTATGGAAAAGTGATTTTTCTTTTTGCATTAAAAGAAATTAAGTTGTGCAAAAATCAATGAAATGAATTCACTTTTTTTCCACAAATTCACTTTTTTTATGAAATCCTTATTTTTTCCACAGGATTATAACATATTTGAATATAGTTTTCCACTGAAATCAAAGCTTCTTGTAATCTTTTATCTCTCTTATAAGAAGATCAATTGTTGAGTTTAAACTTTCATCCGTTTTAAGCTGAAGTTCAATTGTGTTGTAGCTGTGCATTATTGTTGAATGGTCTTTTCCGCCGAATTCAGCAGCGATTTCATTAAATGAAGATTCAGTCAAAATACGTGCAATGTAAATTGCGATGTGGCGTGAATATGCTATTTTTTTGTTGCGTTTTACGCCTTTTATGTCGCTTAAAGATATGTTGTAATGATTTGCGACGACTTTTTGAATTGTGTCTATTGAAATTGAACCGTCGGAAACTTTGCTTATGTTGTCGCTTAAAAGTTTCTTTGCAATATCGATTGTAAGATTTTTCTGCAAAAGCTCAGCGTAGCCAATCATTTTATCAAGGCAAGCTCCAAGTTCGCGCACATTCGACTGAATATTTTTTGCTATGAAATCAATTACATCTTCTGGAACTGATTTTTTCTTTATTTCAAGTTTTTTTAAGAGGATGGCTTTTCTTATTTCGTAGCTTGGAGGCTGCAAATCTATTGTAGTTCCCATTGAAAATCTTGATTTCAGTCTGTCTTCAATTCCATTTAGTTCAGAAATCGGACGGTCGCAAGTAAATACAATTTGAGCATGAGTTCTGTAAAGCTCTTCAAATGTATAAAAAAGCTCTTCCTGCGTCTGAATTTTGTCTTCTAGAAAGTGAATGTCATCCAAAAGGAGAACATCAAGTTTTCTGTATTTGTTTTTGAATTTTTCGGAAGTTCCATCTCTTAAGGAAAAAGTAAATTCGTTTAAAAAATTTTCCGCGCTTATGTAACAGATTTTTATGTTTTCTTTTCCTTCAGGCGGATTGTTATAAATGTAATTTCCAATTGACTGCATTAAGTGGGTTTTTCCAAGTCCGACTCCTCCATAAATTAAAAGAGGATTGAATCTTCTGCCAGGTTCTTTTGCGGCTGCAAGAGATGCGCTGTAGGCAAATTCACTGTTTTCGCCTTTTACAAATTTTTCAAATGTGTAATCTTCGCTTAATTGTGGATGAATTTTAAAAGTGGGTACAGAATTTATGGGTGCAGATTTTTTTTCAGAATCGATTTCATTTTCATTTGAAATATTTGAATTTTCAGAATCAATGGTTGCAGTTTTGGGTACAGAATTTATAGATTCAGATTCTTTTTGAGAATTTCGTTTTTTCAATATATAAGTTAAATTTATGTTTTGTCCTGACAGTTCGGCTATTTTTGATTCTACTGCGTTTACATAACCTTTGTTTACCATGCTAATCCACATGAAATCAGAGGGTACAGATACGGTTATAGTTTCAATTGTATCTTCTACATATTCCATGTTGAACCAGAGTTTGAATTCTGATTCCAGTCCTTTTAGTTTGTATTCATCATGGATTTGTTTTAATGCTTCATCCCAAAAAGCACGGTAATTCTGTTCACTCATAGCTTACAATTATACTCTGTCTTTACTTT